>NZ_JAQFNK010000015.1:0-139464 GCF_027710505.1 Bacillus cereus group sp. TH152-1LC | reverse complement strand
GAACGCTTGAAAATAGTAGACAGAGTTGCTTATTGGCAGGTGTGGCAATTTTATTGAAAAGATTTTAAACAGGTTCTTAAAAGAAAAAGGTCTATTTGAGACTTGTAAAAACTACTAATCTGTTGAAAGACACCTTCTTGCTTGAAGGTGTTTTTTTACGTAATTCTTGTTTACATAATAAAAATTATGGGTAAGGAGGATTAAGATGAAGAGAGAACGATTATTACATCTTCATTATTTTTTAGCAGATCATTGGAAGGCGATGGAAAGACTACTATATGTCGATCCTGAATTGAAGGGAATATACACTTTTAATGCAACACAAATGGAATACTACACTGGAATATCCTCGAAAAAATCTTCAGAATTAGTACGTTTTCTTCAAAGTTCAAATCTCTTGCAATATATATCTTATTTAGAGAAAAATCGAATCTTTTATATGACTATCTGTGATGAAGATTATCCACAATTATTACGTGAAATACAAGATCCGCCCTTTGTGTTATATGGAAAAGGTGAGAAGGATTTTCTCAATAAGGCGAATAAATTAGCGGTTATTGGAACGAGAGAACCGACTTTATATGGACATGAGAGTTTACAATTTATTTTACACCCATTATTAGAAAGAGAATGGCTTATTGTCAGTGGGTTTGCAAGAGGGATAGATACAATGGCTCATGAAATTACAGTAAGACGGCATTGTCCGACTATTGCAATACTAGGACATGGATTATCGTATATGTATCCAAAAGAGAATAGACATTTATATGAAACATGGAATGAATATATATTGTTATTAACAGAGTATCCGCCGCACTATGCACCGAAAAAATGGTATTTTCCAAAAAGGAACCGAATCATTAGTGGTATAAGTAAGGGTGTTTTAGTTGTAGAAGCGAAATCAAGAAGTGGAACACTTATTACTGCGGACCTTGCTTTAGAGCAAAATAGAGAGGTATTTGCACTTCCTGGACCTATATTTATAGATAGTGCATCAGGAACGAATCATCTAATTCAACAAGGAGCAAAACTAGTAAGAAATGCAGAAGATATTTTGGAAGAGATTTTAAATTAACCTTATATTTTCATGTTTTTATTAAACAATTATTGACAAATGGTAGAAAGGCACTGTATGGTATATTCATTCTTGATTGACAAAAACAAGAGAAATCAATAAGATTGATGAAGACTTGAATCCACCTCTTAAGGAGGCACTAGCATGTCAGATTACCTCGTAATCGTGGAGTCGCCTTCTAAGGCGAAGACCATTGAGAAATATTTAGGGAAAAAATACAAAGTTGTCGCGTCTATGGGACACGTTCGCGATTTACCTAAAAGTCAAATGGGGATAGAAGTAAAGAACAACTTCACCCCGAAGTATATTACCATTCGTGGTAAAGGTCCCGTCTTAAAAGATTTAAAATCAGCGGCCAAAAAAGCAAAGAAAGTCTATCTCGCGGCCGATCCAGACCGCGAAGGGGAAGCGATTGCTTGGCATTTAGCCAATACGTTAAATGTGGACGTTGAATCAGATTGCCGAGTTGTGTTTAATGAGATTACAAAAGACGCAATAAAAGAATCATTTAAACATCCTCGTGCGATTAATATGGATTTAGTAGATGCACAACAAGCAAGACGTATACTAGATCGTCTTGTAGGTTACAATATTAGTCCTTTATTATGGAAGAAAGTAAAAAAAGGATTAAGTGCAGGACGCGTACAATCTGTAGCAGTTCGTTTAATTATCGAACGTGAAAAAGAAATTCAAATCTTTGAGCCTGAAGAATTCTGGACAATTAAGACAGAATTTGTGAAGGGGAAAGACACATTTGAAGCAAGCTTTTACGGTGTAGATGGTGAAAAAGTTCAATTAACGAATGAAACGCAAGTGAATGAAATAATTGAACAGATGAAAGATAATGCGTTTTCAGTTGAAAATGTAACGCGAAAAGAGCGAAAACGTAATCCTGCATTACCGTTTACAACATCTTCCTTACAACAAGAGGCAGCGCGTAAGTTAAACATGCGAGCAAAGAAAACAATGATGCTCGCGCAGCAATTGTATGAAGGGATAGATCTTGGAAAGCAAGGGACTGTAGGTCTTATTACGTATATGAGAACTGACTCAACACGTATCTCAGAAACAGCTCAAACAGAGGCACGTACTTACATTACTGAGGCGTTTGGTGCGGAATACATAGGAACAGAAAAGAAGAAAGAAACGAAAAAGTCGAACGCACAAGATGCGCATGAGGCAATTCGTCCTACTTCGGTAATGAGAAGGCCAGAGGAACTTAAGAGTTTCTTGAGTCGTGATCAACTTCGGTTGTATAAACTGATTTGGGAGCGATTTGTTGCAAGTCAAATGGCGTCTGCTATAATGGATACTGTGACAGCTAGACTCATTAATAACAATGTTCAGTTCCGTGTAAGTGGATCGGTTGTAAAGTTTCCAGGATTTATGAAAGTGTATGTAGAGTCGAAAGATGACGGGGCTGAAGAAAAGGATAAAATGTTGCCACCTTTAGAAGTAGGGGAAACGGTATTTTCGAAGGATTTAGAACCGAAGCAACACTTTACACAACCTCCGCCGCGATATACAGAGGCTCGTCTAGTAAGAACACTTGAAGAGCTTGGAATTGGAAGACCGTCGACTTACGTACCGACACTTGAAACGATTCAAAAACGTGGATACGTAGGTTTGGATAATAAACGCTTCGTTCCAACTGAACTTGGTGAAATAGTAATTGAACTTATTTTAGAGTTTTTCCCAGAAATTATTAACATTGAATTTACTGCTAATATGGAGCAAAGTCTTGATGAAGTAGAAGAAGGAAATGCGAATTGGGTAAAAATTGTTGATGATTTCTACGTAGGCTTTGAACCGCGTTTAGAAAAAGCGGAGAAAGAAATGCGTGAAGTGGAAATTAAAGATGAACCAGCTGGGGAAGACTGTGAATTGTGTGATCACCCAATGGTCTTTAAAATGGGTAAATACGGGAAATTTATGGCTTGTTCGAATTTCCCAGATTGTCGTAATACAAAACCGATTGTGAAAGAAATCGGTGTTACTTGTCCGAAGTGTGATAAAGGTCAAATTATTGAACGCCGTAGTAATAAAAAGAAACGTCTTTTCTATGGATGCGGTACGTATCCAGAGTGTGACTTTGTATCTTGGGATAAACCAATTGGTCGTAAATGTCCGAAGTGCGAAGGTATGCTTGTAGAGAAGAAGTTGAAAAAAGGCGTGCAAGTACAATGTATTTCGTGTGATTATGAAGAAGAACAACAAATGTGAGCGTAACTGCTCACATTTTTTTCGGGAAGAAAAGGAAAGGTGATTAATATGACAACACAAGTAGTAAACGTCATTGGCGCAGGTCTTGCAGGAAGTGAAGCAGCTTACCAAATTGCAAAACGTGGTGTCCAAGTAAAATTATATGAAATGAGACCAGTAAGGCAAACGCCAGCTCATCACACAGATAAATTTGCAGAGTTAGTATGCAGTAACTCGCTTCGCGCAAACACATTAACAAACGCTGTTGGTGTTATTAAAGAAGAAATGCGTCTAATGGACTCTGTTATTATTCGTGCAGCTGATGAGTGCTCTGTACCAGCAGGAGGGGCTTTAGCTGTAGATCGTCATGAATTTGCAGCAAAGGTAACGGAGTATGTGAAAAACCATCCGAACGTAACTGTGATGAATGAAGAAATTACTGAAATTCCAGAAGGGCCTACTGTTATCGCGACAGGTCCACTTACGTCTCCTGATCTTGCTGCACAATTAAAAGAATTAACAGGTGAAGATTATTTTTATTTCTATGATGCTGCAGCGCCGATTGTTGAGAAAGACAGCATTGATATGAATAAAGTATATTTAAAGTCTCGTTACGATAAAGGCGAAGCTGCATATTTAAACTGCCCAATGACGGAAGAGGAATTTGACCGTTTTTACGAGGCTTTAATTGCTGCTGAAACAGTACCTTTAAAAGAATTTGAAAAAGAAATTTTCTTTGAGGGTTGTATGCCAGTAGAAGTTATGGCAAGTAGAGGAAGACAGACGCTAGTATTTGGACCGATGAAACCTGTTGGATTAGAAGATCCGAAAACAGGGAAAACGCCTTATGCTGTTGTTCAATTACGTCAAGATGATGCAGCAGGAACGTTATACAATATCGTAGGTTTCCAAACGCATTTAAAGTGGGGACCACAAAAAGAAGTGTTACAGTTGATTCCAGGACTGGAAAACGCAGAGATTGTACGTTATGGTGTAATGCATCGTAATACGTTTATTAATTCACCTAACTTACTTCGTCCAACATATCAATATAAACAACGTGATGATTTATTCTTCGCTGGTCAAATGACTGGAGTAGAGGGATATGTTGAATCGGCAGCATCAGGATTACTAGCAGGTATTAACGCTGCTCGACTTGTGAAAGGTGAAGAGCCAGTTGTATTACCATCTGTAACTGCAATGGGAAGTATGGCGAATTATATTACTGCGACAAATGCAAAAAACTTCCAACCAATGAATGCAAACTTCGGTCTGTTTGCACCGTTAGAGAAGAAAATTAAGAAAAAAGCAGAACGAAATGAAGCCTATGCAACACGCGCTTTAGAAACAATTCAAAATTTTGTAAATATTTAGTTAAATTTCTTGCAAAGGCTACTAAGTTGTGATACGATTTAGTAGCCTTTATTGAGGTGAATTGTGTGAATGTGAAGAAATTGTTACAATTATTCGTTGGATATTTACAAATTGAAAGAAATTATTCAAAATATACAATTGCAAGTTATCAAAATGATTTAGAACATTTTGTGCAATTTATGGAGCGAGAAGGCATATCCTCTTTTTTAGATGTTACATACGCGGATGTTCGTTTGTACTTAACGACGTTGCACGATGAAAAGTTAGCCCGTAAATCTGTCGCAAGAAAAGTATCAAGTTTACGAAGTTTATATCGTTTTTTGATGCGTGAAGGTTATCGGAAAGATAATCCGTTTGCACTTGCGTCACTCCCCAAAAAAGAATTGTCAATCCCAAAGTTTTTATATGCTGAAGAATTAGAGGAATTATTTGAAGTTTCTGATACGGAAACACCGCTAGGTCAAAGGAATCAAGCTTTATTAGAATTGATGTATGCGACTGGAATCCGTGTGAGTGAATGTGTCAATTTACAACTTACCGATATTGACTTCGCGGTGGGAACAATTTTAGTAATGGGAAAAGGAAAAAAACAAAGGTATATTCCGTTCGGAAGCTATGCGCAAGATGCTTTAATTACTTATATAGAGAACGGGAGAAAACAGTTAGCTCACAAAACTGAAGAACACTCTCATATGGTATTTTTAAATGCGAAAGGCACGCCGCTAACAAGTCGAGGGGTACGCTATGTATTAAACGAACTCATTAAGAAAGCTTCGCTGACAATGCGGATAAGTCCCCATATGTTAAGGCATACATTTGCTACACACATGTTAGATGAAGGGGCAGATTTACGTACTGTACAGGAGCTACTCGGTCATGAGAATTTGTCGACGACACAAATTTATACGCATGTCTCTAAAGAAAGATTGCGTTCGGTCTACATGAAGCATCACCCACGGGCATAAATTGCTTTTAAAGCTATAAAAACATATAAAGGAGTTTTTTCTATGGGAAATTTCCACGCTACAACGATATTTGCAGTTCATCATAATGGAGAATGTGCAATGGCTGGAGATGGCCAGGTGACGATGGGAAATGCAGTTGTAATGAAACATACAGCTCGTAAAGTCCGTAAACTTTTCCAAGGGAAAGTTTTAGCTGGTTTTGCAGGTTCCGTTGCTGACGCATTTACTCTTTTTGAAATGTTTGAAGGGAAATTAGAAGAGTACAATGGGAACTTGCAGCGTGCTGCAGTTGAGATGGCAAAACAATGGCGTGGCGACAAAATGTTACGTCAACTAGAAGCGATGCTCATTGTCATGGATAAAACAACTATGCTTCTTGTTTCAGGTACAGGAGAAGTAATCGAACCGGATGATGGTATTTTAGCGATTGGATCTGGCGGGAATTATGCGCTTTCTGCAGGTCGTGCTTTAAAGCAATATGCAAGTGAACATTTAACAGCGAAGCAAATTGCGAAAGCGAGTTTAGACATTGCTGGCGATATTTGTGTTTATACAAACCACAATATAATTGTGGAAGAATTGTAGAATCGTAAGGGAGGCATTTTATATGCATTTACATTTTACTCCGCGTCAAATTGTGGAAAAATTAGATCAATACATTATCGGTCAAAAAGATGCGAAGAAAGCGGTTGCTGTAGCTTTAAGAAATCGATATCGTCGAAGTAAATTAGCTGAAAATCTACGTGATGAAATTGCGCCTAAAAATATTTTAATGATTGGACCAACGGGTGTTGGTAAAACAGAGGTAGCACGACGAATGGCGAAACTCGTTGGAGCACCTTTTATTAAGGTTGAAGCTACCAAATTTACAGAAGTTGGATATGTAGGTAGAGATGTAGAATCGATGGTACGTGACCTTGTGGAAACGTCAGTTCGTATCGTGAAAGAAGAAATGGTAATTAAAGTACAAGACAAAGCGGAAGAACAAGCGAACCAACGTCTTGTTGAAATTTTAGTGCCGAGTCCGGAGAAACAATCTGGATTTAAAAACCCATTAGAAATGCTATTTGGCGGTGCTCAAAATTCGAATCAAACATCTGATGCACAGGAAGATGTTGAAATCGAAAAGAAACGTCAAGATGTGGAAAGAAAGCTTGCTGCAGGACTTCTTGAAGATGAAATTGTATCGATTGAAGTGACTGAGCAACAGTCTTCCATGTTCGATATGTTACAAGGAACTGGCATGGAACAAATGGGGATGAATTTCCAAGATGCATTAGGAAGTTTTATGCCGAAAAAAACAAAAAAACGTAAACTTTCTGTAAAAGAAGCAAGAAACCTCTTGACAAATGAGGAAGCACAGCGCTTAATTGATATGGATGAAGTTACACAAGAGGCTGTTTATCGTGCTGAACAGCTCGGGATTATTTTTATCGATGAAATTGACAAAATTGCTGGTAAGCAGTCGAATAGCGTAGATGTATCACGTGAAGGTGTGCAACGTGACATTCTGCCGATTGTAGAAGGGTCGAATGTTGCGACAAAATACGGATCAGTAAAAACGGATTATATTTTATTCGTTGCAGCTGGAGCGTTTCATATGTCTAAACCGTCGGATTTAATTCCGGAACTGCAAGGGAGATTTCCGATTCGAGTAGAATTAACAAAATTATCGACAGATGATTTTGTTAAAATATTAATCGAGCCTGACAATGCGTTAATTAAACAATATATGGCTTTATTAGCGACTGAAGGTATAGAAATTGAATTTTCAGACGAAGCTATTCGTAAGATTGCTGAGATTGCTTATCAAGTTAATCAGGATACAGATAATATTGGAGCAAGAAGACTTCATACGATTATGGAGAAGCTCCTTGAAGATTTATCGTTTGAAGCATCTGAAATTACGTTAGAGAAAATAACGATAACACCTCAATACGTTGAGGAGAAATTAGCAACGATTGCTAAAAATAAAGATGTGAGCCAGTTTATTTTGTAATAGTGTCATCAGGTGACTCGCCCTAGTTTCCAAGTGATGAAAAAATATGTGAGTAACATGTAGGAGGAACTTTTGAAATGGAATTATTAGCAAAAACAAGAAAATTAAATGCGTTATTACAGAGCGCAGCAGGAAAGCCTGTAAACTTTAGAGAAATGTCTGATACAATGTGTGAAGTAATCGAAGCGAACGTATTCGTAGTAAGCCGTCGTGGTAAATTACTAGGTTATGCAATTCACCAACAAATTGAGAACGAGCGTATGAAACAAATGCTTGCTGAGCGTCAATTCCCGGAAGAATACACACAAAGCTTATTCAACATTACAGAAACATCTTCTAACTTAGATGTAAACAGTGCTTACACAGCATTCCCGGTAGAAAATAGAGAATTATTCGGTCAAGGTTTAACTACAATCGTACCAATCGTTGGTGGCGGTGAGCGTCTAGGTACATTAGTATTAGCTCGTCTTGGTCAAGAGTTCTTAGACGATGATTTAATCCTTGCTGAATACAGTTCAACTGTAGTAGGTATGGAAATCTTACGTGAAAAAGCAGAAGAAATCGAAGAGGAAGCACGTAGTAAAGCTGTTGTTCAAATGGCGATTAGCTCATTATCTTACAGTGAGTTAGAAGCAATCGAGCATATCTTCGAAGAATTAAATGGAACAGAAGGTTTACTTGTTGCAAGTAAAATTGCTGATCGCGTAGGAATTACTCGTTCTGTAATCGTAAATGCACTTCGTAAATTAGAGAGTGCTGGTGTTATTGAGTCTCGCTCTTTAGGTATGAAAGGAACATACATTAAAGTGCTAAACGACAAGTTTCTACAGGAACTTGCTAAATTAAAAACAAACTAATTTATAAAACTCTCCTCATTTTTTGAGGAGAGTTTTTTGTGTATAAAAGATTAATGTTGTTTGCAAATAGCGTCATAATCATATTTTTCGGAAAAGCTATGAATTGAATTTCATTTTTTTGCTTAAAAGAAATACAGGTTGGTAATACTAGAATTCGAGTGTGAACAAAGAAAGTTTTACATTGTTCGCATTTTCGACTTGATTGTAATATTTCAGTATGATATAGTAGGCAGTGGTGTCAGTACAAAGTACACACGTTTACTGATTTAAGTGTTGGTGCTACGTTTGTAGTTTCGCTTAGAGATGAAGTAAACGGAGGATATCAAAAACCATTTAGGAGGAACTATATTATGTCAGTAATTTCTATGAAGCAATTGCTTGAAGCTGGTGTTCATTTCGGACATCAAACTCGTCGTTGGAACCCAAAAATGAAGCGTTACATTTTCACAGAGCGTAACGGTATCTACATCATCGACTTACAAAAAACTGTGAAAAAAGTTGAGGAAGCTTACAGAACGATGCGCGACATCGCTGCTGAAGGTGGAGACATCTTATTCGTAGGTACTAAAAAACAAGCACAAGAAGCTATTAAAGAAGAAGCAACTCGTGCTGGTATGTACTTCGTTAACCAACGCTGGTTAGGTGGAACTTTAACAAACTTCCAAACAATCCAAAAACGTATCAAGCGTCTTAAAGACATCGAAAGAATGCAAGAAGATGGTACTTTCGAAGTACTTCCTAAGAAAGAAGTTGTTCAACTTAAAAAAGAGTTAGAGCGTCTTGAGAAATTCTTAGGCGGTATTAAAGATATGAAAGGTCTTCCAAGTGCATTATTCGTAGTAGACCCTCGTAAAGAGCGTATTGCAGTTGCTGAAGCACGCAAATTACACATTCCAATCATCGGTATCGTTGATACAAACTGTGATCCAGACGAAATCGATCACGTTATCCCAGCAAACGATGATGCAATTCGTGCTGTAAAACTTCTTACATCTAAAATGGCAGACGCGATCCTTGAAGCAAAACAAGGTGAAGAAACTGTTACTGCGTAACAAAGTTGGAAAGGTGATAAGGGGTTCGGCCTTTTATCACCTTTTTTAAGGTATAAACACCTTTATAAAAAGTATAAATACATATTTTAGGAGGATGAATAGTATGGCAATCACTGCACAAATGGTAAAAGAATTACGTGAAAAAACTGGCGCAGGTATGATGGACTGCAAAAAAGCTTTAACTGAAACTAATGGCGACATGGAGAAGGCAATTGACTTCTTACGTGAAAAAGGTATTGCGAAAGCTGCTAAAAAAGCAGACCGCATCGCTGCTGAAGGTTTAACTTTCATCGAAACAAACGGTAACGAAGGTTTAATCTTAGAATTAAACTCTGAAACTGATTTCGTTGCGAAAAACGAAGGTTTCCAAGCATTAATTAAAGAATTAGCTGCTCACTTATTAGCTAACAAACCAGCTAACATTGAAGAAGCTATGGCTCAAACAATCGAAGGCGGCAAAACAGTAGAAGAGCACATCAACGAAGCAATTGCTAAAATTGGTGAAAAACTTACACTTCGTCGTTTCGAAATCGTAACAAAAACTGATGCTGATGCATTCGGCGCTTACCTACACATGGGTGGACGTATTGGTGTATTAACAGTTCTTGAAGGTTCTACTGACGAAGCTGCTGCTAAAGATGTAGCAATGCACATCGCAGCAGTTAACCCTAAATACATCGACCGCGATGCTGTAACAGCTGAAGAAGTTGAGCATGAGCGTCAAGTATTAACACAACAAGCTTTAAACGAAGGCAAGCCTGAAAAAATCGTTGCAAAAATGGTTGAAGGCCGTCTTGGCAAATTCTTCGAAGAAATTTGCTTACTTGACCAAGCATTCGTTAAAAACCCTGATATGAAAGTTCGTCAGTTCGTTGAGTCTAAAGGCGGAACATTAAAAGGATTCGTTCGCTACGCTGTTGGTGAAGGTATCGAAAAACGCGAAGACAACTTTGCTGAAGAAGTAATGAACCAAGTAAAAGGTAGTAACTAATACAGATTAGGGAACACATTGTGTTCCCTTTTTTAAAATAAAGATGTAAGCAATTGGAGGTTCATTATGAGTAAACCGAAATATAATCGTGTCGTATTAAAGCTAAGCGGAGAAGCGTTAGCTGGCGAACAAGGATTTGGAATTAACCCATCTGTTATTAAATCAGTTGCGGAACAAGTAAAAGAAATTGCAGAACTTGATGTAGAAGTTGCTGTTGTTGTTGGTGGCGGAAACATTTGGCGTGGAAAAATCGGAAGTGAAATGGGAATGGATCGTGCTGGAGCGGATTACATGGGTATGTTAGCAACAGTTATGAACTCATTAGCTCTTCAAGATAGCCTGGAGAACATTGGAATTCAAACTCGTGTTCAAACTTCAATCGAAATGCGTCAAGTAGCAGAGCCTTACATTCGTCGTAAAGCAGTTCGTCATCTAGAGAAAAAACGTGTTGTGATCTTTGCAGCAGGTACAGGTAACCCATATTTCTCTACAGATACAACAGCAGCACTACGTGCAGCGGAAATCGAAGCAGACGTTATCTTAATGGCGAAAAACAATGTGGATGGCGTATATAATGCAGATCCATCTCTTGACCCAACAGCTACGAAATACGAAACACTTACTTACTTAGATGTATTAAAAGAAGGTTTAGGTGTAATGGATTCAACAGCTTCTTCTTTATGTATGGACAATGATATTCCATTAATTGTATTCTCTGTTATGGAAAAAGGTAACATTAAACGTGCCGTTTTAGGCGAAAATATCGGAACAGTTGTAAGGGGGAAATAAATATGGGACAACAAGTATTGAAGTCTTCAAATGAAAAAATGGAAAAAGCAGTTGCTGCTTACTCTCGTGAATTGGCAACAGTTCGCGCAGGTCGTGCAAGCTCGTCTGTATTAGATAAGGTACAAGTTGATTACTATGGTGCACCAACACCTGTTGTGCAATTAGCGAACATTACAGTTCCAGAAGCACGTTTACTTGTAATTCAACCTTATGATAAAACTTCTATCGGTGATATCGAAAAAGCAATTTTAAAAGCAGATTTAGGCTTAAACCCTTCTAATGATGGAACTGTAATTCGTATTGCATTCCCTGCATTAACAGAAGAGCGTCGTCGTGATCTTGTTAAAGTTGTGAAAAAATATGCTGAAGAAGCGAAAGTTGCTGTTCGTAACGTACGTCGTGACGGTAACGATGATCTTAAGAAGCTTGAAAAAGCTGGCGAGATTACAGAAGATGATTTAAGAGGATATACTGAAGATATCCAAAAAGAAACAGATAAATATATCGCAAAAGTTGATGAAATCGCAAAAAACAAAGAAAAAGAAATCATGGAAGTGTAATAGCGATATCTTCGCAAATATGACCCTCTTCTTAAGGGGGTCTTTTTACACTTTTAGGCATATGTCTGCTTGCTGGAGGGTATGAATGATGTTTAAAAATTTTCCTTTTTTTAAAAGTAAAAAGGACGCATCGTTTGATCATCTCGTTGAAGAAGTGAAAAAAGGATACATCCCAGAACATATTGCCATCATTATGGATGGTAATGGTAGATGGGCAAAGAGGAGAGCGATGCCTCGTATTGCGGGACATCATGAAGGCATGCAAGTTGTAAAGAAAATTACAAAATTTGCAAGCAAACTTAATGTTAAAATATTAACTCTTTATGCTTTTTCGACTGAGAACTGGAAAAGACCGAAAAAGGAAGTTGACTATTTAATGAGGCTTCCAGAAGAATTTTTGGGTACATTTTTACCAGAATTGATTGAAGAGAACGTACAAGTCCGAGTAATAGGACAACAAGATCGTCTTCCTACGCATACACGCAGAGCGATGGAGAAGGCCATGGAAGATACGAAAGAGAATACGGGATTAATTCTTAATTTCGCGTTAAACTATGGAAGTCGAGATGAAATCGTTTCTGCTGTGCAACATATGGTGAAAGATAGTGAGGAAGGAAAAATTCGCGTTGAAGATGTAAGTGAAGAAATGCTTTCTTCCTATTTAATGACGAGTTCTTTACCTGACCCAGAGTTGTTAATCCGTACGAGCGGTGAGCTACGTATTAGTAATTTCATGTTATGGCAAATTGCATATTCGGAATTTTGGTTTACAGATGTGTATTGGCCAGATTTTACCGAGGAACATTTGCTAAATGCGATTACAGACTTTCAGCATAGAGGGCGCAGATTCGGAGGCGTGTAGAAAGAGAGGGTTTGGTAGTGAAACAGAGAATTATTACTGGAGTGGTTGCTGCCGCGCTATTCATTCCCATCGTAATTTACGGTGGCGTGCCTTTTACGGTTTTAGTGTATGCACTTGCTTCTATAGGTTTATATGAATTAATTCGTATGAATAAGCTTACGCTTATTTCAGTACCAACAGTTTTAGCGGCAGTATTATTATGGATTATTTTAATTCCAAGTAGTGCATCAGAACTGTTTACGCAGATTGGATTAGGTAAATTAGAAATCACATTTGTGATTGTTTTATTACTTTTATCATATACAGTCCTTTCTAAGAATACATTTACTTTTGACAATGCTTCATTTTTGCTAATGGCAACAGCATATGTTGGAATGGGATTCCTATATTTGAATGAAACGAGAATATTGGGAATTAAATATGTGTTTTGTGCATTATTTGTTATATGGGCTACTGATTCAGGCGCATATTTCGTAGGAAAAGCATTAGGAAAAAGAAAATTATGGCCAGAAATTAGTCCTAATAAAACGATTGAAGGTTCATTAGGTGGCATCGTTTGTGGAATTGTTGTGGCAGTTGTTTATAATATGTTCTTCCCAGTTGAGGCTAATGTAGGGATTTTAATTGTGTTGACAATTATCATTTCTATTTTTGGACAAATTGGCGATTTAGTACAATCTGCATTTAAACGTCATTATGGCGTAAAGGATTCAGGTACAATTTTACCTGGGCATGGCGGTATATTAGATCGAACAGATAGTTGGTTATTTGTTTTACCAATTCTCTACTTCTTATTACAATATAATTAATAAATGAACGAGGGGTTGGAGTCATGAAAAACATTAGTTTATTAGGTGCAAGCGGATCAATTGGTACACAAACTTTAGATGTATTACGCTCGCACCCAGACCAATTCCGTCTCGTTGCTTTTTCTGTAGGGAAAAATATTGACTACGCAGTAAAGGTAATTCAAGAATTTTCTCCGCAAATCGTCTCTGTGCAAAGAGAGGAAGATGTTTTAAAATTACAAGCTGTCTCTGGTAATACAAAAATTGTATATGGTAGTGAAGGGCTTTTAGAAGTAGCATTACATCCAGATGCGGAGATTGTAGTAAATGCTGTTGTAGGTAGCGTAGGGTTGTTACCAACACTTCGTGCAATTGAGGCGAAAAAAACAATTGGAATTGCAAATAAAGAAACATTAGTAACTGCAGGGCATCTTGTAATGGAAGCAGCGCGAAAACATAATGTTTCGTTACTTCCAGTAGATAGTGAACATTCAGCTATTTTTCAATGTTTGAATGGTGAAAATGAAAAAAGAATTTCTCGACTGGTTATTACTGCTTCTGGTGGAAGTTTCCGTGATAAAACGAGAGATGAATTGCATCATGTGACCGTAGAAGATGCGCTTCGACATCCAAACTGGTCAATGGGTTCGAAAATTACAATTGATTCTGCTACAATGATGAATAAGGGGCTAGAAGTAATTGAAGCACATTGGCTTTTTGGTATCCCTTATGAGCAAATCGATGTTGTTTTACATAAAGAAAGTATTATCCATTCTATGGTTGAATTTGAAGATCGTAGTGTAATGGCACAGCTTGGCTCACCTGATATGCGAGTACCAATTCAATACGCACTTACATATCCTGATCGATTGCCTCTTTCAGACACAAAACAGTTAAATTTATGGGAAATAGGAACGTTGCATTTTGAGGAAATGAACCAAGAACGATTCCGTTGCCTACGTTTTGCGTATGAAGCTGGAAAAGCAGGTGGAAGTATGCCAGCTGTAATGAATGCAGCGAATGAAGTAGCTGTTGAAGCTTTTTTACAAAAGAGAATTGGTTTCTTAACAGTGGAAGACCTCATTGAAAAAGCAATGAACCATCACAATGTCATTGCACGTCCGAGCTTAGAGGAAATTCTGGAAATTGATGCAGCCACAAGACGGTTTGTGATGGAACAAATTTAGCAAAGGTGGTTATGGAATTGAATACAGCGATTGCCTTTATATTAATTTTCGGTGCACTCGTATTTTTCCATGAGCTAGGGCATCTATATTTCGCAAAAAGAGCAGGTATTTTATGCCGTGAGTTTGCGATTGGTTTTGGTCCGAAAATATTCTCATTTGAAAAGAATGAAACGGTGTATACGATTCGATTACTGCCCCTTGGTGGCTATGTAAGAATGGCTGGCGAGGATGCAGACACAGTTGAGTTAAAGCCTGGGAAAAAGGTTGGCCTTGTATTAAATGAAAAAGACGAAGTTGCGAAATTAGTTTTTGATGGATATGAAAAGTACCCAAATGTTCGTGTCATTGAAGTCGAACAAGCTGATTTAGAGCATAATTTAACAATTTCGGGCTATGAAGAGTACGAGGAAGAGCTTCAAACATTCCGAGTGAATGAAAAGGCTCGTATCATTACTGCAGGTGAAGAAATTCAAATTGCTCCGTATAATAGGCAGTTCGGCTCTAAGAAATTGGGTCAACGTGCTTTAACAATCTTTGCAGGTCCTGCAATGAACTTCATTTTAGCATTTGTTATTTTTGTGATTCTTGGATTTGTACAAGGTGTTCCTGTTGACAAGCCAATGGTCGGAAAAGTGATGGAGAATAGTGCAGCACAGCAAGCTGGATTAAAAGAAAATGATACAATTCAAGCAATCGATGGGAAGAACACAAGTACATGGAAAGATGTTGTTTCTATTGTACGTGAAAACCCAAATAAAGAAATTACGTTACAAGTAAAGCGTGATAGTGAACAGTTTAATGTAAAAGTAACGCCAACGCTCGATAAAGAAGGTAAAGAAGAAGTTGGTAGAATTGGTGTTTACTCTCCAGTAGAGAAAACAGTAATGGGTTCTATTAAATCAGGTTTTGAACAAACTTACCAATGGACGAAACTAATTTTTGAGTCTCTTGTGAAATTAGTAACTGGTCAATTCTCTATTAATGAGTTGTCAGGTCCAGTAGGGATTTATAATCTAACAGATCAAGTTGTAGATTATGGATTTACACGTGTATTAAGTTTAGCAGCAGTTTTAAGTATTAACCTTGGTTTATTTAATTTACTACCAGTCCCTGCTTTAGACGGTGGACGTTTGTTCTTCTTCTTAATTGAAGCGTTACGAGGGAAACCAATTGACCGCCAAAAAGAAGGTATGGTTCACTTTATTGGTTTTGCATTATTAATGTTACTAATGTTAGTTGTAACTTGGAATGACATTCGTAAGTTTTTCTTGTAAAATAAAGTGAAACTTATAATGAAATAGAGATCGTAGAATAAAATCCCTCACCTAACTCGAGGTGAGGGGTTTTACTGCGTATAAGAGTAAAATGAAGAGGTGCGAATAAATGAAACAAAGTATGGTATTCAGTCCTACATTACGTGAAGTTCCAGCTGATGCGGAGATTAAGAGTCATCAGTTATTACTTCGTGCAGGTTTTATGCGTCAAAATGCTTCTGGTATTTATAGTTTTCTACCATTTGGTTTAAAAGTACTACACAAAGTAGAACGTATCGTTCGAGAAGAAATGGAGCGCGCAGGTGCTGTAGAATTATTAATGCCAGCAATGCAAGCTGCAGAATTATGGCAAGAATCAGGCCGTTGGTATTCTTACGGATCTGAATTAATGCGTATGAAGGATCGTAACGCTCGTGAATTCGCATTAGGAGCGACACACGAGGAAGTAATTACAGATCTTGTACGTGATGAAGTGAAGTCATATAAAAAATTACCGTTAACATTATACCAAATTCAAACAAAATTCCGTGATGAACAAAGACCTCGTTTCGGTTTATTACGTGGAAGAGAGTTCCTAATGAAAGATGCATACTCTTTCCATGCTACACAAGAGAGCTTAGATGAAGTGTATGATCGTTTATACAAAGCATACTCTAATATTTTTGCTCGTTGTGGCTTGAATTTCCGTGCGGTTATTGCTGACTCTGGGGCAATGGGCGGAAAAGATACACATGAATTTATGGTATTGTCTGATGTTGGTGAAGATACAATTGCATACTCTGATACATCGGATTATGCAGCGAACATCGAAATGGCTCCTGTTGTAGCTACGTATACGAAGAGTGACGAAGCAGAAAAGGCACTTGAAAAAGTAGCAACACCGGATCAAAAAGCAATTGAAGAAGTATCTGCATTCTTAAACATTGAAGCTGACAATTGTATTAAGTCTATGGTATTTAAAGTAGATGAGAAATTAGTAGTTGTACTTGTTCGTGGTGATCATGAAGTCAACGATGTAAAAGTGAAAAATGTATACGGTGCTTCAGTTGTTGAGCTTGCTTCTCATGAAGAAGTGAAAGAACTATTACATTGTGAAGTTGGTTCATTAGGACCGATTGGTGTAACAGGTGACATCGAAATTATCGCTGACCATGCTGTAGCATCAATTGTTAACGGATGTTCAGGAGCGAACGAAGAAGGATTCCATTATGTAAATGTAAATCCAGAACGTGACTTTAAAGTAAGTCAATATACAGATTTACGCTTCATTCAAGAAGGAGACCAATCTCCGGACGGAAACGGAACAATTCTTTTCGCACGCGGAATTGAAGTTGGTCATGTATTCAAATTAGGAACACGTTATAGTGAAGCAATGAACGCAACATTCCTAGATGAAAACGGAAAAACACAACCACTTATTATGGGTTGTTACGGTATCGGTGTATCTCGTACAGTGGCAGCAATCGCAGAGCAGTTTAATGATGAGAACGGTCTAGTTTGGCCAAAAGCTGTAGCACCATTCCATGTGCATGTAATTCCAGTAAATATGAAATCTGATGCACAACGTGAAATGGGTGAAAACATATACAACTCATTACAAGAACAAGGATACGAAGTATTACTAGATGATCGCGCAGAACGTGCAGGTGTTAAATTTGCAGATGCAGATTTATTCGGCCTTCCAGTTCGCGTGACAGTTGGTAAAAAAGCAGACGAAGGTATTGTAGAAGTGAAAGTACGTGCTACAGGCGAGTCTGAAGAAGTGAAAGTAGAAGAACTTCAAACATATATTGCAAATACTTTAAAATAAGAAGGGGTACCTCGTAATGAGGTACCTTCTCTTTCTTTGTAAACGTATTTTGTAAAAGAAGAAGGGAGAAATCTTTCTTTGTAGTACGTTTCAATTTATAATAGCAAATGGAAGGAGAGTGCTTATGTCTTTAACAAATGAACAACAAGAGCGATTTCAAATTTTGCTCCAGCAGTTGCAAATACCAGACGACCTTATAAATCAATATTTACAAGGTGGTGGTATTGAAAGGCTCGTTATTGATAAAGCGAATAAAAGTTGGCATTTTGATTTACAAGTGCCACGTATTTTGCCTACAGAATTATATGAATTGCTAGAAACGAAGCTTAAGCAATCATTTTCTCATATTGCAAGAACAACATTTGCATTAGAAGCAGAGAATAAACAATTTACAGAAGAAGAAGTGAGGGCGTATTGGCCGCTTTGTACGGAACGAATTACATTTTCACCTATGTTTGCTTACTTAAAGAAGCAGCTTCCGCAGGTGAATGGAGTGAAGTTGCTAATAAATGTGAATAATGAGCTGGAATCTACTGCTTTAAAGAAAAACGTTGCGAAACCAGTAGGAGATCAATACGAAGCTTTTGGATTCCCGCGTTTTCAGTTAGACACACATATACAGCAAAATACAGAAGAAATGCAAAAGTTTCGTGAGCAAACGCAGCAAGAAGACCGTGAACGTGTTATACAAGCTATGGAAGAAATGGCGAAGAAGCAAGCTGAAGAAAGTAGCGTTGTGCATGAAGGACCTGTTGTGCTTGGGTATCTTATTAAGCCAGATGAAGAGATTACACCGATGCGAGAAATTCAAGATGAAGAAAGAAGAAAAACAGTTCAAGGGTATGTTTTCCATGTAGAAACGAAAGAGCTTCGTAGTGGCCGTACGTTATTAACTCTAAAAATAACAGATTATACGGATTCAATTATGATCAAAATGTTCTCACGTGATAAAGAAGATATTCCTATGCTGCAATCCTTGAAAAAAGGAATGTGGGTGAAAGCGCGTGGTTCTGTTCAAAATGATACATTTGTTCGAGATTTAGTAATGATTGCAAATGATATTAATGAAATAACAGGACCGTCTCGTAAAGATAAAGCGCCAGAAGGTGAAAAACGTGTAGAGCTGCATCTTCACACACCGATGAGCCAAATGGACGCTGTTACGCCTGTTTCTCGACTTGTTGCCCAAGCAGGTAAATGGGGACATGAGGCAATTGCTGTTACAGACCATGCTGTTGCACAGTCTTTCCCAGAGGCATATTCTGCGGGTAAAAAGGCTGGGGTCAAAGTTATATATGGTGTAGAAGCGAATTTAGTTAATGATGGTGTACCGATTGCATATAACGAAGCGCATCGTTTACTTGCAGAGGAAACGTATGTTGTTTTCGACGTTGAGACGACAGGTTTATCAGCTGTATACGATACTGTTATCGAGTTAGCGGCTGTAAAAGTAAAAGGCGGCGAAATTATTGACCGCTTTGAATCTTTCGCAAATCCACATCAACCATTATCTGCGACGATTATTGAATTAACAGGTATTACAGATGATATGTTAACGGATGCACCAGAAGTGGACGAAGTGTTTAAAAAGTTTGAAGAATGGATGGGCGACCATACACTTGTTGCTCATAACGCAAGTTTTGATATGGGCTTTATTAACGTAGGTTTTAAAAAGGCTGGACTAGAAAAAACGAATAACCCTGTTATTGATACGTTAGAACTTGCAAGATTCTTATTCCCAGAAATGAAAAACCATCGATTAAATACGATGTGTAAAAAGCTTGATATTGAATTAACGCAACATCACCGTGCGATTTATGATACAGAAGCAACGGGATACTTACTTGTGAAAATGTTAAAAGATGTGATTGAAAAGGGATTTGAATATCACGATCAATTAAATGATAGCATGGGGCAAGGGGATGCGTATAAGCGTGGACGCCCAAGTCATATGACGTTACTTGCCACATCAGATGTAGGATTGAAAAATTTATATAAACTTGTTTCCTATTCTCATCTAAATTACTTTTACCGAGTACCACGAGTACCAAGGTCACTATTAAAAAAATATCGTGAAGGAATTTTAGTAGGAACGGCTTGTGATAAAGGTGAAGTGTTTGAGGCGATGATGCAAAAAGCTCCTGAAGAGGTAGAAGAAATTGCGCAGTTCTATGATTACATTGAAGTAATGCCTCCAGAGGTGTTACGTCATTTAGTAGAGCGTGAACTTGTTCGAGATGAGGGACAATTAAAAACAATTATTTCTAATTTAGTAAAACTTGGTGAGACGTTAGATAAACCAGTTGTTGCTACAGGAAACGTGCATTATTTAGATCCAGAGGATGGAATGTATCGCAAAATTTTAGTTAGTTCGCAGGGTGGAGCCAATCCGTTAAACCGACATTCATTACCGCCTGTACATTTCCGTACAACGGATGAAATGTTAGAGTGTTTTTCATTCTTAGGTGAAGACGTTGCGAAAGAAATTGTTGTAACGAATACACAAAAGGTTGCATCATTAATTGGTGATGTTCATCCAGTAAAAGATGATCTATATACACCGAAAATTGAGGGTGCAGATGATGAAACGCGTGATATGAGTTATAAAATGGCGCGTAGCATTTATGGTGAAGAGTTACCTGAAATTGTAGAAGCGCGTTTAGAAAAAGAATTAAAAAGTATTATTGGGCATGGATTCGCCGTAATTTATTTAATTTCACATAAGCTTGTGAAAAAATCGTTAGTAGACGGATATCTAGTAGGTTCGCGTGGATCGGTAGGTTCATCATTCGTTGCAACGATGATGGAAATTACAGAAGTAAACCCATTACCACCACACTATGTATGTCCGAAGTGTAAGCAATCAGAATTCTTTAATGATGGTTCTGTAGGTTCTGGTTTTGACTTGCCGGATAAAGAATGTCCTGCATGTAATGTTCCATACGTGAAAGATGGACATGATATTCCGTTCGAAACGTTCCTTGGATTTAAAGGAGATAAGGTACCCGATATCGACTTGAACTTCTCCGGGGAATACCAACCACGTGCCCATAACTATACGAAAGTACTGTTCGGTGAAGATTATGTCTACCGTGCGGGTACAATAGGTACAGTTGCGGAAAAAACCGCTTATGGGTATGTAAAAGGTTATGCAAATGATCATAACTTAACGATTCGAAATGCAGAGATTGACCGCTTAGTATCAGGATGTACCGGTGTAAAACGTACGACTGGACAGCATCCAGGTGGTATTATCGTTGTGCCTGATTACATGGATATTTTTGATTTTTCACCAATCCAGTTCCCGGCAGATTCAATAGGTGCTGAGTGGAGAACGACACACTTTGATTTCCACTCGATTCATGATAATTTATTGAAACTTGATATACTAGGACACGATGATCCAACTGTTATTCGTATGTTACAAGATTTAAGTGGTATTGATCCGAAAACAATCCCAACAGACGATCCGGAAGTAATGAAAATTTTCTCAGGACCTGAATCGTTAGGTGTAACGGAAGAACAAATTAACTGTAAAACAGGTACACTTGGTATACCAGAGTTTGGTACGAAATTCGTAAGGCAGATGTTAGAAGAGACGAAGCCTACGACATTCTCTGAGTTAGTCCAAATTTCAGGACTATCGCATGGTACGGATGTATGGCTTGGTAATGCAAACGAGTTAATTTATAACGGTACATGTACGCTGAGTGAAGTTATCGGTTGTCGTGATGACATCATGGTATATTTAATCTATCAAGGTTTAGACCCATCATTAGCCTTCAAAATCATGGAGTCGGTTCGTAAAGGTAAAGGTGTACCAGAAGAATGGGAAGAGGACATGAAAAGTAATAATGTACCGGGTTGGTATATTGATTCATGTAAGAAGATCAAGTACATGTTCCCTAAAGCCCATGCGGCTGCTTACGTACTTATGGCTGTACGTATTGCATATTTTAAAGTGCATTTCGCGCTTCTATTCTATGCGGCATACTTTACAGTTCGTGCAGATGACTTTGACGTAGAGGCGATGGCGAAAGGCTCAGCATCTATACGTGTAAAAATTGATGAAATTGCACAAAAAGGTTTGGATGCAGCGCCGAAAGAGAAAAGTTTATTAACAGTACTAGAAATGACACTTGAAATGTGTGAGCGTGGATACTCATTCCAAAAGGTTGATTTATACCGTTCGCATGCAACAGAATTTATTATTGATGGGGATTCTTTAATTCCTCCATTTAATGCAGTGCCTGGACTGGGTACAAACGCCGCTTTAAGTATTGTAGAAGCACGTAAAAATGGAGATTTCTTATCAAAAGAAGATTTACAGCAGCGCAGTAAGGTTTCGAAAACAATTATTGAGTATTTAGATAGTCAAGGTTGCTTAGGCGATCTACCTGATCAAAACCAGTTATCACTGTTCTAGTAGGTAGGAAAAGTCTTTGCAAATCAACATTTGCTATGGTATACTATTAACCGAGATAACCATGTCATGTATATTGTGTAAAAAAAAGAGTGGGGAAACCCACTCTTTCGTGTTACTATCTACGTTTTATTGATGTGGAGAGGTAAGAAATTTCTGTCGTATATACATATTTTGTTACAAGTTTTACTTCTTAAATTTGGTAATACTAAGACAGATATTCCCTGCTTAACGGCAGGGGCTTTTGTTAGCTAACGAGAAAGAATAAGATAAACCGTTTTATGGACGGAGTCTTTTCTTGTAAATGGTACATGACGGCAGGAAGGAGGCTGTTTATGGATAAGAAAGTCACAGAAGTAGTAGAAGCATTTGCGCAGCCAATCGTTGAAGAGTTAAATCTTGAACTTGTAGATGTAGAGTATGTGCAAGAAGGACAAGACTGGTTCTTACGCGTATTCATCGATTCTGAAAAGGGAGTCGACATTGAAGAATGCGGTGCGGTAAGTGAACGTTTAAGCGAAGCTTTAGATAAAGAGGATCCAATTCCTCATCTTTACTTTTTGGATGTATCATCTCCTGGAGCGGAACGCCCATTAAAGAAAGAGAAAGACTTCCAGCAAGCGGTAGGAAAACAAGTGGCAATTAAAACATATGAGCCGATTGATGGTGAAAAAATGTTTGAAGGAAAACTACTTTCCTACGATGGTACTACAATTACACTATTATTAACAATTAAAACACGTAAAAAAGAAATCCAAATTTCAATGGACAAAGTTGCAAATGCGCGACTTGCTGTTACGTTTTAGTTAGAAGGGGGATCTTCATGAGCACTGAGTTGTTAGATGCCTTGCTCGTATTAGAGTCAGAAAAAGGAATTAGCAAAGATATTATTATTGATGCGATTGAAGCAGCGTTAATCTCTGCTTATAAACGCAATTTTAACCAAGCACAAAACGTTCGTGTGAGCTTTAACCCAGAAGTGGGCACAATTCAAGTATTAGCACGTAAAGACGTTGTTGATAATGTGTTTGATCCACGTCTTGAAATTTCTGTTGAAGAAGCAAGACAAATTAATCCAAACTATCAAGATGGTGACGTACTAGAAATTGAAGTAACACCAAAAGATTTCGGTCGTATTGCAGCACAAACTGCAAAACAGGTTGTAACACAACGAGTGCGTGAAGCAGAGCGTGGTGTTATTTACTCTGAGTTTAGTGACCGTGAAGAAGATATTATGGTGGGTATCGTACAACGTCAAGATGCTCGTTTCATCTATGTAAGCTTAGGGAAAGTAGAAGCTTTATTACCTGTAAGTGAGCAAATGCCAAACGAACAGTACAAACCACATGATCGTATTCGTGTATTCATTACGAAAGTAGAAAAAACAACAAAAGGACCACAAATTTACGTATCACGTACACATCCTGGTCTTTTAAAACGTTTATTCGAAATGGAAGTTCCTGAAATTTATGATGGAACTGTTGAAATTCGTTCTGTAGCACGTGAAGCAGGCGATCGTTCTAAAATTTCTGTACATGCAGAGAACATTGATGTTGATCCAGTAGGTTCTTGTGTAGGACCAAAAGGACAACGTGTACAACGCATTGTAGACGAACTAAAAGGCGAAAAGATTGACATCGTTCGCTGGTCAAATGATCCAGTAGAATATGTTGCAAATGCTTTAAGCCCATCACAAGTTGTTAAAGTACTTGTAGATGAAGAAGAAAAAGCAACAACTGTTGTTGTTCCAGACCACCAACTGTCATTAGCTATTGGTAAGCGTGGACAAAATGCACGTCTTGCAGCTAAATTAACAGGTTGGAAAATTGATATTAAGAGTGAGTCTGATGCGAAACAACTTGGTATTGTAACAGAAGAAGATAGCGTAATCGCATTCGGATTCGATTCAGTTGAAGACGAAATCGAATAGAGGTGATGAGTATGAGCAATCGAAAAGTTCCGTTACGAAAATGTGTTGCAACGCAAGAAATGAAATCAAAACGAGAGCTCGTTCGCATTGTTCGTTCCAAAGAGGGAGAAGTGTCCATTGATTTAACTGGAAAGAAATCAGGACGAGGTGCTTATTTATCAAAAGATAAAGATAGCATTCTTCAAGCCCAAAAGAAAAATGTTTTGGAACATCATCTAAAAGCGAAAATCGACGGTTCTCTATACGAAGAGCTTCTTGAGCTTGTTGAGAAGGAGTCGAAATAAGTGTCCGATTGGAAATCGTTTTTAGGACTAGCAAACCGGGCTCGGAAAATTATTTCGGGTGAAGAACTTGTTTTAAAAGAAGTACGAAGTGGCAAAGCAAAGCTTGTATTGCTATCTGAAGATGCGTCAGCAAATACTACAAAACGCATCATGGATAAAACGACGTATTACAACGTACCAATGAGAAAGGTCGAAAATCGACAACAATTAGGGCATGCGATTGGGAGAGATGAGCGAGTCGTTGTAGCTGTGTTAGATGAAGGCTTTGCGAAAAAGCTGCGTAGCATGCTCGATACAAATTACCGGGGGTGAAGGTATGAGTAAAATTCGAGTGCATGAATATGCAAAACAACATAATATCTCAAGTAAAGATCTTATGACAAAACTAAAAGAAATGAATATCGAGGTTTCGAATCATATGACAATGTTAGAAGATGAAGTAGTAAATAAATTAGATAATGCGTATCAAACTGAAAAACCTTCTGTTGCAGATGAGTTTGAAGTAGAAGAAAAAGTTGTTCGTAGTAAAAAGAACAGCAATAAGAAAAAGAAAAAAGGCAAAGGAAATGAAGACAAACGTCAAGATAACTTTGCTGGAAGACAACAAACACAAACTGTAGAAACACCAGATAAAGTTACTTTCTCTGGAAGTCTTACAGTAGGTGAGCTTGCTAAAAAATTAAGCAAAGAGCCGTCTGAAATTATTAAGAAGCTCTTTATGCTTGGAATTATGGCAACAATTAACCAAGACTTAGATAAAGATACAATTGAGTTAATTGCTACTGATTATGGTATTGAAGTAGAAGAAGAAGTAGTTGTAAGCGAGACTGAATTCGAAACATTCATCGATGAGCAAGATGATGAAGAGAACTTAAAAGAACGTCCAGCTGTAGTTACAATTATGGGGCACGTTGACCATGGTAAAACAACTTTACTTGACTCTATCCGTAATTCAAAAGTAACTGCAGGCGAAGCAGGTGGAATTACTCAGCATATTGGTGCATACCAAGTTGAAGTAAATGACAAGAAGATTACATTCTTAGATACGCCTGGTCACGCGGCATTTACAACGATGCGTGCTCGTGGTGCGCAAGTAACAGATATTACAATCCTTGTTGTTGCAGCTGATGACGGTGTTATGCCACAAACAGTTGAAGCGATTAGCCATGCGAAAGCAGCTGGAGTACCAATTATTGTAGCTGTGAATAAAATGGATAAACCAGCGGCAAATCCTGATCGTGTAATGCAAGAATTAACAGAATATGAATTAGTTCCAGAAGCTTGGGGCGGAGATACAATTTTCGTACCAATTTCTGCAATTCAAGGTGAAGGAATTGACAACTTACTAGAAATGATTCTTCTTGTAAGTGAAGTTGAAGAATATAAAGCAAATCCAAACCGCTATGCAACTGGTACTGTAATTGAAGCACAACTTGATAAAGGTAAAGGAACTATCGCGACATTACTTGTTCAAAACGGTACACTTCGAGTTGGAGATCCAATCGTTGTTGGTACTTCATTCGGACGTGTTCGTGCAATGGTAAGTGACATTGGTCGTCGTGTAAAAGTTGCTGGACCATCAACTCCTGTTGAAATTACAGGTTTAAACGAAGTACCACAAGCGGGAGATCGTTTCATGGCATTCGCTGATGAGAAGAAAGCTCGTCAAATCGGTGAATCACGTGCACAAGAAGCGTTACTTGCTCAACGTGGTGAGAAATCTAAATTAAGCCTTGAAGATTTATTCCAACAAATCCAAGAAGGCGATGTAAAAGAAATTAACTTAATTGTGAAAGCAGACGTACAAGGTTCTGTAGAAGCAATGGCAGCGTCACTTCGTAAAATTGATGTTGAAGGTGTTAAAGTTAAAATTATCCATACAGGCGTAGGTGCGATTACAGAATCTGATGTTATTTTAGCTTCTGCATCTAATGCAATTGTAATTGGATTTAACGTACGCCCTGATGTGAATGCGAAGCGTACAGCTGAATTAGAGAATGTTGATGTTCGTTTACACCGTATTATCTATAAAGTAATCGAAGAAATCGAATCAGCAATGCAAGGTATGCTGGATCCAGAATTCGAAGAAAAAGTAATCGGTCAAGCGGAAGTACGCCAAACATTCAAAGTAACAAAAGTTGGAACAATCGCAGGTTGTTACGTAATTGACGGTAAAATTACACGTGATAGTGGCGTGCGTATTATCCGTGATGGCGTAGTAATTTTCGAAGGACAACTTGATACGTTAAAACGTTTCAAAGACGACGTAAAAGAAGTTGCACAAAACTATGAGTGTGGTATTACAATTGAGAGATATAATGATCTTAAAGAAGGGGACATCATTGAAGCGTACATTATGGAAGAAGTGAAGCGATGATTATCGCTTCACTCTCATTCGAGTGTATGATTTACGATGTGCATTCTTTAAAAGAGAAACGAGCAATTTTGCAACGGGTGCTAACTCGTGTGAAGCAGCGTTATAATGTAGCTGTTTCAGAAGTAGGGCATCAAGATGTATGGCAACGTACAGAAATTGCAATTGTTTCTGTATCCTCTAATCGTGTTATTTGTGAAAAAGAAATGAATCGTGTACTCGAGTACATCGATTCATTTCCTGAAATTGAACGTACAATAACACAATTGGAATGGTATTGAATGAGGTGAAGAGTTATGAAATTACGTGCAAACCGTGTAGGCGAGCAAATGAAAAAAGAATTAGGCGACATCATCAGTCGTAAAATTAAAGATCCACGTGTTGGATTTGTTACAGTAACAGATGTACAAGTGAGTGGAGATTTACAAATTGCTACAGTATATATTTCTGTTTTAGGTGATGAAGAACAGAAAGAAAGTACATTAAAAGGTTTAGCGAAGGCAAAAGGCTTCATTCGTTCAGAAATTGGCCAACGTATTCGTCTTCGTAAAACACCGGAAATTTCCTTTGAGTTTGATGAGTCTATTGGATATGGTCATCGAATTGATACACTTTTACATCAAATTAATAAAGACGATAAACGTGAAGAATAATGGATAGACATTTGTCTATCCATTTTTTCAATGCAAAATAAATTTTGGATAATTACTATGAAAGAATTATGATGAGGTGAACATATATGGAAGGTGTAGTATTATTACATAAGCCAAAAGGCATGACATCACATGATTGTGTATTTAAATTAAGAAAGATATTGCGTGAGAAACGAATTGGTCATACAGGAACATTAGATCCAGATGTAACAGGAGTATTACCTATTTGTGTGGGACGAGCAACGAAGATTGCACAATTTTTAACAAGTGAGACGAAAACATATGAAGGTGAAGTAACACTTGGATTTTCAACAACAACTGAAGATGCTTCTGGTGAAGTTGTTGAAACGAAACATGTAGATCGCGTTATTACTCGTAAGGAAGTAGAAGGGGCTCTTGCTGCATTAACAGGTACGATTGAACAAATGCCTCCGATGTTTTCAGCTGTAAAAGTTAACGGGAAAAAATTATATGAATATGCAAGAGCAGGACAAGAAGTTGAACGTCCAGTTCGTACAATTACAATTCATGAATTTGTATTACTAGATGACCGTGAAGTGTTTGAGGGGGAAAATATTTCATTCCGTTTCCGTGTAACGTGTAGTAAAGGAACATATGTAAGAACGTTAGCAGTAATGATTGGTGAAAAACTTGGTTTTCCATCACATATGTCTCACCTTGTAAGAACAGCTTCTGGAGAATTTTTATTAGAAGATTGCATATCATTTGAAGAAATTGAAGAAAACGTGCAAAATGGAACAGTAGAGTCTATCTTCATTTCAATTGATGAAGCGTTAAGTAAGTTCCCGAAAATTGTTGTAGATGAAAAGCAAGCAGAGAAAATAAAGAATGGTATGTTCTTAAAAAATGAATTGCAAATAACAGCGCCATTTATAACAGTGTTTGATAAAAATGATCGCTGCCTTGCAATTTTTGAGCACCATCCAAAACACCCTGGTATGCTAAAGCCGATGAAAGTACTTGTGAATAATCAAGAACTAAAGCTATAATGAATTATTGGAAGGATTATTACAGAAAAAGGTGAATTCAAGCGTGAAACTTATTCATTTAACTCATCCACATGAACAAAATAAATTAGAATTACCACCGACTGTAATGGCATTAGGGTTTTTTGATGGCATTCATTTAGGACATCAATGTGTAATTCGAACTGCGAAACAAATAGCGGATGAACGGGGATATAAAAGTGCAGTTATGACATTTTATCCGCACCCATCTGTTGTTTTAGGAAAAAAGGAAGCGCATGCGGAGTATATTACACCAATGTGTGATAAAGAAAAAATAGTCGAAAACTTAGGGATCGATATATTATATGTTATTAAATTTGACGAATCGTTTGCAGGCTTATTGCCACAACAATTTGTAGATGATTATATTATTGGTTTAAATGTAAAGCATGTAGTAGCAGGGTTTGATTATTCATATGGACGTTTAGGAAAAGGAAAGATGGAGACTTTACCATTTCATGCAAGAGGGGAGTTTACACAGACTGTGATTGAAAAAGTTGAATTTCAAGAAGAGAAAGTAAGTTCTACAGCATTACGAAAGTTAATTCGAAATGGCGAAATGGAACAAATTCCATCTATTTTAGGTAGAGCATATACAGTAGGGGGAACGGTTGTACACGGTGATAAACGTGGACGTCAAATTGGTTTTCCTACAGCAAATGTAGGTTTAAGTGATGAGTATCTATTACCACCAGTAGGTGTTTATGCAGTGAGATTAAAGGTTCACGATGAATGGTACGATGGTGTATGTAATATTGGATATAAACCAACTTTTAAAGAAGATGAGCGTCAATTATCTATTGAAGTGCACTTATTTGAATTTAACAAAGACATATATGATCAAAATGTTACAGTAGAGTGGCATATGCGTATAAGAGAAGAGAAGAAATTCAATGGCATCGATGAGTTAGTTGAACAAATCGCAAAAGATAAGAAAACAGCACAAGAATATTTTGTGAACGAAAAGAATATACTTGCTTTTTCAAATGAAAAGTAGTATTCTATGTTATGTACTTTATGACAACCATTGCTTGGCATTGCGACTCACCGACGCTTGCTAGGTAATTGGGGGTTTAATTAATAGGAGGTGAAATAGGATGGCTTTAACACAAGAGCGTAAAAATGAAATCATTGCACAATTTAGAACTCATGAGACTGATACTGGTTCTCCAGAGGTTCAAATTGCTGTCCTAACGGAGCAAATTAACACTCTAAACGAGCACTTACGTACTCACAAGAAAGATCATCATTCACGTCGTGGTCTATTAAAGATGGTTGGTAAACGTCGTAACTTACTAACTTACCTTCGTAATAGCGATATCACACGTTACCGTGAATTAATCACAAAGCTTGGCTTACGTCGATAGTCAAAGAAGCGGGAATATTCCCGCTTTTTTGTTAGGTAAAAATATATCTTCTACCCTTTATAGCTTACTTCATTTTCGGTAATACTAGAGGTAGAATATTGTGATATACTATCCATTTACATAGAAGAATTGAATACTTTAAATTGAGAGGGGTACTTAAATGAGTCAAGAAAAGCAAGTCTTCTCGATAGATTTAGCTGGTCGTCAGCTAACAGTTGAAACAAGTCAGCTTGCGAAGCAAGCGAACGGAGCAGTATTAGTAAGATATGGCGATACAGCGGTTCTATCTACAGCAACTGCATCAAAAGAACCAAAAAATGTAGATTTCTTCCCACTTACAGTAAACTATGAAGAGCGTTTATATGCAGTCGGAAAAATTCCTGGCGGTTTCATTAAACGTGAAGGTCGTCCAAGTGAAAAAGCAATTTTGGCAAGTCGTTTAATCGACCGTCCAATTCGTCCACTTTTCGCAGATGGTTTCCGTAACGAAGTACAAGTTGTCAGCATTGTAATGAGTGTTGATCAAGATTGTTCTTCTGAAATGGCAGCTATGCTTGGTTCTTCATTAGCGTTATCGATTTCAGATATTCCATTTGAAGGTCCAATCGCGGGTGCAACAGTTGGTCGTATTAATGGCGAATTCGTTATTAATCCAACAGTAGAACAGCAAGAGCAAAGTGATATTCACCTTGTTGTAGCTGGTACGAAAGATGCAATTAACATGGTTGAAGCAGGAGCAGATCAAGTGCCTGAAGAAACGATGTTAGAAGCAATTATGTTTGGACATGACGAAATTAAACGTCTAATTGCATTCCAAGAAGAGATTGTACAAGCTGTAGGTAAAGAGAAATCAGAAGTGAAACTTTATGAAGTTGACGCTGATCTTAATCAAGCTGTACGTGAAATGTCTGAGAAGGATATGCATTCTGCAATTCAAGTACATGAGAAACATGCACGTGAAGATGCAATTAACGAAGTGAAAAAGCGTGTAATTGAGCATTACGAAGCGCAGGAAGCTGACGCTGATACATTAGGACAAGTAAATGAGATTTTATATAAAATTGTAAAAGAAGAAGTACGTCGTCTTATTACAGTTGAAAAAATCCGCCCAGATGGCCGTAAAGGTGACGAAATCCGTCCATTAGCATCAGAAGTTGGCATTTTATCTCGTACACACGGTTCTGGTTTGTTCACACGTGGACAAACACAAGCATTAAGTATTTGTACATTAGGTGCATTAGGCGATGTGCAAATCTTAGATGGTCTTGGTGTAGAAGAATCAAAACGCTTTATGCACCATTACAATTTCCCATCATTTAGTGTTGGTGAAACAAGACCGATGCGTGGACCAGGTCGTCGTGAAATTGGTCACGGTGCACTAGGAGAACGTGCTCTTGAGCCTGTAATTCCATCTGAAAAAGACTTCCCATATACAGTACGTCTTGTATCTGAAGTTTTAGAATCAAATGGTTCTACTTCACAAGCAAGTATTTGTGGTAGTACTTTAGCAATGATGGATGCTGGTGTTCCACTTAAAGCTCCAGTTGCAGGTATTGCAATGGGTCTAGTTAAAACTGGTGAGCATTACACAATTTTATCTGATATTCAAGGTATGGAAGATCATTTAGGTGATATGGACTTTAAAGTAGCAGGTACAGCAAAAGGTGTTACTGCACTACAAATGGACATTAAAATCGATGGTCTATCTCGTGAAATTTTAGAAGAGGCATTACAACAAGCGAAAGTTGGTCGTGTGCACATTCTAAATCATATGTTATCTGTTATTGCAGAGCCACGTACTGAATTATCAGCTTACGCTCCAAAGATTATTACAATGACAATTAACCCAGATAAAATCCGTGACGTTATTGGGCCGAGCGGTAAACAAATCAATAAAATTATTGAAGAAACTGGCGTTAAAATTGACATCGAGCAAGATGGTACAGTATTCATTTCTTCAATAAATCAAGAAATGAATGACAAAGCTAAGAAAATTATCGAAGATATCGTTCGCGAAGTACAAGTAGGTGAAATCTACGAAGGAAAAGTGAAACGTGTTGAGAAATTCGGTGCTTTCGTTGAATTATTCAGCGGTAAAGATGGATTAGTTCACATTTCTGAACTTGCACTTGAGCGTGTAGGTAAAGTAGAAGACGTTGTGAAGATCGGTGATGTAATTACAGTTAAAGTTATCGAGATTGACAAGCAAGGTCGTGTGAATCTATCTAGAAAAGTATTGCTAAAAGAAGAGCAAGAAAAAGAAGCTGCTAAAGAAGAAAACAAACAAGAGCAGCAATAAGTAAAAGCCAGTTGAACTGGCTTTTTTTGTTATGTAAAAAATATGATTTATATATATTTTTATGTCAGTATAGGTATAGTTTTCATTATAACGCTCAAATTAACAAAGATAAGAAGAAAAAGGTATTTATATAGTTAATGGGAGGGTTTATATGAAAGCTCGTATATTGGCATACATATGTATATTCTTTTTATATGTCAGTGTAGGCTCTTATTCCGTTTTTGCACAGGATAACTTGTATGAAGAAATTCAAAAACATGCAAAACAATATGAGATTGCACCTCAAAATGCGATGATTGATAAAATATGGAAAGCAACACCGGGATATAATGGAAGACAAGTAGATATCGAAGCATCCTATAATAATATGAAGAAGCTGAAGAAATTTGATCAAAAAAATCTTGAATTCAAGGAAATATCACCGAGTGTTCACTTAAAAGATTTATCACCAGCTCCAATTTATAGGGGACATCCCAATAAAAAGATGGTGGGATTAACAATAAATGTGGCATGGGGAAACGAGTATTTGCCGCGTATATTAGAGATATTGAAAAAACATGATGTGAAGGCAACTTTCTTTTTAGAAGGACGCTGGGTGAAAGAAAATTTGCGATTTGCAAAAATGATTGTCGATGCAAATCAAGAAGTTGGAAATCATTCTTACACACACCCTAATATGAAAACGCTATCGTCTGATGAAATACGAGATCAGTTACAAAAAACAAATCGAATGATTGAAGCTGCTACGAATCAAAAGGTGAGATGGTTTGCACCGCCGAGTGGAAGTTTTCGGGATGAAGTCGTTAAAATCGCTGATGATTTCCAAATGGGAACGATCATGTGGACTGTCGATACAATTGATTGGAAACGACCTGATCCAGATGTACTATTGCAGAGAGTAATGAGAAAAATACATCCAGGTGCTATCGTATTAATGCATCCAACTTCATCTACAGCAGAAGCATTAGATACAATGATTACAAAATTGAAGGAACAAGGATATAAAGTAGGGAATATAACAGAATTACTGGATGAAAAACGTGTGGATTAAATACATTTGCATGACATTCATCCTTAAACTTGTTATCATTAAATAATAGAAATTATTTAGAGAAACTGGCAGTAGGAGGAAAGTTTTTGATTAAAAAATATACTTGTAAAAATGGTGTAAGAATCGTTATGGAGAATATACCAACCGTAAGATCGGTTGCGATTGGTATTTGGATCCATGCGGGATCAAGAAATGAAAATGAAAAAAATAACGGGGTTTCCCACTTTTTAGAGCATATGTTCTTTAAAGGGACGGAAACACGTAGTGCACGCGAAATTGCAGAATCATTTGATAGCATTGGTGGGCAAGTGAATGCTTTTACTTCAAAAGAATACACTTGTTACTATGCAAAAGTGCTAGATGAGCATGCTAAATATGCTTTAGATGTATTAGCAGATATGTTCTTTAATTCAACATTTGATGAGGAAGAACTGAAAAAAGAGAAGAATGTCGTATGTGAAGAAATTAAAATGTACGAAGATGCTCCAGATGATATTGTACATGATATGTTAACGAAAGCGACATATGAAACGCATCCGCTTGGATATCCTATTTTAGGAACAGAAGAAACGCTTGATACGTTTACAGGTGATACGCTACGCCAATATATCAAGGATCATTACACACCTGAAAATGTCGTTGTTTCAGTTGCAGGAAATATTGATGAAGCCTTCTTACAAACGGTAGAGCAATATTTCGGTAGTTATGAAGGAACAACAAACCGTGAACAAGTACATAGCCCAATTTTCCATTTTAATAAAGTAGCACGTAAAAAGGAAACAGAACAAGCTCATTTATGTTTAGGATATAAAGGCTTACAAATGGGACACGAAGATATTTATAACTTAATCGTATTAAATAACGTTTTAGGCGGTAGTATGAGTAGCCGTTTATTCCAAGAAGTACGTGAGCAACGTGGGTTAGCTTACTCAGTATTTTCTTACCATTCTTCTTATGAAGATACAGGTATGTTAACGCTGTATGGAGGAACAGGTAGCCAACAATTAGATACACTGTATGACACAATGCAGGAAACGTTAGAAACATTGAAAAATACAGGTATTACAGAAAAAGAGCTTATTAATAGTAAAGAGCAATTAAAAGGAAACTTAATGTTAAGTTTAGAAAGTACGAATAGTCGTATGAGCCGCAATGGTAAAAATGAATTACTACTTCGTAAGCATCGTTCACTTGATGAGATTATTGAAAGTGTAAACACTGTAACGAAATCAAATGTTGATGAGTTAATTCGTAACATGTTTACAGATGAATTCTCTGCAGCATTAATTAGTCCAGATGGAAAACTTCCAAAAGGAATAAAACTATAATTGCTTTATATGAAGTATGTAAAAATAACCGTATCTCTTTTAAATGAGATACGGTTATTTTTTTGGGATATACAGAATAGGTACTAATTATGGATAACTTACATTCATAATTTCGGTAGGGGGAGAGCGTATGCGATTAAGTGAATTAAGCGGTAAAGAGATCGTAAATTTAGAAAGAGCAGAAAAAATGGGGGTTTTAGGCCATGTGGATTTAGAGATTGATGAGAAGGATGGCCAAATACAAGCTCTGATCATACCAGCTGGAAAATGGGGAGGCTTTAAAAAGGAACCCCAAGAAGTAAGAGTAACGTGGAGTCAAATTAAGAAAGTGGGGCATGATATAATCCTTTGTGATATTACAGATCGTTCAAATTCGGAGTGAAAGATGGCCATTTTGGTCATCTTTTTTTGTTCATTCTCCGCTGAGTAAAAGCTCACATGAATCGAGCTTTTACCGGAAATCAATTTCTCGTATAATGTCCTCTCATATGCCAAATTTTGAGGTGAGGACTAACTGTGTATAAATAGCGGGATAAATCATACGTGCTTTTGGTTTTTCAATCACCTAAAACTCGTACATTACATATGATGTGGAGGAAAAAGAAAAAGTAGGCACTTTTCTTATAAATGACAGAAAAAGAAGGTGAATTAGGGAATGTTGACTGAGATGCATATTGCTGTCATAGGAGGAGATGCAAGACAGCTAGAAGTAATTCGCAAGCTAGTTGAATTGGATGCGAAACTTTCATTGATAGGGTTTGATCAGTTGGATCATGGCTTCACAGGGGCAGCAAAAGAAAGTATACAAAATTTAGATTTCACTTCTGTAGATGCAATTATTTTGCCAGTTGCAGGTACAAATGCCAAGGGAGAAGTAGATACTATTTTTTCAAACGAAAAAGTTTCTATAACGAAAGAACAAATTGAAAATACACCAGAACACTTTACTATATATTCAGGTATTGGTACGCCTTACTTGGAAAATCTCGTATCTACTACAAACCGCAAACTTGTTAAATTATTTGATCGTGATGATGTGGCGATCTACAATTCTATTCCAACTGTAGAAGGTACATTAATGATGGTAATTCAACATACCGACTATACAATTCATGGTTCCAATGTAATGGTTTTAGGATTTGGTAGAACAGGGATGAGTGTTGCCAGAGCATTTCAATCATTAGGCGCCCATGTCAAAGTTGGAGCAAGACGATCCGAACATATTGCACGTATTACAGAAATGATGTTTTCTCCTTTTCATATGCAAAACATTGAGAAAGAAGTAGGCAATATCGATATTGTCATTAATACAATTCCGCATCTCGTTGTGACAGCGAATGTCATTTCAAAAATGCCGGCCCATACGTTAGTAATTGATTTAGCTTCTAAACCAGGTGGTACCGACTTTAGATATGCGGAAAAAAGAGGAGTCAAAGCGCTGTTAGCACCTGGATTACCAGGTATTGTTGCTCCGAAAACAGCAGGGCAAATTTTAGCGAATGTTCTTTCTCAGTTACTGGCAGAAGACGTAATCGCAAGAAAGGAGAATGGGGAATGAATTTAAAAGGGAAAAGAATCGGGTTTGGTTTTACTGGCTCACATTGTACGTACGAAGAAGTAATGCCTCATTTAGAAAAGTTAATTGCTGAGGGCGCAGAAGTACGTCCCGTTGTTTCTTACACTGTTCAATCAACAAATACGAGATTTGGAGAAGGGGCAGAGTGGATTAAAAAGATTGAAGAAGTAACAGGCTTTAAAGCAATTAATTCCATCGTTGGCGCAGAACCACTAGGACCTAAAATTCCACTAGATTGCATGGTAATTGCACCACTAACCGGAAATTCTATGAGTAAATTTGCAAATGCAATGACAGACTCTCCAGTATTAATGGCAGCGAAAGCGACGCTAAGAAATGGCAAGCCTGTCGTATTGGCTGTTTCGACGAATGATGCTTTAGGGCTTAATGGGGTAAATCTCATGCGCCTAATGGCAACAAAAAACATCTATTTCGTCCCATTCGGTCAAGATGCACCAGAGAAAAAACCTAACTCAATGGTAGCTCGCATGGAGCTGCTGGAAGATACAGTATTAGAAGCGCTGCAAGGGAAGCAATTGCAACCGGTTGTCGTAGAAAAATTCAGATATATGAATTAAAAAACGAAAAAAAACGGACAATTTTTGATGAAACCATCATTCTTACTGTAGAATATGATAAAATTAACGTTATTAAGATTAGAAGGGGTATTGTATACTCCTTCTGATTCTAAGTTATAGAAGGATTGGTATCTAGAAAGGGGCATAGTGATGGAAAAGCAAAAAACTTTTCATGTCGCTGTAGTTGGAGCAACCGGCGCAGTTGGTGAACAAATGTTAAATACTTTAGAGAAACGAGAATTTCCAATCGGGAAGTTAACGTTACTTTCATCTAAACGATCTGCAGGTAAGAAACTTGTATTTAAAGGCGAAGAATTTACAGTTCAAGAGGCAACTCCTGAAAGTTTTGAAGGAGTAGATATCGCACTATTTAGTGCTGGTGGATCTGTATCAAAACAATTAGCGCCAGAAGCAGCAAAGCGCGGTGCGATTGTTGTTGATAATACAAGTGCATTCCGTATGACAGAAAACGTGCCACTTGTTGTACCTGAAGTAAATGAAAATGACTTAAAAGAACATAATGGTATTATTGCAAATCCAAACTGTTCTACAATTCAAATGGTAGTAGCTCTTGAGCCAGTTCGTCAGCAATATGGTTTAAAACGAGTAATCGTTTCCACATATCAAGCTGTATCAGGTGCTGGTGCGGCAGCGATTGAAGAACTTCATGAACAATCACAAGCAATCTTAAATGGCGAAGAAGTGAAGGCAAATGTTTTACCTGTATCAGGTGATAAAAAACATTTCCAAATTGCTTTCAACGCGATTCCACAGATTGATAAATTCCAAGATAATGGATTTACGTTTGAAGAAATGAAAATGATTAATGAAACGAAAAAAATTATGCATATGCCAGAGCTAGAAGTAGCGGCAACATGTGTACGTTTACCAGTTGTATCAGGTCACTCTGAGTCTGTTTACATCGAAGTAGAAAAAGAAGGTGTAACAGTAGAAGAATTCAAGAATTTACTTGCAAATGCAGAAGGTATCGTTCTACAAGATAACCCAGAAGAGCAGTTATATCCAATGCCAGCTACTGCAGTAGGTAAAAACGAAGTATTCGTTGGAAGAATCCGTAAAGATTTAAATAACGATAAAGGATTCCATCTTTGGGTCGTATCTGATAACTTATTAAAAGGCGCTGCATGGAATTCTGTTCAAATTGCAGAGCGCTTAGTAAAATTACAATTAGTGTAAACGGCTAAGAGAAGGTGCAAAATATGAAAATTATTGTTCAAAAATTTGGTGGCACATCTGTACGTGATGAAAATGGACGTAAGCATGCGCTTCATCATATAAAAAAATCGCTAGATGCGGGTTATAAGGTAGTTACTGTCGTATCTGCTATGGGCCGTAAAGGTGAACCATATGCAACTGATACTTTGTTAAGTCTTGTAAATCAAGAGGAATCTCACATTTCTAATCGTGAGCAAGATTTATTATTATCATGCGGAGAATTAATCTCAGCAATCGTTTTCTCAAACATGCTAAATGAGAGCGGTATAAAAGCAGCGGCATTAAATGGTGCACAAGCTGGTTTTGTAACAAATGATGATTTTACAAATGCTAAGATTATCGAAATGAACTGTGATCGTATACATGAAGAGCTAGAAAATGTAGATGTAATCGTCGTTACAGGATTCCAAGGACAAACGAAAAAAGGTGATACGACAACACTTGGACGCGGAGGTAGCGATACTTCAGCTTCTGCATTAGGTGTTGCGCTTCATGCTGAATTTATTGATATCTTTACAGATGTAGAAGGTGTTATGACTGCGGATCCTCGCATCGTAAAAGATGCACGTCATCTTCAAACGGTAACATACAATGAAATTTGTAACATGGCATATCAAGGTGCAAAAGTCGTTCATCCACGTGCAGTTGAAATTGCAATGCATGCCAAAGTACCACTTCGTGTACGTTCTACGTATTCTGATAGTGAAGGTACGCTTATTTCAGCATCGGACGGTGCGACAAAAGGCCGTGATGTAGAAGAACGTCCTGTTACAGGTATCGCTCATGTATCAAATGTGACGCAAATTAAAGTGCTGGCAAAAGAAACAGCATATGATTTACAACAGCACGTGTTTAAAGAAATGGCGAATGAAGGAATCAGTGTCGATTTAATTAACATTTCACCTACTGGGGTAGCTTATACGGTGAGTGATAGTGTATCAAGTCGTGCGGTTGAATTATTAAAAAACCTTGGATATGAGCCAATTGTGACAGAGCATTGTGCAAAAGTATCTATTGTAGGAGCTGGAATGGCAGGGTACCCAGGGGTTACTGCGAAAATCGTTACAGCTTTAGCGGAAAAAGGTATTCAAATTCTGCAATCGGCAGATAGCCATACGACAATTTGGGTTCTTGTAAAAGAAACTGATTTAGTGGAGGCTGTAAATGCATTACATAGTGCGTTTGAGCTTTCAAAAGAAAAGCAACTGGAACAATAAGGAGTGAGACCATGATAGATTTTGGGACAATTGCAACCGCGATGGTAACTCCGTTTGATAAAAACGGAAATATCGATTTTGCAAAGACAACGAAATTGGTAAATTATTTAATAGATAACGGTACAACAGCAATCGTGGTAGGAGGAACGACAGGCGAATCTCCTACATTAACTTCAGAAGAAAAAGTAGCGTTATATCGCCATGTCGTATCTGTTGTCGATAAAAGGGTGCCCGTAATCGCTGGAACAGGTAGCAATAATACGCATGCTTCTATTGACTTAACTAAAAAGGCAACAGAAGTTGGTGTTGATGCAGTAATGCTAGTAGCACCGTATTATAACAAACCGAGTCAAGAAGGAATGTATCAGCACTTTAAAGCAATTGCTGAAAGCACGCCGCTTCCGGTTATGCTATACAACGTTCCAGGACGATCTATTGTACAAATCTCCGTTGATACAGTTGTTCGTTTATCAGAAATAGAAAACATTGTTGCGATTAAAGATGCAGGCGGCGATGTGTTAACAATGACAGAAATCATTGAAAAAACAGCGGACGACTTTGCAGTATACAGCGGTGATGACGGTTTAACGTTACCAGCTATGGCAGTTGGAGCGAAAGGTATCGTTTCTGTAGCATCTCATGTGATTGGAAATGAAATGCAAGAAATGATTGCAGCATTCCAAGCAGGTGAATTTAAGAAGGCGCAAAAATTACATCAATTACTTGTAAGAGTAACGGATTCATTATTTATGGTGCCAAGCCCAACGCCAGTAAAAACAGCGTTACAAATGGTTGGATTAGATGTAGGTTCTGTACGTTTACCACTTCTTCCGTTAACAGAAGAAGAAAGAGTAACGTTACAATCTGTTATGCAATCTATCCCTCGTTAATAAAAAATGACCTAGTGTAGAACTAGGTCATTTTTTATTGGTAAGAAAATCTTTGCCGCTCTTTTCTTACTTACATGAATACTTATAAGATTATTAATCGCTTTTTCATTATGTATTGCAATGTGTATAAGAAAATAATTGTACCCCTTTAAAAGGATCAAAAAATCATAGTTATTATAGAATAAACATAATAAACCACCGCTTCTGTTTTTTAGAGAAATCCCCTCAAAGGTGACGTAATTCATAAAAAAACTCCATTTTTTAAGTGTTTTTGTTCAATTCTAGAAAAATAAGTATTGAAAATCCATATTATGAAATGAATTTAGCGTATGTATGGCTATTTCTTCAAAATAATATGGAGTATAAAATCGAAGTAAATATAAAGGAAATACGTTCGATACTTTTGTTATAATTCCGTTCTTTTACCTATTCTTTCGCACGATTTAACTTGTGTTCTATTTCTTGTATCAGGTATAATATGGCTAAGTAGCTTAGTACGGGTATGCTTAGCAAAATTGGTAAAAATTATAATTTGATTACATTTTCATATCATATCGAATAAGATATTTGATTTATATAATGAAAGAGAGGTGAAACCTGGTTTAAAAAATAAACAAGGACATGATATCGCATAACGGTAAGGACATTCGTCTTGGACGGTGAATATATGGTGGTTGTAGAGTTTCCCCTGGTGTCTCTGCAATTTTAGTGAAATCAGTGTTTGAAAGATTTTTAAACCAGGCAACAACATGAAGAGAAAAGAGAATGAGTCTGTTAAAGTATTTGCTCTTGGTGGAGTAGGTGAAATCGGGAAAAACATGTACTGTGTTGAAATTGATTCTGAAATCTTTATTGTAGATGCAGGGTTAATGTTCCCAGGAGATGAAATGTTTGGAATTGATATCGTTATTCCTGATATTACATATTTAGTGGAAAACCAAGAGCGAGTAAAAGGTTTATTTATTACTCACGGTCATGAAGATCATATCGGTGGTATTGTTTACGTACTTCGTAAATTATCCATTCCAGTGTATGCAACGAAATTAACAGTAGGACTTATACAAGAAAAACTTGGCGAAGCGGGTATGTTAGGCCGTGTAGACTTAAAAACAATCGATTCAAATTCAACAGTGGAGTTTAATACTACAACGGTGTCATTCTTTGGAACGACACATAGTATTCCAGATTCTGTTGGTGTTTGTTTCCATACATCAAAAGGTGCGATTGTATATACAGGAGACTTTAAATTCGATCAAACTCCAATTGGAAATAGTGGAGCAGATCTTGGGAAAATGGCACAAATCGGAAATGAAGGCGTCCTGTGCTTATTATCTGATAGTACAAATGCTGAGCGTCCAGGCTATACAGGTTCTGAAAAAGAAGTTGGAGTAGAAATTTCTAAAGTGTTCTACGGCGCAGAAGGACGTATTATCGTTGCTTCATTTGCATCGAATGTACATCGTATTCAACAAGTATTTGATGCAGCTGCTGAAACAGGACGAAAAGTAGCGGTTGTAGGACGTAGTATGGTGAAAGTGGTAGATATTGCAAGACGTCTTGGTTATTTAGATGTTCCAGAAGGTATGGTTATTTCACTACAAGAAGTAGACAATTTCCCAGAGAAAAAGGTAGCTATTTTAACGACAGGTAGCCAAGGGGAACCAATGGCGGCCCTTTCTAGAATGGCAAAGCAAGCTCATAAACAAATTTCAATTCGTAAAGGTGATACGGTTATTATTGCGGCTTCTCCAATTCCGGGTAATGAAATATCTGTATCGAAAATTATTGATTTGTTATTTAGAGCGGGAGCTGAAGTTGTTTATTACGGTGAAAGAAAAGTTCACGTTTCAGGTCATGGTAGCCAAGAAGAATTAAAATTAATGTTAAATTTAATGAAACCGAAATATTTTGTACCCGTACATGGTGAGTTTCGTATGCAAAAAGCACATGCATATTTAGCTGAAGATGTAGGTATTGCAAGAGAAAATATCTTTATCGTAGAAAAAGGCGATGTAATCGGTTTTGGTGACGATGAAGCGAACTTAGTTGGTAAAGTGCAAGCGGGCAATGTATTAATTGATGGATTAGGTGTAGGTGACGTTGGTAATATCGTTCTTCGAGATAGAAAAATGTTATCTCAAGATGGAATATTAGTAGTTGTTGTAACACTTGGTAAGGATGAAAAGAAAATTGTTTCTGGTCCAGAAATCATTTCACGTGGTTTTGTGTATGTACGTGAATCAGAAGCGTTAATTGACCGCTCTACAGAGATTGTACGTATGATTGTTGAGCAATCAATTAAAGAATATTCAATTGAATGGTCTATGTTAAAACAAAATATTCGTGAATTATTAGGACAGTTCTTGTACGAAGAGACAAAGAGAAAACCTATGATTTTACCGATTATTATGGAAGTATAAAAAAGATCACCTTTACGGGTGATCTTTTTTCTTTTTTAACTCTATCGAATGAAATTTATAACTTAAGAAATAATAGTTATATACGAGTGAAAGGGGATGCGATATGACAGAACGTGATCGTTATACAAATGAAGGGAAAGAGGCTGAGCCGAAAGAAATTGGAAAAGAAGCTTCAATAGTGGAAAAAATTCAACAGCTTGGACAAACAAATGTACCACAAATGAATGAATCGCGTATTCATTGTTTAACAATCATTGGACAGGTGGAAGGTCATGTTCAGTTGCCGCCGCAAAATAAAACAACAAAATATGAGCATATTATTCCGCAAATTGTTGCGATAGAACAAAATCCGAAAATTGAAGGCTTACTTTTAATATTAAACACGGTTGGTGGTGATGTTGAAGCAGGGCTAGCAATTTCTGAGATGGTAGCTTCGCTTTCAAAGCCAACAGTCTCTCTTGTTCTAGGCGGAGGACATTCTATCGGTGTACCGATTGCTGTCTCCACGGATTATTCATTTATTGCGGAAACTGCGACAATGACAATTCATCCTATTCGTCTAACAGGTCTTGTTATAGGTGTGCCGCAAACATTTGAGTATTTAGATAAAATGCAAGAAAGAGTTATTCGATTTGTGACGAAGCATTCGAAAGTAACGGAAGATCGTTTTAAAGAGCTTATGTTCGCGAAAGGGAATTTAACGCGAGATATTGGTACGAATGTAATTGGTGGAGATGCAGTGAAGTATGGTCTTATAGATGATGTCGGTGGTATCGGAAATGCGATTCGAAAATTGAACGAATTAATAGATGCACGTGGGGATGATCGTGCAGAAGGGACAATGTTACAATGATTTTATATACAATTATGCCAGAGCAACTTGTCTATCCAGCCGATTATTCGCAATGTGAAAGCCAAAAAGTTGTAAATATAAACGGTGTTGAGTTAATGGTTTCTGAAGAAGAACATGGATATTATTCTATTGTACGTGTGCTAAGTACGGATCCGCTTCACTACTTAGAGTTTGAGCCTGGTCAGAAAATAACCTTTTAGCAAAAAGAAGGATTTTGTTTAGAAGCTATGGTATAATATAAAAAACAAGACGGTTGAGCAGCCATGAGAGGGCTGCTTTCTTCTGTTTATTTAACAATTTACAAGAAGTGTAAAAATAGAAGATGTAAGACCTGAAAAAATAGAGAAAACAGACATATAAGTAGAGCTTTTTTCAGGAAGCTCTATTTATATGTAGAACACGAGGTGAAGAAATGGCAAAACAAAAGCAAAGAGGGACGAAGGCAAAAGCAAGACGCACGATAAAGCCAACTTTGTATTATGAAATCGTCGGTTTAACTCTTTTTGCACTTTCAATCATTACGATTTTACAGCTAGGCGTTGTAGGAAAATCGTTTGTGTTATTTTTTCGCTTCTTCTTTGGTGAGTGGTACATAATTGGTGTGTTAGGTGTAATAGCTTTATCGGTTTCGTTTGTTATCAAACGTGGATGGCCGAACCTTTTAAATAAACGGTTAATCGGTTTTTATTTAATAGTATTGGCGATATTAATGTTTAGTCATATTACATTATTTAACCTACTTACGAAAGATGGAGCAGTGCAAAATACTTCTGTTATTGTGAGTACGAAAGATAACTTCTTTCTTGAAATGAAAAAGGGTCCAGATAGCGTTCATTTAGGCGGTGGTATGTTTGGCGCGCTTATGTTCGCGACATGTTACTTCTTATTTGATGAAGTAGGAGCCTATATTATTGGAATTATTTTAGTGATTCTAGGCATACTTTGTATAACAAATAAGCATATTGGGGAAGTACTTGCCCCTGTAGGAAGAATCCTTAGAAGTCAATTTGAAGTAATGCAAGGGGATTATAAAGATTGGAGATCCAAAAGAACGGCTGAACAAACAGAAAAGAAAAAAACAACGAGAAGCACAAGGAGCAAACGTGCTGCAGAACAAGAAGAAATTATTGAGCCGATGGAAGAAATCTCAATTGATCCTCCCATTATTTCGAATTTCACTGAGAATTATCCAGTAAATGAAGAAGAGGATAAACGAATTGGCGAAATACAGGAAGCAGAGTTGATCACTTCACCGTCTATTGAAGAGGCTCCGCCTGTTGAAGAATCTAAGAAAAAGCGTGGAGAAAAAATCGTTGAATCGCTAGAGAGTGAAACACAAGCGCCTCCTATGCAATTTTCAAATGTAGAAAATAAAGATTACAAGCTTCCTGCACTTGATATATTGAAATTTCCAAAGAATAAGCAAGTTACAAATGAAAATGCGGAAATTTATGAAAATGCTCGTAAATTAGAACGTACATTCCAAAGCTTTGGAGTGAAAGCGAAGGTAACAAAAGTACATAGAGGTCCTGCAGTCACAAAATATGAAGTATATCCTGATATGGGAGTAAAGGTAAGCAAAATCGTTAGTTTAAGTGACGATTTAGCACTTGCTTTAGCTGCGAAAGACATTCGTATCGAGGCACCAATTCCCGGGAAATCAGCTGTAGGGATTGAAGTTCCGAACTCAGAAGTTTCTATGGTAACACTTCGAGAAGTCCTTGATTCTAAGGCTAATAATCATCCAGAAGAGAAGTTGTTAATTGGTCTTGGACGAGATATTACAGGTGAAGCTGTATTAGCCCGCTTAAATAAAATGCCCCATTTACTAGTAGCCGGTGCGACGGGTAGCGGGAAAAGTGTATGTATTAACGGTATTATTGTTAGTATTTTAATGCGTGCAAAACCACATGAAGTAAAGTTAATGATGATTGACCCGAAAATGGTAGAGTTAAATGTATATAACGGTGTTCCACACTTATTAACACCAGTTGTAACTGATCCGAAAAAAGCATCGCAAGCTTTGAAAAAAGTTGTGAGCGAGATGGAGCGTCGTTATGAGTTGTTTGCTCATAGTGGCACGCGTAATATCGAAGGGTATAACGACTATATAAAAGAACATAATAGTCAATCGGAAGCGAAACAACCGGAATTACCTTATATTGTAGTTATTGTGGACGAGTTAGCAGATTTAATGATGGTTGCTTCATCGGATGTAGAGGATGCGATTATGCGTCTAGCGCAAATGGCTCGTGCGGCTGGTATTCATTTAATTATTGCAACACAACGTCCTTCAGTTGATGTTATTACGGGAGTTATTAAAGCGAATATTCCATCACGTATTGCATTCGCTGTATCTTCTCAAACAGATTCTCGTACAATTCTTGACGGTGGTGGTGCAGAGAAACTACTAGGTCGTGGAGATATGCTGTTTATACCAATTGGTGCATCGAAGCCTGTACGTGTACAAGGTGCATTTTTATCAGATGATGAAGTTGAGAGAGTTGTAGAATATGTTATTGGTCAGCAGAAAGCGCAATATCAAGAAGATATGATTCCGCAAGATGTTCCTGATACGAAGCAGGAAGTAGAAGATGAATTATATGATGAAGCAGTTCAGCTTGTAGTGGAAATGCAAACAGCATCTGTTTCTATGTTGCAACGTAGGTTTAGGGTAGGTTATACGCGAGCTGCCCGTTTAATTGATGCAATGGAAATGAATGGTGTAGTAGGTCCGTATGAAGGTAGTAAACCACGAGAAGTGCTCATTAATGATGTGCAAGAAAAAAGTTCGTAAAAAAAGCCTAATTGTTTTTACAATTAGGCTTTTTTATATACTGGTTTTGTTATATACTATATTCAGTAATTAAGAAAGGGCTTACATTCAGAGAGGTTCTTTAGAATACGAATGCTTTGAATATGTTTTTAATGAATGTTCGATATTTAATGTAGAAAAATGTTAAATTTTGTTGACACGTATGGGAGCAAGTGGTAAGATTACTTCGAAAAGAATCACTGCCTCATATAATCTTGGAGATAAGGTCCATAAGTTTCTACCTGGCAACCATGAATTGCTGGACTATGAGGGGAAAAGTGTGTAACAAAGGATGTAAGAGATCTTTGTGCCGAACTTTTTCTCGAAATGAGGAATGTTTATGGTGCAAAGTTTTTTTTATGCAGTAAAGAGTGAAAATTTCATTTTAAAAAATTATTAATATTTATTCGACAATTAAGCTTATTTTTAGTATTTAGCAATTTTTAGTATGTTGTAAGTTGAAAAAAGAGAAAAGAAGTCTTACATCAGAGGTCGAATAATTGAAATGCGGGGGAGTCTTATGTCAGTAAAATCCGATAGTCGTCACCTATATTTACGGGTGATTGATCACATCAAAGAAAAAATTAAAGATGGAGCTTACAAAGAAAGACAGAAGTTACCATCAGAGTTTGATTTAGCGAAAGAACTTGGTGTAAGTAGGGCGACTTTAAGGGAAGCGCTGCGTATTTTAGAAGAAGAAAATGTTGTCATTCGTAGACACGGTGTAGGGACATTTGTAAATGCAAAGCCGTTATTTTCTTCTGGGATTGAACAACTTTCTAGCATTACAGATATGATTTCTAGTGTGGGGAAAACACCAGGAACTATCTTTTTATCATCATCTACAACAAGTTTAACAGAAGAAGAAAAAGAGAAGTTTAATAGTGACGATGGTTTTAATGCAGTAATGATTGAGCGTGTGCGTACAGCAGATGGGGAACCTGTTGTATATTGTATCGATAAACTTGCAAAAGAAATCTTGCCGGATTTATCGGGATACAACGAAGAATCATTGCTTACAGTGATACATAACAATACGCATAAACGTATCACATACGCGGTTGCACACATTGAGCCAATTGGCTATCATCCGAAAATCTCACCGATTTTAGAATGTGAACCAGAAACAGCACTGCTAGTTTTAAAACAAATGCACTATGATCAAAATGATGAGCCAATCTTATATTCTATCAATTACTTTAGAGCTGACAAGTTTAGCTTCCACGTATTAAGAAAACGTATGTAGGTAAGTTCCATTTTAGGGAGGTGACAGCAAGAAGTTAGGGACAGCAGCGTAAGAATAAAGATATATATATATAATTTCAGGAGGGGTTTCTAGTATGAAGAAAAAAACAGGTCTTTTATTATCATTAACATTAGCAGCAAGCACGGTTTTAGGTGCATGTGGTAACTCGGATAAGGCGAGCAGTGACAAGAAAGAAGATAAAGAATTCAAAGTTGGTATGGTAACAGATGTTGGGGGCGTTGATGATAAATCATTCAACCAATCTTCTTGGGAAGGTTTGAAAAAGTTTGGTAAAGATAATGGATTAAAGGAAAAAACAAATTATCGTTACCTACAGTCTGAAAAAGAAGCAGATTATATTCCGAACTTAAAGAAATTCTCAAAAGATAAGTATGATTTATCTTTCGGAATCGGTTATAAATTAGAAGGTGCAATTAAAGAAGTTGCAAAAGAATCTCCAAAACAACAATTCGCAATCGTTGATACTGTTGTAGATGCACCAAACGTAACAAGTATTACATTTAAAGATCATGAAGGATCATTCCTTGTGGGTGCGGTAGCAGCTATGTCAACAAAATCGAATAAAGTAGGATTTGTTGGTGGAATGAAGAGTGATTTAATTAGTAAATTCGAAAATGGATTTAAAGCTGGTGCAAAGGCAGTAAATCCAAATATTGAAATCGTATCTGAATATGCGGAAGCATTTGATAAACCTGAAAAAGGTACAGTTCTTGCATCAGCAATGTATGGTCAAGGTGTAGATGTAATTTATCATGCTGCTGGTGGTACAGGTAATGGCGTGTTCACTGAAGCGAAAAACCGTAAGAAAAAAGGTGAAAATGTTTGGGTAATCGGTGTTGACCGTGACCAAAACCAAGAAGGTATGCCTGAAAACGTAACATTAACTTCAATGGTAAAACGTGTAGATATCGCTGTTGAAAAAGTAGCACAAGAAGCGAAAGATGGTAAATTAAAAGGCGGTAAAGTAGAAGCGTTTGGCTTAAAAGATGACGGTGTTGGTATAGCAAAAACAACTGACAACGTGAAAAAAGTTAACCCTGAAATTTTAACAAAAGTAGAAGAGCTTGAAAAGAAAATTACAGATGGTGAAATTAAAGTACCAGCTACAGATAAAGAGTATAAAGAATATGAAGCTTCTCTAAAAAAATAAATAGAGAAATAGCAAAGGTTAGTTCATAGAACTAACCTTTGTATGTATAAAACTTCCAAATTGCTTAATAAGTTAATAGTGTAATAGGGGAATGTTCCCTGTTAAAAGGAGGAACACAATGGAATACGTAATTGAGATGAATAACATTACGAAAGTATTCCCAGGCATTGTAGCGAATGATGACATTACGCTGCAAGTAAAGCAGGGAGAAATACATGCTTTACTTGGAGAAAATGGTGCAGGGAAATCCACATTGATGAATGTACTATTTGGTTTGTATCAACCGGAACAAGGTGAAATTAAAATTAAAGGAAAGTCTGTAAACATTACCAATCCAAATGTGGCAAATGACCTTGGTATTGGAATGGTTCATCAGCACTTTATGCTTGTTCATAATTTTACAGTTACAGAGAATATTATTCTCGGAAATGAACCGAAGAAAAAAGGGAAAATTGCTGTTGAGGAAGCTGCTAAAGAAATTCAAAAACTGTCTGAACAATACGGATTAGCTGTAGATCCATATGCGAAAATACAGGATATTTCAGTTGGTATGCAGCAGCGTGTAGAGATTTTAAAAACACTTTACCGTGGTGCAGAAATTTTAATATTTGATGAACCGACAGCTGTATTAACACCGCAAGAAATTCATGAGCTAATTCAAATTATGAAGAAGCTTGTACAAGAAGGAAAATCTATTGTTCTTATTACACATAAGTTGAAAGAAATTATGGAAGTTTGCGATCGTTGTACGATTATTCGTAAAGGAAAAGGAATTGGAACGGTTGACGTTGCAAATACGGATGAAAATAAACTTGCAGAATTAATGGTCGGACGTCAAGTGAATTTTAAAACAGAAAAAATAGACGCGAAGCCAAAAGAAGAGGTACTTTCAATTGCAAATCTTGTTGTTCACGATGCACGTCAACTACCTGCTGTAAAAGGCCTTGACTTAACTGTTCGTGCGGGGGAAATTGTTGGAATTGCAGGGATTGATGGAAACGGACAAAGTGAATTGATAGAAGCAATTACTGGTTTACGAAAAGTTGAGTCAGGTTCTATTGCAATTAAAGGAAAAGAAATAACAAATTGGCCTGTTAGAAGGATAACGGAAGAAGGAATTGGTCATATTCCAGAAGATCGTCATAAACACGGCCTTGTTCTTGATTTTTCTGTTAGAGATAATATAGTGCTGCAAACGTACTATAAAAATCCGTTTTCAAAGAAAGGGATTTTAAATTTTAGTAAAATTACAGAAAAAGCAAAGGCACTTATTGAACAGTTTGATGTACGTACACCTAGTGAGCAAACGTTAGCGCGCGCTTTATCTGGGGGGAATCAACAAAAAGCGATTATTGCACGTGAAGTAGACCGTGATCCAGATTTATTAATCGCGGCACAGCCAACACGTGGTTTAGATGTAGGAGCAATTGAATTTATTCATAAGAGATTAATAGAGCAGAGGGATAAAGGAAAAGGTGTATTACTTTTATCTTTAGAGTTAGATGAAATCTTAAATGTTAGTGACCGAATTGCTGTTATTTATGAAGGGAAAATTGTAGCAATTGTTGATGCGAAAGAAACGAATGAACAACAGCTTGGATTGTTAATGGCTGGAGGAACAAAGAAGGAGCAGGTGGGTACAAATGGCTAAAAAACTTTTAACAGAACGAACGATAAATATTTTAGTCCCAGTACTATCCGTTATTTTCGGCTTACTTGTCGGAGCAATTGTAATGCTAGTTAGTGGCTATGATCCGATTGTTGGTTATAGTGCACTTTGGACAGGAATGTTCGGTAGCCCAAGTGCAATAGGTGAAACGCTTCGTACAATGATTCCACTTATTCTTGCCGGCTTATCAGTGGCGTTTGCATTTCGTACAGGTTTATTTAATATCGGGGTAGAGGGTCAATTACTAGTTGGTTGGCTTGCAGCTGTTTGGTTCGGTTATGCAGTTTCGCTACCAGCTGTTCTTCACATTCCGTTATCTATTTTATTTGCAGCATTGGTAGGTGGGATTTGGGGTTTCATCCCTGGATATTTAAAGGGGAAATTTCAAGTTAATGAAGTTATTGTAACAATTATGATGAACTATATTGCGTTATACGTAACATATGACATTATTAAGCGTTTCTTGCACGAGGGTAATGATAAAACGTACGACATCAAAGCGAGCGCGTCATTATCTTCAGACTGGCTTGCTGCCATCACTGATGGTTCGCGCCTTCACTGGGGAATTGTTGTAGCAATTTTAATCGCTATTTTAATGTGGTTCTTATTAGATCGAACAACTTTAGGGTATGAATTAAAGTCGGTAGGATTTAATCAACATGCTTCCCAATATGCCGGTATGAAAGTTTCTCGCAATGTAGTATTCTCTATGACAATTGCTGGTGCATTTGCGGGGATTGGTGGTGCGATGGAAGGGTTAGGAACATTCCAAAGTATGACAGCAATGTCTTCGTTTACAGGAGTAGGATTTGACGGAATTGCCGTAGCCTTACTTGGGGGGAATAATCCGTTTGGTATTATCCTTTCAGCTTTATTATTTGGTGGTTTGAAAAGTGCTTCCCCTCAAATGAACTTTGAGGCAGATGTACCATCAGAGCTTATTAATGTGATTATTGCATGTATCATCTTCTTTGTTGCATGTAGTTATGTGTTAAGATGGGCGCTTACACGCATGAGCAAGGAGGGGAAATAAATGAGCTTTTTAGATATATTAGCCATTCTTGTGACGGGTACATTATATACATCAGCACCTATAATTTTTACAGCACTAGGTGGTGTATTTAGTGAACGATCAGGTGTTGTAAATATCGGATTAGAAGGACTAATGCTATTTGGTGCATTTATTGGAGTTGTTACAAACTTATTAATGGGTGATACATGGGGAACGATGACTCCGTGGATTGCGTTATTATTTGCGGCAATTGGTAGTGGATTATTTGCATTACTTCATGCGGTAGCATCTATTACATTCCGAGCGGATCAAGTTGTAAGTGGTGTAGCGATTAACTTCTTATCTCTTGGATTAACGGTATTTGCAATTAAGAAGATTTTTGATAAAGGACAGACTGACTTTATTCAGTACCGTATTGAAAAGATTGATATTCCAGGCCTTTCGGATATTCCGGTTTTAGGGAAGATATTCTTCTCGAACGTACCGATAACGTCGTATATTGCTATTATTTTAGCATTCGTTGTTTGGTATGTTATTTATAAAACACCGTTCGGTCTTCGTCTTCGTGCGGTTGGTGAGCATCCAATGGCAGCTGATACGATGGGGATTAACGTATATAAAATGCGCTATATTGGTGTTTGTATATCAGGTGTGTTTGCTGGAATTGGTGGAGCAATTTTTGCAATGTCAATTTCTAATAACTTCTCAGGGGCAACTATTACTGGACAAGGTTTCTTAGCGTTAGCTGCTATGATCTTTGGAAAGTGGAATCCACTAGGTGCATTAGGTGCAGCGCTATTCTTTGGTTTTGCACAATCGTTAAGTGTAACAGGTGGAACAATTCCTGTATTAGATCAAATTCCGAGTGTTTTATTAACGATATTACCGTATGTATTTACAATATTAGCACTTGTTGGTTTTGTAGGTCGTTCTGAAGCTCCGAAAGCATTAGGAACACCTTATGAAAAAGGAAAACGATAAGTATAAAAAAAAGCTCGCACATTAGTGCGGGCTTTTTTACATAGACTATATTTAATACGGAATTTTACGATGTTCCTTACAAATGAAAGTTTTTAGAAAGAGCCTAATGTAAGTATAGTGAGGAAGAAAAGTTGATTTTTCATTTCTAAAAACTGTATATTGAAGAGGAATATTCCTACATACGTAAAGGAGGGCTATAAATGAAACTAATGGAACAACAGCTACATGAGTTAGGTGGTTTACGAGTACATATTATTCCAACAGATAAATATAAAACAAATACTTTTGTATTTCGTTTGAAAGCACCTTTAAATGAGGAGACGGTGACAGAGCGTGCCCTATTGCCATACGTATTACAAAGTGCGACAGAAAAGCTTCCTTCTGTAATTCGTCTTCGTCAATATTTAGAAGAATTATACGGATCTTCTTTGGCAGTAGATGTAAGTAAAAAAGGTGAAGACCATATTATCTCTATTTATGTGGACATTGCAAATGAAGTATATTTACATGATGCGCCACCGTTATTTGAAAAAGCACTTTCTATGTTATCGGATATAGTTTTACATCCAGCGACAGAGGGGAACGGTTTTCTACCTTCTATCGTAGAAAGTGAAAAACGCGCGCTCTTGCAACGAATTGAAGCTACGTATGATGATAAAATGCGCTATGCAAACGAGCGTTTAATTGAAGAAATGTGTAAAGTAGAACCATATCGTTTAAGTGCAAATGGGAAAAAAGAGAGTGTTTCTTCTATTACAAATGAAAGTTTGTATCAATATTATCAAAAAATGTTAGCGGAAGATGAAATGGATCTATACATTATTGGTGATATTTCAGAAAATGCAGTGGATCTTGTAAGTAAGTATTTTTCTATTTCAGCGCGTTCTGCGAGAGAAAGAAATGTACTTCTTCATAAGAGAAATAATGAAGAAAAAGAAGTTGTAGAAAAACAAGAATTAAAACAAAGTAAATTACACATCGGTTATCGTACGTTTATTACGTATAAAGACGAAGATTATTTTGCACTGCAATTGTTCAATGGGCTGTTTGGAGGATTTTCTCATTCGAAGTTATTCGTTAACGTCCGTGAAAAAAATAGTTTAGCGTACTATGCAGCATCCCGCTTTGAAAGTCATAAAGGCTTATTATTTGTCATGTCAGGAATTGAAGCGAAAAATTATGAAAAAGCTGTTGAGATTATTAAAGAACAAATGTTAGCGATGCAAAATGGTGATTTTTCTGAAGAAGAGATGCACCAAACGAAAAGTGTCATTCAAAATCAAATATTAGAGGCGATTGATACACCGCGTGGATTTGTGGAAATGCTGTATCATGGTATTATTTCAGAGCGTACGCGTCCGGTTGAAGAATGGCTTACAGGCATTGAAAGTGTGACGAAAGAAGAGATAGTGAAAGTTGCTAAAAATATTGAACTAGATACAATTTACTTTTTACAAGGAACGGAGGGAGAATAAATGGAGAAAATTGTTTATGAGCAATTAAAAGAGGCACTCTATTATGAAAAACTTCCTAATGGATTAGATGTATATATTTTACCGAAGCAAGGATTTAATAAAACATTTGCAACGTTTACGACAAAATATGGTTCTATGGATAATACATTCGTACCATTAGGTAAAGAAGAAATGATTCGTGTACCTGATGGAATTGCTCATTTTCTTGAGCATAAATTATTTGAAAAAGAAGATCATGATGCTTTCCAATTGTTTAGTAAGCAAGGAGCATCGGCAAATGCTTTCACATCTTTCACAAGAACAGCTTACCTTTTTTCATGTACATCAAATGTAGAACAAAATTTAAATACATTGTTAAACTTCGTACAAGAACCTTACTTTTCTGAAAAAACAGTTGAGAAAGAGAAGGGGATTATCGGGCAAGAAATTCAAATGTATCAAGATAATCCGGATTGGCGCTTATACTTTGGATTAATTGATAGCTTGTTTGTAAAACACCCAATTAAAATTGATATTGCAGGGACAATCGAGTCTATTAGTAAAATTACGAAAGACCTATTATATGAATGTTATGAAACGTTTTATCATCCGAGCAATATGTTACTATTTGTTGTGGGGGCAATTGATCCAGAGAAAACAATGGATTTAGTACGTGAAAATCAAGCGAAAAAAGATTATAAAAATCAGCCGGAAATTGTACGTTCATTTGAAGAAGAACCAGATACGGTAAATGAAAAGAAGAAAATTATTTCAATGCCTGTACAAACACCGAAGTGTTTAGTCGGTATTAAAGCGACGAATTTAAAAGAAAAAGGGAACGCTCTTTTAAAACAAGAAATTGCGCTTACGTTACTTTTAGATTATTTATTTGGAAAAAGCTCCGTTCATTACGAATCTTTATATAATGAAGGACTAATTGATGATTCGTTCTCGTATGATTATACAGAAGAGAATAACTTCGGTTTTGCAATGGTAGGCGGCGATACGAAGCAACCTGATGAGCTAGAAGAGCGTTTGAAAGGTATTTTATTAAATACCAATTATGATCAATTAGATGAGTCGGCATTAGAACGAGTAAAGAAAAAGAAAATAGGTGGCTTTTTACGCTCCTTGAATTCACCGGAATATATTGCAAATCAGTTTACACGATATGCATTTAATGAATCAAGTTTGTTTGAAGCATTAACGGTATTAGAAGGGTTAACTGTTCAAGATTTACAAGAAGTAGCGAAAACATTATTATCAGAAGAAAGAATGAGCGTTTGTCAGGTTTTACCGAAGAAATAAAAGGTTTTATAAAAATACCCTCATCTTATCATAGAGAAATGATAAGATGAGGGTATTATTTAGTTGTATGAAAATGAGTTTGTAAAGATAAGAGAGGGAATTTATGAAAAAATATGCATTAGTAACTGGAGGCAGCGGAGGGATTGGCTCTGCTATTTCAAAACAATTAATTCAAGATGGATATACAGTATATGTTCATTATAATAACGGTGAAGAGAAAGTGAATGAGTTGCAGAAAGAATGGGGTGAAGTGATTCCTGTTCAAGCCAATTTAGCTTCTGCTGATGGAGCAGAGCAATTGTGGGAACAAATTGAACAGCCTCTTGATGTTATCGTATATGCAGCTGGGAAGAGTATATTTGGACTCGTAACAGATGTGACGAACGATGAATTGAATAATATGGTAGAACTTCAAGTGAAGAGCATCTATAAACTATTATCAATGGCATTGCCATCTATGATTCAGCGGAGAAGCGGCAATATTGTACTTATTTCGTCTATATGGGGCCAAATTGGTGCATCATGTGAAGTGCTTTACTCGATGGTAAAAGGTGCACAAAATTCATATGTGAAAGCTTTAGCAAAAGAAGTTTCATTAAGTGGATTAAGGGTTAACGCGGTGGCACCAGGTGCGATTGAAACGGAAATGTTATATGTATTTTCAGAAGAGGATAAGAATGGAATTGCTGAAGAGATTCCGTTAGGCAGGTTAGGATTACCAGAAGAAGTAGCGAAAACAGTGTCATTCCTCGTATCGCCAGGTGCATCTTACATAACGGGACAAATTATCGGAGTAAATGGCGGTTGGCATTGCTAAAAAATTGTTACATAAAAAATAAAAAACTGTACAAATTAAGTATGATTCTATTACTAAGTAGTGAGGTGCTTATACATGTCAGTTTTAGATAATTTTGATCAATGGAAGAGCTTTTTAGGAGAACGATTAGAACAGGCATCAGGAAAAGGTCTTGATGGCGGTGCTGTATCAGATATGGCATTTCGTGTTGGAGATTATTTAGCAAATGAAGTAGAAGCGCGTAACGATCAAGAGAAATTATTGTCTGAGCTTTGGAAAGTTGCTGATGAACAAGAGCAACATACAATCGCAAACTTGATGGTGAAGTTTGTACAACATAAGTAAAAAATAGAGAGGAGATTCTCCTCTCTATTTTTTTTGTATAATAATAACGCGGGTTAGATTATACATTTAGCTTCCCTATTAAGGTGAAATCATATAATATAGTACGTAGGTGTAAAGTAAGCAAGGGGAGTGATCTTGGATGATTGAATGGTATTTTGAATATGAAATACATAAAAACCGACCTGGCTTGCTTGGTGACGTTTCTTCGTTAATCGGTATGCTCGGCATTAATATTGTCACAATTAATGGTGTAGATAATGCACGACGTGGATTACTCCTTATGTGTGATAATCAAGAGCAAATCTCTAGACTTGAATCAATTTTAAATACGATGGATAACATAACGGTAACGAAATATCGTCCGCCAAAGCTAAGAGATAAGCTAGCGGTTAGACATGGTAGGTACATACAACGAGATGCGGATGATAAGAAGACATTTCGATTTGTACGTGATGAATTAGGGTTACTTGTAGACTTTATGGCTGAAATCATGAAAAAAGAAGGTCATAAACTAATCGGGATACGAGGAATGCCTCGTGTCGGAAAAACGGAATCCATTGTTGCCGCAAGTGTTTGTGCAAATAAAAGATGGTTATTTGTATCATCTACTCTTATTAAGCAAACTGTTCGTAGTCAATTGATTGAAGATGAGTATAGCGACGACAATATTTTCATCTTAGATGGGATCGTGTCAACAAAGCGTGCTAACGAAAGGCATTGGCAGCTTGTTCGTGAAATTATGAGATTACCTGCAACGAAAGTTGTGGAACATCCTGACGTATTTGTGAGTCAGTCAGAATACACATTGGATGATTTTGATTATATTATCGAGTTGCGTAACGATTATGATGAAGAAATTCAATATAATTTAGTAGATGAAATTGAGCAAGGTACGCAAAATAATTTCTCTATGTTTGACTTTTAAAGAAATATTGAGGTGTTAGTAGTGACAGAATTAGGACAAAAGCTGAAAGAAGCAAGAGGAACGAAAGGCTTGTCTATTGATCAGCTGCATGAGATTACAAAAATTCAAAAGCGCCATTTAGTAGCGATTGAGGAAGGCAATTATGATGTATTGCCAGGAGCTTTTTATGCGCGTGCATTCATTAAACAATACGCAGATGCGGTTGGATTAAGTGGAGAGGAACTGCTTGTAGAATATCAGAGTACGATACCACAATCTGAAAAACGCGATGTTCCACAAGTATCAACAGGACAAAAAACACAAGAAACAATGCAAAAATCTTCATCATGGCCAATTGCAGATCATATGCCGAAAATTTTAGTTGCGTTGTTAGTAATCGCATTTGGAGTGGTAATTTGGTTTGTTTTCCAAGCGTTAACTGGAAAAGGTGATGAGAAAGTTCCGAACGCTCAAAGTGAAAAAATTGAGGTTAAAAAAGCAGAAAACTCTCCGTTAGATACAAAGAAAGATGAAGTGAAAGCGGAAGAGCCTAAAAAAGAGGAACCAAAGAAAGAAGAGCCAAAGAAAGAGGAACAACCAGCACAGCCAACTGGTCAACAAGAAGTGAAAGTAGTTGGGACAACTGGTAAAGTATCTACTTTGGAAATTCATAATAATAAAACATTAGAACTGGAAATATCGGGTAAAGGTGCGAGTTATGTAGATGTTAAAGATGATGCGGGGAAGGTAATTCTAAACACTACAGTACAAGAGGGTCAAATAGAAAAACATGATGTATCAACATTAAAAGAAGTGCGACTTAATATTGGAAATGCAACGAATATTGAAGTTAAACTGAATGGCCAAGTGGTCGCTTATCCATTGGATCCAGAAAAAGAACTTCACCAAAGATTGGTGATAAAAAACCAAGGGATAGAGCAACCTGCACAATAACAGTCATCGCTTCGATGACTTTTTTCAATGAACAAATGTTTTTGATATGATGGAGGAATAGCTGTGAATTTACCAAATAAAATTACAATATCTAGAATCTTCTTAATTCCAATTTTTATGGTAATTATGTTAGCGCCCTTTGATTGGGGTTCATACACAATTGGTGATGTTGATTTACCAATTCAACATTTAGTAGGGGCACTTATCTTTATTATTGCTTCGGCTACAGATTGGATTGATGGATATTACGCAAGAAAGTATAATCTTGTAACGAATTTAGGGAAGTTCCTTGATCCGTTAGCTGATAAATTACTTGTTTCAGCAGCACTTATCACGTTAGTGGAGATGCAATACGTACCTGCTTGGATCGTTATTGTAATTATAAGCCGTGAGTTTGCAGTAACAGGTTTACGCCTTGTACTTGCTGGAACAGGAGAAGTAGTGGCAGCAAATCAGTTAGGAAAAATTAAGACGTGGACACAAATTATTGCGATTGCAGCGTATTTATTACACGATGTACCTTTAAATTTAATCCATATCCCAGTTGCTGATATCTTTATATGGATTGCATTATTCTTTACTGTTATTTCAGGGTGGGATTATTTCTGGAAAAATAGAGCTGCTTTTATAAACTCAAAATAGAAGTTTATGGGGGGATTAGGATGAATGCTGAAATTATTGCGGTTGGAACTGAATTATTACTTGGACAAATTGCAAATACAAATGCCCAGTTTTTATCTGAAAAGTTAGCTTCAATTGGAATTAATGTGTACTACCATACTGTAGTTGGAGATAATAACAAGCGATTACAGCAGGCGATTGAAGTTGCGGAAGAACGTGCTGACATGCTTATTTTCACAGGTGGGTTAGGCCCGACAAAAGATGATTTGACGAAAGAAACGATATCTTCTAGTTTGGGTGGAGAGCTAGTGTATGATGAACTGGCATTAGCATCGATAAGCGAGTACTTTAAGCGTACAGGTCGCGAGTTCACAGAGAATAATAAAAAGCAGGCGCTCGTTTTGAATGGATCAACTGTATTTGCGAATGATCACGGCATGGCACCTGGTATGGGGTTAAATAAGAACGGGAAAGTTTATATTTTATTACCAGGACCACCGAAAGAGATGAAGCCGATGTATATAAGTTATGTAGAGCCTTTTTTACGTAACTTTACAACAGGAGAAAACATTTATTCTCGTGTGCTTCGCTTCTTCGGGATTGGGGAATCTCAATTAGAAGTGAAAGTTCAAGATTTAATTGATGGACAAACGAATCCGACAATTGCCCCCCTTGCGAATGATGGAGAAGTGACACTACGTTTAACTGCCAAACATCAAAATGCTGATGAAGCGGCGAAACTCATTCAGCATATGGAAGATTTGATTTTAGAAAGAGTAGGAGAATTTTTCTACGGGTATGATCAAGAGTTTCTGCATGATAAGGCGATAGAGTTATTGAAGAAAAAAGAATTAACTTTAGCGTGTGCAGAAAGTTTAACCGGTGGACTCTTCGGGAATCAAGTAACAGAAAGTGCTGGTGTGTCTTCAGTATTTAAAGGCGGTGTCATTTGTTATCATAATGATGTGAAGCAACATGTTTTACATGTACCTGAGGGAGTGTTATCTACTGATGGTGCAGTAAGTAAAGAATGTGCTCGTTATCTTGCTGAAAATGTTAAGGGTCTATTAAAAGCAGATATCGGAATTAGTTTCACTGGGGTAGCAGGACCGGATGCTTCAGAACATAAAGAGCCGGGAACAGTATTCGTTGGATTGGCGATGAAGGATGAACCAACTGTAGTCTTTCCTCTTAATTTAAGTGGAAGTCGTCAACAAATTAGGGAACGTTCGGTGAAATATGGATTTTATCATTTATATAAAAAGCTAGAAGAGATATGATTCTCTTCTAGCTTTTTTTAATGCTTAAATGCAGTTTTATTTAATGGAAAATAAAAAAATCGAATAAATGTTCGATTTTTGTTGGCAAATTGAATTGAAAATAGGTATAATGAGATTAGCAATTCAGTTAAGGAGGAATTTTGAATGAGTGATCGTCAAGCGGCATTAGATATGGCGTTAAAACAAATAGAGAAGCAATTTGGTAAAGGTTCAATTATGAAATTAGGAGAACAAGCGGAGCGTAGAGTTTCTACAATTTCAAGTGGTTCTTTAGCACTTGATGTGGCACTAGGGGTAGGCGGATACCCACGTGGCCGTATTATTGAAATTTACGGACCTGAAAGTTCAGGTAAAACAACAGTTTCATTACACGCAATCGCTGAAGTACAGCGTCAAGGTGGACAAGCAGCGTTCATTGATGCGGAGCATGCGATGGATCCTGTATATGCACAAAAATTAGGCGTTAACATAGATGAATTACTATTATCACAACCTGATACAGGGGAGCAAGGACTAGAAATCGCAGAAGCACTTGTACGAAGCGGTGCGGTTGATATTATCGTAATTGACTCTGTAGCAGCTCTTGTACCGAAAGCTGAGATTGAAGGAGACATGGGAGACTCACACGTAGGTTTACAAGCTCGTTTAATGTCTCAAGCACTTCGTAAACTTTCAGGTGCAATCAATAAATCAAAAACAATCGCAATCTTTATTAACCAAATTCGTGAAAAAGTTGGGGTTATGTTCGGGAACCCAGAAACAACTCCAGGTGGTCGTGCGTTGAAATTCTATTCAACAGTTCGTCTTGAAGTACGTCGTGCGGAGCAATTAAAGCAAGGTAACGACATCGTTGGTAATAAAACGAAAGTAAAAGTAGTTAAGAATAAAGTAGCACCACCATTCCGTGTTGCTGAAGTTGATATTATGTATGGAGAAGGTATTTCAAGAGAAGGTGAAATCTTAGATATGGCTTCTGAACTTGATATCGTTCAAAAAAGTGGTGCTTGGTACTCTTATAATGAAGAGCGTTTAGGACAAGGTCGTGAAAATTCGAAGCAATTCTTAAAAGAGAATACGGATTTAAGAGAAGAAATTGCATTCTTTGTTCGTGATCATCACGGAATTGGTGAAGACTCTGGTGTGGAAGACACGGAAGATTCAAATCTTCAAGATTAAAAAATAAAAGACACGGTCCCGTGTCTTTTATTTTTAATTATTATGAAAGCGTTGTATATCGTTGGCGGAAAAATATTTAATCTGCTTAAAAGGCTATGTATAAAGAGGAATATATGCATGTTTTATATGAATAAACTGGAATTTACTAAGGTTTTCCAGGATAATATGCTGTCTGCTTTTTAAATTCATATATGAATTAGGGCTGAAGGTAAAGAAAGTAAAAGTAGACAACGCTTGACAATGAAAATTGCGATAGATACAATGAGAATGTATATTTTTTCTTATATACGAAACACTCTTCTCAAGAAGAGAAGTAATATTCGGAGTAAGACTTAAATCTTGCCGAAATAATAATATGACATTTTAATTGTGAAATGAAGAAAGTCCCTTAAAAAAGTGGGGCGACGGTCTTTGCTGTATGTTGGTATTCAATGTACATGCCGACAGTCTTTTTTCATTCATAGCAAGGGGAGGTGAAATCATGAGTAGTACTACAGTTTGGATACTCATCTCCATTTTGCTTGCAACAGTCGGTGCAGTTGTTGGCTTTTTTGTTCGAAAGTCTATTGCTGAAGCGAAGATTAATGGTGCAGCTAATGAAGCGAAACGTATTATAGACGAAGCGAATCGTGAGGCTGAAGCACTTAAGAAAGAAGCGCTTTTAGAAGCAAAGGATGAAATTCATACACTTCGTACAGAAGCTGAATTAGAAATTCGTGACCGTAGAAGCGAATTACAAAAACAAGAAAATCGTTTAATGCAAAAAGAAGAGAACCTTGATCGTAAAGACGAAACGCTCGATAAACGCGAGCTACAGTTAGAAAAGAAAGAGGATTCTCTTGTAGCGAGACAACAACAGATTGAAGAGTTGGAAAGCAAAGTGGGAGAGTTAGTTCAAAAGCAACAAACAGAATTAGAGCGCATTTCCAATCTGACACGCGAACAAGCGAAAGCAATTATTCTTGGTAAAGTAGAAAGTGAAGTTTCTCATGAAATTGCCGTAATGGTAAAAGAAAGTGAAGTTCGTGCGAAAGAAGAAGCGGATAAGAAAGCAAAAGAAATCTTATCTCTTGCAATGCAAAGATGTGCAGCTGATCATGTTGCTGAAACAACCGTTTCGGTTGTAAATCTTCCAAATGACGAAATGAAGGGACGTATTATCGGACGTGAAGGTCGAAATATTCGTACGTTAGAGACGTTAACAGGTATTGACCTAATTATCGATGATACACCAGAAGCGGTTATCCTTTCTGGATTTGATCCAATTCGTCGTGAAACAGCTCGTATCGCTCTTGATAAACTAGTACAGGACGGACGTATTCACCCAGCACGTATTGAAGAAATGGTCGAAAAATCAAGACGTGAAGTGGACGAGTATATTCGCGAAGTCGGAGAGCAAACAACGTTTGAAGTGGGTGTTCACGGTTTACATCCAGATTTAATTAAGATTTTAGGTCGTTTAAAATACCGTACAAGTTACGGACAAAACGTCTTAAAACACTCTATGGAAGTTGCATATTTAACTGGACTTATGGCAGCAGAGCTTGGTGAGGATGAAAAACTAGCAAGACGTGCTGGTCTATTACATGATATCGGTAAAGCGATTGACCATGAAGTAGAAGGTAGCCACGTTGAAATTGGTGTCGAACTCGCAACGAAGTATAAAGAGCATCCTGTAGTTATAAACAGTATTGCATCTCACCATGGGGACACAGAACCAACTTCTATCATTGCAGTTTTAGTTGCAGCAGCAGATGCATTATCAGCTGCAAGACCTGGAGCTCGTAGTGAAACGCTTGAGAACTATATTCGTCGTCTTGAAAAGTTAGAAGAAATTTCAGAGTCTTATGAAGGCGTAGAAAAATCTTTCGCAATTCAAGCAGGACGAGAAGTTCGTATTCTGGTAAAACCAGATACAATTGATGATTTAGAAGCTCATCGTTTAGCTCGTGATATTCGAAAACGTATTGAAAATGAACTGGATTACCCAGGACATATTAAAGTAACTGTTATTCGTGAAACACGTGCAGTGGAATACGCAAAATAAAGTGGTGAAACGCCACTTTATTTTTTTGTGTTGGAATTGGTTAAAATAAAGGAAATTAGTATACAAGTGAAACAAACTTATCATACATATATTGTAAGGGGATCACTTGAAGCTATAGTAATAAAAAATGTAGTACATAGGAAGGGTAAGACATATGAGAATATTATTTGTTGGGGATGTAGTAGGATCTCCTGGTAGAGGTATGATTCAACAATACGTACCGGCATTAAAGAAAAAATATACACCTACAGTAACCATTATTAATGGAGAAAATGCAGCAGGTGGACGTGGAATTACGGAAAAAATATATCGAAACTTTTTAGAATGCGGGGCACAAGCGGTTACACTTGGAAACCACGCTTGGGATAACCGTGAAGTATTTGAATTTATTGATGATGCAAAATATCTTGCGAGACCAGCTAACTTCCCAGAAGGAACTCCAGGAAAAGGACTTATCTTTGTGAACTGTAATGGAACAGAGGTTGCAGTTATTAACTTACAAGGACGTACATTCCTTCCTCCAATTGATTGCCCATTCCGTAAAGTGGATGAATTAATAAACATTGCAAAAAAACGTACGAATATTATCTTTATTGATTTCCATGCGGAAACTACAAGTGAAAAACAAGCGTTAGGTTGGTATGTAGATGGTCGTGCTACAGCAGTAGTAGGTACACATACACATGTTCCTACAGCAGATAATCGTATTTTACCAAGCGGAACGGCATATATCACAGATGTTGGTATGACAGGTCCTTACGATGGGATTTTAGGTATGGATCGTGAAGCAGTATTGAAGAAGTTTTTAACAAACTTACCAGTACGATTTGAAGTGACAAGTGGTAGAACACAATTAAGTGCAGTGCTAGTTGATGTGGATCCTAATACAGGAAAAGCTAAGAAAATTCAGCGTATCTTAATTAATGATGATCAACCATTTTTTGAGTAATTCCTGGGCATAATTTAGAAAAGTTATTATTTTTTAATTTTTTAGAAAAATTACAGAAATTTAGCAGGAATACGCGTCATTCCTCGTGAATATAAGTTAAAGTGAAATAATTGCTAATACTTTTTATAGAAACGAGGAGGAAACGCGGAATGGAAATATTAAAAGTTAAAGCAACGTCGGTCCCTAATTCTGTAGCTGGTGCACTTGCAGGTGTTATTCGCGAACGCGGAACAGCAGAAATTCAAGCCATTGGTGCAGGTGCATTGAACCAAGCGGTAAAGGCAGTAGCAATTGCAAGAGGATTTGTAGCGCCTAGTGGTTTGGACCTGATTTGTATCCCAGCGTTCACAGATATTATGATTGATGGGGAAGAGCGTACAGCAATAAAATTAATTGTAGAACCTCGTTAAGTTTAAACAACCTGTTTGCAGTATGCAAACAGGTTGTTTTTATAATGGAGGAATGGAAATGAAAATCTTTGATGCTCATTGTGATGTACTCTTTCAGTTATGGAGTGCACAAGGGAAAAAGGATTTTAAAAACAATCCGCAATTACATATTACATTTGAACAATTAAAGAAAAGAAAAGGGAGTATACAATGTTTTGCTATATATGTGCCAGAAATGGTGCTATATGAAAAACGCTTTGAAGTGGCATTACAAATGGTCGATATTTTTTATAATGAAATTCTATCATTACCGGGTGTGAAGTTTATTCAGACAAAAGATGATATTAACATGTTAAAACAGGACGAGATTGGAGCGATATTAACACTAGAAGGATGCGAAGCAATTGGAAAAGATGCAATGAAATTACGGTTGTTTTATCGTCTAGGAGTACGTTCTTTTGGACTAACATGGAATTATGCCAATTTATTAGCTGATGGTGCGCTAGAGACACGTGGGGCGGGTTTAACGACCTTTGGTAAACATGTTGTACAAGAACTTAATACGTTACATGTATGGACTGATGTGTCTCATCTGAATGAAAGAAGCTTTTGGGATGTGATAGAAATTGCAAAAAATCCTATTGCCTCCCATTCAAATTGTATGAAACTTTGTCAGCACCCGCGTAATTTAAACGATGAACAACTTAGAGCTCTTATAAAGCGAAATAGCATGATTGGTGTTACTTTTGTACCACAGTTTCTAACAAGTGAAAAACAAGCGAATATAGCGGATATAGTAAACCATATCGAATATATTTGTTCATTAGGTGGAGAGAACAATATAGGATTTGGTTCGGATTTTGATGGAATTTTAGAAACAGTTGTACATGTATCAGCGTATAGAGAATACGAAAATGTAATGAATGAGCTTTGTAAACACTATGCAGCATCTACTGTAGAGCGATTTTTATATGATAATTTTGTGGAACATATAAGCTTTTAAGATTTTGGTTTTAAAAATCCAGAAAAATTAGAATTAATTCATTTGATATTATTGCTTTTTTTAAGACCTAATACTAGAATGAAAAACAAAATAGCTTTATACTAAAGATTCAGGGAAATCAGAAGAGGCATAATTTGCGTCCGTTGTAGTTTATTTGTATAAAAAATGCTAAACTATTACTGTAAAAAAATACACTACAATGAATGCAGCCAAAAGGGGTGTAGGAGATGATTAGTCAACTTTCGTGGAAAGTTGGAGGCCAACAAGGTGAAGGAATTGAAAGTACAGGAGAAATCTTCTGTATTGCATTAAACCGATTAGGGTATTACCTATACGGTTACCGCCACTTCTCATCACGTATTAAAGGCGGCCATACAAATAATAAAATTCGTGTAAGTACAACAGAAGTACGCGCGATCTCAGATGATTTAGATATTTTAATTGCTTTTGATCAAGAAACTATTGATTTTAACTTCCACGAACTACGTCCAGGTGGAATTGTAGTTGCGGATGCGAAATTTAATCCGACAATACCTGATAATACAGATGTAAATCTATATGTGATACCGTTTACAGATATTGCTTCAGAATTAGGCACATCATTAATGAAAAACATGGTTGCTGTTGGGGCATCAAGTGCGGTATTAGGATTAGATGAAACAGCTTATCTAGATGTTGTTGAAGAGATCTTTGGTCGTAAAGGAGAGCAAGTTGTTCAAAAGAATATGGACGCAATTAAGCGCGGCTCTCAATATATGAAAGAATTGCTAGGTGAAAAAGTAAACATGATGCAGCTTGAAAAAGCTGATGGTAAGAAACGTATGTTTATGATTGGAAACGATGCAATCGCATTTGGTGCGGTAGCTGGTGGTGCTCGCTTTATGTCTGCATATCCAATTACACCTGCATCTGAAATTATGGAATACTTAATTAAAAAATTGCCAAAAGTTGGCGGGACAGTAATCCAAACTGAGGATGAAATCGCAGCTTGTACAATGGCAATCGGTGCAAACTATGCTGGTGTTCGTACATTAACTGCATCTGCTGGTCCGGGTCTATCTTTAATGATGGAAGCGATTGGTTTAGCGGGTATTACAGAAACACCATTAGTAATTGTTGATACACAACGTGGTGGTCCAAGTACAGGATTACCAACGAAACAAGAGCAGTCTGATTTAATGGCGATGATTTACGGTACGCACGGTGAGATTCCAAAAATCGTAATGGCGCCAAGTACAGTGGAAGAAGCGTTCTATGATATTGTAGAAGCATTTAACCTAGCTGAAGAATATCAAGTTCCTGTTATTTTCTTAACGGATTTACAGCTTTCTTTAGGAAAACAAACGGTAGAACCGCTTACGTTAGATAAAGTGGAAATTCGTCGCGGTAAGCTTGATTTAGAAGCGGAATTACCAGAACGTGAAAATAAAGCATACTTCAAGCGTTATGAAGTAACAGAAGATGGCGTTTCACCACGTGTTTTACCTGGTATGAAAAATGGTGTCCACCATGTTACAGGTGTAGAACATGATGAAACTGGTAAACCATCTGAATCAGCAATAAACCGTAAAGATCAAATGGACAAACGTTTCCGTAAAATGGAGAACTTGAAGTTTAATACCCCTGTTTATAAAAATGTTAAGCATGAAGAAGCAGACGTATTGCTTGTTGGATTTAACTCAACTCGTGGTGCGATCGAAGAAGCAATGGAGCGCTTAGAACAAGAGGGTATGAAAGTAAACCATGCTCATGTGCGTTTAATTCACCCGTTCCCAACAGCTGAAATCGATCCACTTGTGAAAAGTGCGAAGCGTGTTGTAGTGGTAGAAAACAACGCAACAGGTCAGCTTGCTAACATTATGAAAATGAATCTTGGTAACGGTGAGAAAATTTCTAGTCTTTTAAAATATGATGGGAACCCATTCTTGCCGAAAGAGATTTACAACGAATGCAAAAAAGGGGTTGTATTAAATGGCAACATTTAAGGACTTTCGTAACAGTGTAAAACCAAACTGGTGCCCAGGTTGCGGAGACTTCTCGGTGCAAGCTGCAATTCAACGTGCGGCAGCTAACGTTGGCTTAAATCCAGATGAACTTGCTGTTATTTCTGGTATCGGCTGTTCAGGTCGTATTTCAGGTTATATTAATTCATATGGTGTGCATAGTATTCATGGTCGTGCCCTTCCAATTGCACAAGGTGTAAAAATGGCAAATCGTGATTTAACAGTTATCGCATCAGGTGGCGATGGTGATGGTTTTGCGATTGGTATGGGACATACAATCCATTCTATTCGTCGTAATATCGACATTACGTATATCGTAATGGATAACCAAATTTACGGATTAACAAAAGGGCAAACTTCACCACGTAGTGAAGCTGGATTTAAAACGAAGAGCACACCACAAGGTTCAATTGAGCCATCATTAAATGTTATGGAAATGGCTTTAACAGCTGGTGCGACGTTTGTGGCGCAAAGCTTTTCAAGTGATTTAAAAGAATTAACACAAATTATTGAAGCTGGTATTAACCATAAAGGTTTTTCATTAATTAACGTATACAGCCCATGTGTTACTTACAATAAAGTAAATACTTACGATTGGTTTAAAGAGAATTTAACAAAACTAAGTACAGTAGAGGGATATGATCCGTCTAATCGCATGATGGCTATGCAAACATTAATGGAAAATAACGGATTAGTAACAGGTTTAATTTATCAAAATACAGCGCAACCTTCATACCAAGAACTTGTAAAAGGCTATAGTGAGAAGCCTTTAGTGCAAGCTGATTTAAATATGGATCAGAAAATGTTTGATGAACTTGTTGCTGAATTTATGTAATATAAGAAGAGGAGGTTGCCATGTGGCAACCTTTTTTATGAGAAAATATAGGATAGTCTTATTTACTTAGAAAATTCAGAATGGTAAAATAATATGTAAATCGTTGTATGAAAATGGTGAGTTCATTGCTTATAAAATGTAAGATCCAAACAGAGCATCTTTCTTGTTAAAATTGGCGAAACGCTTCATACTATGGTAATGTTTATAAAGATAAAGCAATATGCTTTTGGGTAGGACAAAAAGAAATGTTAAAAGGGAATGTCTATTTGTGTGTGGGGAAGACTTCATTCTTATGAATGATTAGATTGATTACTCAAGTTTCAAAGGACAAGTTATCTCTCAAGCTATCTAACCATTTTTGAGGTGAGTCAAAGCGCATTAAAATGGACTATAGAATGTGTATAGTTAAGGGTGAAAGGAGATTACCGATGAACGAGCAACAACGATTAGCAAGTCAACAAGCAAATTCCTCTACGAAAAAAGAAGAGAAAGATTATAGTAAATACTTTGAAAGTGTATACCAACCACCTTCCTTAAAAGACGCGAAAAAACGAGGGAAAGAAGAAGTTAAAATTGAACGGGATTTTGGCTTACCTGAAGAGTTTCGCAATTTTGGTACAGGAAGAAAGTTCTATATTCGTACATATGGTTGTCAAATGAATGAGCATGATACGGAAGTAATGGCAGGTATTTTCACTGCACTTGGATATGAACCAACCTTTTCAACTGAAGATGCAGATGTAGTGTTATTAAATACTTGTGCCATTCGTGAAAATGCTGAAAATAAAGTGTTCGGTGAACTAGGTCATTTAAAGTCATTAAAAAGAAGAAATCCGGACCTTTTAATTGGTGTATGTGGTTGTATGTCGCAAGAAGAATCTGTTGTAAATAAAATTATGCAAAAAAATCAGCATGTAGATATGGTGTTTGGAACGCATAATATTCATAGATTACCGTACATTCTAAAGGATGCAATGTTCTCGAAGGAGACGGTAGTTGAAGTTTGGTCAAAAGAAGGGGATGTAATTGAAAACCTTCCGAAAGTACGCCGTGGCGATATTAAAGCTTGGGTAAATATTATGTATGGCTGTGATAAGTTCTGTACATATTGTATTGTGCCGTATACACGTGGAAAAGAGCGAAGCAGACGTCCAGAAGACATTATCCAAGAAATCCGCCATTTAGCTGCGAATGGTTATAAAGAAATTACATTACTTGGACAGAACGTAAATGCATATGGTAAAGACTTTGAAGATTTTGAATACGGACTTGGCGATTTAATGGACGAACTTCGTAAAGTTGATATTGCCCGTATTCGTTTTACAACGAGTCATCCACGCGATTTCGATGATCACTTAATTGAAGTGCTTGGAAAAGGTGGGAACTTAGTAGAACATATTCACTTACCGGTTCAATCTGGAAGCACAGATATGCTAAAAATTATGGCGCGTAAATATTCACGTGAGCATTATTTAGAGCTTGTAAGAAAAATTAAAGAAGCAATTCCAAACGCGGTATTAACGACTGATATTATCGTCGGTTTCCCAAATGAAACAGATGAGCAATTTGAAGAAACGATGTCGTTATATCGTGAAGTAGGATTTGATACTGCCTTTACCTTTATTTATTCTCCGCGCGAAGGTACACCAGCTGCAAAAATGAAAGATAATGTACCGATGGAAGTGAAGAAAGAACGTCTGCAACGCTTAAATACATTAGTAAATAAATTGGCAATTGAAAAGAATGATCGTTATAAAGGTCAGATTGTAGAAGTGTTAGTTGATGGGGAAAGTAAAAATAACGCGGAAGTACTTGCAGGTTATACTCGTACGAATAAACTTGTAAACTTCGTTGCGTCAAAATCTTTAATTGGTCAGCTTGTGAAAGTAAAAGTAACGGATGCGAAAACTTGGTCTCTTAACGGAGAATTAGTTGAAGAGCCGATTGAGGTGGAATAATAGATGAAAGTATATACGAAAGATGATATTGTTGAGCAAGCGAAAGAATTAGCAAAAATGATTTCTGAAACAGAAGAAGTTGATTTCTTTAAGAAAGCAGAGGCGCAAATTCATAAAAATGAAAATGTAAAGCGCGCAATTGATGAAATTAAAGCACTGCAAAAGCAAGCAGTAAACTTGCAGCATTACGGGAAATGGGAAGCTTTGAAAAAAGTAGAAGCTGAAATTGATGCATTGCAGGATAAGTTGGATAGTATCCCAGTTGTACAAGAATTTAAATCTTCACAAACATATGTAAATGACTTACTACAGCTAGTTGCCAGTACGATTTCTAACAACGTAACAGATGAAATATTAATTTCAACGAATGGCGATGTATTGAAGGGTGAAACGGGCGCAGAGGTAGAAAGTAAAAAAGGAAATTGTGGTTGTTAAAGAGATGTCGAATTGACATCTCTTTTTTTAGTGGGTTAAACGTAAGTTCTTCTCGAAAAAAGAATGACACATTCCGCTATTGTCACGCATATGATTAAGTGAATAGTGATTGAGGAGGGTTACGAATGTCCGAATTTAGAGAGATTATTACAAAAGCAGTGGTTGGAAAAGGACGTAAGTATACAAAGTCAACGCATACATGTGAATCGAATAATGAGCCAACAAGTATTTTAGGGTGCTGGGTAATTAACCACTCGTACGAAGCAAGAAAGAATGGAAAGCATGTGGAAATTGAAGGTTTCTATGATGTGAACACTTGGTATTCGTTTGATGGTAATACAAAGACAGAAGTTGTAACAGAACGTGTGAACTACACTGATGAAGTGAGTATTGGGTATCGTGATAAAAACTTTTCTGGTGATGATTTAGAAATTATTGCTCGTGTCATTCAGCCACCAAATTGTTTAGAAGCTCTTGTATCACCAAATGGTAATAAAATTGTTGTGACTGTAGAACGTGAATTTGTAACAGAAGTAGTTGGAGAAACGAAAATTTGTGTAAGTGTAAATCCTGAAGGTTGTGTAGAATCAGACGAAGATTTCCAAATCGATGATGATGAGTTTGAAGAATTAGATCCGAACTTTATCGTTGATGCAGAAGAAGAGTAATAGAAAGCTAGGGAGAAGTTCTTCCTAGCTTTTTACTTTACATAAGTAGTGCTTGAATGACCATGATTCCTTATGAAATGTGCTATAATGAAGAAAGACTCCTGAAATAGGAGATATGGATGTCCGTGAAATGTGACATATATGAATATAGATTATTATGTAAGAATTATGGAGGATAAGTATGACGCAATATACGCCTATGATACAGCAATATTTAAAGGTTAAGGCAGACTATCAAGATGCCTTTTTATTTTTCCGATTAGGTGATTTTTATGAAATGTTCTTTGAAGATGCGGTTAAAGCAGCTCATGAACTTGAAATTACATTAACGAGCCGAGATGGTGGTAGTAGTGATCGTATACCGATGTGCGGTGTACCGCATCATGCGGCTAAAAATTATATTGAACAACTTGTTGAAAAAGGCTATAAAGTAGCGGTTTGTGAGCAAGTGGAAGATCCAAAAACAGCTAAAGGTGTAGTGCGCCGTGAAGTCGTACAACTCATTACGCCAGGAACGATGATGGAAGGGCGTACGATTGATGAGAAAGAAAATAACTTCTTAGCAGCATTAACACATTTTGAAGATGGATCGTATGCGTTAGCTTGTAATGATTTAACGACTGGACAAAATACAGTAACGTTGTTAACAGGTTCAGTAGAAGATATTTTATTAGAAGTGTATGCAACTGGTTCAAAAGAAATTGTTGTAGATTCTACATTTTCGAAAGATGAATTAAATAAATTAACTGAAACATTAAAAATGACGATTTCGTATGAAGATGCAACAACGATTCCAGAGGGATTAGAACATCTTGTGAAAAATGTTTCACAAGCAAAGTTAATTAAAGCAATTGGTCGCTTACTTAACTATGTAATAAGAACGCAAAAACGTTCGTTAGACCATTTACAACCAGTGGAAATTTATTATACAAACCAGTTTATGAAAATTGATGTGCATTCAAAGCGAAATTTAGAACTGACAGAAACACTTCGAACGAAAGAAAAAACAGGATCATTATTATGGCTATTAGATAAAACGAAAACAGCTATGGGTGGTCGTATGTTAAAACAGTGGATGGAACGTCCACTTATTCAGAAAGAAAAAGTGGAAGAGCGTTTAGAAATGGTTGAAACATTTGTAAATGATTACTTCTTACGTGAAGATTTAAAAGAAAAATTAAAAGAAGTATATGATTTAGAACGTCTAGCAGGGAAAGTTGCATTTGGTAATGTGAATGCACGGGACTTATTACAGTTAAGACGATCTTTACTTCAAGTACCAGCTATTTTAGAAGCGATTAGTTTGTTAGATAATGCGTATGCAGCAAGGTTAATTCAAGGTGCAGATCCATGTGAGAGCTTAACTGAATTACTAGGAAGAAGTATTCAAGAAAACCCACCGCTTTCTATTAAAGATGGAGATATTATTAAAGACGGCTATAATGACAAGCTGGATCAATATCGTTACGTTAGTAAAAACGGAAAAACGTGGATCGCCGAGCTTGAAAAACGAGAGCGTGATATTACAGGAGTTAAATCGTTAAAAATCGGGTACAATCGTATTTTCGGTTATTACATTGAAGTAACGAAAGCGAACCTTGCAGCATTACCAGAAGGCCGCTATGAGCGTAAACAAACGCTTGCTAATGCTGAACGTTTCATAACAGATGAGCTGAAAGAAAAAGAAACGTTAATCTTAGAAGCAGAAGAAAAAATTGTACAATTGGAATACGATTTATTTACAGCGCTTCGCGAAGAAGTCAAAGTATTCATTCCGAAATTACAGCATTTAGCGAAAGTAATTAGTGAACTAGACGTACTGCAAAGTTTTGCGACAGTTAGTGAAGAAGAACAGTTTGTAAAACCTGTTTTAACAACTAAGCGCGAAATCTTTATTAAAGATGGTCGTCATCCTGTCGTTGAAAAAGTATTGAACGGGAAATTGTATGTACCGAATGATTGTATTATGCCGGAGAAGATGGATGTCTTTTTAATTACAGGACCGAACATGTCTGGTAAAAGTACGTATATGAGACAATTAGCACTTGTAACTGTTATGTCACAAATTGGTTGTTTCGTACCAGCAACAGAAGCAGTATTACCTGTATTCGATCAAATCTTTACGAGAATTGGTGCAGCGGATGATTTAATTTCAGGTCAAAGTACATTTATGGTTGAAATGTTAGAAGCGAAAAATGCAATTGCAAATGCATCAGAAAGAAGTTTAATTTTATTTGATGAAATTGGACGAGGTACATCTACGTATGATGGTATGGCACTTGCACAAGCAATCATTGAACATATTCATGACCAAATCGGGGCAAAAACGTTATTCTCTACGCATTATCATGAATTGACGGTGCTAGAAGAAAGTTTAGATCAACTGAAGAATGTACACGTTTCAGCTATTGAAGAGAACGGAAAAGTAGTATTCCTTCATAAAATTCAAGATGGAGCAGCAGATAAAAGTTACGGAATTCACGTTGCGCAACTTGCGGAGCTCCCAGATAGCTTAATCGCTCGTGCGAAAGAAGTGTTAGCACAACTAGAAGGACAAGAAGAAATTATTATTCCAAAGCGTGTAGAAGTGAAAGCGCAAGAGCAAGAAGTAATTCCAGAGCCTGTAGTTGTAAAAGAAGAACCAGTAGAAATCGAAGAAACGAAGGTAGAGACTGAAGAAGAATCGCAACTATCATTCTTTGGTGGAGAACAGTCTTCGAAAAAACAAGACAAGCCAGTTTTAGATGCAAAAGAAACGGCAGTACTTACGCAAATTAAAAAAATTGATTTACTTGATATGACACCTTTAGAAGCGATGAACGAACTGTATCGCTTGCAGAAAAAGTTAAAGAAAGGATGAGTAAGTAGATGGGGAAAATTCGCAAACTCGATGACCAACTCTCTAACTTAATTGCGGCAGGGGAAGTAGTAGAGCGCCCTGCCTCAGTCGTAAAAGAACTTGTGGAAAATTCTATCGATGCGAATAGTACATCTATTGAAATCCACTTAGAAGAAGCCGGTTTATCAAAAATTCGCATCATTGATAATGGGGATGGCATTGCAGAAGAAGATTGTATTGTAGCTTTTGAACGACATGCAACGAGCAAAATTAAAGATGAGAACGATCTGTTTCGCATTAGAACACTCGGTTTCCGTGGTGAGGCATTGCCGAGTATTGCCTCAGTTAGTGAATTAGAATTAATCACTAGTACAGGTGATGCGCCTGGTACGCATCTTATTATTAAAGGTGGAGACATTATAAAGCAGGAGAAAACAGCGAGCCGAAAAGGAACAGATATTACAGTACAAAACTTATTCTTTAATACACCAGCGCGTCTTAAATATATGAAAACCATTCATACAGAGCTTGGGAATATTACAGATATTGTGTATCGTATCGCAATGTCACATCCAGAAGTATCGTTAAAGCTATTTCATAATGAAAAGAAATTGCTTCACACATCAGGAAACGGTGATGTAAGGCAAGTACTTGCATCGATTTACAGCATTCAAGTTGCGAAGAAGCTTATTCCAATTGAAGCTGAATCTTTAGATTTCACAATTAAAGGTTATGTAACATTACCAGAAGTAACGAGAGCATCTCGAAATTATATGTCAACGATCGTAAATGGTCGCTATGTTCGAAATTTCGTATTAATGAAAGCTATTCAGCAAGGATACCATACATTATTGCCAGTCGGGCGATATCCAATCGGCTTCTTATCGATTGAAATGGATCCAATGCTTGTTGACGTTAACGTACATCCTGCGAAATTAGAAGTTCGTTTTAGTAAAGAACAAGAATTGCTAAAACTTATCGAAGAAACATTGCAAGCAGCATTTAAAAAAATACAGCTTATCCCAGATGCAGGTGTAACAACGAAGAAAAAAGAAAAAGATGAAAGTGTGCAAGGACAGTTCCAGTTTGAGCATGCGAAGCCGAAAGAGCCATCTATGCCGGACATCATTTTACCGACGGGCATGGATGAAAAACGAGAAGAACCACTGGCAGTGAAACAGCCAGCACAACTGTGGCAACCGCCGAAGAAAGAATGGCAACCACCACAGTCGCTCGTAAGAGAAGAACAAAGTTGGCAGCCATCTACTAAACCGATAATGGAAGAACCAATTCGAGAAGAGAAATCGTGGAACAGTAACGATGAAGACTTTGAATTAGAGGAATTGGAAGAGGAAGTTCAGGAAATAGAAGAGATTGAAATGAACGGTAATGACTTACCACCGCTTTATCCAATTGGACAAATGCATGGAACATATATTTTCGCTCAAAATGATAAAGGCTTATATATGATTGACCAACATGCTGCGCAGGAACGTATTAATTATGAATACTTCCGTGATAAAGTAGGAAGAGTAGCGCAAGAAGTACAAGAGCTACTTGTACCATACCGTATCGATTTATCTCTTACTGAATTTTTACGTGTCGAAGAGCAACTAGAAGAACTGAAAAAAGTTGGACTGTTCTTAGAGCAATTCGGTCATCAATCCTTTATCGTCCGTTCACATCCAACGTGGTTCCCAAAAGGACAAGAGACAGAAATTATCGACGAAATGATGGAACAAGTCGTCAAACTAAAAAAAGTTGATATTAAAAAATTACGTGAAGAAGCAGCCATCATGATGAGCTGTAAAGCGTCCATTAAAGCAAATCAATACTTAACGAACGATCAAATATTTGCTTTACTGGAAGAACTACGTACAACAACAAACCCATACACATGCCCGCACGGAAGACCAATTCTTGTGCATCATTCTACTTATGAGCTGGAGAAGATGTTTAAGAGGGTTATGTAGGGATATTGTCATAGAGAAAAAATGATTCTTGGTTATTTTAATAAAATATAGAGAGAAATAAAAAGGAGCGATAGTAACAAGTCGCTCCTTTTTAATATGATTCTTTTGCAACTATATATAATTCATTTATCAACTAGAGATAACCTCAACCTATTTGCAATTTATATGTGCTTTCTCAATTTTTTTGTAAAGAAAGAGGTTTTTAATTTACAGATTTATCAGAATTATGTAAAGTGTAGATAAAACCATAAAATGGGGTGTTCTTTATGTGTACTAGTTTGACATTACAGACAAAAAACGGTCAGCACCTTTTTGCAAGAACGATGGACTTCACATTAGATATGAATCAAGAAGTAATAATCATTCCTCGACATTACCAGTGGAATAATATAACTGGTGAAATCATTAATACGAAACATGCTACGGTCGGAATGGGTATTAATCATCAAGGAAGAATCATTATGGCGGACGGAGTAAATGAAGCAGGTATGACATGTGCAACACTCTATTTTCCAGGATTCGCTACTTATAGTCAAAGCATAGATGACAACAATACAAATTTGGCTCCATTTGATTTTGTGACTTGGAGTCTCACGCAATTCAATTCTGTCAAAGAGTTAAAGGAATCTGTAGATAGCCTTACCTTTTTGGATATACCATTACCGGATTTAGGACTTACACCACCACTACATTGGATTTTAGCAGATAAATGGGGAGATTGTATTGTACTGGAGCCGACAAATGAAGGTTTAAAAATGTATGATAACCCACTAGGAGTGATGACGAATAGTCCGGAGTTTAATTGGCATTTGCAAAATTTAAGACAATATATTGGCCTTAAATCGCAACCATTCGCGCCAACTGAGTGGAGTAACTTACCATTAAGTGCTTTTGGTCAGGGCTCAGGCTCAATGGGACTTCCAGGGGATTTCACCCCGCCATCAAGGTTTGTACGAGCAGCATATGGCAAACAAAACATTCAAGGTATAGATAGTGAAGAAGAGGGAGTATCGGCACTATTTCATATCTTATCAAATTGCGAGGTTCCTAAAGGCGGAGTAATAACAGAAGAAGGTGCATTAGATAATACCATTTATACAAGTGTAATGTGTATGGAGTCGGGAACATATTATTATCATACTTACGATTGTAGACAAATTATAGCCATTCATTTATTTCATGAAAATTTAGATACGGATGAAATTAAAGTCTATCCGTTCCAGCGGAAACAAAAAATATTTTATGAAAACTAAGTTGTTTTGAAACAACGTTTAGTAAATTTTTAAATATATATAATAGAGCAATAATGGCTATATAATTCTTGGGTACTTCTTTAACTTTGTGATTCACGATAGATCTACTCCTTTCTTCAATGACTCCAACGAGTAAAACTTTGCTGGTAGAAGCATTGGCTAAGGCGCAGTGATAGTGGAATTTATTGCCTAATGTATTCGAATAGTATTATCTTGAATATCTCTGAAGACGCTAAGAAACTTATTTTTCATTAAATTAGCTTTTATTTCTTCTAGAAGGCTCATCATAGTGCTATTAGGTAAAATAAACATGGACGTACTTTATTTATAAATAGTAAAGAACAAAAAAAGGTGTGGAAAATATCCATACCTTTTTTGTTCTTCTATTATCTATGTATAAAAAAGCGCTGTATATCAGCACTTTTTAAAAGTACATGAATTGTATAAGAAAGATTTATATATTATCTATAACTATGCAAGGTCTAATATAGATTCTTATTTGATTAATTGTTATAAGGCTATTTGTTTTTATTATTATTAATTTTTTCCGTATATAACACCTGTTCTTTATAGTGTTTTTTTATTGGAAAAGTATGTGTACCAGAGCCGTTTTTGTATGTTTTATTGATGGGATTTTTTAGCGGGATTGTTGTAGTTTCAGTAAATTCATATGGGTAGTTTATTTTAGATTTATCTTCAAACATAAAAATGCCTCCTTTTAGGATTTCCTGAATTCTTTACTATAACATGATATGCATATAGATTTTTTTTGGACTAGTTATTTATAGAGGTTAATGGAATTTAATTCCGTACTTACTGAAATATTTCACATTGTTAGTGAAGGAGATATTGCATATATATTCGTTATAGATTGTTTTTATAATATGGATTATATAGGTTTTTCTTGATAATATAATGCGGGAGATTATAGTGTTATTAGGTTATTAGGAACATTTAATGCTGTTTCAAAACTGAAAGGGAATTGAAAAAAAACTGAAACTTTTCTCATAAAAATTCAATCTTACTCGAAAAATGAAAGGAAAATGAAATTTTCCAAAAGATATTCTTTGTTAAGATAAAAAGCATACATACAAATAGTATTGACATATCTTAAAAGTGTATTTTCAAGATATAGTGGGGGAAAAGATGAGAGTAGAAAAACAATTAATAAAAAAGATGTATTATGAAACATTCCTAATGGAGAATGAAACAAAGCCACCTCTTGACGTACTTGGGGAAGTTTATGTAAACGAAGAAAGAAATGAGATTTCTGATGGATCTTATATTCGTTTTGCACAAGGTGAGTTTTATTATCGCCATCAAGATTTTGAAGCTGCTATTTTTAAATGGGAAAAAGTTAGTAATGAATTAGCACCGTGGGCACAAAAAAATATTGCGGATGCTTATTTTGAACTGAATCAATTAGCAGTTGCTGAAAATGTGTATACTTCTATTACTACTGATAATAAAATATTGATGACCGAAATTGGATTACAATTACTTTCTCTTTACATAGAGCAAAATAATTTTGATTCCGCTTTCTCTGTTATTAAAGAAGCGGTTTCTTTAAATCCCGATTACCCGAACGTCACAAAAATTGCCCGTTCTTTTTATGAGGAGCAGCAAGATTTTGATAGTGCAGTAGAGCTTGCAGTGAATGAGTTAATTCGAACAGAATCTTATCCGTGGTTTGAGGTTTTAAAAGGATATATTGATAAAGGATTCACTAAACATATTTCACCAGATTATTTCTATGAAGTATTAGTTACGTTAAATACTGTAGATCAAGTACAATTTACGCAAATGGTTTCATCACTTTGGAATAGTTATAAAAATGAACAAAATTACTTATTATGGCTTAATACAATAAATGAATTTTTCTTACATATTGAAATACATTCGTCCGATATATGGAACAAAATTTCTTCTCTTTACGAAGAAACGTACTTTGAATTAATTCAAGGTCAATATATGCTTACACAATTGCACGACATCATTCCAAACTTGTTAACAAATTGGTTAAAGGTAGTCAATCCATCTTATGCTGTATTTCCATCAGCAGCTGTATTGGCATGGGATGAGATTTTCCCTTCTAAAATAGATTCAGCAAATATAAAACATGCGGAAAACCTGTTGTCATATTCTATTAATCATGTGAATGGCTTAGAGTATAGTTTGCATCTTTTTGAATCTATTACAGAGTGGGCACAAGAGCATAATATAGAAATGGGTCACCGATTTAGATGGTTAGTTGGCGAACTCGCAGATTTAAGCACAAACCGTATTTTAGTAACAGGAACTTCAGGGAACGGAAAAACTACATTTATTAACTCTATAGTAGGAGAAAATATAGTAGAAAAATCAATTTCAAATGTAGTAGTTTTAAAAAATGATGCTCATACAGAAATTAACGCCATAACAGACTCTGCAATTACAACAACGGAAGATGTCTCTGATTACCATAATATGATGTCTCAACACCATCAAACATATAGAGATAGAGCATGTGTGGAATTTAAATTACCATGCAGATTTTTAAGTGAAAATAAACTTACATTTGTAGTTACACCTGGCTTTAATAGAAATAACGATACTAGGGATGAGATATTCGAATATTTAAATTCTGTAGACAAATTACTATTCGTATTAAATGCGGATTCACCTTTTACTGACAAAGAACGTGACATTCTATTAAGCATTCAAGAACATACACCAAATTTACAAATTCATTTCTTATTAAATAAAATCGATAACATATACAGTGAAGCAGAAGTGAAAAGAGTATTATATGATACGCAAGCGAGAATAAACACATATTTCCCGCATGCGAGAATTTTCCCTTACTCTTCGCTATATACAAGTAGTCAACAATTAAATGAGTTAACGGAGTTTATTCATTTTAACTGTAATGATAAAAATATCGATGTAGAACGTACTGAAAAGCTATTGTTTTTCATTCGAAAAACAATTACATATCTTTTGGATAAACGCGTTGAGAAAGAAAATAATTTAGTGGATGCGATTAATTGGAATGAAGATATGCTAGTGAAACTAAATGGTAGTATGAATAATCTTACTGCTTTTGAGAAGGAAAAAATTCATTTTATTACACAATCATATCGTACAATGAAAACTGAAATTACGAATGATCTTACTGAAAATATTCCGAAGATATTACAAGGGTGTTCGGATTTAATTAGTGAAGAAAGTAATTTCGGGCACATGGATACGGAACTAAATAAGGCAATGAATGAAAGAGTGCATAAATACCTAGAACAAACGGTATTATCTAACCTTGCTCTTTCTATGCAAAATTGGATTGCAACTTCTAATAATGAGCTTCTTCAGAGTCAATCGTACCTAGAAGAACTTAGTGAAGGACTCAATTCTTTATTTGGAGAAAATCGAATACAGTTAGCATGTGATTTTAAAGTGCTTGATGATTGGCGTAGAGATACGGACAGAATGACGACTAGAATACAAATGGAGGAAGTAAATATTTTACGTCGATTTACGCCAGCACAATTTTTATTGAAAAGTGCCGGTAAATTATTTGGAGTTCTTCCTAAAAACAAAGCTATGCTATATAACAAATACAAACAGTATGTAGAAAATGAAGATTATACCGAGGTAACGGCTTCTATTATGAAGAAGTTTTTCTTGCAATTCGAGCTATTTGAAAACACGCAAGAGAGGGATATTCATATATTCTTTAGGAATCCATTTAACTCCTTGAAACAATCTGTAGAAAACACTCATTTAGAAATACAAGAAAAACAAGAGATGTTACATAAAATGAAATCAACTCCTGAAGTCTACCATGATTCTATCAAGCTCTTTGAATTGAGATTACGTCAATGTGAAGTAATTTTAAATATAGGTGACGATCATACCTATACAGATGTAACTTTAGAAACAAGCGTAGAATAAAAGTTCTTATATGACAATGCATCGTATGTTATAAGAGAGTAAAAGGGAGCAACTGTAATGAGTTGCTCCCTTTTCATATTTAGGTTATTTTTCAGTCTCTTTAATTTTAGTTTGTACTGCGCCAGTTTTCATTTTATTACTTTCTGAGAAACGTAATAAATCGCCTTCAATAATTTTGTCAGACATTCGTAATTCATTTTGTGCACGATTAATGAGTGCATGTGCTTCTTTTTTTGGTAAATCTACAATTTCACCTGTTATGCGGTCGTAGAATGTGTTGTTTGTGTATGCATACTTGTCTGTAATAAAGCTTCCATCACGTAAAACAACAAATCCGGTATATTCATCTGAAAACATATCATGGCCAAAACGAATATCGCTCGTAGTATCAATCCCTAGTAAATTTAGAATAGTAGGTTTCATATCGATTTGTCCCGTAGGTTTTGAAATGGTTTGACCTTCTGTTTGGCCAGGCATATGAATATATAAAGGTGTGCGTTGTAAATTTAAAGTATCAAATTCTGTTATTTGATCTTTTTCTAAAAACTGTGCCATTGCGCGATTATGTTTTTCAGAAATACCATAATGATCACCATACAATACAATAATAGAATCATCATACATTCCCTCGGCTTTTAAACGCTCAATAAATTTTTTGATGGATTCGTCTAAGTAACGTGCTGTTACGATATAACGATCAAATACGCCATTACCAGAGTTGTATGGTTCAATGAATTTTGTATCTTCATCATACGTAAATGGATAATGGTTCGTTAACGTAAGGAAACGAGCGTAAAATGGTTGATCAACAGTTTTTAATATATCTACAGATTGATCAAAGTATTCGATATCTTTTAATCCCCAATTTAAATTTGTTTCGGGCGTAATTTTGTAATCAAGTTCGTTATAGTAACGATCATAACCAAGAGCAGAGTACATAATGTTACGATTCCAAAATGTTGCGTTATTCGCATGGAATACAGAAGTGTAATAACCTTGTTGACGTAAAATTTCTGGAGTCGCAGTATAATCATTGTTACCGTGTGTGAAAAATACAGCTCCTCGATTTAATGGATACAATGAAGTATCAATTAGAAATTCAGAATCGGATGTTTTTCCTTGCCCAGTTTGGTGGAAAAAGTTATCGAAGTAATAGCTTTCATTTATGAATTGATTCAAGAATGGTGTGACTTCTTGACCGTTAACTGATGCGCCTATTAAGAAGGTTTGCAGGGATTCAAGAGTAACGACAATTACATTTTTTCCTTTCGCTGCACCAAACATGTTAGGATTCGGTTCACTTTGGTTTGCCTTTACGTAGTTTTCCGTTTCTTGTAATTTACTGCTATCAGCAAGTGCTTTTTGTGACCCTGCTTTTACTTGCAGTGTTAAATCATATATTTGATGAGTGTATAGTCCTAAATTTTTAACAAGCATAACTCGGTCAAATGATCTCGTTAATAGTTCAGGTCGCTCTTTTTCTGCAAGATGTAAATTCGCAAAAAATACACCAATCGTTAAAAGAAAATATAGCAAGCGTACCGGATGAGTTACACGTCCTGTTTGGAAGACAATTGATTTCTTCTTCAATAAAATAAAGAAGAAAATAATGTCTACGAATGCGAGTATAATTTTGTAGTTCAATATTTCTATAATACTGCCGCCTAATTGGCCAAAGTTTGATGTTTGTCCAAGTACTGGTAACGTAACGAAATCGCTATAAAAATCATAGAACATGACATTCCCAACCAGTACGATTGTTAATAAGAAATTAATACATAGCGCGATATAATTTCTCTTTTCACCGGTTGCAAATAATGCTAATCCGACAAATGCTAATGATGCAGCGAGAGGGCTAATAAACAAAATAAGCTCTTGTGTAGAAGACTCAATTTTTAAATCAAAACTGAATCTTGTAATAAGATATGTTTTTAACCATACTGCTAAAGCAATTATTAAAACAAAGCTTATATTTTTCATTTGTAAATTGATTTTATTTTTCATTTTTACACCTTCTTTATACAATTTATTTAACTTGTGTTATATATTATGTTTTTATAACTATTATAGTGTAATGAACCATTTAGCTTATGTTTTCTAAAGGTAATAATATGAAGTATTCATATACGTACAATGAGGAATTTTAAAGCATAAATCTATTTTTTAGAAACAGAGAAGAAAAAGTCATAGTTGTATGGAAAACGACTTATAGACATCCTAACATATTAAACACTATGATGATGTTACAAAATATCGAACAAATGAAAGCGGAAATGAATAGAGGCTTTTAAAACTATTGACATTCAATTTGTTAGAATTGAATGTCAATAGTGGTACATACATGGTTATGTTAAATATGTATCTCGTAAAATCCAGATTCCTTGCGGGAGAATCTTTAGTAAGCTATTACTATGGAAGTTAACATATTTGATTGCTATTTTAATGAAAGAAATTAAATATCAGATAAATATTTTCCAACATACAACCCACTTGCAGCAGCTTGAGATAATGAATGAGTGACGCCTGAACAATCTCCAACTAAAAATAGCCCATGCACACTTGTTTCAAAGTGTTTATTGATTTTTATCGTAGGAGCATAGAATTTTCCGTCAATTCCGTATAATAAAGTATCTGTATCGATCGGTTCTTGGATGAATTGTTCTAAGCGTAATAAAAATTCTTTAAGTCCTTCAATATATAATGGAGGAATTTCTGTATTTAAATCTCCATAATCTCCTTGTAGTGTAGGTTGTATACGGTTATGTTTCATGTGGTTATCCGTTGTAGGTTGTTTATTTAGTAAATCCTCTAAGCGCTGAATAACAATCCGATCTCGTCCTTGGTTAATGTTTTTAATAACTGAACTTGCGTATACATTTGCTTCTTTGAGAGTTGAAAAATAGCGCGGGATAAATAAAGTGAAATTTAAGTTAGGTGTGCCAGTTCCTTTCTCTCGAAAATTTTGACCGTCAGGCATAACTAAACCTTCTTCGTACTTTCTAATGATGCGTCCTTTTGGATTCATACAGTACGTAGTTGCTGTGAAGCGTTCATGCTCATAAGAAAGTTTAGTCTCAAATGTATCTTTTAATATAGAACGTAATTGGTGTTCCTTCATCTCTACTCGAATCCCTAAATCTACACGAGTTTGTTCCTGAGAAATATTGAGAGAAGTGCACATTTCTTTTAACCAATCTGCTCCAGAACGTCCAGTTGCAAATACTAGTTGCTTCGATTGAACTGTTCCTTCATTTGTCTCTATTGTAAAATGATCTTTCTGTTTCATAATATGTTGTACATCTATATGAAATTGTATATTTATTTTCATAAGTAAAAATTCATAGAGTTGCTGAAAAATCTCACTTGAAAGGGTAGTGCCAAGATGCCTTACTTCGGTTGTTAGCATTTGTAAACCACACGCTTCAGCTCTCTTATTGAGAGTTGGATTTTCTGTAGAATATTTCGAAACAGAACTTCCTCCGAACTGACATAGAATTTCATCTACTTCAGTCATAAGTTGTATAAAGCCCTCTTTACCGACTTTTTGCTCAAGTTCGCCGCCAAATCCGTTTGTATAATTAAATTTCCCTTCAGATTTTCCTAAACCGCCAAACCCAAAATATTTATCACATGTAGTACAAGTACATGCTTTTCCTTCGTCTAAAGGACAATGACGATCTTCTAGCGCTTTACCTTTATCCAGAATTAAAACCTTTTTGTTACTTTTCGCTAGTGAATAAGCCATAAAAATGCTACTTACTCCAGCGCCGATAATTGTAACATCATACATATTCTTTCACCTGCTAACGAATAGTTTGTTTTTATTTTTCTAGTGTATAACAATTTTATGAAGTTAAGAAATAGCTTTTATTAATAAAGAGGGAGTTTTTAAACTTGATGTTTTTGTATTTCTCCGAGTGGTGGAGTAAATACAAATGTTTTTAATTGAAAGAAGAAATAGTTTTAAATGATCACTATGTCATATGAAGAATAAAATCTAATATATAAAAAAACAGACCTTTTAAGTGAAGAGGTCTGTTAATGGTTTTAAATCTTATTTAGCAAACACATGGTTACCAATTACTGCTACTGTTTGACGTGTCGTAATCCATTTGTCTGTTGATGTTTTTGGATTGTAAAAATAAAGCCAATCAGAATGTATTCCATTTGTGGAGATAGCTTCTTCTACTGCCATTTTTGCTTCTGGGCTTGCAGGCTGATTAATTCTTCCATCTGTAACAGGAGTAAAGGCATATCCGTATTTAATAGGTTCATAAATAACGCCTGTTATTGTATTTGGAAAACCTTTTGCATTTACACGATTTAGAATAACTTTTGCTACAGCTACTTTACCTTTATAGGATTCACCACCTGCTTCAGCGGTAACTAAGCGTGCCATTAAGTCTTTTTCTTTTTCTGAAATGCTTGAGTTAATTTTTAGATGTTGTCCTGTATAAAGCTTGTTTCCGACTGTATTGTTAATTTGTTTTATAGATTGAACGGTAACATTGTAACGCTTTGCTATCATTTCTAATGAATCTCCCTGTTGTACTTGATAAATAATTTGTCCAGAAATGTTCGCAGGTTTGGCGTTTTGACGAACGGTGATTTCATTTGAGTACGTGGACCCTGGAATATGTAACTGTTCACCAATAAAAGTTTGATCGTTTCCTTTATTATTAGCCTGTTTAATGGATTGTATGGAAGCTCCATATTGTTTACTAATGCCCCAAAGTGTATCATTCTTTTTTACTGTATGAATGGTAGATGCTTCAGCTGTGCCTTGATTACATACGAATGTAATTGCAGCTGCAGATAAAGGGATTATATGCTTTATTTTTAATGATTTCATTGTAAATCCTCCTAGCAAAAATAAGGTGAAACTGTTAAGTAATATAGTTCAGAATTTTTATACGTAATATTTTAATACAAGTATATTAGCACATATAAAATAAATAATCATTATAAGTTTCTTATTTATGTAGTGTAGAGTCCGAATATGAAATATTGCATATGAAAATACATTGAAGTTCATATTGCTGATTACTATAATCTATTTAGTAGAAAGGGAATATGTTATATAAACAAAATCATTATAGATTAATATAGTGATTAAATATTATTAATAGGAGGAGTGATGTAATGAATATATTTAAAAGAATATCTGTTTCAGCTGTAATTATTTCAACATTTTTAGGAATAGGGGACACTGTCAATATTGTAAATGCTGATTCTGTAGAACAGCAGAGTAAATTAGGGGTAGAACAAGAAACAGATAAGCAAATCATTGTAAAATTCAGAGCGGATTTGAAATTGCCATATGAAGATGGTATTGAAAAACAAATACAATCTCAAACGAACGATAAAGTACTAGAAGATTTTTTTGCAGAATATCCAGATGTAACATTTAATCGTTTATTTACATCTGTAAGCCCGGAACAAATACAAAACCTTGAAGTGAAAGCACCTAATAATGTATCTACAAGTTTATTAAACTACTATATTCTTCAAACTCAAAATGGTGAGCAGGAAGAAGAACTGGTAGATAAGTTAAAGACATCTTCTTTAATAGAAGATGTGTATGTGAAGAAACAAGAAAAAATAACGCCACCGGAAGTACAACCATTAAGTGTATCTTTTAATCCTAATAACAATCCTAGATATAAAAAACAAGGTTACCTTGATGCGGCACCATACGGTATTAATGCGCCTTTTGCCTGGGGAGTCCAAGGTGGTAATGGAAGTGATATAACTTTTGTTGATATGGAATATGGATGGCTATTAAATCATGAGGATTTAGTACATCAAAATATTGAATTAATGTCTGGAAGAAATATAGATCAGCATGTTGGACATGGAACGTCTGTACTAGGGATTGTATCCTCTGAGGATAATGAGGTTGGGAATATTGGGATTGCGCCAAAAGCGAAAGCGAAAGTGATTTCTCAAATAAGAGATAACGGACAGTATAATACAGCTGATGCAATATTAAGTGCTGTAAATCAGTTAGAAGCTGGGAATGTTTTATTATTAGAGGCACAAGCTTCCTTTGATGGATATGGTGATAAATATTTACCTGTTGAAATACAACCAGATATCTTTGATGCGATTCGTGCTGGTACAGATAAAGGTGTTGTCATTATAGAAGCTGGAGCAAATGGGTGGAATGATTTAGATCAATTTAAAGATAGAAATGGTAAACAAGTCTTAAATCGTAATAGTAAAGATTTTAAAGATTCAGGTGCAATTATGGTAGGCGCGGGTTCTTCATCTTTCCCTCATGAGCGTATGTGGTTTTCAAATTATGGAAGTCGGATTGATGTGTACGGGTGGGGAGAAAATGTAGATACAACTACAGCCGAGCAAAGTCGAAGTGCTGTAAATCTTTATACTTCAAGCTTTAGTGGAACATCTAGTGCTTCACCCATTATCGCAGGAGCAGCGACTTTAGTACAAAGTATTGCTAAAGAAAATTTAGGACAACCATATAGACCAAGTGAATTAAGAACGATATTAAGTAACCGTAACACTGGAACGAGATCTAAAGATCCATCTTCAGATAAAATTGGTGTTTTACCAGATTTGAAGTCTATACTAGTAGATTTAGGGTATGAACGAAGAGAACCGAACGGTGGGAATGAGTTACAAGTAACAGAAAATGAACCAAATAATGAACGTAGACAGGCAAATAAAGTCTCCTTTCATACACCAATGAAAGGAAAACTAGATAATCGTGATAAGGTAGATGTATTTACTTTCCAAATTGACTCACCCGAAAATATTAAAATTTCTCTACTAAATGAACAAAACATTGGAATGACATGGGTACTTCATCATGAATCAGATTTAAACAACTATGTAGCATATGGTGAAAATGAAGGGAATGTAGTTAAAGGAACTTATAATGCAAAGCCAGGTAAATATTATTTATATGTCTATAAGTATGAGAATAAAGATGGTTCATATGTATTGAACATAAAATAAACAAAAGGGACTTCAGATGAAGTTCCTTTAAATTTTTCTAATTCAGTATATGTGAATGATTTTTTAACTTTACTTCTATGCAATATTTCATATTGATAAAATGTTATTTATTTTTTATGAACTAGCTTATATTATATTCAATAAGTTTAATATAAAACGGAAAAAGGAGGAATAATAGTGAGCAATAAGAAGTTTACTTTGAAATTATTCATATGTAGTATGATATTTATCACATTTGTATTCGCTTTACATGATAAGCGGGTCGTTGCAGCTAGCTCTGTTAATGAGTTTGAAAATTGGTCAAAATGGATGCAACCTATACCTGATAACATCTCATTAGCACGAATTTCAATTCCAGGAACACATGATAGTGGTACGTTCAAATTACAAAATCCAATTAAGCAAGTATGGGGAATGACGCAAGAATATGATTTTCGTTACCAAATGGATCATGGAGCTCGTATTTTTGATATAAGAGGACGTTTAACAGATGATAATACGATAGTTCTTCATCATGGTCCATTATATCTTTATGTAACATTGCATGAATTCATAAGCGAAGCGAAACAATTTTTAAAAGATAACCCAAGTGAAACGATTATTATGTCTTTAAAAAAAGAGTATGAGGATATGAAAGGGGCAGAAGGTTCCTTTAGTAATACGTTTGAAAAAAATTATTTTGTTGATCCTATCTTTTTAAAAACAGAAGGAAATATAAAACTTGGAGATGCTCGTGGGAAAATTGTACTATTAAAAAGATATAGTGGTAGTAATGAATCTGGAGGATATAATAATTTTTATTGGCCAGATAATGAGACATTTACGACAACTGTAAATCAAAATGTAAATGTAACAGTACAAGATAAATATAAAGTGAGTTATGATGAGAAAGTAAAATCTATTAAAGATACGATTAATGAAACGATGAATAATAGTGAGGATTTAAATCACCTATATGTTAATTTTACAAGCTTGTCTTCAGGTGGTACAGCATGGAATAGTCCATATTACTATGCCTCTTATATAAATCCTGAAATTGCAAACTATATAAAACAAAAGAGTCCTACAAGAGTAGGTTGGATAATTCAAGACTACATAAATGAAAAGTGGTCACCATTGCTGTATCAAGAAGTTATAAGAACAAATAAGTCATTAATAAAAGAATAAAGATGATGAGAGTAAGAAGCGATAAAATACGTCGATTCTTATTGAAAATACAGTGTATCTTGTAAACGAACAATTATCGAGTTATTTCAATTGATGTTTCATTATGAAAAGACTAAACTTTTAAATCGGATTAGTTTTAAATGAAAATCAATATAAATAATCCTGTAAAAAAGCAACTGACCATAAGTGATCAGTTGCTTTTTATTTTTAAAGTGGATGAGCAAAAAAACACAAAAGTGGTTGGTCCGTTTTTTGCAAACATCCATTATGATAAGAGAAGAAAGGTAGTATGTTATTAACGTTTTAAAGAGAAAGTTCTTTATTAAAATAGATTGTCTGTAGAGAGGTGAAAATACAATGAGTTTTGCAATTTCACTAGTCGTTATTATTGTAATTGGATCGCTGTTCGGCACCGTGCTAGTAGCACGAAATGTGGAGGAGAATTACGGCAAGTCTACAAAGAGAAATGTGAAGAACTTATCAACTATTTATATTCTCCTTCTTTTCGTCCTACTTGTAGGGGTAACATGGTATGCGGTAGTGATTTAATAATTTTGAAAGAAAAGGTTTGTATATGATGGAGGAGTATGATTTTGATGAAAAATGAACGTCACGTTTTAATTGTTTTTCCGCATCCAGATGATGAGTCGTATTGCGTGGCAGGTACAATTTTAGCTTATGCGCAGCGAAATGTTCCGCTTACTTATGTTTGCTTAACGTTAGGTGAAATGGGGAGAGCGATGGGAAATCCTCCTTTTGCAACACGTGAATCATTATATGCGATAAGAGAGAAGGAACTAAAGAAGGCTACAAATATTTTAGGGATTAAAGATTTACGTATGATGGGATACCGTGATAAAACCCTTGAATTTGAAACTCCTGGAGAGTTAAGACGTGTCATACAAAACTGTGTGGAAGAATTGAATCCGTCATTGGTCATTTCTTTTTATCCGGGATATGCAGTTCATCCAGATCATGATGCAACAGGAGAAGCGGTAGCCGAGGCGTTAGCTAATATTCCGGAAAATAAAAGACCAACATTTTATGCGGTAGCTTTTTCAAATAGTCATGAAGCGGAAATAGGCCCTCCGCATTTTAAAAATGAAGTGAAAGAATATGTTCCCAAAAAGTTCGAGGTATTGCAAGCGCATGCATCACAATTTGCGACGAAAGTAACGGAACTAAAAAAAGAGTATGAAGAAGGTGCACCGGAAACAGTAGAGTGGTTAGAAAAGGAACCATTTTGGATATATTCATTCAAAGATAAGAATAAGTGATGTTATAGCTGAAGGTGATGTATATGTATTTTGAATATAAGAATCGAAAAATTTCTTACAATATAGAAGGATCAGGTCCTGTTATATTGTTATTACACGGTCTTGGTGGAAACGCAAATAATTGGCTATATCAAAGGCAATATTTCAAAGAGAATTGGAAAGTGATTTCTCTTGATTTACCAGGACATGGGAAATCTGAAGGGCTGGAAATCCCTTTTAAAGAATATGCAAATGTTTTGTATGAGTTATGTAATTACTTAAAGCTACAAAAAGTAGTCATTTGTGGTCTTTCAAAAGGAGCTAGGGTCGGTATCGATTTCGCTATTCAATATCCAGACTTTGTTTCTAGCTTAATTGTTGTAAATGCATTTCCCTATTTGGAACCGGAAGATCGAAAAGAACGAATTGAAGTATATGATTTACTTAGCTTGCATGATAACGGAAAAACATGGGCGGATACATTATTGAAGGCGATGGGAGTCACGGATAATGAAGTAATTGTCAGGGGATTTTATCAATCTTTACATGCTATTAATTCGGTGCATATTCAAAGATTATTTGCTGAATTAGTGGACTATGATCAAAGGCCGTTTCTTTCACATATTTCATGTCCTACTTTAATTATAAGAGGGGAAAATGATGATTTTGTCCCTGAGAAATATGTAAGAGAGTTTGAACGACATTTGAAAAATACAATTTTCATTGAGTTGAAAAATAGTGGACACTTACCTTATTTAGAACAGCCGACTAGCTTTAATATGACGGTAAAAATATTTTTAAATCATGCGCTTAATTAATACTGTTATTACAGTTAATACTGTTATTAGCGAATCAAGGATAGTTCGTTTTGAAAGGGGGCAACAGGATGGAATGGAAACCAAATCGTACAGATAAGACGCCTGTATATAAACAAATAGCTGATTATATTGAAAGGGGCATCTCTTCAGGTGAGTTTCCTTCTGACAGCAAGTTACCTTCTGAGCGTATGTTAGCAAAAGAATTGCAGGTGAACCGGAGTACAATAGTAGCTGCGTATGAAGAATTAAAATCACTTGGAGTAGTAGAACGGCAAAAAGGAAGCGGAACACGGGTGAATACAGACATATGGGGTGTTTCACATAAACGAATACCGAACTGGGGTAGGTACGTTGAGGATGGATCGTTCTTACCTAATGTGCCACTCGTTCAACAAATTCGAACGGAAACACAAAAAGATGACTTAATTAATTTAGCAAGTGGTGAATTGTCACCAGAGTTAATTCCAAGTGATAGATTCCGAACGATTTTGTCGGAGAAAACATTTATGGAAAACCTAGGTTATGACCATCCACTTGGAAATGAAATGTTGAGAAAAACAATTGCAGCACATGTTCAGCAATATAAACAAATTGAAGCAGATTCGAATTCTATCCTTATTACATCTGGCGCACAACAGGCACTGAATCTTATCGTGCAATGCTTATTAAAACCTGGCGATGCGATTGCAATTGAAGATCCGTCGTATTGTTTTTCATTGCCGATGTTTAAATCCGCAGGCTTAAAAATATTCCATCTACCTGTTGATCAGCATGGAATGAATCCAGATGACCTAATTGATTTGCATAAAAAACATCGTATTCGCATGGTATTTTTGAATCCAGATTATCAAAATCCAACGGGAACAGTGCTTTCATTAGCAAGACGTAAAAAGATTTTAGAACTGTCTTCTGAATTTGGTATACCGATTGTAGAAGATGATCCGTATAGCTTAACGTCATTTAATGGAGAAGTGAATCCAACATTAAAATCAATGGATCAAAACGGGAATGTTCTTTATATAAGTTCATTATCAAAAATTGTTGCATCAGGATTACGTATTGGTTGGGTAATTGGCCCTACACGTGTAATTGAACGTTTAGCGGATGCGAAGCAGCAAGTTGATTTTGGCCATAGCGTATTTACGCAGTGGGTGGCAAATCAATTTTTAGAATCAGAAGATTTTCATGCACATATTACAATGCTTCGTGAACAATTGAAAGAAAGAAGAGATGTGTTAATTAGAAAGCTTGAAGAAATATTGGGGGACCAGGTTGAATTTTTTGTTCCAGAGGGTGGAATACATTTATGGTGCAAAGTGCAAGGAACGTTTGATGAATATCATTTATTAGGCGAATCTATACGAAATGGTGTAGCGTTTGTCCCGGGTAGTGTTTTAGGTACTAAAAGTGAATATATTCGTTTTACTTTTGGGAGAGTAAATGCCGAACAAATTCAGCTGGGAATGACAAGGTTTGCTAAAACGTTAAATGAGATTTCATAATAGAGATGCGTAATATTGAAATGAGGGAAAGAAATGAAGTACGTGACGCTTTTACTTCAAGTAGGCGTGCTATATGTATTTAGTTTAGTTGGTACGTGGATTCAGGGAGAATTCCATCTATCAATGCCAGGAAGTTTAATTGGGATGTTAATGCTATTTCTACTCCTTTCTACTCGTATTTTACCATTAAAGTGGTTTGAGGAAGGGGCGGAAAAATTAATTGTCTTTTTACCGTTATTTCTAATTCCTTCGACAACAGGGCTGATGGAATATGGGTCTTTTCTTTTCAGTAAAGGGAGCGTTATATTTCTTTTAGTAGTTGTAAGCACGGTAGTAACTTTGATTATTTCAGGGTATATAAGTCAATTATTAGTAACATCAAAAAAATAAAATCGACAAGGTGCAAAATGCAAATGGTCTTAATTATTATTACTGTAGTAATGTATGTATTCGCGACAAAGTTATATAAAAAAATTCCGTTTCCATTTACGTTACCGGTGCTAACAGTTACAGCAAGTATGATTTGCTTATTTTTGATTTTTGGTATTTCTCATCAAGAGTATAGAGAAAATGGGGGGAATATTCTTTCCGGTTTATTGAGTCCTGCAATTGTAGCGTTAGCGATACCATTATTTAAAGAGCGAAACATACTTATGAAAAACTTTTTGTCGATACTTATCGGCGTAGCAGTAGGTATAGTGGCTTTAACGAGTATGAATGTAGTGATTGGCGGGATGTTAAATATAGATAAGGAACTCATATTAACGACACTGCCACAATTAGCGACGATGCCTATCGCCATATCATTAGCGGATCAAATTGGCGGCATTCCATCTATGACTTCTAGTTTTGTAGTTGTTGCAGGAATAACAGGTGCTATTATCGGACCAACAGTACTGAAGTTTTGCCGAATAACAAGTACGATTGGAAAAGGAGTGGGGATGGGCTGCGCATCACATATTATCGGTGTGAGCCGTCTCGTGAAGGAAGGCGAGAAAGAGGCGACGATCGGTTCAGTGACGATGATTGTAACCGGAATACTCATTAGTATATTTATACCGTATGGAACGAAATTTTTATTTTAAAAGGTAATGGAGATGATGAAAATGACAACATGGTTTATAGTTACATTATTTATTTTTGGCGCTCTTAAAGTACTAGTTTCTAGTATGCCAACTTCTGTTGTAGAATCAATTATTAGTAGATTTGAATTGCATCAAAAACTTGAGGAAGAGAATACCTCTATATCGATAGATGGAAAAAATATAAAGGGAGAAATGAAACTACAAGTTATTCATGAATTTAATGAAGCTTTATTTTTAGATAAACATTATTTCCCACCGCACGGGGAAGGAACACCGATCGTTATTAACACGAAGAAAGGGAATAAAGAGATTAGGTTTTCTCTATATAGCCATGAGGAACATGTTGATGTAATCAAGCAATATAAGAAGAAAATCGTTGCCTACCGCTTACGTTCAAAAAGTCTTCAAAATCCCGCATCATTAGCAATAACTGAAGATTATGCTTAAGAAGAGATCTATAATGGTCTCTTTATTTTTGTATGAAATGATATACTTTCCAAAGAAAAGAAAAGAAAATCATATAGCCAAATAAAGAATATGTATGATTCCAATCCACACTATGAATAAAGAAACCGAATCTTTCAGCAACCTGCTCAAAAATACTAGCACAAATACCTATTGAAACAATAAATAGTATTCTAGAAACTACAGTTAATGTTTTGGAAATTTGTATGAAAATCATTGTTAAAATCGGTAGTACAAACAAAGTAAAGCCAATGTTAACTGAAAATATGGATGAGAATGGTCTAACTGGAAAGGAATAAATTTGTTTCGCAACAAAGAAAGCATCTAAGCAAGTTCCGATAATACAAGAGAGTAAGATTGTAACTGCTAATGCTAAAAAATCATTCTTCTTCTCGAAGGAGGACGTTTTTCTTTGCAAGAATGGCAAGTTCAATTTTTTCGAGTGTTTTACAGTAGTCTTCTGTAATTTGCCCATTTATATTTTCCTCCTTATCTACTAAATAATTTACAACTTGCCAGTCCGTAAACCAATCTTCACTGTCAACTTCTTCATGCTTCATATCTCGCCATGCATAGATGAGTGCAGGACTGTATATACGATGAGCGCCACTACGCAACTGGCATTTCTTTATTCGACGCTTATAAAATTCACGGGAAAAAGATTCATTTACACTTGAAAATAAATGAGGCCAGTAATCTTTCCTTGATCCTGTATGCGGATGGTGCTGGGCCCAGCTTATTATTTGAGATAAAACATGTGTGTCTCGAAATAATAATGAATACAACCTTTTTCCAATTAAGATTCGTTCGTGTAAGGAAGTGAAATGTTTCATTGTATCACCAAATAGTAATACTTTGTGTTTCTTATCATTTTCGTAGAATGGGAAAAGGATATGATTAAACTGAAAGAAATCAAAGAGTTTAAATCCAATACTATTAAGTACAGTCTTTTGAAATTGTATATTTTGTATCACTCTTTTTTCTAAGTAGTTTTGTTCATTAATAATAGTTGCAATGGCTAATGTTTTTTTGTTACCCGTTTTCCAAAAATCGTTCCACATCGTTTCCATAAATGTAGAAACATTTAGGTGAGGGAGAAGGTGAAATAGTTTTTGTGCTCTTTTTAAACTTTGTTCATAAAGCAGAAATTGAGGATATACATCTTGGAAAATAAGCCAATTCCCTCTTTCTAAAAAAGAAAAAAATGTGATTTGCTCTTTCTCTGATAAAATTTTCGTATATAAATCGCCCTTCAAATCAGTCATATTCCAACCGCCGTTACGTGATACCATATGCCCAAGTAGTGCCCAATGTATTTCTGGATATTGAATGTAAAATTGGTAGTATGCGCGTGTCCTTGTAACATTATTTTTATTTAGCTGTTCTGTTTGTATTTTTATGTTGTTGAGGATGAATTGCTCTTCTTGCGTTAATTTATACATCGTGCCAGAATGAATAAGTTTGCTTTTTTGTTTTAATTCATTCTTCACATCAAATAGGGAGAGAGGCAATGCTTTGGAAAGTCCGTTATATGTATGATTTGAATTGCTTCGGTACATTCCATTACCTCCCTTTTTCATAAAATTAAACATGATTATTGGCTATGAATCATTCTATTTATTTTATTACGAGTATAAGAAATAAATGAGCGGTGTTTTTTACAAGAATTTAGTTATCATACAAAAAGCATAAAAAATCTTACTGTTGTGAGGTGAAATGAAAAACAGAAACTATGTTTAATAGTTTCTGTTTTTTTATTTTGTCAATTAAATGTAACAAACGACGATTATGATTTAAATCAATTGAAAATAATTCAATGAATTTTATAAATACAATTTTAATTGAAATGTGTAGTAGGAGGAAAAGAAATGCTAAATAAAATAATTTTAATTACTGGTGGTACAGGTTCGTGGGGACATGAACTTATAAAACAACTATTAGAAAAATCACCGAAAGAAATTAGGATTTTTTCAAGAAATGAAACGGTTCAGTTTGAAATGCAGCAACAGTTTATAAATGATGATAGATTAAAATTTATTATTGGAGATATTCGTGATAAAGATCAACTAGCCTATGCTTGCCAAGGTGTACATTATGTATTCCATCTTGCAGCTTTAAAACATGTTCCAGTATGTGAGTATTATCCTTATGAAGCTATAAAAACCAATATACATGGTACACAAAATGTAATTGAAGCATCTATACAGATGCAAGTTGAGAAAGTTATATATGTTTCAACGGATAAAGCGGCCGATCCATCAAATACGTATGGGATGACAAAAGCAATTGGTGAGAAATTAATGGTTCATGCGAATATGCAAACGAAGAAAACAAAATTCATTTGTGTTCGTGGTGGAAATGTTTTAGGGACGAGCGGAAGTGTGGTACCACTTTTTAAAAAACAAATTAAAAAATCTTCACAAATAGGGATTACCGATGCAAATATGACTAGATTTTTCTTAACGATTGAAGATGCTGTCGGATTGTTATTTAAAGCCGTATATCAAGGTAGAGGTGGAGAAATCTTTGTTATGAAAATGCCGGCATGCAAAATAACAGATTTAGCAGAAGTGTTAATTGAAGATTCAAAAAAGGAAAACGTGAAGGTAAAAGAGGTAGGGATAAGACCGGGTGAAAAATTAAGTGAAATGCTTTTATCTGAGGTAGAGAGTAAAACAAGTATAAGCTTTGATCAAAATTATTTTGTGGTACTACCGACTATTCCTATAGAAGGGCTGCAGGAATATTATGCTAGTTATCGGTTAGTGGATGTAAAGAGTTTTAGTTCTCAACAAGACTTACTTACAAAACATGAGGTGAAACAAATGCTAGAAAAAGGAGGGTTTTTACGATGAAAAAAAATGCGAGCCTCTTAATAACTGGTGCAAATGGCTTCACAGGACGCCATGCTTGCCAATATTTTTTAGAGCAGGGATTTCATGTAATTCCCATGTTTCAAAATCGTGCACATAGAGAAATAATTGGGAATGGTATTACTTGTAATTTAACTAATAAGAGCGAAGTAATGAAGGTAATGAAACGAATAAAGCCAGATTATGTATTGCATTTAGCAGGAAAGAATTCGGTCATAGAGTCTTGGACAGCCGCTCTTGAATATGTAGAGATTAATGTAATAGGGACATTATATTTATTAGAAGCAATTAATCAAGAAGCACCTCACTGTAGAACGTTGGTTATAGGATCTGCTTTGCAAGCAGATAGTATGAACGAAATAAAAATTTCAAATCCATATAGTTTAAGTAAAACGATGCAAGTCATTATTGCAGAGGCGTGGAGTGAATTAATGAATTCAAATATTATCATTGCAAAGCCCTCGAATTTAATTGGTCCAGGAGTATCGAATGGTATTTGTTCTATTCTTGCAGAAAAAATGATAATGATAGAGTCGAATAAAAGTGAAGCAATTATTGAAGTGAACAGTTTGAAAGATAGTAGGGATTTTTTAGATGTACGTGATGCGGTTAAAGCGTATCATGTGTTATTACGCGATGGAACAAATGGAAAACAATATAATATTGGATCAGGGGTAAAACGGTCTTTATTAGATGTAATAGAACAATACAAAGAATTAACAAAGCTGAATTTTTCCATAAAAGAAACAGAGCATAGTGGGAGCGAATCAAATGAGAGTTTAGTAATAGAGGATATAAAAAGGTTAGGTTGGGTCCCAGAAATTCAATTTCATCAATCATTAAAAGATGTACTCGAGTATGCGAAGTGTAGTGAAATCTGCATTCAATGAAAAATAAAAAGGGTGTAAGAAATATATGAATGGCTATAAAACAATAGATAATCAAAATACGCTACTTCTTTTAATTGTTGATACGCTGGACTGGAAAGATGAGGAAGCGCATGTTTTGTGTATCTATGAGGCAATCAATAAATGTCGAGCTTATGTGGAAGGTAAAAAGGGTGATAGGAAAAGCCCAGTAATAGGTACAGGAACTAGGGCGGTAATTCAAGTCTTTGCTCAGTATGAATGTAGTGAGTGTGGAAATGATTTTTATGATCTCGTTAAAGATTTTTTGCAAGACATAGGATTTGAGTTAAAGGTTTATATAAATAATAGTAAGTTTACTTACATTTAATAGATAAGTATAAAACAAGATTTTTAATGATAAAGGTGGATATAAATTATGAATAAAAAGATTCTCTTTACTGGGGGCGGTACAGCCGGACACGTAATGATTAATATGGTATTGATTCCTAAATTTATGGAAAAAGGATGGGGAGTTGAGTATATTGGATCTCAAAATGGAATTGAAAAACTATTAGTTCAAAATGTGAAATACAATAGTATTTCAACGGGAAAGCTTAGGAGATATTGGGATTGGGAGAACTTTAAAGATCCTTTTAAAATAATAAAAGGTTGTATACAAAGTTATAAATTGATGAAACGAATAAAACCAGATGTTATTTTTTCGGCAGGAGGGTTTGTGTCCGTCCCTGTAGTAATAGGAGCGTGGATGAATAAAGTACCCGTAATAATACGTGAACCAGATAGTACGTTAGGATTAGCAAATAAAATAGCATTACCTTTTACTACAAAACTATGCACAACATTTCCTCAGACAGGAGAAAATGTAAGTAATGAGAAGAAGGTTTATGTAGGACCAATTGTAAGGGAAGAAATTGAGAGGGGCAACGTATTGCGGGGAAGAAGCTATTGTAAATTTCAGCAAGATAAACCAGTATTGTTAATTATGGGTGGGAGTCAAGGTGCTCAATGGATAAATGATATGGTAAGGGAAAGTTTGGAAACATTACTATTAAATTTTAATATTGTTCATATGTGCGGTAAAGGGAAGGTGGATTCATCTATTGGTATGGAAGGTTATATACAATTTGAATATATAGGGGAAGAATTGCCACATATACTAAACATGGCGAGTGTTGTAGTTTCCAGAGCGGGTTCTACTGCTATTTCTGAATTGTTATTTTTGAAGAAACCGATGTTGCTTGTTCCGTTAACTAACAGTTCCAGTAGGGGAGATCAAGTTTTAAATGCTGAATATTTTTCTCGACAAGGATATGCGGAAGTTATACTTCAAGACAGGGTAAGTACGAATATATTTATACATGCAGTAAATAAGTTGTATACAAATAAGGAGAGATATATTCAAAACATGAATGGATATAAGAAAACCAATAATGAGGGGATTCATCAATTAATAGATATAATAAATGAAGTGGTGGAGTAATAGATATTTAAATAAAAAAAGGAAAGAAGCTATCTTCTTTCCTTTTTACTATAGTTGTTCAAATTCATTATTACTTATCCTGATTAGCTATGTATTATGGGTGAATCCCACTTTCTAATAGCTCAGTAAATGCATTAGTATGAATAGGTTTACTGTAATAGTAACCTTGAATAAACTGACATTTATTTTTTTGAAGGAAATTCACATGTTCTTTCGTTTCTACCCCTTCAGCAATGACAGACATTCCTAATGTATTTGCTAATGTGATGATTGTTTTAATAATTTCCATTCCATCGTCACATGTTTCAGACATTGTAATAAATTCTCTTGGGATTTTTAACGTATCGATTGGATATAAAGGTAAGTAAGCTAGCGAAGAATAGCCTGTACCAAAGTCGTCGATTGAAATGTGAATCCCTAAACTTTTTAGTGTGCGCAATTTTATCAATGTTTCTCGCTCATCCATCATTGCAATTCGCTCTGTTAACTCAAGATCGAGAGAACTTGCTGGTAAACCTGTATTTGCTAAAGTAGAAGAAATAGACTTTACAAAATCCTCTTGTTCAAATTCTTTAGCAGATAAATTTACACCTATTTTTAAATGTGAATATCCGAGTGCATGCCAACGTTTCATTTGCTCGCAAGCTTGCTCTAATGTCCATTTTCCTATTGGAATAATTTGTAGTGTTTCTTCTGCAATCGGAATAAACTCGTATGGAGAAATAACGCCTAATTCAGGATGATTCCACCTGATTAAAGCCTCTGCACCAATAATTTTATTAGATTCACTATCAACTTGAGGTTGGTATAAAAGGAATAATTCTTCATTTTGTATTGCGTTTGGTAAATCTTTTTCTAATCGTAATCGTCTTTCAATTTTTTTAGCGATTACATCGTCATAAATAGAGATAGAGTTAAGCTCTTTTGCCTTTGCATCATACATTGCAACATTAGCGTTTTTTAGAAGTGTAGCGGTATCGATTCCGGAATGTGGATAAATTGCGATACCGATACTTAGTGATAAAGTTAATGTATGCTCATGTATGACAAACGGCTTTTCCATGCATTCAAATAACTGGTTACATAATTGGAATAAGGAATCTTCGTCCGTATAGTTTTCAATTAAGATTGTAAATTCATCGCCACCGATTCTTGACAGATGAGTATGTAATGGAAGACAGGATTGGAATCGCTTTGCTACTTCTTCTAATATGTAATCTCCTGACGAATGTCCCAGTGTATCGTTAATTGCTTTAAAGCGATCTAAATCTAAATATAATAATGCGAACTCACTGTCTGTTGTTCTAGCGTTTTTTATAACTCTTTTTAATTTCTTATGGAAAAAGGCACGGTTCCCAATTTTCGTTACAGTATCATGGAATGCTAAATATTTTATTTCTTCTTGCTGTTTTTTTAGTGCAGTAATATCTTTCACCATAATATAACTTCCTGAAATTTGTCCGTCTATCATAATAGGGACAATGGTAACGTATAAAAAATAAGTAAAGCCATCTTTATATTGAGAACTAAGTTGTAAGGATGCCGATTCTTGTTGTTTCACTTTTTCTAATGCAGATGCTAGTTTATGTTTATCTTCTTCTAAAATAATCGAAAAACAAGTTTCACCGAGTAACTCATTCGTTGGTGCTCCCAGTAACATACTTCCAGCTTTATTTACATTTAAGAAGATTCCATTTAAATCAATCGTAAAAATAGGGTCAGGATGATATTCATATAGTGATTTGAATTTTTGCTGTTTCTGAGATAGAGCCTCTGATTTATAAACTAAATCAGAAGTTCGTAAAGTAACTTTTTCTTCTAGTTGAGCATTAAATGCCTGTAAACGTTTTGTTAGGGAATTGTTTTGCATACGTACAATAGAATGACGAATGAGTACGAAAATAAAAGTAATACAATTTCCCGTAATGAGAGTTGAAGATGATGTTTGTTCTTTTAACGTAAACCCGATTAGTATTGCAACGGCAAGATAGGGAAATACAACTAAAACCTTTTTTCCTATTATAGGGTTAACAATGAAATAATTTTTATGGCTATTATGATCTTCTGAAATAGAACCAGCTATTGCAATAAGTAATATAGGTATTCTATATAAAAGACGTAATAATGTTATCGTTTCAGTCGATAAATGATTATTTAAGTAAAAATAAATATAGTTAAAAGTTGCAGAACTTATTAATACAAAAATAAAGATATAAATCTTCCGTTTGGAATTAAAAATTGTTGGACGGAAAAAGAGACTAACGCCTAGTAGAAGAAATAATAAATCTGCAATTGGGTATAGAAATGAAAGGAAAACATCTCCTAGTGAAAGAGAGAATATATTTAAATTTGGCTGATTAAATAAATACCACTCCAATGTGAATATGGAAGTAAGTACGATGCATATATCACAAATAAAGAACGCTTTTTCCCATTTATCGCATTCTTTTAAAATTTTATAACAGAAAGCGATAAGACAGAAAAATAAGAAAAACATGTAAAATACATCAGAAATAGTAAATCGATGTATTGGAATTTCGAAGAAGCTATCCTCATATGTGTATACTATTTTACCTAATAAAAAGCTACCGATTGCTATTGTGATACATATCCAAAATGGATTTGAACTAACTTTTTTAGAATATATAGAGTAAATGAGTGATACAAATGTAATGGCTTCAACGATAAGTGAAGCGAAGCGTACATCCGAATTTGAAAAATGAGTAGGGAACAGATAAAAAAATATAAAATAGATTGAATAGCATATTAATGTTCCAATTAATATACATAGTTGTAAATTTTTATTTAATCTCAATAAAATCACCTTCTTTAATTATGCACTATATTCGTAATATCTATACATAATAATATTATTTAAGAATTGTATCAGATTTCCTTATAAAAATCATGTTTATAAGGAAAGTGTTAAAAAGTGTAATACTTCTTAAAATTAAAAACGTGCTGTTTTTAATAATATGTACTTCATCAAGATTTTAAATGGGAATTGTATATTTAGTCATCCTTTGAATTCTATAGGTTTTTTAATAGTTCGCAAGTGAATATGCATAATTGCATAAAGATAATACATTCAATTTTATATAAAATGTTTTTGTTATAAAGTATGAATTAAACTTTTGTATGTATTTATTCTCATACTAATGAGGGATTTCAAAAAGAGGTTACGTATATACAATAATACGTAAGCATGTATGAAATTTTTAGTATGGGAGGAAAAGCATGAAGAATTGGGTGAAATTTCGAATAGCACGTCCAACTGATCAGTTTGAAAAGGTTATAGAATTCTATGAAAAAGGATTAGGATTAAAACGTATAGGTGAATTCTACGATCATGAAGGCTATGATGGGGTCATGTTTGGACTCCCAGATGAAGAGTATCATTTAGAATTTACAAGACATATAGATGGGAGCCCATGTCCAGCTCCGACAAAAGATAATTTACTCGTATTTTATATGCATGAAGATAGTGAAATGAAAAAGGTGAGTAAAAGGCTGCATGCATTGGGATATGATGAGGTCGAGCCTGAAAACCCATACTGGAAAGATAAGGGAATAACGATAGAGGATCCAGATGGTTGGAGAATTGTGTTGATGAAACTAGAAGAATAATGTGTAATGATGCTTGAAGTTCAAGTAGGACGAAATACGTAAAAGAGCTTTCTTTTGAGGGGATACACTCATGGAAGGCTTTTTTATTTGGAATCTGAAAAATAAAATTTGAAATTATATTCTGAAAAGTTGTAAAATAAGAACGCATATTCCTATTGGTAGGCTATCAAGACATTATAAGAATTATTGATGATTATCCAAGAGCGACATTCGCGGTGTTATATATGGCAGGGCATAATTTACAAGTTGAACAACCTGAAGTATTCGAGAGTTTAGTAGGCGAGTGGATTAGACGAACAAATCAACAAAGTTTATAAAAGACGAATGAATATTTTCAAGGAGGAAGTATGAGTACATATATCTATATGGTTAGACATGGTGAATCACCAAAATTAGAAGGAAATGAAAGAACGCGTGGGTTAACTGAGAAGGGACATATGGATGCCTGTCGAGTAACTGACATATTAAAAGAGGAGAGGATTGATACTTTTATTTCCAGTCCCTATAATCGTGCTACGTTAACGATAGAAAAAGCAGCCGATTTCTATGAAAAAGAAATAGTAGTATATGAAAATCTCAAAGAGTGTATGTTTTCAAATGAGGATCAGGTTATATCAGATAAAGAGATATATCCACTTGTAAAGAAGATGTTCGCAAATCAGGATTTTACACTAACGGAAGGAGAGTCATATAAGGATTGTCAGAGACGGGTAGTGAAAGTGTTAAAGGAAATATTAATGGATTTCCAAGGGCAAAAAATTGTAATTGGTACGCATGGGCTTGTAATGACTTTAATGATGAATTACTTTGATAATCAATACGGGTTTGAATTTCTTATACATGCATCGAAGCCTGACATATATAAGTTGGAATTTAAAGATGAGAAATTAATGAATGTAGAAAGATTATGGATAGGAGATAGAAAGAATCTTTATCAACTATTTTTAGAATCTTAAATCAATAAGTAATTATTCAGTTTCTGAATAATATAATTGGAAGTTGGTTTAAGTAAACAATTTTTAATGTGACAAAACTCCAAACGCTGGATTTATATTCAATTGGAGAAAAAGATGTAGAATTTTGTCTTACGGTCCCCGTTTACTTTTCATTTCATTACATATAGGCTTTGTGGTGTAAAGGAGAAAATCACCTTTACACAAAATTTATAAGGAGGGCATTGTGATGAAAAAGATTAAAAAGTTTGCGGGAGTTGCTTTAGCGGGGACGATTGGATTAAGTGGACTACTGTTTTTAGAACCAAGTGTAAGCGTTGCAGAAATAAAGCAGGTGAAAGAAGAAAACTTCAATGCAATTGATGTAACGATGAATCAAAGTGAATTTTATGTATTGAGTGGTAGAAGTATTGATGTTCTTTCTGGGGATAAAGGAGCAATTCAGCTAAATAAATACACAATTCGTTTTAGTAAACCGGGGAAGTATGTTGTTAGAGTAAACGGTTGTATTTATGATGATGTATATACTTTTATTGTGAATAAATAGTATATATTCTTAAATTGTGAGATGAAAAAGAAACACCCTATTTGCGGTGAGAATCGTAAATAGGGTGAATGATTTGTATTAAACTGTACTTTAAATATGTTCACTAATTTTCTTTTTGTTATGTAAAGTATGTAAAAGTGTTTGAAACATCTTAAATGATTGCTGAAAGATTGGACTTTGAATAAGGTGTACAGAAAAGTTACGATGAAAACAGGACCTCCTAGCATAAATCCAATAACGAGTACAACACATTCTACTATGATTCTAGCACGGCTAATAGACAGTCCTGTTTTGTCGGAAATAGTAAGCATGAATCCATCGCGAGGTCCAGCACCAATCCCAGCCGCAACGTACATCCCTCCCCCAATACCTGTAATTGCAATACCAGCAAATAAAATGAGTAAGTTTATCCATAAATAATCACTTGCGTTTGGAAGGATATTTGATTGTAAGAAAAAGTCCATAATGGGACCGATAAGTAGTGCATTTAAAAATGTACCCACATTTATATATTTTCGATCTACTAGTAAAAAAATGAGAACGAGACATAATCCACATATGACACTCCACGTACCAATCGTCAATCCAAACCTTTGGTAGAGAGCCATGTTTAAAACTTCCCAAGGATGTAAACCGAGAAATTTAACTTTGACTGCAAGAGCATTTCCAAGGCCGAAAAAAATTAATCCTAAGAAAAAAAGAAAATAGCGAAAGAGAGTTAGCCTCATCTTTAAACCTCCCATATTGTATAATTATGTATATTACATGTAAGAGTCTTCGTGTACAAATATTACGACTTTTTGGTTGTTATTTATAATTTCTAAAATGCAAATGAAATAAATATTCGCAGTCAAAAAAGTTAAAATATTTCGTTTTAAGGATTATAATAGAAAGAGAAATGTAAAAGGGAGTGAATGAGTTTGAAACAAGAACTTATTGAAAGATTTACGAGATATGTAAAGATTGATACACAATCAAATGAAGAAAGTCATACAGTACCAACAACACTTGGACAAATTGAGTTTGGAAAGCTATTAGTGGAAGAGTTAAAAGAGATTGGCTTAACAGAAGTAACAATGGATGATAATGGGTATGTAATGGCAACACTTCCTGCTAATACGGATAAGGATGTTCCAGTAATCGGCTTTTTAGCACATTTAGATACGGCAACAGACTTTACAGGGAAAAACGTAAAACCACAAATTCATGAAAATTTTGATGGCAATGCGATTACGTTAAATGAAGAGCTAAATGTTGTTTTAACGCCAGAACAGTTTCCAGAATTACCATCATATAAAGGACATACGATTATTACAACGGATGGTACGACACTTCTAGGAGCAGATGATAAAGCTGGTCTGACTGAAATTATGGTTGCAATGAACTATTTAATACATAATCCGCAAATTAAACATGGGAAAATAAGAGTAGCATTTACGCCGGATGAAGAAATTGGTCGTGGGCCAGCGCATTTTGATGTAGAAGCGTTTGGTGCATCATGTGCTTATACGATGGATGGAGGTCCATTAGGTGGTTTAGAGTATGAAAGCTTTAATGCTGCAGGTGCTAAGTTAACGTTTAACGGAACGAATACACATCCTGGAACAGCGAAAAATAAAATGCGTAACGCAACTAAACTTGCTATGGAGTTTAATGGGCATTTACCAGTAGAAGAGGCACCAGAATATACAGAAGGCTATGAAGGATTCTATCATTTACTTTCATTAAATGGTGATGTTGAACAAAGTAAAGCATATTATATTATTCGAGATTTTGATCGTGAAAATTTTGAGGCGCGTAAACATAACGTTGAAAATATTGTGAAGCAAATGCAAGAGAAGTATGGACAAGATGCAGTCGTTTTAGAAATGAATGATCAATACTATAACATGCTTGAAAAAATTGAACCAGTGAGAGAAATTGTTGATATTGCATATGAAGCGATGAAAAGCTTAAATATCGAACCAAACATTCATCCAATTCGTGGTGGAACAGATGGATCACAATTATCGTATATGGGATTACCAACGCCGAATATTTTCACAGGTGGTGAAAACTATCAGGGAAAATTTGAATATGTTTCGGTAGATACGATGGAAAAAGCTGTTCAGGTTATTGTGGAAATCGCAAGACGCTTCGAAGAACAAGCTTAAAAAAGAACCAAGTAGTGCGGATGCGCTACTTGGTTTTTTAGTATAATACTCGCCACAAATAAAAAGTTGCGTAAGACTCCCAGTTGGTCCAATTTGCCGCAAAATCTTTTATTTCCTGTTTAGTCGGTTTACTTTCAGAACCTGTTATATATTTAATTGCATTGTGCAAGCCAACATCGTCAATTGGAAAAGCGGAAGGAAATCGTAAACAGCGCATTAAAACATAGTTGGCAGTCCACGGTCCTATACCATGTATAGCAGTTAATTGTTTTTCAGCTTGTTTCACATCTTGTATTTGCAGTAAAGATTCTTTTGATAGTTTTCCTTCTGTAATAAGCTTTGCAATACCGATTAAATATTCACATTTTCTAGTCGTCATTTTTAAGTTTTTGAGATCTTCTACATGTAAATTGGCAATCGTTTCAGGAGAAGGGAATATCCAATGTTTTCTACCGTTCCATTCTACATAATTTCCATAGTGTTCGACTAATCGTTTTTTTAGCGTATAAGCATATGTGAGATTAATTTGCTGACCGATAATTCCCCAGGAAAGTGCTTCAAATAAGTCTGGAATACCTAAAGTACGAAGGCCATAATATTGTTCAATTGGTCTTTGAAGGAGTACATCACGTTTAGCTAATGTATAAAAGGGAGCTAAATCAGTAGTTAAATCAAACCACTCTTTCACATAGTGAGCTACAGCTTCGCATATTGATTCTTCAGATGTATATAATTCTTCTAAAAAACGTATTTGAATATGTCCATCCATATTCATACTAATTTCAACTAAAAGGTTTACATCGTGAACAGGGATCACTTTATAAATTTTGTTATCTTCAATGTGGAACATACATTCATTGTTAGAACGCGATAGATAGCGTACATTTTCTTGGAAACTAAATTCTGTTGGAACTGCTAAAGTTAATCTACTAGTATCTTCTGCTGTCATATGCATTTTACCTGCGATTTTTCTAATGTAAGCAATTCTTGCTTCATTGCTAATCCACCTCTAAATCCAGTTAACTTACCATTTTTTCCAATAACACGATGGCAAGGAATTGTAATAAGGAGAGGGTTGGCAGCAATAGCAGTAGCAACAGCACGTACAGCCGTAGGCTTTTGCATTCTTTCGGCAATTTCTGAATAAGAATATGTTTTCCCATAAGGAATTTCACGTACCGCATTCCAAACAGATAATTGAAAATCAGTTCCGTAAGCATCGATAGGGAATGTAAAATTTTCTCGTTTACTTTCTAAATACTCGGTAACTTCTTTCGCATATGATTGTAGATAATTTGGATTACAGGCCAATATATGTTGTGGCAATTTTTTTCTAGCCCATATATTTAGTTCTTCAAAATTTTCATCTTGTGATCCAATGAAGCATAGCCCATTTTCTGTTGCAGCAATATGAAACTGCCAATTCTTATGTGTAAGTAGCGTCCAATAAATAAATTTATTTTTGTTGGAATTCATTATTATATCCTTCTTTCATTTCGTTCTTTTTTCGATATTCAGTAGGAGTAAACCCAGTTTTCTTTTTAAATAAAGTTGCAAAATACTCGGGGTTTTCTATCCCGACAGCAGTACTAATTTCTTTAATGGATTGATTTGTTTGTAATAGCTGTTCTGCTGCTTTAATAATCCTGAATTGTAGTATATATTCTATTGGACTTATTCCTGTTGTTTTTTTGAAAGTGCGTTGTAAATGAAATGGGCTACCATGGCACATTTCTGCAAGTATATCGAGAGTTAATAATTCATCGAAGTGTTTTTCGATATAATCTTTAATTTGTTCTACCCACTCTTCATTAGGTAAAGTGAGCCCATGTGGCTTACAACGTTTGCAAGGGCGAAAGTTTTCACTTAATGCTTGCTCTGCATGATGAAAAATTCGTACATTGTTTCTATTCGGTATTCTTGATTTGCATGAAGGCCGGCAAAAGATTCCGGTTGATTTCACAGCATAAAAGAATTTGCTATCATAGGAAGAATCATTATGAATAATTGCTTGCCAATGCTCATTTGTTAACGTAATCCCTTCATTGTGCAAAGAACATCACCTCTGAAATTAGTATAACCTGAATAAAGTGCGTATGTATGTATTCACAAATGTAAGAGCAAGATTACAAAGATGAAATATGCTTGTTTTTCTATTTTGTGATAGCATGAAATTTGAAAGTGAACATCAAGAGGAGGACTATAGGTGAAGTTAATTTCGTGGAATGTAAATGGTTTGCGAGCAGTTATCGCAAAAGGTGGATTTTTAGACTATCTTGAGGAATCAAATGCTGATATATTTTGTTTACAAGAGATTAAATTACAAGATGGGCAAATTGATTTAAATCTAGAGGGATACTATACATACTGGAATTATGCTGTGAAAAAAGGTTATTCAGGAACGGCTATTTTTTCGAAAAAAGAACCGCTATCTGTAACGTACGGTTTAGGGATTGAAGAGCATGATCAAGAAGGCCGAGTTATTACTTTAGAATTCGAAGATTTTTATATGATAACGTTATATACACCAAATTCAAAACGTGGATTAGAACGATTAGATTACAGAATGAAATGGGAAGATGATTTCCGGGCTTATATTAAAGGGTTAGATGAGAAGAAACCAGTTGTTTTTTGCGGTGATTTAAACGTTGCTCATAAAGAAATTGATTTAAAAAATCCAAAAAGTAATCGTAAAAATCCTGGATTCTCTGATGAGGAACGAGAGAAACTCACACGTATTTTAGAAGAAGGATTTATTGATACGTATCGTTATCTGTATCCTGATCAGGAAGGCGCATACTCATGGTGGTCGTATCGTATGGGAGCGAGAGCAAAAAATATTGGATGGCGTTTAGATTATTTTGTTGTTTCGAAAAGAATGAAAGATCAAATAACAGAGGCGAAAATTAATAGTGAAGTAATGGGATCAGACCATTGCCCAGTTGAATTACATATGAATTTCTAAAAAAAGAAGTATCTTCCTAAGTTTAGGTGGATACTTCTTTTTTATTCAGTTTGTTAAAATTTTTCAAATCTTTCTTGAAATAATTGCATATTAAATATATACTTAGTAACGATAATCATTATCAGTGAAAAAGGTTATCAATGGATGAAGTGTAGAAGAATTATAGTTTAGGGGAAGTGAACGAGAATGAGTTCTGGATAAAATTATTAATCTAATGAAATATATACGTGAGACAAGTTTCATATAGTTAAATTTTATTGAGAATATAGTTTGAGAATTCGAGAGGAGTTATATAAAGATGAACAAGAAGTTATTTACTTTAGGGATGGTTACAGTTTTAAGTGTAGGACTAGCGGCATGTAATAGCGCTGATAAAACTTCTGGGGAGCAAAAGCAACAGACAAAAGCTACGGAAACGAAAAAAGACGAAAAAAGAAAAATTACATATTTAGGTAAAGAATATACAGTGCCAGCAAAAGTAGATAAAATTGCGACAGCTAGTTTAGAGTCAATGGAAGATGCAGCGGTACTTGGTATTAAGCCAGTAGGTGCTATTACTGTTGGTGGTAAATTACCGAAGTATCTTGAAAAAGATTTAGAAGGTGCAAAATCTGTTGGTGAGAAGATGGAACCAAATTTTGAAACATTACTACAATTAAAACCAGATGTAATTACATCAAGTACGAAATTCCCAGCAGAAACAGCTGAGAAGTTCACGAAAGTAGCTCCGACATTCCCAGTATCGCACGTTTCAACAAATTGGGAAGACAATTTAAAGTTAATGGGAGAATTAACTGGTAAAAAAGATAAAGCAGAAAAGATTATTAAAGATTACAATACGGATGCTGAAAAAGCAAAAGCAAAATTAGGAGATAAGTTAAAAGACAAAAAAGTACTTGTCATTAGACTAAGAGCAAACGACTTATTCCTATACCCAGAAGGAGTATACTTTAATCCTGTAATTTATAAAGATCTTGGACTAACTGCTCCAGAACAACTTAAAACGGTAAAAGCACAAGAAAAGATTTCTTTAGAAAAATTAGCTGAAGTTAATCCTGATTATATCTTCTTACAATACGAGGCTAGTGAAAATAATAAACCGAAAGTGTTAGAAGACATTGAAAAGAATCCAATTTGGCAAAGTATGAATGCTGCGAAAGAAAAGAACGTATTTGTAAACGTAGTAGATCCAATGGCACAAGGTGGTACAGCTTGGAGTAAAACAGCATTCTTAAAAGAAGCGGTGAAAAATTTATCTAAATAATACAATAAGTAAGGTGCGTTGAATGATATGCAGAAAACGAATGCGGTACCAGTAACCATTTTATGTATAGCGCCCATATTGATTTTATTGACAGTGATACTTTCTATTTTATATGGTGCGAAAAACATTGATGCTCAAACAGTGTGGAATGCATTATTTCATTTTGATTCAAGTGATGTAAATCATAATATTATTATTACTTCACGTTTACCAAGGGTAGTTGCAGCTCTTTTAGTCGGAGCATTTCTAGCCATATCAGGAGCACTTATGCAGGGGATGACAAGAAACTATCTTGCATCCCCTTCTATTATGGGTGTGACGGATGGTGCAGCTTTTGTTATTACACTTTGTATGATTTTTCTTCCAGTAATGTCATCAATTGGTATGGTTTTATGCTCAATGATTGGTTCTGCATTAGGAGCAGGTATTGTGTTTGGTTTTGGTTCGCTCCTTCAAAATGGCTTATCACCAGTTAGGTTAGCGATTATCGGAACAGTTATAGGAACATTTTTAAGTAGTGTATCTGCTGCGATGGCTTCGTATTTCCAAATTTCTCAAAATGTTAGTTTTTGGTTTAATGCAAAGTTAGATCAAGTGGACCCTAATGTAATTATAATCACGATACCTTTTGGGATAATTGGGATAGCTTTAGCATTAGTAATATCAAAATCTATTACAATTCTTTCTTTAGGAGAAGAGGTATCTATTAATCTAGGACAACGTACAAAACTAGTTAAAGGGATGGCGATTTTATCCGTTATTCTTTTAACAGGAACAGCAGTTGCATTAGTCGGGAAAGTAGGTTTTGTAGGTTTAATTATTCCGCACATTACTCGCTTTATAATTGGGGTAGATTATAAGTGGATCTTGCCATGTGCAGGTGTTATTGGCGGAGTTTTCTTAGCATTATGTGACGTTTTGAGTAGATTTGTAAACTATCCATTTGAAACACCAATTGGCGTCGTTACCTCCTTAATTGGAATTCCGTTCTTCCTTTATTTAATCCGTACAAGAGGGGGAGAGAGACATGCCTAAAAGTTCAAGTCAACGTTTCGGAATGACAATGGGGATTATTATATTTTTAATTTTTGGTGCTATTTATATTAGTTTAACGAACGGTACGTTTGATATTACGATTACGGATGTATTTAAAACACTTTTTAGAATTGATCCAGTACCAGAACATGATCTAGTTATCTTTGATTTTCGTCTTCCACGCATCGTAATTGCTGGGTTAGTAGGATTAGGCCTTGGCGTTGCAGGTGCTGTTATTCAAGGGATTACGAGAAATGGGTTGGCAGACCCAGGTATTTTAGGAGTGAATGCTGGAGCCGGAACAGCCATCGTTATTTTTATGTTTTTCTTTCAAGGGCAATTAAAGAGCACAGACTGGATGTCTATTATGATGATGCCAATGTTTGGTTTAGTCGGCGGATTAGGTGCAGCTATCATCATTTATCTGTTTTCATGGAAAAACGGTAAGCTAGATTCGCAACGTCTTTTATTAACAGGGATTGCAATTGGATCAGGATTTGGAGCATTTTCTATGTACTTATCACTCAAAATGAAGTCAACTGATTTCGAGATGGCTGCAGTTTGGGTGTCTGGAAGCATATATAGCGCAAACTGGAAGTATATTGTTGCTATGTTGCCGTGGCTTATCATATTAATTCCGCTTATACAAAAGAAAGCTTATTTATTAGATTTATTTCAATTGGAAGAAACGAGTATTACAAGTTTAGGTGTTTCAGTTGAAAGAGAGAAATCTATTTTACTACTAAGTAGTATCGGACTTGTGAGCGCATGTGTTGCTGTTTCAGGAAGTATTGGCTTCATTGGACTAATGGCACCGCATATAGCGAAAAGGCTAGTCGGTATTCAGCATAAATATATCATTCCTACGTGCGGAGTAATCGGAATGTTCCTTGTAATTGCTTCAGACTTTATTGCAAAAACAGTGTTCACACCTGTAGAGTTACCAGTTGGAATCGTTATTTCTATTGTCGGTGTACCGTATTTCTTATATTTACTTTATAAGGCGAAAGCGTAAGAGGAGGAATAAAAGTGAGTATTTTAAGTGCAAAAAATTTAGAAACGAGTTATGAAAAGCTTACAGTGTTTCGCGATTTAAATGTGGAAATACAAGAAGGAAAAGTAACGACAATTATAGGGCCAAACGGGTGCGGTAAATCGACATTGTTAAAAACAATGGGAAGAATTTTAAAGCAAAAGAGCGGTAAAGTCTATTTACAAGGACAGGATTTACATACAATTCCAACGAAAGAAATTGCAAAGCAGTTAGCTTTACTTCCGCAAACTCCAATTGCGCCAGGAGAGCTTAAAGTAGAAGAGTTAATTTCTTATGGACGCTACCCACATCGAAATAACGTAAATAAGTTAACTTCAAAAGATAAAGAAATGATTGATTGGGCATTAGAAATAACGAAAACTTCTGAATTTCGAACGAGACAAATTGCAAATTTATCAGGTGGTCAAAGGCAAAAGGTATGGCTAGCGATGGCTTTAGCACAAGAGACAGAAGTGTTACTACTAGATGAACCCACGACATATCTTGATATGTCTCATCAATTAGATGTATTACAAATTGTGGAGAAATTAAATAAAGAACATAATTGTACGGTCGTAATGGTACTACATGATATTAACCATGCAGCAAGGTTTTCAGATGAAATTATTGCAATGAAGGAAGGGGAAATCGTTACAACTGGTAGCCCAGAAGAAATCATTACAAATGAAGTGTTAAAAGAAGTATTTCATATTGATGCGCGTGTCATGATTGATCCATATAACGGATCTCCTGTTTGCTTTGGATACGATAGCGTTGTCTCTCAAGAAGAGAAAGTTGAAATATATGTAACGAGTTAAGAAGGGGGGATATAGGATGAATACTACGATTGAAAAACAGCAGATTATAACATTTAATACAGAGCAGTGGAAAATGTATTCAAAACTAGAAGGTAAGGAATATCAAATTCATATTTCAAAGCCGAGGCAGCCAGCACCAGAGTCAGGCTATCCTGTTATATACGTATTAGATGGCAATGCCTTTTTTCAAACATTCCATGAAGCAGTTAAAATACAATCAGTTAGAGCAGAAAAAACAGGTGTTTCACCAGCCATTATAGTCGGTATTGGTTATCCAATTGAAGGTGCATTTTCAGGTGAAGAAAGATGCTATGATTTTACGCCTAGTGTAATTTCAAAAGATGCGCCTTTAAAACCGGATGGCAAACCGTGGCCTAAAACAGGAGGAGCACATAACTTCTTTACTTTTATAGAAAAAGAACTGAAGCCTCAAATCGAAAATGATTTTGAGATTGATAAAGGAAAACAAACGTTATTTGGGCATTCGCTAGGTGGTTTATTTGCTTTACATATACTATTTACAAACGTAAATGCTTTTCAAAATTATTTTATTAGTAGTCCATCTATTTGGTGGAATAACCAATCTGTGCTTGAAAAAGAAGAGAACCTTATGAGTGAATTAAACAGTGCTAAGTTTGAAACGGGAGTATTTCTTACAGTGGGGTCACTAGAACGAGAGCATATGGTTGTAGGGGCAAACGAATTGTCAGAGCGTCTTCTCCAAGTAAAACATGATCAGTTTAGATTTACGTTTTATGAGGCTGAAGGGGAGAATCATGCATCAGTTGTGCCGACTTCTTTAAGTAAAGGGTTAAGGTTTATTAGTCACGTATAGAAGAGGGGAAAAGGTAAGCAATTGCTTACCTTTTTTCATTATTGTTTAAAGGCAACGTATCCATCAATTAAAAAGCTACTGAAAAAGCGAGTGATGTGAGTAAAGCCACATTCCTCCATAATAGTTAGTAGATTTGTTTCGGAAATAGGAAATATTTCTGTTTCAAAAGAATTTTCAAATCGGTCCCAATCTTTTAATGGAATTTGATTTTGCATCATATGGTTGCGCCAAGCATTTAATTGTGCAGAAAACATACTTGTATGGGGTATACCATTTATTGAAGAGAGAAAGAATGGAGCACCTGGCTTTAAGCGACTACTAATTTCATTAAGTAACTCTATTTTCTCCTTCATAGTTGGGATGAAGTGAAGAACAAGCATACAAGTAGCAGCGTCAAATAATGGATTGGTTAATAATGAATGAACAGTTCCATGTACAAAGTGAATTTGATTTTGCAAGTCTTCGTGTTCAATTCTTTTTTTAGCTAACTGTAGCATGCTTTGAGATGGATCCACACCTGTAAAAGATAAGTTGCTATTTTGTTTACCTATTGAGAGAATTTCTTGTCCACCACCAGCACCTATAACTAGTAAATTTGGCTTCATGTTTTCTTTAGGGAGTGTCGTAAATAAAAAATGGTTCACCATTTCATAAAGGGTAAAATATCCAGGGATTTTTAACGGGATTGTTCGTTCATATGTATGTACAGTATGATCATTCCAGCTCATTTTTTAGCCTCCTCTTTTACAATAAAGTTTCACTTTATTATGAAATAAAATGGTTAGAGGAAACAATCCCATAAATCTGGGGGGAAATCAAGATGATTTATGAACAGGCAACGAAAGAAATAACAGTGTTGATGAAAAGTGAGAGATCAATTAGACAATTTCAAAAAGAGTTTTTAAATATTTTAAAAAAGGTAATTCCTTTTGATGCGTCCTGTTTTGCCGCTATAGACCCACGCACATTTTTAACAACCGGGGCATATACAGATCGAAGAATTGAACAACTGCATTCGCAGTTATTTATGAATGAATTTTTAGAGGATGATTACAACAAATTTAAAGATTTAGCATCAAAGGTCCCTCATGTTGGTGCGATACGTATTGTCACAAATGATAATCCGATAAAAAGTACTAGGTATCGAAATATTTTAAAACCAGCCGGTTTTATAGATGAAGTAAGAGTGGTTTGTATGAGTAAAGGAAAATGTTTTGGACACTTAAGTCTGTTTCGAGATAATACAAAAGTACCTTTTCAGCATGATGAATGTAAGTATTTATCGAAGGTGGGTTTATTGGCAGGAGATACTTTAAGAACATCCTTTATAATCCGGTCAGAAGAACAAGTAAAAGTAGTAGGAAGGGGTATGATTGTATTAAATGAAAATCTTAGACTAAATTATTGGGATGAAACAGGGTACATATGGTTATCAAACTTTAGAAAATATGAGCAATTGAATGAAGATGACATTCCGAGGCCGATACGGGCAGTTTGTTCGAAAGTAAAAGCGCATGAAACTAATAAAGAAGCAACAGTCTGTATAAGTTTAACATGTGGGCAATTTTTGGTTATTCGTGCGAGCAGGCTAGAAGGTTACAGTAGTTGTCATACAGGATATAGGGTTTTGTTCGAAAGTGCACGGCCAGAAGAAGTTTTTCCTCTTCTTGCAGATTCTTATAGTTTGTCTCAAAGAGAGAAAGAAGTGATAGTAGGAATTGTTAGAGGGATGTCAACAAAAGAAGTGGCAAAAGAATTGTGTATTTCTACGTATACAGTTCAGGATCATTTCAAGTCAATTTTTGAAAAGGTCGGAGTATGCAGTAGAAACGAGCTTATATGGGAGCTCTTTACAAAGTTTTATTTTTCTCCGGAGGAATACTAAAAGAAAACCGGTTTGATTTATCCGGTATTAACAATCGGTAAGCTCATAAGATTGATAGCTGTGGGTTAATAATCAGTGGGATTTTTAATATAAACAAGAAACATTCAAATAAACATTTGAATGTTTCTTGTTTATAAGGTATACTACATACATAATCAAATATGTATTTGAATAAGAGGTGTTACATATGAAGGAAGAGCATTGTGAACTTTGCTATCATGATGAGCAAAAAGTAAAACATGCAAGTGACATGCTAGAGAAAGAAAATATAAGTAGTGTAGCGAAAATGTTTAAGGCACTTGCAGATGAAACACGTTTGAAAATTGCTTATGCGTTGTATACAGAAAAAGAGCTTTGTGTACGTGATGTCGCAAGTATTATTCATAGTAGTATTGCAACAGCTTCACATCACTTAAGACTATTACAAACGATAGGATTAGCGAAAAAGCGTAAAGAGGGGAAACTTGTTTTTTATTCATTAGATGACTCTCACGTAAATGGATTAATTGAATTAGCGTGTAGTCATAGTATTGAAATGAAGAATAAAGAAGTTGATATGTAATTATGCATTTTCATAAAGATACTTCTTTATGAAAATGCAACTTTAAAAGGAGAGGAGATAATAAGTATGGTAAAGCTAGTTTTAATACGACACGGACAAAGTGAATGGAATGTTGAAAATAGGTTTACAGGTTGGACGGATGTTGATTTATCTAGTAAAGGTTTGCAAGAAGCAAGAGAAGCCGGAGTAATGCTGAAAGCTAATGGTTTCTCATTTGATATAGCATATACATCTGTTTTGAGAAGAGCGATGCGTACTTTATGGATTACTCTCGAAGAAATGGATTTGATGTGGCTACCTGTTCATAAAACATGGAAATTAAATGAGCGACATTACGGTGCGCTTCAAGGATTAAATAAGGAAGAAACAACGAGAAAATATGGCGATGAGCAAGTAACTTTATGGAGACGTTCAACAAATGTACGCCCACCAGCACTTACAAAAGATGACGAAAGATATGAAGCAGCACATCCGAAATATAGAGAGGTAAAAGAGTATGAGTTTCCTCTTACAGAAGATCTAGAAGATACGAAGAAACGAGTTGTTTCATATTGGAATGAAGAGATAGCTCCTAATGTAAGAGCTGGTAAACAAGTAATTATAGCAGCCCATGGCAATACAATACGTGCTTTAGTAAAATATTTAGATCAAATTTCAGATGAAGATATAAAAAATGTAAATATTCCAACAGGAACACCATTGGTTTATGAATTGGATCAAGATTTAAAACCGATATGCCATTATTATTTAAATAGGGAAATAGAAACTTTAGAAGAAAAACTGGTGTAAAATAAACGATTTAATATACCCTACCTATGTATTGTATGAGAAAAACGGAGGTGAGTTAAATTGTTACATTATACGGTTGTAAATAAAAAGAATTGTGAGGCATGTGGACTATGTACTTCTATAGCACCTGATATATATCAATTAGACGGAAGAGGAAAATCATTTGGTGTATTAGATAACAACCAAGGAAGAATGGGTATTCCAAAAACTTTCTTACAAGCAATGTTGGCGGCAAGTGACGGCTGTCCAACAAGTTCGATTCAGATAAGAAAAGAGCCATTTGTAAATAAGGTAAAAATTTAATAGTGGAATTATGAAAGACAAAACAAAATTAAAAGGAGGCATTTATATGGGACATCATCACGGTCACCAACATCATGGGCATGCTCACGGGCATTCCCATGGACATCATCATTTTGAGGAGAGTAGGAAAGGAAATAGAAAAGGATTAATTACAGCTTTAGTCATTACAGCAACTATTATGTTCCTTGAATTTTTCGGGGGACTAGTTACAAATAGTTTAGCTTTATTATCAGATTCAGGACATATGTTAAGTGATACAAGTTCATTATTATTAAGTTTAATTGCTATTGGATTAGCAGCTAGAACAGTTACTTCTACAAAAACGTATGGATATTATCGTTTTGAAATTTTAGCAGCATTAATCAATGGAATTACATTATTTGTTGTAGCAGGGCTTATCGTATGGGAAGCAATTGGTCGTTTTTTTGAACCGCCAACTGTAGCAAGTGGTCCAATGATGTTAATCGCATCAATTGGTTTACTAGCAAATTTAATCAGTGCATGGGCACTCATGAGACAAGGTGACGTGAAAAATAATGTGAATTTACGTAGCGCGTATTTACATGTTCTTGGGGATGCTTTAGGGTCAGTGGGAGCATTAGTAGCTGGTGCACTTATGTCATTATTCTCATGGTATATTGCAGATCCAATTATCTCGGTAGTTGTAGCTTTATTAATTTTAAAGAGCGCATGGGGAGTAACAAAACATTCTATTCATATACTTATGGAGGGTACACCAGTTGCAATTGAACTAGAGAAAGTGAAGCAAGCGATTAAAGGAATAGAAGGTGTACGTGATTTACATGATCTTCATGTTTGGACAATTACATCTGGATTAGATGCATTAAGCGTCCATGTAATGATTGATAAAAAGCAAGATGATCAAGAAGTACTTCAAAATATTATCGATATGTTAAAGCAAGAGTTCCATATTGAACATGCTACCATTCAAATTGAAACATTTAACATTAAATATAATGAAATGATTGTCTAATCAAATGCAAACGAAAGGCTATGGAGAAATTCTCCATAGCTTTTTGTTTGTGCAAGTAGAATTGTCCTTTTTGAACGTTTTGTTTCAACTTTTCGTCTAAAGAGACAAAAAGTTGTCACAATTCGGTCACAATTAGCATAAACATAAAATAGACGAAATGAACTTATTTCCAAAAAGGCTTAGTTCATTCCAATCATGATTCGTAGAGCTGCAAAAGCATGGATTAAAAGTTCACTATATTCTCAAGGAGGTAGATCGTATGAAAACTATTCTTGCTATCGCTGGGCTTATTTGGGTTTTATCACATGGCATTCCAATTTATGAAGGAGAACAAATTCGCAGTGCTCTGAATAAAAATTTTAATGAATATCACGTTATTGATCGGCAAGATAATGTTGTGACAGTGCGTGTAAATGACTGTTTTCATACGGTAACCGTTGAAGGAACTTCTGTAGTGAATGATACAAAAGTATGTGATCAGCAATAATTATATTTATGGATGAATAATAAGCGGAGATAGATAATCTACGCTTATTATTCTTTTTGAAAAAAGGAAAGGGTATCATGAAAATTGAGACTGAGAAGCTAATAAATTGTTAAGAATAAGCATAGAGCGGAAATATACTCATATGGGGTATCATACATAGATAATTAATGCTATAATTGGTATACTCGTAAAAGCAATTATTTTATTGGATGAAGAGAAACTTTAAGAAGGTGATAATATGGATCATAAAGAGCATGAAGCGGTAACACATAGATCAGAAAAAGAAAAAGAACAAATTATAAATAGATTAAAGAGAATTGAAGGACAAGTCCGCGGTATTCAAAATATGATTGAAAATGATCGTTATTGCGTGGATATTTTAGTTCAAATTTCAGCGATTAATGCAGCGATGAAAAAAGTAGGAATGGGTGTATTAAAAAACCATACAAGTCATTGTGTTTCAGGTGCTATTAAAGATGGCAATGGGGACGAAGCAATTGAAGAATTAATGACAGTATTTGAACGTTTTTCAAAAGCGTAAAAACAAGCTAGTATGTCACTGGCTTGTTTTTTTGTTTATTTTTATATAGGATTTCGAGGTATTGGTGTGAAAAAGTGTGTGTAAAATAAACTTTTAGAAAATAATTGAAAAATCATGATACAAAACCATTGATTACCTTAGGGGGGTATGGTAAGATGTAATTGTGATTAACAAACAATGAAGAAACAAGAGGAGGATTTTAAATGGAACAGTTAACATTACAAGTTGAAGGTATGTCTTGTGGACATTGTGTAAATTCAATTGAAAGCAGCGTGAAAGAACTAAACGGTGTTGAGCAAGTGAAAGTTCAATTAGCAGAAGGTACTGTTGAAGTTACTATCGACTCATCAGTTGTAACGTTAAAAGATATCGTTGCTGTAATTGAAGATCAAGGGTACGATGTTCAATAATTATTTTTAGATATGGAAATAAATCGTACTTTATAGGAAGTACGATTTATTTTGTTAAAAATTATACCTTATGAGGGTATATAGAGGTGAGAGACATGAATGAACAAAAAGAGGCCAATCTTCAAATATCAGGAATGACATGTGCGGCATGTGCAAATAGAATTGAAAAAGGTCTAAAAAAAGTAGAAGGTGTTCATGATGCAAATGTAAATTTTGCACTTGAAAAAACAAAAATAATGTATGATCCCCAAAAAACAAATCCGCAACAATTTAAGCAAAAAGTTGAATCGTTAGGGTATGGAATTGTCAGTGATAAAGCTGAGTTTACTGTTTCAGGGATGACATGCGCAGCATGTGCAAATAGAGTAGAAAAACGTTTAAATAAGTTAGAAGGTGTGAACGGAGCGACAGTAAATTTCACTTTAGAATCAGCTACAGTAGATTTTAATCCTGATGAAATTAATATAAATGAAATGAAGAGTGCAATTACGAAATTAGGATATAAATTAGAAGTGAAATCAGATGAGCAAGATGGATCAACTGATCATCGCTTACAAGAAATTGAGCGACAAAAGAAGAAATTTATCATTTCGTTTATTTTATCATTTCCGTTATTGTGGGCAATGGTAAGTCATTTCTCATTTACATCGTTTATTTATTTACCTGATATGCTTATGAACCCTTGGGTGCAGCTAGCTCTTGCAACTCCAGTTCAGTTTATCATTGGTGGGCAGTTTTATGTTGGGGCTTATAAAGCGTTACGTAATAAAAGCGCCAATATGGATGTTCTCGTTGCACTTGGAACGTCTGCGGCATATTTCTACAGTGTGTATTTAAGTATTAGGTCGATTGGTTCTTCGGAACATATGACAGACTTGTATTTTGAAACGAGTGCAGTACTTATTACATTAATTATTTTAGGTAAATTATTTGAGGCGAAAGCAAAAGGACGCTCGTCAGAAGCAATTAAAAAATTAATGGGTTTACAGGCGAAAACCGCTACTGTTGTACGAGATGGAACAGAAATAAAAATTTTAATCGAAGAAGTGGTAGCTGGTGATATCGTTTATGTAAAGCCAGGTGAAAAAATCCCGGTAGATGGGGAAATAGTAGAAGGAAAGTCAGCAATAGATGAATCGATGTTAACAGGCGAGAGTATTCCGGTTGATAAAACAATTGGAGATGTAGTAATTGGTTCTACAATAAATAAAAATGGCTTTTTAAAAGTGAAAGCAACTAAGGTAGGAAGAGATACTGCATTAGCTCAAATTATTAAAGTAGTAGAAGAGGCTCAAGGTTCAAAAGCTCCTATTCAAAGGGTAGCGGATCAAATTTCAGGTATTTTCGTACCAGTTGTAGTTGTAATTGCCATTATCACATTTGCAGTGTGGATGCTATTTGTTACACCTGGTGATTTTGGCGGAGCACTTGAGAAAATGATCGCCGTACTTGTTATCGCTTGTCCATGTGCATTAGGTCTTGCAACGCCTACGTCTATTATGGCGGGATCAGGAAGATTGGCTGAGTATGGCATTTTATTTAAAGGCGGGGAGCATTTAGAAGCAACTCACCGATTAGATACAGTTATTTTAGATAAAACAGGTACTGTGACAAATGGGAAGCCGGTGTTAACAGATGTAATTGTAGCAGATGGATTCCATGAAGAAGAAATACTACGTTTAGTAGGTGCGGCAGAAAAAAATTCTGAACACCCACTTGCAGAAGCGATTGTAGAAGGAATTAAAGAAAAGAAAATTGATATCCCAAGTTCAGAAACATTTGAAGCGATTCCGGGATTCGGTATCGAATCAGTTGTAGAAGGGAAACAATTACTAATTGGTACACGTCGATTAATGAAGAAATTCGATATTGATATTGAAGAAGTTTCTAAATCGATGGAAGAGCTTGAACGAGAAGGAAAAACAGCAATGCTTATTGCGATCAATAAAGAATATGCTGGTATAGTGGCCGTTGCAGATACTGTAAAAGATACTTCAAAAGCAGCTATTGCCAGACTTAAGAAAATGGGTCTAGACGTTGTTATGATTACAGGAGATAATACACAAACTGCTCAGGCAATTGCTAAGCAAGTTGGTATTGATCACGTAATTGCAGAAGTATTACCAGAAGGAAAAGCAGAAGAAGTGAAAAAACTGCAAGCGCAAGGTAAGAAAGTAGCGATGGTTGGAGATGGAATAAATGATGCTCCTGCACTGGCTACGGCGGATATCGGTATGGCAATTGGAACAGGAACGGATGTAGCGATGGAAGCGGCAGACATTACGTTAATCCGTGGTGATTTAAATAGTATTGCTGATGCAATCTTTATGAGCAAGATGACGATAAGAAATATTAAGCAAAATTTATTCTGGGCACTAGCTTATAATGGATTAGGAATCCCAATTGCAGCGTTCGGTTTCTTGGCACCTTGGGTTGCTGGGGCGGCGATGGCATTTAGTTCTGTATCCGTTGTATTAAATGCATTACGATTACAAAGAGTGAAATTAAAAAAATAAAAATCTATAGAGTAATTGCATATGCTTACAAACAAAAAACAATACTTTGAAATAAGTATTGTTTTTTGTTTATATAGAAAGAAAAAAGCTATAATAAAGCAGAAATATTGAATACTAGATGGTAGAAAAGTTAAATGATAGTTTGATAAGGAGGCTCAAATATGTTAAAAGATACGATCATTAGAACATTCCATAAAGAGGATTTAGAACAAGTATTACAGTTGTTCTATGAAACAGTTCATACAATTAACGCAAAAGATTATAATGTATTACAGCTACAGGCATGGGCACCAGAGCGACTAGATAGAGAAAGCTGGTTACAGTCTTTAGAGAAGAATATTAGTTATGTAGCGGATTATACCGGTGTAATAGTGGGATTTGGTGATTATAATGATGAGCATTACGTAGATCGTCTATTTACGCATAAAGATTATCAAGGGAAAAGGATAGCGTCATACATACTACAGAAGTTAGAAAAAGAAGCAGTGAACTTGGGGCATAGGGAGATATATACAGAAGCGAGTATTACAGCAAAACCTTTCTTTGAAAGTAAAGGTTTTATTTGCATAAAGGAACAAAAGAAACAACATAATGGTCAGATTTTTACTAATTATGTAATGAAAAAAATAGCCCTCTCATAGACGAGAAGGCTATTTTTTCATTATTTTACAGCTTCTTTTAGTTCTTTACCAGCTTTGAAAGCAGGTACTTTAGAAGCTGCGATTTGCATTTCTTCACCAGTTTGTGGGTTACGGCCTGTACGAGCAGCTCTTTCGCGAACTTCGAATGTACCGAATCCGATAAGTTGTACTTTTTCACCAGCAGCTAAAGTGTTAGTGATTGATTCTACTACAGTTTGTACAACTACAGTAGCTTCTTTTTGAGAAATCTCAGCGTTTTGTGCTACGTTTTTGATTAATTCTGTTTTGTTCATGTTTTTCACCTCATATGTAAATAATGCTATTTAAGTTGTTATTATAACGTATAAAACATTCGAGAACAAGTGTACGCACATATATTCGTAAAAAAAATGAAATTTGTAATATTTTTTAGAGCCACTGTATAGACAGTTCATTTAAGCGGATACAGATTGTTTCTTTAATTCGGTTTGTTCTTTATTGGAAGGTAGTTTCTTATTATAAGATATGAAATAAGGTAACGCTACAAAAAACATACCACCTACTAAGTTTCCGAAGAAAACAAAAATGAAGTTTGGAAAATATTCCATCCAAGTTAACTGCCCGGCAAAAATTGCAGCTGGGATAACAAACATATTGGCTACAACGTGTTGAAATCCAATCGCAACAAAAGTCATAACTGGGAACCAGATGCCGATAATCTTCCCGATAAATTCTTTACTTCCCATACTGAGCCAAACGGCTAAACAAACGAGCCAATTACATCCGATTGCAGAAATAAAGGCTTGCAGTGGTGTATCTTGTAGTTTAGCTTGCGCAATAGAAACTGTTTTCGCTAAAAAAGCGCCCTCTGTTAATCCGACGATATGACCGAAAAAATAAGCAACGAATACAGCGCCTATGAAGTTGCTAAACGTAACGATAACTAAATTTCGTATGAAATGAAATAAAGTAATTTTCTTTTGAAGCCAAGCCATAGAAACTGTCATCATGTTACCAGTTACTAGTTCACCACCTGCAAGAATAACAAGTATAAGACCGATAGGGAATACAGTAGCGCCTAGAAAACTAGTAAATGATCCCCAAGATTTTGGCATTGTTCCAATAACATGGATATCGAGTAAATACCCTAATGCTATGAAAGCACCACCAAAAAAACCGAGAATTAGCATAGGGATTAATGATAAATGAGCTTTTTTTCTTCCGGAATTCGTAGCAAGTTCCGTAATTTCTTCTGGTGTAAATACAGACATGAATAATCTCTCCTCAATAAAATGATAGAATAAATAGAAGGAACATTTTTAAAAATCTATGTATTATAAAAATATGTTATGACTTCTGTATAAATTTGTCAAAGTGAATAGGGTAGAATTGGATATAACTAACATTGTTCATGATGTCACATTAATGTAACAATAAGGCTGTAAAGTACTTCTAGAGGTGAGAGCATGAATACGCATCATGTAAAAAAAGAACAAAAAAAATCAATTGTAAAAATATTTATAATCGGTTTTATAAGTATAGTAATGATTTCAGTAAGTTTATATCTCTATGCGACAGAAATAGAACGAAAACTAGTAACAGTTACGTGGAATGAAATAAAAGCATCGACAATTCCTAAAGAGTTTAATAATAAAAAGATATTGCAATTCTCAGATGTACATTTAGGGCCAGAATTTACACTGAAACAACTAGAAAATTTGGTGGAGAAAATGAATGCGTTACATCCAGATGTAGTAGTTTTTACAGGGGATTTAATAGATAAGTTTGGATCGTATAAGGCGGAAAGAGAAGAAGCGAAAGGCATTTTACAAAAAATACATGCACCCTTAGGGAAATATGCAGTGTATGGGAATCATGATAGGGGCGGGGGAGGTAGTTTATTTTATAAAAAGTATATGGAGGAAGCCGGTTTCTCTGTGTTAGTAAATGAAGTGCAAAAAATTAAAGTAGAAAACGGAAAATATATTACAATATCAGGTTTGGATGATTTCTTATTAGGAAAGCCGCAAATAGACTCGACTTTAAAACATGTGAGACAACAAGATTTCAATATGCTCTTAGTACATGAGCCGGATGTTGTAGACAAAGTAGCTCGTTACCCAGTTGATTTTCAAATGTCAGGCCATAGTCACGGAGGACAAGTCCAAATTCCTTTTATAGGTCCATTAATTACTACAAAATTAGCTGAGAGCTATGTGGAAGGTATGTATGAATTAGAAGGGAAGAATAAGCCGTTACATTTATATGTAAATCGTGGTATTGGGACAACACGAATGCCTGTTAGATTTTGGAGTGTACCTGAACTTTCGGTATTTGTGTTAAAGCAAAATAGCAACTAGACTATTCTAGAGTAGTAGGACTTTCAGAGAAAGTTCTCTTTTTTATTAATTAAACACGGAATATTATGTGAGTTTTATTTAAAGTGTTAAAATGGAAAAGAATCTCTTCATCATGTAGAAGTGAAAAAGTAAGTTACATAAATAAAAAACAACAATAGGTTATATAACCTATTGTTGTTTTTTATTATTTTTGCAAGGGAATCGCATCAAAATATGTTCTATAGTTATTAGAGAATTCAAAGTTGTTTTTTGCATCCCAATTAATAGACCAGGACATTAGGCCGCGGAATGCAGGATAGCCACTCTGATTTGAAAGTTTATACTTTCCTCCGAAAGGAATTCCTTTCATGATATAATCTAAAGCTTTTTTCATTTCAGTTGGAGAAATATATCCGCCACTTGGAGCGGCAGCTGGTGCTGCAGGAAGTCCAATCATGACTTGATCCGAACGAAGAGCTGGGAAAATGTTATTTGCATTACCACCTACTGGAAAACCATGTAAGAGCATATCTGCCATAGCGACTTCGTAATCTGCAGTACCTTGATTGTAGTTATTACCGTCCATTCCAATCCCACTACCAGCGTTGTAGTGTTGAACGTGAATGTATGTTAGTTTGTCTTTCACTCCGTAAATAATCGGTAAATATGCACCCCAGATGCTTCCATATGCACTATAACCGCCTTGAACATAAGCTGTTTCAGGAGCCATGCTTAATAGAAAATTTGTACCATAATGATCTGAGATTGTCCGAATAGCTGAAATAAGATTTACGATTTGAGGAGTCGTTGGGTTTTTGAAATTAGTGTCATTTCCGTTTAAGTAAATTCCTGATTCAAGGTCAATATCTATTCCATCAAAACCGTATTTATCAATTAGAGATTGTATGGAATTAATAAAACGTTGCTTAGCGGCATTATCAGGAAGTAAAACGACCCCATTTTGTCCACCTATTGAAAGAACTACTTTCTTTCCTTTACTTTTTAAATAAGCAATATCTGATTTGAATTCTGCATCCGTACCATACACAGGAGAAAATTCAACAGTGGAACGATCGCCACCAGTTTCACCGAAAGATACATTGATTACATCCCATTTTGGTGAAACGTCTCTTAATTTAATAATACCAGTACCATTATCGAAGTTATGCCAGTATCCAACGAGTAATTTTGATCCTAAATTGTTTGCTGCTTGTGCCTGAAAGGGAGCTAGTGGTAGCAGTAAGAAAATTACTAAAGTACAACAAATGAATTTGAACTTGTTTAACATATCAACACTCCTATACAAAAAAGTTGTCTAGATGTATAATCTTGTTCATTTAATGATATCTGAAAATTCGATCTTTTGTAAGGTGACTATAATTTTCTCAACAATTGTGTATGATAAAATTATTAAACCTAATGAAATAATTTCTGAAGGAGGTCGAATTACGATTGTTAAATTCAGAATATTTTGATATATTTTAAGGTATAGGACAAGATTTTTCGCATAATACTCTTACATAAATTTCAAAATTAAGTTTGGAAGGGGATGTACAAGAGTTGGATAAAAATCTTAAGAAAGACCTCAAAATACGCCACATTACAATGATCTCAATTGGCGGCGTAATAGGAGCTGGTTTGTTTGTTGGAAGTGGTGCGGTTGTGCATTCAGCAGGTCCAGGTTCTATCGTTTCATATGCATTAGCAGGACTGCTAGTTATTTTCGTTATGAGAATGCTAGGAGAAATGGCAGCTATTAATCCGACAAGTGGTTCATTTGCAACATATGCAAGAGAGGCAATTGGTCCATGGGCAGGTTATACAATTGGGTGGTTATATTGGTTTTTCTGGGTAATTGTTATTGCAATAGAAGCTACAGCAGGTGCTGGTATTATTCAATACTGGATTCCAGAAATCCCGCTCTGGTTATTAAGCTTAATATTAACGATTTTATTAACATTGACGAATGTTTTCTCGGTGAAATCATTTGGAGAATTTGAATATTGGTTTTCATTTATTAAAGTAATAAGTATTGTTTTGTTCCTTTGTCTTGGACTAGCTGTTATTTTAGGATTTGTACCAGGAACGGAAGCACCTGGCACTTCGAATTTAGTAGGTCAAGGAGGATTTATGCCAAATGGTATAAGTTCGGTGTTACTTGGAATCACCGTCGTTATATTTTCATTTATGGGATCTGAGATTGTTGCAGTGGCCGCTGGAGAGTCTGCCGAACCTGTAAAAGCCGTAAAAACAGCAACAAATAGTGTAATTTGGCGTATTCTCGTATTTTTCATTGGATCGATTGCTGTAGTTGTTACACTCCTTCCATGGAATTCGGCGAACATACTAAAAAGCCCGTTTGTGGCGGTACTGGAACATATAGGGATACCAGCGGCAGCGCAAATTATGAATTTTATCGTTTTAACAGCTGTACTTTCTTGTTTGAATTCGGGTTTATATACGAACTCAAGAATGCTTTTTTCAATGGCAGAAAGAGGAGATGCGCCAAAGGCATTTTTGAAATTGAATAGTAGTGGTGTTCCAGTTCGGGCGGTTTTATTTGGAACTTTCTTTGCTTACATTGGAGTTGTTTTTAGTTACATATCTCCAGATAAAGTATTTTTATTTTTAGTGAATGCATCTGGCGGGATTGCGTTACTCGTTTATCTCGTAATAGCAGTTTCTCATTTCAAGATACGTAAAAAAATGGGGAAAGCGGAACAACAAAATTTGAAAGTGAAAATGTGGCTTTTTCCGTATGTAACATACGTTACAATTGCTGCGATTATAGCAGTTTTAGTTGCAATGCTCGCAATTGAATCTTTACGTTCACAGGCACTATTAACGATGCTAGTTACTGTTCTTATCATAATTTCTTATTTTATTTTCAATAGAAATAAAAATAGTACAGTATTGACTCCTAAAAGTAAAAATGAGGAATCTGTTCGATTCTAATTTATTGTTTTAGAAGAGAGTTACACCCAATCATTGCTATAAAAGAATCATATATAATCATAGAAACAAGTAATTACTATTGTCATAGTGAATATAAACTTTTTTCTTGACTTTTTATACGAAGGCGAGCAAAATGGTAAAAAAGGAAGGGGGGATGGCAATGGAAGAGTACGTATTAGAGCTATATAACCTGTTATATACGACAGAATGGCAAGATATTGTTTCGTTTCTAGGAATAATGTTTTGTATGAAAATTGTAATTGTATATATGGAAGAGCAAGGTATGTTCTATTCCTTCTCATCCCCGTTCGATGTGCAGCGCGAGCCGTTGCCAAACTATGCCAAGGTAAATTACGAACAAATTCCTTTTGTTATATTCTTTATGATTCGATTTATAACAGCGATTGTAAAGAAAAAGGAAAGTGACGATGAAGAGTGCCACTCAACTTGTAATATAGCGACTGCTTTTTAAGCTAAATACAAGGAGGAGATTTATATGTGGTTTCGATTTCTTATGATTGGTTTCTTTTCATTAACAGCAATTTCTTTAATGGGATATCAAGTGTCTGAAATTTTTCAAGCATATAGCAATACGTTTTTCAACAAAAACTAATTACATTGCTATTTAAATAATAAAGCGATAAAATCCTTCTTAAGAAGTTTTATTAAGAAGGATTTTTTTCTTTGCTCTGTCTTACTGTGTCAAACTATTGTCACATTTACACTGTGAATAATATGTTAAAATAGTGAGGTTACGTATACATATTTGAAGGAAGAGGAGTGACCATTTTGGTGGATCAATCAACGAATCAGAAAAGCTATGCTCCTATTGTGATAACGCTTTCTGTAATTGTAAATGCGATTATTTTATTTTTGTTCTTTGGACCTGTTGGCTATGAAGGAGAAGTACATTTTGATGTAACGATTTTACCAATGTTAAATGCAATTTTTAATAGCTTTACGTTCGTATTCTTATTAGCAGCTTTATACTCGATTATTAAGAAGAATGTGAAAATGCACCGTGGTTTCATCCTGGCAGCATTTACAACGACGTTACTATTTTGTGTTTCTTATTTATCGTATCATTACTTGGCGCCGGCAACACATTTTGGTGGGGAAGGATTCATTAAATATGTGTACTTCATTATTTTAATTACACATATTATCCTTGCAGCAATTATTGTACCACTTGCATTGTTTGCACTTGTATTTGGTTTTACAAATCAATTAACACGTCATCGTAAAATTGTACGTTGGACGATGCCGATTTGGTTATATGTAAGTTTATCTGGTGTTATTGTTTACTTAATGATATCACCTTATTACCAATAAAAAATCTCAGCCTGTAGGCTGGGATTTTTTTGTTAGGCAAATATTTTTGTGAAATGAAAAAAATATGGTATACAAAAGTATAGTTGCTTTTCATATAGAAGGGATGGTAAAGGGATATGCAAAATTTTGTATTTCGTAATCCGACGAAACTTATTTTTGGTAAAGGTCAATTAGAACAGTTAAAAACTGAAATTCCACAGTTTGGTAAAAAAGTTCTTCTCGTATACGGGGGAGGCAGTATTAAAAGAAACGGTATTTATGATAATGTACTTTCTATTTTAAAAGATATAAATGCAGAAGTATTTGAATTGACAGGCGTTGAACCGAATCCTCGTGTATCAACTGTAAAGAAAGGAATTCAAATTTGTAAAGATAATGGTGTTGAATTTATTTTAGCAGTTGGCGGAGGAAGTGTGATCGACTGTACGAAGGCAATTGCTGCTGGTAGCAAATATGATGGAGATGTATGGGATATTGTAACGAAAAAAGCATTTGCTAGTGAGGCGTTACCATTTGGTACGGTGCTTACTCTTGCAGCAACAGGATCTGAAATGAATGCGGGTTCTGTCATTACAAACTGGGAAACGAATGAAAAATATGGCTGGGGTAGCCCAGTTACTTTCCCGCAGTTTTCGATTTTAGATCCAGTTCATACTGTGTCTGTGCCGAGGGATCAAACAATTTACGGTATGGTAGATATTATGTCACACGTATTAGAGCAATATTTCCACCACGGAACAAATACAGAACTACAAGATCGTTATTGTGAATCTGTATTAAAAACAGTAATTGAAACCGCTCCTAAGCTTTTAAGTGATTTAGAAAATTATGAGCATAGAGAAACCATTTTATATTGCGGTACTATGGCGTTAAACGGCATTTTAGCGATGGGAGTAAAAGGAGACTGGGCAACTCACAATATTGAGCACGCCGTTTCTGCGGTTCATGATATACCACATGGGGGTGGCCTTGCGATTTTATTCCCGAACTGGATGAAGCATGTTCTAGATGAAAATGTCAGTCGTTTTAAACAGTTCGCTATTCGTGTATTCGATGTAGAAACAGATGGGAAAACTGATCGAGAAATTGCGTTAGAAGGAATTGAGGCGTTACGTCAATTTTGGACTTCAATTGAGGCGCCGGTAACATTAGCGGATTATGCTATTGGGGAAAATGAAATTGATTTAATGGCGGATAAAGCGATGGCTTATGGCGAATTTGGTAACTTTACAAAATTAAATAAAGACGATGTTTTAAGCATATATAAAGCTTCTTTATAAGTGAATCGAGCAAAGAAACCCATTTGATTGTTATATCAAATGGGTTTCTTTTTTGTTGTTTATAACTGTTTGTGATTGGTTTTGGTTATTTATGAATGTTTATGGTTGATTTTTGTGATCGTTTTCATTATACTGTAATCAAAGAAGAGGTGAATGAAATGTTAACTCCTGAACGTCATCAAATGATATTGCAACTTGTAAAAGAGCTGAAGGTAGTAAAATTACAACAATTAGTGGAAAGAACAGAAAGCTCTGAATCAACAATTCGTCGTGATTTAGCGCAATTGGAAAAACAAAGGTTATTAAAAAGAGTTCACGGTGGTGCGGCTGTTTTAACAGGAAAAGGACAGGAGCCAACGATGGTTGAAAAATCATCCAAAAACATTCAAATAAAACAACAAATTGCGAAGCATGCGGCTAGCATTGTTGAACAAGGTGATTGTATTTATTTAGATGCAGGAAGTACGACATTTGAAATGATTCCATTTTTAATAAATAAAGACGTTACTGTCGTTACAAATGGACTTATGCATATTGAAGCTTTAGTTGAAAATAATATTCGTGCATATTTACTAGGTGGAATGATGAAAAGTAGGACGAAAGCTTTAATTGGTGCTATGGCACAGGAAAGCATGCAAAAGTATCGTTTTGATAAATGTTTTTTAGGCGCGAATGGTGTACATGAACAGCTTGGTTTTACAACGCCAGATCCAGAAGAGGCACTATTAAAACAAATGACATTAACATTAGCAAACGAAGGATATTTCTTAATTGATGAAAGTAAGTTTTCAGAAGTTGCGTTTGCGAAAATTGCCAATGTTGAAGAGGCAAATATTATTACAAACCATTTAGAAATTGATTTAGAAAAATATAAAAGACAAACCAATGTAATTGAGGCTGATAAACAATGATCTATACCGTTACTTTAAATCCATCTATTGATTACGTAGTACAAGTTAATTCCTTTGATTTAGGCGCAGTAAATCGAGCAGAGAAAGATATGAAGTTTCCTGGAGGAAAAGGGATTAATGTTTCTCGCGTTCTCCATCGTTTAGGTGTGGAAAATGTAGCACTTGGATTTACTGGTGGATTTACCGGTCAATTTATTAAAGATGTATTACAGGCGGAAGGTGTAACAACAAACTTCGTCCAAGTAGACGGTGATTCCCGAATTAATGTGAAAATAAAAGGGCAAGAAGAGACAGAATTAAATGGGCAAGGTCCTAATGTGACAAAAGAACAATTTGAACAATTAATGAAAAAAATTGAAAGTATGAAGCAGGGGGATTGTATTGTACTAGCTGGAAGTGTACCAGCGTCTATTTCAAATACTTTTTATGAATCAATCGCAGCGCTCGGAGCTGAAAAAGGTATTCGCGTAGTAGTCGATGCGAGCGGAAGTGCACTGCAGCATGTAATTAAAAATAAGCCTTTTTTAATAAAGCCTAATCATCATGAACTGGGTGAGTTATTCGGAGTAAATATTGCCACAGTAGAAGATATTTTACCGTATGGAAGAAAATTAATCGAACAAGGTGTAGAGCATGTGATCGTATCAATGGCCGGAGATGGAGCTTTATTATTTACGGCAGAAGGTATATATGAAGCAACTGTTCCAAAAGGTGTTGTAATTAATTCGGTTGGGGCCGGAGATTCTCTTGTTGCAGGATTTGTAGGGAAATATGAACAGACAAAAAATATTGAAAAGGCATTTCAATATGGCGTTGCAACAGGGAGTGCAACAGCATTTTCAGCTGATTTATGTGAAAAAGAAAAAGTAGAAGAATTATTGTCGCAAGTAATTGTAACTAAGCGATAGGGGGAAGCAACATATGAAAATTACAGAACTATTAAAAAGGGATACAGTTATTATGAATTTGACAGCTTCAAATAAAGAAGCTGTCATAGATGAATTAGTTGAGAAATTAGACGGCGCAAATCGTTTAATTAGTAAAGCGGAATTTAAAGAAGCTATTTTAAAGAGAGAGTCACAAAGTACAACTGGAATAGGGGAAGGGATTGCGATCCCTCATGCGAAAACAAAAGCTGTTAAGCAACCAGCGATTTGTTTTGGTAGAAGTGTAAGCGGTATCAACTATGAATCGCTTGACGGACAGCCAGCTCATTTATTCTTTATGATTGCTGCGAGCGAAGGTGCGAATAATACTCATTTAGAAACGTTATCACGCCTATCTACATTATTAATGGATGAAGGATTTCGTAAGCAATTATTAGAAGCGAAGGATGAAGAGGAACTTCTTCGTTTATTTGATGAAAAAGAGAATGAAAAAGAAGAAGCGGAGATTGAAGTTGCAAAACCAGAAGGAAATGAACCATACGTATTAGCAGTTACGGCTTGCCCCACTGGAATCGCTCACACGTATATGGCTGCGGATAGCTTGAAAGCAAAAGCAACAGAGCTAGGTATAGCAATTAAAGTTGAGACGAATGGATCAACAGGTATAAAAAACGGTTTAACAAAAGAGGACATTGAACGCGCAACGGCTATAATTGTTGCGGCAGATAAACAAGTAGAAATGAACCGTTTTGCTGGGAAACATGTCATTCAAGTGCCAGTCGCCGATGGGATTAGAAAAACGGAAGCGCTTCTTAATCGAGCTGTAAAACAAGACGCGCCAATCTTTAAAGGAATAAAAGAAGATGGGAAGACAGAAAGTACAGAGAAAGAAAAAGGGTTAGGAATTTATAAGCACTTAATGAACGGTGTAAGTAATATGCTTCCATTCGTTGTTGGTGGCGGAATTTTAATCGCATTAGCATTTATGTTCGGTGGAATTAAGGCGGAAGGTCCTATTGCTGAAATATTAATGACTATTGGCGGTGGAGAAAAAGGAGCCTTTTTATTCCTTGTACCAATTTTAGCTGGATTTATTGCAAGTTCTATTGCTGATCGACCTGGTTTTATGCCTGGTGTTGTGGGTGGATTTTTAGCAGCACAAGCAAATGCTGGCTTTTTAGGTGGATTAATTGCTGGTTTCTTAGCTGGATATGTTGTTGTTGGTTTGAAAAAGGTATTTTCTAGTTTACCAGCGCAGTTAGAAGGGATTAAACCAGTCTTGATTTATCCGGTATTAGGGTTATTAGTTACAGGTGTTATCATGTTAAAAGTGGTTAATCCACCTGTAGTTGCGTTAAATGAAATGTTAACGAGTTGGTTAAATAGTTTAGGTGGTACAAATGCTATACTATTAGGTTTAATTTTAGGTGGTATGATGGCAATTGATATGGGGGGACCAATTAATAAAGCAGCATTTACATTTGGTATCGCTGCAATCTCAGCAGGGAACTTTGGTGTTCACTCAGCAGTTATGGCTGGTGGTATGGTACCGCCATTAGCGATTGCATTTGCAACTACATTCTTTAAATCAAAGTTTACTGAAGCGGAACGTAAATCTGGTTTAACAAATTATATTATGGGAGCATCGTTTATTACAGAAGGGGCGATTCCATTTGCAGCTGCAGATCCGGTTCGAGTAATAGTAAGTTGTGTTGTTGGTTCAAGTATTGCGGGTGCATTATCTATGTTATTCCAAATTACATTACCAGCACCGCATGGTGGACTGTTTGTTATCGCATTAGTAAATAAACCGGTGTTATATATTTTCTCGATATTGATAGGGACAGTTGTTTCAGCTCTTATGATGGGGATTTGGAAAAAGAAAGTTAAATAACATATGAAAAGGGAGGAGCTTTTATTAGCTGCTCCTTTTTATTACAAAAAAGAAGGTTAATAATTGAAGAATGATGGATTTTGGTAAAAGATGTAATGGAATATGAATTTTTTGTAACAAAAAAGTAATACTGTAATTTTTTCTGGAAAAAATCCTGGTGCTTGTATGTGGAAAATATATGAAAACTATTGGGAATTCTATTGGAAATGGAATTCATTAATATGGAAATTTATGTTACAACTCATTAATCGTATATTACGAATGGTTTGTAATTGTGTGATTTCAGAAAATCCTAAAAATCTGTTGCTATAATGAAAATACGAAAACAAAGCAAATGGAGGCTATTCATGAAAAAATTATTAGGTATAGCAACGGCAGCAGTTTTTGGTCTTGGGATTTTTGCGGGTTCTGCGAAAGCAGAAACGATTGTAACAACAGACGTATTAAATGTTAGAGAAAACCCAACTGTAGAGTCAAAGCTTGTAGGTAAAATGTTAAGTGGAAATAAATTAGATGTTGTAAATACAGAAAATGGATGGACGAAAATTAAATTAAATGGTCAAGAAGCGTTTGTGAGTGCTGAGTTTACAAAAAGTACATATTATGTAACAGTGGGCGTGCTAAATGTTCGTGCTGGAGCGAATACGGACTCTGAAATTCTTGGTAAACTTAATAAAAATGATGTAATTGAAACGACAAATCAAGTTCAAAATGAATGGTTGCAATTTAACTATAATGGAAAAACAGGATATGTTCACGTGCCATTTTTAACAGGGACGGCACCTGTGATTGAAAAGAAAGAAGTTGTAACGCAAGAAGAAGCGCCGGAAAAAGTAAATACGCCGGTTAAAAATAATAAAGCAGTTAAGAGTAAAGAGTCTGTTAAGAATGTAGAATCAAGTAAACCTGTGGCGAAAGAGAAGCCAACTGCGAAACCAGTTGCGAAATCTAATGAAACAAGTGCGCCTGCTGGTGGACGTGAAATAACAGTAGAAGCGACAGCGTATACAGCGCATCCAAGTGAGAATGGTACGTATGGTGGTCGTGTATTAACTGCAATGGGGCATGATTTAACAGCAAATCCAAATATGAAAGTAATTGCTGTTGATCCTAAAGTAATTCCACTTGGATCAAAAGTATGGGTAGAAGGATATGGAGAAGCGATTGCTGGAGATACAGGTGGCGCGATTAAAGGAAATCGTATTGATGTTTTAGTTGGCTCAGATGGTAGTGCTGATAACTGGGGGCGCAAATCTGTAAAAGTTAAAGTTATAGAGTAGTATAAATGTATGAATATAAAAGGCGGTTGCTTGAAATTGTGTAAGCAACCGCCTTTTATGGATTATTGAAAAGGATAAATCGTTTTACCTGTAATAATTTTATATGCACTGCAAAATTGATTTTGAATATATTCTGTATTTTTATTTTCTGGATGTAATGTTGTTTCATGGAGAGTAGAATGAAAAGAACGTAGCAAACAATTTAAGGCGAAGTATAACTCTTCTTGTGAGCAATTTTGTTCTTTTGTAGCAGTAGCTAAAATGAGGTCTTTTGTTAAAGATGAAAAATTAATGGTGGATTGTTTCATAGTCAACTCATCCTCTCGAAGGTATTTTTAATCATGTATATGCGGAATTGGACAAACTATGTTCTTTTTTTATTTATAATTTCATGTACCGGAATGAAAGAACTTGCAATCATGCCGTTAAAATTGGTAAGATTGGATATAATCAATAGATGGAGTACATCACATAAAGAGAGTTGAATGATATGGGAGAAGTGCAACGTGAAAAAGTTGCTGTCATCATTGGACCAACTGCTGTTGGGAAGACGAAGTTAAGTATTGATCTTGCTAAAACATTGAATGGTGAAATTATAAGTGGAGATTCCATGCAGATTTATCGTACGATGGATATTGGAACCGCAAAAGTGACGAAAGAAGAGATGGACGGAATTCCACATTATATGGTCGATATAAAAGATCCGGAAGAATCATTTTCTGTTGCAGAATTTCAAGAACGTGTTCGTAAGCATATTCGAGAGATTACAGAGCGTGGTAAATTGCCAATTATCGTTGGTGGAACTGGCCTGTATATACAATCTGTTTTATTCGATTATCAGTTTACGGATGATGCTGGTGATACGATATACCGAGAGCAAATGGAACAGTTAGCATTAGAACGTGGTGTGGAATATATACATAAAAAGTTACAAGAAGTAGACCCAGAAAGCGCTGAGCGTATTCATGCAAATAATGTACGCCGTGTCATTAGAGCGTTAGAAATTTTCCACACGACGGGTGAAAAAATGAGCGATCAACTTGAAAAACAAGAAAACGAGTTATTATATGATGTTTCCTTGATTGGCTTGACAATGGATCGAGAAATGCTATACGATCGCATTAACTTGCGAGTTGATATAATGATGGAACAAGGTTTATTAGAAGAAGTAGAAGGATTGTATAATAGCGGGATACGAGATTGTCAATCTATTCAAGCGATTGGGTATAAAGAGATATATGATTATTTTGAGGATCGTGTCTCTTTAGAGGAAGCGGTATCACAATTAAAGACGAATTCACGTCGTTATGCAAAGCGCCAATTAACGTGGTTCCGTAATAAGATGGATGTCACATGGTTTGATGTTACAGGCGGTGAAAAAACGTCAGAAATTTTACGATACATAGAAGGAAAGTTACAACTAAAGTCGAATAATAGTAAGTAGAGAAAAAGAGGAGGATTCGACATGAAGCAATCAATCAATATTCAAGATCAGTTTTTAAATCAACTCCGTAAAGAGAATACGTTTGTTACGCTGTACTTATTAAATGGTTTCCAGCTTCGTGGATTAATTAAAGGATTTGATAATTTTACAGTCCTACTGGAAACAGAAGGTAAGCAACAGCTTATTTATAAACATGCAATTTCTACATTTGTACCACAAAAAAATGTTTCAATTGAATTAGAGTAGTAATAAATTATTGTACATAACAAAAAAAGAGCGAGTTTCTCGCTCTTTTTTTATTTGCCATAAACAATAAATCGTGGAATTTAAGCGATTCTAAATACAGTAAGACGAATGTTAGTGTTGCCTGTTGCAGGGATCGTAATCTCGTTAAGAGTAGATTGGACAGAAATGTTTGCGCCAGCTCTTAACGTTTCAATTGTAGTAAATGAAAGTGAGTCGCCTATTAGATTTGAAGAGAAGTTGTCAGTTGCGACTGCTCCATTTATTGAAATTCCTACTCCAAGTGGGGCACATCCTGGTGCAGTGGTAGAAATCGATACGCTAATGACATAAATACCAGCGTTGATAACAGTGACTGTATCTGTGCCATTGAAGGTAATGTTGTTTACGTTAATTGCAGTATTAAAAATGAAGTTGTTAAATTGGAGTACTGTTTGTTGAATGTTGTTTGTTACAACAATTGTTGCTACAGGGAAGCTAGGACCAGTAGGCCCGGTAGGTCCGGTAGGTCCACCAGAAGGTCCAGTAGGTCCAGTAACTCCTATACCAGTGGCACCAGTAGCGCCTGTTGGTCCTTGAACGCCTTGAGGACCAGTAGCACCAGTAGCACCTGTGTTACCTTGAGGACCTTGAGGACCAGTAGCACCAGTAGCACCTGTGTTACCTTGAACGCCTTGAGGACCAGTAGCACCTGTGTTACCTTGAACGCCCTGAGGTCCGGTAGCACCAGTAGCACCCGTGTTACCTTGAGGACCAG
>NZ_JAQFNK010000014.1:0-142839 GCF_027710505.1 Bacillus cereus group sp. TH152-1LC | reverse complement strand
GCTTTACTACTTCTTGGACTTTCGCTTCTTCCTTAGGCTTTACTACTTCTTGGACTTTCGCTTCTTCCTTAGGCTTTGCTACTTCTTGGATTTTCGCTTCTTCCTTAGGCTTTGCTGCCTTTTGTGTTTTCACTTCTTCCTTAGCTTTAACCGTTTTTTGTACTTTCGCTACTTGCTTCGTTTTCTCTTCAGCTTTTTTTTCAACTGGTGCTGTACTTGATAGGAAAGAAACATTTGCATAAGCTGTTTTTCCTTTATACTCAAATTGCAGCCATCCGTCTTTTACTTGGTGCGTTGATTCAATAACATCATCTTTTTTCAGTCTACCAAGTATTTCTGATTCAGTATTTGCATCCGAACGGACATTTAACAAATTCGCGGTTACATAATACACATCTTTTGTAAACTCCGCACTTACAAATACTTCTTTACCATTTAAATCAATTTTGGACCATCCTTCTTCCGTATGTATAACTTTTAACTTTTCTCCTTCTTTTACTTTTTCGACAACTTTTGATTCCGTAGTCGGTTTTTCACGTACGTTGAGTACATCTGCTGTTACGATAGTTTCTGCAGTAGCAACTGTGGTAAAAGCCCCCATCCCAAAAACTGTTGCTGTAGCTGCGCCAATTATTTTTTTCATATTAGCCTCCATTACGTTTTTTTGACTTCCATTATATCAAATACTTCCATAAAATAAGGTATTTTCACAGAATATCAAAACTTTTGTAACAATATATTAATACTACTTAATATATTGTTGTTAAAAACCCTTTTTCTTCAAGAATATCAAATTTATACATTTACGTTCTATACATAAAAAATCACCTCATCAAATATAAAATGAAGTGAGCGAAAGGATATTTGTTTAAGAATTGCTACAGTTATCTTTCTTGATTATCATAATATGTTTTATCTGCATATTTTTTATCATTTCCTTTTAAATAAGCTAAGATTATTTTTGGATTTTTAACTAAAGTCCAATCTCCATATGTATCAAATCTTCTGCACGAAGTTATCATTCCATTTTTTATTGTACCGAATTTCTTATTTTGTTGTTTTCCCCATTCTTTTAACCGTTTTGCAAAATCTGCATCTTCTGCCATAAGCATATTTTCATTAAATCCGTTAATCGCCATAAAGTCTTTTCTATAGCACCAAAAAATCCCGACAGATATAGCCCCATACTTAAAAAATAATGGAATTATAAGTAACAATGCGGAAACAAAGATTCCTAAAGATATTCTTTCAAACTTACCAGTTACCCCGCCGCCAATATATTTACCTGAAACTAAATATTTATCTACGTTAGACAAAAAAGACTCTGTCATTTCGGTATCAGCATCTATAGTAATGATTATTTCCCCAGTAGCTATCGCGGCTCCTGCATTTCGGATTTTAGACAAGTTTTTATCTTCATTTTTTAATGTAATACAGTTATACACCTTTGTTATTTCCTCTGTTTTATCTGTACAACGATTTAAAACCACTATGACTTCAGTTTGATTTTTATATGCTTCCGCTGCCTTTGAAATGGAATCTAAACATTTTCCAATGTACTTTTCTTCATTGTGCGCAGGGATTATAATAGAAAACTTTATATCTTTCTTTAAATCGTTTCCTAAAGAGTCATTCGTTTCTTTCATAACACACCCCTTTTTATAAAATAAATTTTCACTCTATATAACATATATTAATATTTATGAGACTGTATTATAAAAACTAAAAACATGTTTAAAATCACCTAGAATTCTTCTATCAAAACAAAATGAAACAATAGTTTTTATGCTACATAGTTATCGCGATTCCTGCCAAAAACAAACTTACGATTGCTAAAAATTTCGTGCCGACTATAGCCCCTCTTAAATGAAACTTATAATCTTTGTACCCCTTCATGCCTTCTGTGCTAGGAATAACAACAAACCTTGGAGTAATCCAGCAAAAGATTAGCCAATCCAATATAAACAAATCTACTACATTAAAAATCATTAAAATACCAAAAGTATGCACATAGGCATCAACATATAATAATTTTTCATGCTTATGTAGTATATATGTAGAAACGAAAGGAGTACCGAAAAGAATAGCATTATATACGATATTAAAGTAAATCGTTTGCTTTTTTTCATAAATCGATTTTGGAAAAACTACCTTCTGAATATCTTTCGGATAATCAGTTAACGAAAGACGAGGATTATAATATAAAGATCCTAAAATTAGCACGGATAGTACAGTAGACATAATGACACCAACATATATCATTTGCTCAAATGAACTCATACGCACCATTCACCCTTTTCTTTATTCGCTCCATCGTACACGCACTTAATTACTTATTGTATGTATAGCATCAATCAAAAATTAACAATTCAATTTATCAATGATTTTATAATTGAAATTATAATTTATGTGTCGTTTATCTTTTCTGAAGAACAATTGAAAATTAGTTTGGAGGAATATTATACAAAAGCTAAATTTGAAGAAATTGATTTTAATTTATATTTCCAACTCGTAGCAAATAAAGAAGTAATAGCGCAAATTACTGAACGTACTATTCTGTTAGATGAAGCGAAAAATGACTTTACAAGGCTGTTAAAGAGCAATGAAAAACATCAAAACTCCATTTTATACAGCCATTCTTTCAATTGTGCTTCATCCAACATTACGTTCCCCTCTCATAATCTTTCACACTATATTCGCCCGTTTCTTACAAAAGATTCATTTTACATGGAAATTTATTTATTACAATAAAAATATAAGTTATATTTTGTTAGGAAAGGAGGATTTCAATTATGAATACAGAGGATAAAACATACGCTGAAAATGTGTTAAAAAACCTCTTTATATGAGCGCAAGTTGATGGATTACAATTTGAGATTTCTCCAACCACAATAAAAATTCATTTTATAAATTTTCATGATCCTGTTCATTATGAGGGGCAATTATATATCAATATCGAGACAAAATGGTGTTTATTTAATAAATCTCCAAAAAGATACCCATTAAATGAAGATGACTTTGACGCTTATACTGAGGAAGAAGCATATAAGAGAATATTTGAAATGAGAAGACAAAAAGTTATAGATATACAACTCGGCGTAGAAAGCCCTCATCTAATCATTACGTTAGGGAATGGGCAAATTATTTTCGTAAATGGTTTTCATGATGATTATGAATGTTGGCAAGCTGGAGCGCAATGTGAGCAATGGCTTGTAGTTGCTGCACCTGGTAATGAAATTGCCACTTGGACTCCCGATGAGTTTATCGATAAATAAACTGTTTTCACGAAGAAGAACCGAAGATATTTTATGAACTACATTACTATTTCTATTACACGTAAACAAAATGACCATTTTGCTTTAATAGAACTCACTTTATTAAAGCTGAAAGGATGATAATGATGGCATGTGTCCATGATTTTGGAATAATTGACGATTTTACTTCTCAAAAAAATTACGAAGATTATACACCAGAGAAATATCATTGTATTTCTGTTGATGATGATATTATCAGTAGTTTAAATCAAAATTTATCAATTATGAAAACCTACTTCCATACAATCAAAAATCAGGAATATGGTTTAGCCTATTACGGTATTACAATTATCCCGCCTGAATCATTAGCAATATTCTATGAAACAGTTACATCTTCAAAGTTCTTCAAAAATTCTGATGAGCTGAATGAGTTAGCTTCAAAAATTGTACAAGCTACAGCAGAACAGAAGTACATGATCCATTATGGGGTTTAAATGTAATTCAAAAAATGCTTAGGATTTCTCCGAAGCATTTTTTGTATGTTACTAATAAATTTATTCCTTAACCATTTAGTCAATGCTTGAGCCTATGCCCCATCTTTTACAAGTAAGGGCGCCTCTATTAATCTAAATAAGCGTCTCATTCCCAAGTTTCCAACTAAACCATCTCCCATGCCCTTCCGTTTCCCCAACCGTTTCACGATATTCGTTTCCGTTAATATAATAATCAATATGAAGGTCCCGGTCCCACATGTTGTTATACAGGTGGAATACATCACGTTTTGCGCCGATTTCTTGCACTTGTTTTTCTAAATTATATTTTACTTGTTCAGGTATTTGATTTGCGACGTGTGTATGGAAAATACAGATTACTGCATCTTCACTTATTTGTTCAATGATAGATGGTAATAACTCTACACCGTCTCCTTCTATTAGTTGGACAGATTCATTTTTTACTAAAGATGCGGCTTGGTCAAACATTTCAAGTCTTTCTTTATGTTCTGGCCAAATGAGTGCACGTAGCCATAAATAATCTTCATTACTATGTAAATCATTTACATGCAAATCTAGTCCGATTCTTTCTACGACAGATGGACTTTCTTTTAGAAAATGAGGCACATTTTCCCCTCTTATTTCAGAAGTTAAATGTACATTCGAATTTATATTCCCGTATGTTTCATCTGTTCCATACGAATAGCTATATTGGTCCCAAAATAGTTGTAATCCAGAACTTGTCCCAATTTCTATTAACGCTAACGGCTTTTTCACTTTATTAAATATATAGCAGAAACTTGGGTATAAGTACGCACATCGCCTTACTTCATTCGTTTGAACGAGTTTCGTTTGTAACAAAGTTATGATTTCTTCTCGGCACTCTTTACAAAAGTCTTTAAAATGATCAAACGCTTGATCTAAATTTGTATTCGTATTTTCAACTAAGCTACTATAATACGTTTTTAACTGATGTTCTTTCCCTGTTAGTAATAAATAATGTACTGCGCCTAATAATAAGTTTGGAACTGGTTGACCCACTTGGGCGTAGGAAGATAGTGTAAGTACTTCCTCATCTTCAGCAATTTTTATTGATAAGTATTCATATAAGTCACTTGACCCTTTACATTCCTTTATTGAAAAATTTCGAAATAAGTTTGCGATTTGTTCTTGTGTACGCATTGGTATCCCTCCTTTTACTTTTACAGAATAATCTTACTATTCCTAGTGCGAAAATTCCATAAAAAGGTATCCTTTCTACCCACTTTACGATACGTAAGCTTTTTCGAGATAATTTCAAACTGTAATTTTTTTCTATTTACCACCTTAAAAGAGCTTGTTAAATAAGATTTTTAGCGAATAAAACGTTAAATAGTTTAAAATTATCAGATAACACTAGATATTTTAGTCTATTAATTATTATAATAGAGTATGAGATGGTTATATAATTGAGACAAAAAAGGTAAATACCTAGGTGGGGCCTAGGCGGTGTTTTCTTTTTACGGCTTAGATATAGTGAACACCTACTCTTTTTTGCCAATATAGGGGATGGAGAGATTATCATGAGCAACATGCAGCAAAAAACAGACGTTATCTTAATTGGTGCAGGAATTATGAGTGCAACGTTAGGCTCATTACTAAAAGAATTAGCACCTGAATGGGAAATTAAAGTTTTTGAAAAACTCGCAAGTGCCGGGGAAGAAAGCTCTAATGAATGGAATAATGCAGGTACAGGGCATTCTGCGCTATGCGAACTGAACTATACTTCCGAAAAATCTGACGGATCTATAGATATTGGTAAGGCTGTAAAGGTGAATGAGCAATTCCAGCTTTCAAGACAATTTTGGGCATATCTTGTAAAAAGTAAATTAATTCGTAATCCACAAGATTTTATTATGCCTCTACCTCATATGAGTTTAGTACAAGGTGAAAAAAATGTTGAGTTTCTAAAAAACCGTTTTGAAGCGCTTTCAAAAAATCCACTGTTTCAAGGTATGGAATTTTCCGATGCTCCTGAAACATTAAAAAAATGGCTTCCACTCATTATGGAAGGACGTGCGCCAAACGAACCGATGGCTGCAACGAAGATTGACTCTGGAACAGATGTGAACTTCGGTGCATTAACTCGTATGTTGTTTGATTACTTACAAACTAAAAATGTCGAGCTAAACTACAAACATAGTGTCGAAAATATTAAACGCACAAAGAATGGGTTGTGGGAAGTAAAAGTACACGATATGAATAGTGGTAAAATTGAGCATCATACTGCAAAATTCGTCTTTATTGGCGGCGGTGGCGGTAGCCTACCTCTACTACAAAAGACTGGTATCCCTGAATCAAAACATATCGGTGGATTCCCAGTAAGCGGACTATTTATGGTATGTAAAAACCAAAAAGTTGTAGAGCAACATCATGCGAAAGTATACGGTAAAGCTAAAGTTGGCGCTCCGCCAATGTCTGTACCTCACCTTGATACGAGATATATAGACAATAAAAAAGCTTTACTATTTGGACCGTTCGCAGGGTTCTCTCCTAAGTTCTTAAAAACTGGCTCAAACCTTGACTTAATTGGTTCTGTAAAACCGAATAACGTCTTAACGATGTTAGCAGCTGGTGTAAAAGAAATGGGACTAACAAAATACTTAATTCAGCAAGTTATGTTATCACATGAAAAACGTATGGAAGAATTACGGGAATTCATTCCGAACGCGAAAAGTGAAGATTGGGATATTGTAGTTGCTGGGCAACGTGTGCAAGTAATTAAAGATACTGATGCTGGTGGTAAAGGTACTCTTCAATTCGGTACAGAAGTTGTTAGTGCGGCTGATGGATCAATCGCTGCGTTACTAGGTGCCTCACCAGGTGCTTCTACTGCTGTTCACGTCATGCTTGAAGTATTAGAAAAATGTTTCCCAAGCCGCATGGTAGAATGGGAAGGAAAAATAAAAGAAATGATCCCTTCCTACGGCATTTCATTAACTGAAAACCCAAGATTATTCCAAGACCTTCACACTTCGACTGGTCGTACACTTGGATTAAATGAAAAAGAAACGGTTCATAACTAAAGAAAAAACGTCCGATATATTCGGACGTTTTTTCTTTACTAGAAATTATATTTATCAATATTCTCTTTCGTAAATACAACCCGCTCTGGCAATACGATAATTCCGTTTCCTTCTGCCTCATAATCATAACCTTGGATGGAGTTTGGCTCTACTTTCACTTTTCCGATTCCTTTTACTTCGAAACTATCCCCTACTTTTAACTTCCTCCCTTTTACTACTATTTCATTTGCTACATACGTTGCGAGTGCACCTTGTTGTTTTACATCCCATAATCCAAATTGTTGTACTGTTCCTCGTTTTACATAATCACGCATAACATTTGGTGTAGAGAAGCCAGTTACAACAACTTTTTTATCCATTTTCAAATTCTCGGCCGCTTGTGCCATCGCTGGTAGTGCCGTTGCATCCGGGCAAATGACTGCATTAATATCTGGATACGTTTTTAATATATTTTCCCCTACTGATAAAGATTTTTGCGCATTATTTTCACCGTACTGCGTCGTTACAATTTCCCAGTTCGGATATTTCTTTTTAATAATTTCTTTCGCTTTCGTTACCCATTGATTTTGATCCGTTACTGTTGGACTAGAATAAAAGAAGGCTACTTTTCCTTTATCTCCAATTTGCTTTGAAGTCATTTCAATTAATAAGTTAGCAAGTTGGTCTGGTGTACCTTGGCTTATATAAAATGAACGGTCTTTCGGATTCACATCAGAGTCCCACGTTAACACCGTCATCCCTTTTTTCTTAGCGCGTTGCAATGATTGTGATAGACCATCCACTGAAGTAGAGGAGATCATAAGTGCATCATAGTTTTGGTTAATAAAATTGTTTATATATTTCACTTGCCCTGATACGCTTGCTTCAGACGGTCCATCATACTTCACTTGTACGCCTAGTTTATCTCCCATCTCTTTTGCTCCTTCACCACCAGATGTAAAGAAGCCAACCCCAGTTAGTTTCGGAATGAATGCAAATTTCACATCATCCGCTTTTTTCTTATCTGCCGTTTGACTAGAACAAGCTATTAAACCGATTAAACAAATACATACAATGAATACAATCCCTAGTTTTCTCTTCATGACATTTCCCCCTTATGCAAACTCTTTCTTTTCCCCGTTGTAAATTGATGTAATTTGAAATGTCTTATAATAACTGAAAGAATAAGAATAATACCAATTACTACGTTGGATTGTTCATTTGTTAAACCCGTCATTTGCAAACTATACTGCATTAACCCTATAAAAATACTTGCCAGTACAGTACCGATAATGCTTCCTTTTCCCCCTGTAATAAGTGTCCCTCCTAATACAACTGCTGTAATGATTGGTAAAATCGTTTCACTTCCCATATCTGCACGCGCGGAACCGAAATACGCAGTTAAAAAAGCGCCCCCTAATCCACCTCCTAACCCGGAAAGTATGTATGCGATGATAACTACTTTTTTCGTTTTAATCCCAGTGTATTTTGCTGCGTTTTCGTTCGCACCTGTTAATTTGACGTGGCGCCCATAAATAGTACGATGAAACAATACAGTGCATAAAATCGTTAAGATAATCAATAACCATAATAAATTCGGTATCCCTACAAAACTACTGTTTGCCAGTTTTACAAATTCGTCAGGTAAACCGCTTATCCCTTCATATCCAGAAGCTCCTGCCCCTCCTGAAATGACGAGTGCAATTCCGCCGTATAAAAACATCGTTCCGAGTGTAACGACTAGTGGCTCTACATCTGTCATTTTTATAATGATTCCGTTTAAAGCTCCTGCTAAGCAACTAATGATTAGGGCTATTATGACAGCAAACAAAATAGGTATTCCGTTCATCCAAAGTACACCAATCAAGATTGAAGTGAGCCCCATTATTGAGCCGACCGATACATCAATTCCTCCTGTTACAATAACGAAAGTCATTGGTATCGCCGCGATTGCGATAAAGAGGAAATCATTCGTACTAAAAAGGAGATTACTAATATTTAAGAAATCACTACTTATAAAACTAAAGAGAATGAATTCTATAAGAAGTAATACGATTAGAACACTTTCCCATCTGTATAAATACTTCATAGATTCATCCTCCTTTCTGCCCTCCACTTTTTCATAACACTATCTAATATGACGATTAGTAATAATAAAAAACCTGAAATAGCATTATTCCAAAATGCTGGTATTTTTAAAAAGATGAGTGAACTGCTTATCGCCTCTAAAAATATCGCTCCTAATGCCGCTCCAACTATAGAACCCGTTCCGCCTTTTAAATGAACTCCTCCTAATACAGCAGCTGCGATAACCTGTAGTTCTATCCCAGTACCTGTTTGGTTAGGAACGAACCCGATATTCATAACAAATATGCAACCAGCGAGCGCAGCGCTTATGCCTGATATAATAAACGCATATATCTTCACTTTATTAACTGGTATACCAATAAGTCTCGCGCCATCTTCATTATCACCTACCGCATAGAAGTATCTCGCGTATGGTACTTTCCTTAATAAGAAGTATAGTAGTAGTAAAATAATCAGAACAACCCATACAGTTATTGGCAGACCAAGTATGACGATAGATGAGAGTTGCTTAAAATTGTTTGGAATATCTTCAATCCATTTTCCGCCTGTGAAAATTAACATCGCACCTCTAATGACCCCTAACATACCTAATGTCATAATAATAGCGGGTACTCGAAGCTTCGCAACGCCAACTCCGTTTACAAAACCAATAATAGCCCCAAGTATTATAGCGGCAGTAATAGACAAGATTGTACTAAACCCCTCCGTTAACAACATCCCGCAAATCGCTGCGCTTAATCCCATAATTGAACCAACTGATACGTCTATATTTTTCGTAAATAAGACAAACGATTGACCAATTGCTAGCACGACTAAAATAACGCTAGATTTCATCATTAAAGATAACGAGTTAAGTTGAACGAAACTTGGATTTATCATTCCGACAATGGCAATATAACTTAGTAATAACAGTATGATAGATGTTTCGTGCATTTTATACATACGTTTCATTCCGTTACACCTCCGTAAGCAAGACGTGTAACTTCATCTACATTCACCTTTTCTTTCTCCAAATGAGAAACAAATTTTCCATTTCGCATTACATATACACGGTTTACTAATTGGACAATTTCTTCAATATCTGAAGAGATTAATAATATTGCGAGCCCTTCCCTTTTCATTTTTTCTATCGTCTCATATACTTCATGCCTTGCTTTCGCATCAATTCCGCGAGTCGGTTCATCAAGAATAATAATTTTCGGATTACACGCAAGATATTTTGCAAGTACGACTTTTTGCTGATTACCTCCTGATAAAGATGCTAGTACTTCATCCATGCTTCGTACAACAATTCGAAACTGTTCTATATACGACTCTACTAAAGCGCTTTCTTTTTCTTGGTTAATGAAAAAGCGACAATTCCGATGTAAACTTGCTGCAGTCATATTTTCTTTAACCGATGCAATTGAGAAAATACCATTTCTTGCTCTATCCTCTGGCACATAAACAAGTCCTTCTCTTAGTCTTTTATGCAAAGAACATGCATCAATTGATTTTCCTTCTAATAAAATAGAACCTGATTTTATAGATTTTAATCCTAATATCGATTCTGCTAATTCAGTTCTGCCCGATCCAACAATGCCCGCAATACCTACAATTTCACCAGCATGTACAGTGAATGATATATTTTCGAAAGCGTGACTCGTTACATCAGTTACTTCTAATATTTTTTTCGTTTCTTTTGTCTCTTGCACTGTTTCTCGTTTCTCTTCTTGTTTATACCCTTGCGGCAATAACCCCTCCATTAGCATGTCATATGTATAGTTACATACATCCCCTTGGCTTATAATCATTCCATCACGTAAAATCGCTACTTTGTTGGCAATTTCAAAGATTTCTGGAAAGCGATGCGTAATATATATCATCCCAATTCCTTTTTCTTGTAAATTTTTCATCAGCACAAAAAGACTCTTAATTTCGTGAGTTGTTAATGTCGATGTTGGCTCATCTAAAATAAGAATCTCGGCTTCTCGTATTAATCCTCTTACGATTTCTACTAACTGTTGCTGCGCAATGGATAGTGATCCTCCTAGTTCATTAAGGTCAATATCCCATCCTAAACTGTCAATTAATTGCTGAATCTTTACTTTTAATTCCTTTTTCTTCCTTTTCAGTCCGATACATATATTTTCTTCAATGGTCATATGCGGAAAAATGAGTGGTTCTTGTGGTATTAAGTAAACCCCTTCTCTGTGTGCTTCTTTCGGATTTGCAAACTGTTTCCTCATTCCTTTTACATACATTTCTCCACTATCATACGAATATAACCCCGTTAATATTTTCATTAATGTTGATTTTCCAGCACCATTTCCCCCAACTAAAGCGTATATCTCACCACGCTCTACTTGTAAGTTTACTTCTTTTAGTACAAGTTGATTTGAAAACGCCTTACTCATTTCCTTTACTTGTAATAAAGGTACGTTATCCACATGATGTCACCTGCCTTTATACAGAACATTTTTTGAGAAAATGATTATTTGTTCTACTTGTTTTGTAGCATTGTATATTCCTTTTTTCATCAGACTATTAATCGTTTCAACTGGAATAAACAAAATATACGGCACATATGTTTAAGCATTGGTCAATTGTTGAAAGGGATGACGAGTATGACACAGCTGAACTTTGAAGAGAATTTATTAACTAAAGTAGCTTGGTACTATTATAAAGATCAATTAACACAACAGGAGATCGCTTCACTTCTTCATATTTCTAGAAATAAAGTCGTCCGGTTATTAGATAAGGCACGCAGTGAAGGTATCGTTACATTTCACGTAAAAGGTACTGGTTTGCACTGTTTAAGTATTGAACGTGACCTAATGAAAAAATTCCACTTAAAAGATGCTTTTATTATCCCTACTCCAATAGACAATTATCATGCTTCTCTCGGAAAAGCTGCTGCACAGTATTTAGAAACTCAGCTCCAACAAGGCGATTTACTCGGCATTGGGTGGGGTGAAACGATTAGCAAAATGCTAGAAAATATTCATTTTGAAAGTTCCATTAATCTTTCAATCGTAACGCTAACTGGCGGAGTAAATCACTATCTCCCGAGAAAACAAAACTATTTACAATACATGCAAGGCGATCTTCACATTATTCCTACTCCGTTTCTAGCATCTACAACAAAAATGGCACAAAGTATTTTATCAGAACCGAGTGTAAAGGATATGCTTCATGTCGCTTCACTTGCACATACGGCCGTTGTCGGTATTGGAGGACTATCTCAAGACGCTACGATTGTAAAGGAAGAAAAGTTAACACTACGTGAGATGACATATATTCGTAGTCAAAACGGAGCTGGTGATATTTTAGGGCAGTTTTACAATACGAATGGTGATTTATTAAAGCTCCCACATCACAACCGCCTTATTGGTACACCGCTCTCTATCCTTCGCAAAATGAAGCATGTCATTGGTGTTGCTGGAGGTACAGAAAAGATAGATGCAATTTATGGTGCCTTAAAAGGAAAATTCATTCATACATTAATTACCGATGAGGAAACGGCCCTCTCCTTATTACGAAAGGATGGTGATTGTTAATGTCTCATTTATTAGCTTTTGATGCTGGTACAGGAAGCATTCGAGCTGTTCTTTTTGATTTACTAGGTAATCAAATTGCGGTAAGTCAAAAAGAATGGATTCATAAAACGGATCCTAGTTACCCAGGCTCTATGAATTTTGATGTCATTGAAAACTGGCAACTTGTACAACAATGTACGAAAGAAGTTCTGCAAAGAAGTAATGTCTCTCCCTCTTCTATTCAAGCTATTAGCGCTACTAGTATGCGAGAAGGTTTTGTTTTATATGATAAAGATGGGCAAGAAATATGGGCTTGCGCAAATGTTGATGGGCGCGCATCCGATGAAGTTAGTGAATTAAAAGAAATCAGGTCACATCTTGAAGAAGATTTATATACAAGATCTGGTCAAACTTTTTCACTAGGTGCTTTCCCCCGCCTACTTTGGATTAAAAAACATGAACCAGACGTCTATAGCAATATTCATTCTTTTACGATGTTAAACGATTGGATTTTATATAAATTAAGCGGCATACTGCAAATCGATCCCTCAAACGGATGTACGTCCGGTATTTTTGACTTACAAAATAGAGTGTGGGATAACGATGTCGCTAAAGAATGTGGTTTAACATTGCCATTTTCACCAACAGTAAATGAAGCTGGTACCGTTATCGGCAACGTTACGAAAGAGTGTGCCACATTAACTGGATTACGTGAAGGAATTCCTGTCGTCGCTGGGGGTGGAGATGCTCAAATGGCATCGCTCGGAACTGGAGTCGTGAAGCCTAATCAAACATTAATATGCGGCGGTAGTTTTTGGCAACAAGAAGTGAATATTACAGCGCCGATAATAGATCCACAAGCTGCAATTCGGGTAAATTGTCACGTCGTTCCGAACCTATGGCAATATGAAACAATTGCCTTTTTCCCTGGCCTTGTTATGCGCTGGTTTCGAGACGCTTTTTGCCAAGAGGAAAAGAAACTTGCTGACAAACTCGGTGTAGATGCTTATGAATTATTAGAAGAACAAGCGAAAGACGTACCTGTCGGTTCACATGGTATTATCCCTACCTTTTCCAACGTTATGAACTACATTTCTTGGCGTCATGCCGCACCTTCTTTTTTAAATTTAAGTTTAGACGCTGACAAATGCGGAAAAAAAGAACTGTTCCGTGCTATTGAGGAAAATGCTGCCTTCGTTACACTTGGTAACTTAAAATTAATAGAAAATCTCACAGGGACATTCCCTTCTGAAGTCGTTTTTGCTGGCGGTGCTGCTAAAGGAAAACTATGGCCACAAATTTTATCTGACGTACTCGGTATCCCTGTTAAAGTACCGGTTGTGAAAGAAGCAGCTGCTTTAGGAACTGCGATTGCTGCTGGAGTTGGCGCTGGCATATATTCATCTATGGAAGAAACTGCTGAACAGTTTGTACAATGGGAGCACACATTCGAGCCAATTACTGAAAATCATGAACTATATAAAGACTTCTATGAAACATGGAAAACTGTGTATGACAGTCAACTCGCCTTAGCTGATAAAGGGCTCACCTCACATATGTGGATTGCGCCTGGTGCTCTGTAACACCTTACATAAAGGAGTGAAATGTATGTTAAAAGCGAATGAAAATGATTTCTCCTATCGCTTCGGTGATAACGGGCCGAAATATTTAATACAAGGTCCGAACATTGATCTTGGCCTTGTTGTCATCCAGCCTGGGCAAGAGTTTCAAAACCACTATCATACAACATGTGAGGAAGTCTTTTATGCTTTAGAAGGTGAAATAGATTTCTATGTGAATAACGAAAGAGTTCCAATTAAACAAGGTGATGTCCTGCAAGTTCGCCCTCATGAATCTCACTATTTAATTAACCATTCCGATAAACCTTTTAAAGCAGTTTTTATTAAGTCACCACATTTACCAAATAAAGATACGGTACAAACGGAAAATCCAACATTAACGAAGGAGTGATTTCACATGACTTGGGGATTTAAAAATCGATTAAATACAATTTTACCTGATGGCAGAGCGGTTATGTTAGCAATAGATCACGGCTACTTTTTAGGACCAATTCACGGGCTAGAACAACCACTTGAAACAGTTAAAAACTTACTTCCTTATACAGATTCCCTCTTTTTAACGCGCGGTGTACTTAGCTCCTGTATTCCTGAAAACTGCAGCACACCGATGGTTATGCGTGTATCAGGCGGAGCTACTGTCGTCGGCAAAGATTTAGCGAATGAAACAATTGTTACACCTGTCAAAGAAGCAGTAAAACAAAATGCAATAGGTGTCGGCGTTTCTGTTTTTGTCGGATCAGACTATGAAACACAAACGGTATCAAATCTCGCAAATGTAGTTTCAGAAGCTCACGACTACGGTCTACCAGTACTCGGTATTACTGCCGTTGCGAAAGAATTACAAAAACGCGAAGCTCGCTTTCTTGCACTCGCTTCCCGCGTATGTGTTGAAATGGGAGCTGACATTATTAAAACGTATTACTGCGAGGGATTCGAAAAAATTACAAGTACTTGCCCTGCTCCAGTCGTAATCGCTGGTGGACCAAAACTAGATTCAATTGAAGACGCATTAAACATTACGTACAATGCACTGCAAGAAGGTGCAATCGGCGTAGATATGGGCCGGAATATATGGCAATCTGAACATCCTGCTGCGATGATTCAAGCGATTCATGGTATTGTGAAGAATGGATTGAATGTGAAAGAGGCACTTCAATTATTTGAAGATGTAAAAAATTAAGCTAAAATATAAACAAAATCAATATTTTCTATAAAGAAAAGCCCATATGTTAGATTACTTAGTAATCTAACATATGGGCTTTCTTGTATATTTTTTATCGTTCCGAATTTGATCAGATTTCTACAGATCACGTACGTTCCATACAATCTCGCCGCGCTCCCCCCACGTACTGTGATGCCGCTTAAACCCTATCTTTTCTAATACCCGAAAAGACGCCGTATTCCAAGCCCCTACAGTAGACCAAAGTCTATGACGACCCGTAGCAATCGCAGCCTCAAGCACTGCTGATGCAGCCTCTGTCGCATAACCATTACGATGAGCACTTTGGAACAACTCGTATGCAATTTCCGGTTCTTCAAGCGTGGACCGACCGATGATTAAGCCACAGTATCCGATGAAATCCCCTTCTTCTCTCCTACGAATAGTAAGAAGAGAAATACCATTTTCAGCTGCTTTCTTGCGCATTTCGATAAGATGGCTACGAACAGATTCAATGGTTGGCATGTCCACACCACGTTCACCAATTAACTTTCTCAACCAGACCGCATCAGATTCTTCCCACATATTCAGGTCGAGTCGCTCCGTTTTTAGCTGGAATGCCATATCTTTAAATACAGCTGTCATAGCGATAACCTCCTATTCATATCACTGTACTACTTATAATAGTTTCGTACTTTACCATATGGGAAACCTGCTTGATTCATACATTATTATTATTTTATACATAAGCAATTCCTCTGCAAAATAGACCTTGTTATCAAACTTCATTTTAAATCTACCATATTTGAGTTATGAATGATCTTAGATTTACAATTAATATTTACATTTAAAAATGTATCGTCCTTTCTTTTTTTGTTAAAATAAAGAAAAGGAGGAATGATTATGCAACGTATGACTTTTGAACGCCCTACTGATTATTACGATGAAAGATTATATACGATCGATGAAAAAATTTGTGCCCTATTAAAAGAACGGAAAGAACTTTCAGGTGGTGATCCAGGATTTCCACATGATGAAGCCATTTACAAATGGGCAAAGCAATACGGATTTTATCCGGATTATTTAAATTCACTATTTTCTTCTATGATGGACGAAGGTGAATTTAAACCTCGCGTTGAACCAACTACATTCCAAAAACATATACCGGTTTTTAAAACACATGAACATGAAGGCATTATGTATACCGTAACTTTTATTCGGCAATATGCAAATGCTAGTGTAGTTTATTTATATAGTGATTGGGATTCCACTGATGAAGTTTTTAATGAAAATAAGCCTCATAGTTTCTTCCAATTATCAATAGATGATACATATGATTGCTGGCCAGAAGGTGGTGGCGGCACTGATGGACATTTTAGTCATCATTTCGTTATATCTCCTGCCCTTCCTGATAATTTGTCTGGAATAAGCTTACGATTTAAAGAACTTAATATACCGTTTAGGAAAGATCAAGCTGTAATTGAATTTGAGATTCAGATAGATTAATAAAAAGGCTGTCTCACAAGTCCTTTTCCTGAATAAAATTCGTTTATTTTTACTTTTATGTTCCTTAAAATAATCAAGCCCCTTCCAAACTGGATAAGGGGCTATATTTACAACATTAAACAATTACTCTTGTTGGTTGCTATTGAATTTTCTTACCCTGTTTATAGTCAAGGCAGGACACCTCAATTAACAATCCGTTAAACATTGTAAAATAAAAACCGTAACTACTACCTCTCATAGAATACGGTGCCTTTTCTATTTCAATGCCGCCAGATAGTAAACGATTATATGTTTGATCAACTTCATTTGAAGTATCCACTAAAAAACCAATATGAAAAGCTTCTGGATACATCACTTCCATATTTCCTTTAAATGCTTTTGGATCACTTAGTACAAGTATAAATCCACTTTCATCACTCATTACTACTAGTGCCTTTCCCTTTTGCTCTAAAAATTGAAAATCAAAAAATGTTTCAAAGAAATCTCTCGCTTCTGATAAATCATCAACACATAGATTCAAATGATTTAACTTCATTCACTCATCTCCTTTTAAACACAGGGTATGTAGACTCATTTCCATAATACTTAAATATGTAGGGAAAGATATTCAAGCGTTCCATCTAAGACTATGCTTTATAGTCTAATACTTTTTTCTGTAGCCTAGAACGATTTTTTTATGAATGCAATTACATGAACCATTCGACGTGAAATATGAATGTACCGATATAAAATAGCCACATTAGTTACTTTTCAAATTATGTAACATCCACTCCATTAACACGATTGCCGACTCAATACGTTCTGTCGTATCCCCTAAAAATAATTTATGAAGTAATGCCTCCAAATGGATTGGTTTATTAGGCAACTCTTGAATATACCTTAAAACAGATCCCGCTGGCGGTGTAGGCTTGTTATTCATAGCCCATATCCCTTCTAGCAATGTCCAAATTGACGTATGAACGATGTATGAAGCCTTTAGCTCATCATTTGCTTTCAAAGCAGACTGAATTTTAATGAGCGAACTATGTAACCAGTGAGAAATACCTTTCACTTTGCCGCTAGAAACACGATAGTTTTCAAATTCATATGTAGCTATTTCCTTTAACTTTTTTAACTCACCGCTTGTATCAAATAAAACTTCCCCTTCTAAAAATGAGTATAGTTCCATCGGATTATTTTTAAAGTTTACTAGTATTTGATTAACGTCTGCATACTTATATTCAACTAAAATTTCTTGTCTCATTTCAGAATGAAATTTCTTCTTTTGTCCGTCCTCTAAAAGAATATATAAGTCTAAATCCGAATCAGGATATGCATCACCTCTTGCGACAGATCCGATAAGCATACATCCAGTTACCTTATCTATTGATAAGATTTCAGCTACTATTGTTTGCACTAATTTTTTATGTTGTTCATGTTTAATAGATGTCTGTGCTTCTAACATTTGTAACCTCCAAACATATTATTATGGAGTTATTCCTCACCTAAATATATTGTACTTTTCTTATAATCTTCTACATACTTATTCAACGATTGTCAGTTCATATACAATTGCGTCTTTACTGCTTTTTGTTTTATCTTGAATTGTAACAATATCTCCAGCTTTTATTTTTGAAGCATTCACTACTTTTACCATCTCTGGTAGAACACCCCCACCATCGTTCTCTTTATTTAGTGGAAGCCACTTTACTGATTTATTAGTTGCTTCTAAAATTTTATATTTAATTGTACCATCATACTTTATTTCACCAACAAGATCTTTTACTAATGTAGGTGTATATTTACCCTCTTCTTTTTCTAAAGAAATATGATCACCTATATCTGGAATACCGTTTCTTACAGGTGCTTCCCATTTTGTTGGATTTAAATCATTTAAACTTACTTTCACACTATCTTCTTTATTTGAATTAGCATCTTTTAGAAATATATCATTATACTTCTTATCAATAATGATATACTCCTTCCTCTCTACTATTTTTGCACTACTTTCACGTTTTACTTCCTCGTTGTTAGATACTTCTTCTTTCACATTATTATTACTACACGCTGATAACAATATCGTCGCTAAAGTTGCCATTCGTAACATTTTTTTCACTTCATTTACCTCCATTTATAACGAAACAATAAAACATATATCACATCCATATTTTACTATAAATCAAAAAAAGAGGATATTTGTTTATTACTAAACAAATATCCTCTACCTTTACATATATATTACGACTGTTGATAAGCCGCTTTCGATGATTTTACATAATAAACTGCGTGATCAACGTTAATGATATGATCTGGTTTTGGTTTACCACGACTCGCTCTATGCCCTGCTAAATGTTCTTCACTTGTTTCCCAGTTTTTCCATGCTTCTTCAGATTCCCAGCGAATCATAACGACAACTTCTTCATCTCCGCGTCTTACTTTTTTCACAAGAACACTTAAGTCGATGAATCCTTCAAATTTTTCAATAATACCTTCTCCAGTGAAACGTTCTACAACTATATTTGATGTACCTTCTTTTACTGTAAATGTTTTCGTTTCGATAAACATATATTCCACTCCCTCTTTTTAATACGAATACTAGTATTCTTCTATTATAGTTGATTATGATAATTATTTTCAATTAAAAAGTTTTAATTGTTTGAATTATGCTGTTTTCTCTTCAACAGCTTCATCTAAAAATTTGAAATATGGAAGGAATAATCCTATTAAAGAAGTAACACATATAATCGCACCGATAATAAAGTATAGTGCTCTTATTCCCCACACTTCACTTAGTATGCCTCCTAATAACACACCTAACGGCATAGCGGATCGTATGAAAAATAAACGCACTGAAAATATTTGTCCTATCATATTGTTTGGTACTGTTTGTTGGCAAATTGTTGTGTTATGAACATTGAAAAATGAAATACAAATGCCTGCAACTACTTCAATGAACACCGCAATTACTATACTATGATTGAACCCTAGAGAAATGTATGTGAGTCCTCCTATAAACAATCCACCAAGCATAAGTATACGCCGGCTTTTATATGTTACTTTTCCGACTAGTATAGATCCAATTACATAGCCAAACGGGAAACCAGCCATAAAATAACCAAACTCCGCATACCCTGATGACAGCTCATCTTTTATATAAGGAAGGTTTGTAACCAGCGTTACCCCCACCCCAAATTGCACGAAAGTAAGAAAGACACCGAGCCAAACGATAACTGGTTTTGTGAAAAAATATGTAAAACCGTGAAGAAACTGTTCTAGCCACGTTTTCCGAATGGATTGTGTTGTTCTCTTTTCTTTTATATAAAGTAAAAAAGTGCCACTAACAAATAGACAAATACATACGAAAGATAGTGTAAGTTCTACTCCCATCAAATGAATGGCCACTCCGCCTAATATTGGTCCAAGAAACATCATAAGTCGAGCCATCCCATCAATATATGCATTTGCGTCTTGAAGTTGTTCTTCACTTACAATGCTCGGTGTAATCGCTTGACTTGCAGGTGTATACAGCGGCGTAATAAGCCCGATTATAATTTGTACGACATACACATGCCAAACTTCTATACTACTAGTAAGTAACATCACTAACGGTAGTAAGAAAGCCGAAGCTCGTACCCATTGCGAAAATATCATAATCCACTTCCGGCTCCATTTATCAATAAATGGACCACTTATAAGTTGCAGTATGAGCGATGGGATAAAATATAGTAACCACATACTACTTAATGCTGTTTTTGACCCTGTTAATTCGTAAACAAGAATTGAATTACATAACGTTCCAAAAGCCCCGCCCAATTCTGAAATCGCGCTACCAATCCACATGAAAAAAAACGAACGATTTTTCAACACATTTTTCAATTTCATACACCAACTTTTCTCTTAAATTCCTCCCTTTATGTACATTCTAGTTGCATATTATCTATTTAAAAACGCATCTAATTCTTTCGCTAACGACTGTACTGCTTTCTTTCTTAATACATATCTCCCGTCATGTATATCAACTAACTTCGCTGCACGCAACAATTTCAAATGATGGTGTACAGTCGATTTACCGAGTTGCAGTCTTTCTGTAATTTCCTGCAATGTTCGTTCTTTTTCGAACAACATTTTTACAATGCGTAATCTCGCTTCATCCCCAAGTGCTTTATGTTTTTGAACTAAAAAATAATTCGGTTCATACAGATCTTCAGGATGGATACTTTCGTTTGCGACTGAGTAATGAAATACTTTCGTATCTTCAATATCCGCCTCAATATTCCACGGTCTGTATATCATTTGCGGGATAAGAAGTACGTAATGAACACTTGGCTCTGGCATATAGTTCACACCACCGGTCGCCCACTCGACAAACTCCTCTGGTTTCATCTTTTTATTCATTTCATTTTTCGCTTCATAATCTCGTTTTAATATAGATAGTATTTGCTCTTCCTCTTTCTGAATAACACTCTCATACCATCCTGTCATAACAGCGATTAAATGGGATTTCAGCACTTGTACATGAACATCACATATAAAACGAATATACGCGGAGAAAAACTGATGATCATTTGTCAGTTCCATTAGTTCATGTGTTGCAGTTACATCTCCACTTGCTGCTAAATGTCTTTTCTCTTCATACTTCTCGCCTAAAAACGGTAAACATATATACTTCAAATCTTCTTCTGAAAGCGAATCGATTGTAGCATGAAACTGTGATAGATCCTGAAACTCTCCTTCATACAATAACTGAAGCAATGCTTTCCACGTATTATGTTCTTCTACAAACTGTAGGTGCTCTCTCATTTCTTCTGTTAATGATTCCTTAATTTCTTCCCATTCATTTTGACTCTTTTCAAGAGTATCGATTAACCTTTTATGAGTAATTGCCGCAATACCTAGTGCACATTCGAAAAGTATCGAATACTTTATTTGAACATTGTACGTTTCCCTCTTTCTACTCGTTACGTGAAAGACTTCCATTTTATCGCCTCCTTATTTTACTACGTATTAGATTCTATATTTATAGAATTATACCTTCTATTTTTTTAGAATTCCAAAAATTTATAGAACGGAAAAAACGCAGTTTAGTTGCAAACTGCGTTTTTTTACGTTACTTATTGATTCATTTGCACATCGTTTAATAGCCCAATGATTTCACCTAACATTTCTTCTGTAAAAGCACCGGCGCTAAAGTTCACTAACGCTCGTAACGGCATATAGTTCAGCATAGCCTCCATCATTTCAGAGGCATCACTATCCCCTTCAGCCATACTACTAAACTGGCTATCTTTTAATGCTTTCTCCATTAGTTCTTTTGCGATTGGCGCTAAGATTGGGTCCATAAATATTTCCCCTAGTAACGTATTACGATGGACAGGTTTTTGAATTATAGTTGTTGATTGAACAAAAATGCGATCATGTAAAACAATCTCTTTTGAAGATTTCCCTACTAAAATTTCGAATTCACCAGTTTCAACTTGCCAGTCCTTCCATTCAACATTGTAATAAGCAAATGATCTTTTATTTAGAATAAAACTAACCGTTTTTTCTTCTCCCGGTTGCAATTCTACTTTTTCAAACCCTTTTAATTCTTTTTCAGGACGAATCATACTGCTTTCAACATCTTTTATATACAGCTGAACAATTTCTTTCCCTGCTATACTACCAGTATTTTTCACGTTTACACGAACAGAAACCGTATCCGTATCTTTTATTTCTTTCTTATCGATTGAAAGATTACTATATTCAAAATTCGTATAGCTTAATCCAAACCCAAATGGGAACAATGGTTCAATCTTTTTCTTATCGTAATAACGATAGCCCACGAACACACCTTCTTTATATTCCACTTTGTCACCTTCACCAGGGAAGTTTAAGTAAGATGGGTTATCACTTAACACTTTCGGGAATGTTTCTGCTAGTTTCCCACTTGGGTTCGCGTCCCCAAATAATATATCAGCAATCGCTCCGCCTAACGCTTGCCCGCCTAAATAGCCTTCAAGTATTCCTTTTACTTTGCCTATCCATGGCATTTCAATTGGTGCGCCGTTACTTAAGACTATAACAATATTATGTTGTACTTCAGCGATAGCCTCAATTAATTACGTGATTTTTTGGCATTTGTAAATGTTTTCGATCAAATCCTTCTGATTCATAACGATCTGGAAGTCCAACGAAAAGAACAGCTGTATCTGCACTCTCTGCTACTCTTTTCGCTTCATTAATCATGTTTTCATCCACATCATCACTTGCAAGGTCATAGCCTTGTGCAAATAAAATATTCGTTTTTTCACCTGATACCATTTCAATTTCTTCAAAAATACTTTCAAGCTTTGTTGGATTAATATGAGAGCTTCCGCCGCCTTGATAACGTGGTTGCTTTGCAAACTCGCCAATAACTGCTACTGTTCCTTCTTTTTTCAACGGAAGGATGGAATCTTCATTTTGTAACATCACCATACTTTCACTTGCAACTTCTCTTGCAAGCTGATGATGCGCTTCCTTACTTTTTCTAATTGGTTATCCACGGCTTTAAAAATAATGTTAAGAAGACGCTCTACTGATTGATCAAGCTTTTCTTCAGATAACTCACCACCGTTAACTGCATCAATAATTTTCTTCTCACCAATCCCAAAGCTTGAAGGCATTTCTAACTCCAAACCGTTCGCTAAACTTGCAACACGCTCATTTACTGCGCCCCAATCGGATACGACAAAACCTTCAAATCCCCATTCATCTTTTAAAATATCATTTAATAAATACGGATTTTCCGAAGCGTATTCTCCATTTATTTTGTTGTAAGCACTCATTACTGTCCAAGGCTGCGCTTCCTTAATAACATCTTCAAAACTAGCAAGATAAATTTCACGCAATGTTCTTTCATCAACAATTGCATCTACAGACATTCTGCGATGCTCCTGGTTATTAGCGGCGAAATGTTTTAATGACGTTCCAATTCCTTGACTTTGTACACCTTTAACATGGTTTGTAGCTATTTGTGATGATAAATACGGGTCCTCTGAAAAATATTCGAAGTTTCTTCCACATAGTGGCGAACGTTTTATATTTGCACCTGGACCAAGAAGAACCCCTACATTTTCAGCCTGGCATTCTTCTCCTAATGCAACCCCTACTTGATTGATTAACTCTTTATTCCATGTACTTGCTAACCCTACTGCCGATGGGAAACAAGTTGATGGGATACTGTTATAAATCCCTAAGTGATCTGCTCCCTCTGCTTGTTTTCTAAGACCATGTGGTCCGTCAGTTACCATAATGGAAGGAATCCCTAATCTCTCAATTCCTTTTGTATTCCAAAAGTCTAATCCAGAACATAGACTTGCCTTCTCTTCTAATGTCATTTGTGAAATAATTCTCTTAATATCTCTTTTCATAATAGATAGCCCCCTAAAAAATAATTAAGTAAACGCTTTCTTAATGTTATTATAGTTATTATTTTTTAGATATTATGGTATATTCTTTAGAATACTTGTAAAAATTTTAGTTAATTATTTATGACTATCCGCACTCACACTGGCTAATTTTTTATAGAATAGAGGTTAAAATCATGAATTGCTCCAAACTAGAAGATCTATATTATATTTGTAAGTTAGTCTTTGACATACATAAAACACCTATCTTTTTTATTGATAACAAAGAGGATTTGGCATTTGAAATCTCGCCTAATTTTCAGCAGCACCCTTTCTATTCTTCAAAAGAGCAGTTATGTAATCAACTATTCAAAGAAAATTCCGCTTATAATTTTCCAGTACTAGAAGAGACTTCTTTTCTTGAAAATTTTTTCTCCATTAACTTATGCTTGAATGATCAACTTAGTGGGAACATTATCGTTGGACCCGTACTTTATTCCAAACTATCAGAACCCTCCATTAAAGGTCTCATAAACGATCTTCATCTAAAAATAAACACGGAGGAAATGGTTCAATATTATCAATCCCTCCCCGTTTTAAGCAATTTGAATTTTATAAATGTAAGTATGATTTTATATTACATGTTGTATCAACAAAAATTAGACATTGCTGATATTCTCCAAAAAAATATAATGATAAAAAAGACAGAATTTGAAATTGAACAACCCGATATACATATATCGGCGCAACGTCAAAGTACATTAACTCATATTGACCCTCAGGCTGAAAGAAAAATATTTGAATGTATTAAGCAGGGAAAAAAAGATGATTTAATTAAAAATTTAAGGAGTCTACCTGAATCAGGAGATCTTGGGATGTTGTCAAAAACAAGTCACTTGCGCAGCCAGAAAAACTCTGCCATCGCAGCAATTACACTTGCGACAAGATCAGCTATAGATGGTGGACTATTTCCTGAAATCGCATATACACTCAGTGATTTATTTATTCAAAAACTCGAAGAAATAAATAAAAGTGAAGCCATTTTTCCATTTTTGGAGACTGCTTTACTTGAGTTCTCAGAACGAGTAAAGAATGGAACAATGCAAAAACACTCAAAACCTATAAACGTATGTCAAAATTATATATTTACTCATCTTTACGAGGAAATTACACTATCTCACCTTGCACATATAGTCGGATTAAATCCTAGTTATCTATCTTCCCTTTTCAAAAAAGAAATTGGAATGTCACTAGGCGAATATATACAGCGTGCTAAAATTGATGAATCAAAAAGTTTAATGACCTACACAAAACATTCTATATCCGAAATTTCTACACTATTAAATTTCCATGACCAGAGCCATTTTACAAAAGTCTTTAAAAAACATACAGGTGTTTCACCTAAACAATTTAAAAATGGATATAGTTATTAGTTTCCCTCTTCTACTCGTTACTTGAAAAACTTTCAATTCTACCTGCTTGTTTGCTATGAGTTCTTTTTAGTATTTAAAAATAATATGAATGAATCCCTAACATAATTTACATTCTTCATAACTTTTCGTTGTAATCTAAATTAGGAAGAATAGGAGCTTTTTTATATACAAATAATAACTCTCAAGGAGTTGTTGAGATGCATTTCATATTAAATATGTTAGGGATTTTCATTGTAATCTTATTCGTTTTCCTATGTTCACCTAATAAAAAACAAATAAAATGGAGACCAATCGGGATTCTAATCATATTGGAGCTCTTTATTACATGGTTTATGTTAGGTACGAAACTCGGCAGTATTATCATTAATAAAATTGCGTCATTTTTCAGTTGGCTACTATCATGTGCCAATGAAGGTATTCGGTTTGCATTTCCTTCCGCTATGGAAAATCAAACCGTTGATTTCTTCTTTAGTGCTTTACTTCCTATCATTTTCGTTATCACGTTCTTTGATATTCTTTCTTATTTTGGAATCTTAACTTGGATTATTGATAAAGTAGGTGCAGTTATTTCAAAGATTTCTCGTTTACCAAAGTTAGAAAGTTTCTTTTCGATTCAAATGATGTTTTTAGGAAACACTGAAGCACTTGCCGTTGTTCGTGATCAATTATCTGTTTTAAAAGAAAATCGTTTATTAACCTTTGGAATTATGAGTATGAGTAGCGTTAGCGGATCCATTCTTGGCGCTTATTTATCAATGGTTCCGGCAACATATATTTTCAGTGCTATCCCTTTAAACTGTATTAACGCATTAATTTTGGCCAATGTATTAAATCCTGTGGAAGTTACGAAAGAAGAAGATGTCGTATATACACCTTCAAAAGATGAAAAAAAGGATTTCTTTTCTACTATTTCAAACAGTATGTTAGTCGGGATGAATATGGTTATCGTTATTTTAGCTATGGTAATTGGTTATGTAGCATTAACTGCCTGTTTAAATGGGCTATTAAGCTTTGTCGTAACAGGTTTAACAATACAAAAAATCTTCTCCATTATCTTTAGTCCCTTTGCTTTCTTACTCGGCTTATCAGGTAATGATGCTATGTATGTAGCTGAATTAATGGGAATCAAAATAACGACGAATGAATTTGTTGCCATGATGGATTTAAAATCGAATCTAAAGTCGTTACAACCACATACGATTGCGGTTGCAACTACATTTCTAGCTTCTTTTGCTAACTTTAGTACAGTAGGCATGATTTATGGAACTTACAATTCATTATTTGGCGGAGAAAAGTCAGCCATAATTGGTAAAAATGTTTGGAAGCTTCTTGTTAGCGGGATGGCAGTTTCCTTATTAAGCGCTATGCTTGTTGGGCTATTTGTATGGTAAATAAATAAAAGACACCCAAGCGAATTGAGTGTCTTTTATTATTATCGAACCTGACCATTTCCACGAATCACATATTTTGTAGAAGTTAATGCAGGAAGTCCCATTGGTCCCCTTACGTGTAGCTTTTGTGTACTGATACCAATTTCTGCGCCGAATCCGAATTCAGATCCATCAGTAAAACGAGTTGATGCATTATGATACAGTGCAGCCGCATCAACAGTTGTGAAGAATTTACCGACGTTTTCCTCGTCCTCTGTAATAATTGCTTCAGAATGCATAGATCCATACGTATTTATGTGATGAATCGCTTCTTCTATAGAAGAAACTACTTTCACTGCCAGCGTGAGTGATAAAAATTCTGTACCCCAATCTTCTTCTGAAGCAAGTACAATTGAAGAATCAATTGCCAGTGCTTTTTGATCACCGCGTAACTCCACGCCTTTTTCCTTCAAAGATGAAAACAATTCGCTACCAAATTGCTGCGCCCACTTCTCATGAAGTATAATCGTTTCAATTGCATTACATACAGATGGACGCTGCGTTTTTGCATTTATAATAATATCAACTGCCATTTGCTTATCCGCTGTTTCATCAATGAAAATATGACAATTTCCTGCACCCGTTTCAAGTACTGGAACAGACGCTTCCCTCACTACAGTATCAATTAATTGTTTGCCACCTCTTGGAATAAGAACATCTAGGTAATCATTTAATGTAAACAACTGCTTTGCGCTATCCCGCGTTGTATCTTCTATAAGCTGTACACTTTCTTGAGGCAAGCTTGTTTGTTTGAGCGCTCGGTGAATAACAGCAACGATGGCTTTGTTAGAATTGATAGCAGAAGAACTACCACGTAATATAACTGCGTTTCCTGTTTTCAAACAAATTGTAGCAGCATCTACTGTTACATTCGGCCTAGCCTCGTAAATCATCCCAACAACACCAAGTGGTACACGCATCTCCTGAATAAATAATCCATTTGGTCGCTCCCATTCACTTACACATTCTCCAACAGGATCACGTAATTCAATTAACTGCTTAATCCCCTCTGCCATATCAATAATACGCTGTTCATTCAACATTAGACGATCTAGAAGTGAATCAGAAAATCCTTTTGCCTTACCTTCTTCTAAATCCCGTTTGTTTTCCTCTAAAATATAAGCTACTTCTACTCTTAACTGATCCGCAATAGCAGCAAGTGCTTCATTTTTTTGATTTGTAGATTTTAGTACAAGTTCTCTAGCAATTTCTTTCGCTTTTTTCCCCTTTGACAACACTTCATTCATTTTTATTTCCTCCTTTTTAACATCACTATACTTAAAGTGAAACCCAATAATCTCTATGGATGACTTCATAATTATGCCTATCGCCTCTTGCTTGAATTTCTTGGCTTTGCATACCTTTTACATCTCTTAGTTCCTCAGCACTATATGTGCATTGCCCTTTTCCAATGACGCGCCCTTGTTGCGTCATAACTTCTACGACATCGCCAACTTTGAAAAATCCTGACACATTTGTAACGCCAGCAGGAAGAAGACTCTTACCATGCTGAATGATAGCAGTAGCTGCTCCAGCGTCTACTTCAATTTGTCCGCTAACAAGCGAATGCAAAGCGATCCATTGCTTGTTCATCTTCATTTCTTTTTGAGGAGCACTTCCCACATACGTTCCATCACCTTTGCCCTTTAAAACATCTACAAATTTCTCTTGTCCACGCCCTGTTCCGATAAATACACTCACGCCCAGAGAAAGTGCCGTCTTCGCAGCATCAATTTTTGATTTCATACCGCCAGTCCCAAGTTTGGACCCAGCATCTCCTGCAAGAGAAGCGATTTCTTCTGTAACTTCAGGAAGGAAATAATACTTTTTCGCATCCGCATTTTTCTGAGGATTTTTGTCGTATAAACCGTTCACATCCGTAAAAATCATTAGCATATCCGCCGAAACGAGCCCGCTTACTAAAGCTGACAGCATATCGTTATCACCAAACGTCAGCTCCTCTAATGAGATGGAATCATTTTCATTAATGATTGGAAGAGCAGAACGATTTAGTAACTCTCCTAAAGTAGCGTAAGCATTACTATATTGTTCTTTTCTAGAAAAATCACTTCTCGTCAGCAATAATTGCGCAGTAACGATGCCATATTTACGAAATTCCTCCGTGTACGCCTGCATTAACAAACTTTGTCCAACAGCTGCAGCAGCCTGTTTTCCTTTAATTGTCACAGGTCTGCTAGGATACCCTAGAGCAGAAAAACCTGCAGCGACAGCCCCAGATGTAATTAACAAAACTTCATGCCCTTCCTCTTTCAATCGAGCCAATGCGGCAACGTGATCTGAAAGTTGTTCTTTAGAAATGCCTCCGTGACTATCTGCCAAGGAACTGCTCCCAATCTTTACAACAATTCGTTGTTTTTTCACTTTTGTATCCCCCAAGTCTAAAATCAAAGTTTTTTATAAATTTCACTTTTATTCATTCGGCTTGCAGCGACTTCTATTCTCACCAATGCTGCATCTAGCCTATTAAAGAGCAAAATAAAAATGACCGCTTCGCCCTTAATAAAATAAAAAGGACGAAACGGTCATTGTTCCGCGGTACCACCTTAATTGATATACATAGATATCCACTTGGCGCCTATAACGCAGGCGAACGCCTAAACTTTCATTTAAGACTCAGGGATAGGTTCGATATATTCTATACGAGGAATCTTTCAGCCGGTGAATTCCACTCTCTTTCGCAAGAAGACATATGTACTATTTCCCTTCAACGATTTTCGGTTTAATTTTTTTATATTATGCGATATAGTTCCATTTGGTGTCAAGTGGTATTTTTAAAAATACATAGAGCGGCATGGTACTTGTATGAAAATTTCGCCCTAATGAATGAAAATACAAATCGATATAAGTGTAACTCATATACAGAAATATAAAACATTACATGATAGTGTATATATTTACAGAATGTTGAATGTAATTGATTTTTATCTTTTACTGTTGCAAAAAGGAATATATTCTCTTAGAATGTTTCTTTATATTGCATGGTGATGTTATTGTTATTTTAAGATAACAATTTCAAAATGATATAATTTATTATAAAAGGAGCAAGATTGAGTAATTATGGACAAACAAATTGGATTCATCGGATGCGGAAATATGGGGATGGCTATCATTGGCGGGATGCTAAACAAAAAGATAGTGTCTGCAAATCATGTTATTTGTTCGGATTTAAACACTACGAATTTAAAACACGCTAACGAAAAGTATGGGATCACTACAACTACTGACAACAATAAAGTAGCTAAAAATGCTGATATTTTAATTTTATCAATTAAACCAGACCTATACGCATCAATCATTAACGAAATAAAAGAAGTAATCAAAAACGATGTTATCGTCGTAACGATTGCTGCTGGAAAAAGCATCAAAAGTACAGAAGAATCTTTTGATAAAAAATTAAAAGTTATACGAGTAATGCCTAATACCCCTGCTCTTGTTGGAGAAGGAATGTCTGCATTATGCCCAAATGAAATGGTGACAGAAAAAGATTTAGAAGATGTGCTAAACATTTTCAATAGCTTTGGTCAAGCAGAGATCGTAAGTGAAAAATTAATGGATGTTGTTACATCAGTAAGTGGTTCTTCACCAGCATACGTATATATGATTATAGAGGCGATGGCAGATGCTGCTGTACTAGACGGTATGCCAAGAAACCAAGCATATAAATTCGCAGCTCAAGCTGTATTAGGCTCTGCTAAAATGGTACTAGAAACAGGAATGCATCCAGGTGAATTGAAAGATATGGTATGTTCTCCTGGTGGAACAACGATAGAGGCTGTAGCAACATTGGAGGAAAAAGGCTTACGAACTGCAATTATTTCCGCTATGCAGCGTTGTACGCAAAAGTCTATTGAACTATCTGGTCAAACTAAAAAGTAAAACTATATAAGAGATCACGTTAGCTATGAATTTAATTAGAAAATGGTGGATTACATACTCGCTCGCTTTCACTAAATGATAAACGGACAAACTCATATATACTTGAGTTTGTCCGTTCTTTTGGTTATACTGAGATAATTTTATTTATATCTTCTTTTGAGATTTTAGTTTTATCCCTTCCTTATTCCCTACTTTGATTGTGGAATTTTATTAGAAATAAGTAATTTTTCAATGCATTTCGGTAACATATCTAATAGCGTTTCAAATGCGTAATTTACATCTAAACGTTCTGTCCATTGATGGGCATCTTTTCCTACCGGCCCCATATTTAATACTGGAACGTCAAACTTTTCTAATTCCTGAAGCGGAATCGAATAACCTTTATCCCATAATGGCATATTGTCTACAAGTGAACTCATTGAATCTAGTGGGTTTTGTAAGCCCACATAACTCAAATCTGAAATTCCTCCAAAATAGTTTTGGTTTTCAAATGTGATGTTATGATTAAAGTGGGCATACTTTTCCATTTCTGCAACTACTTCTTTAATTAACGGATTGTTGCGTGAACTTACAGCTGGATAATATGGTGGAGCAAAGAAAAGTACAATCATCGGCGCCTTTTCTTTACATAAAATAGCTAATTTATCTACTAAATCAATTGTTACCGCACGATCATCTTTATCTTCTCTATTTTTTATAATGCTAGATTGAATATCATCTATTTTCTCTTGCCCATGTTGTTCAATTGCATAAACTAAAAGCTCTTCATACGTTAAAACATTTACTTTCATATTAGGGGGTATAAACGGATTATATTTAGAAAAACGATATGCTTGCTTTTCATATGATTCTTCTATTTTCTCTGCTACTTTCGTTACTTTTTGACGTAACAATGAAACAACTTCTGTCATCGTTTTTTCTAATAAAAACAAATTGAATAATGTGACTGCACGATGCGGAATTTGTACAGAATAATCCTCCTTTAAATCCCGTTGAAGTAAATTAGTTGGCGGAGGACTCGCTTCCCCTTCTACAATATCACAAAGATCTGTGTTCAACTCTAATTCAGCCGTTAATAACGCAGCCATATAACTCCCATTTAATCCTGCAAAAGGTTCACCTACATGTGTCTCTTTTCCGTAGCAAAGAAATCCAGGTAACACTTTACCAATAGTACCAGTATAAATATACTTATTTTGGTCACCGGGGTGTCGTGAAAACATAGGCTCTGAATTTAATACCGTTTTATAATCCAAGTTATGTTCTCTTGCTAACTCTAGTAACCTTGGAACAGCAGCTCTCATCCCTACAGAGTTCACTTCTTCATCTGGAACAACTAATAAAAGAACATTCCCGTCAAATCTTCCTTCACAAGCTTGCTCAATCATCGCCATTTGTAACGCAAGGCCGCATTTCATGTCCATTGTTCCTCTACCAAATAACCAATCTCCTTGTTCTATATCCTCACGTACATGATCTGGTAGTTCATCTTTATGAGAATAAAACATAGACGTTAACTTTTTAGGATTGAATGCATCTTCTTTCCACACTCCGTAATCTTGTACATCTACAACATCAAAGTGACTAACTAGAATTACTGTATTTTTTGTACTATCGCTTTTCTTTACGAGGGCTGTAACAAAATATCGTCCGTCTCCTGTCGGATTTTTTTGCAAATGATGCGGGTTTTCTTTGAAGTACTGTAAATCAGATAATTGTGCCACAACAAAATCTGGCAATATAACTTCAGCTTCTGTACCTGTAATACTAGGAATTTCAACGAGACCGCTTAATAATTGAATCAATTGTTCTTTTGATTGCCACTTTAACATATAAATCCCCCTATTTTTCCGCATTATGAAAATGAATTCCAGTATATGAATAAAAAATGACGGCAGTTATCAAAATTATAGTTCTGATGTACTGCCGATTTTTATTGATATTTCATGAGCTGCTTGTTTTACCTTACTAATAAGAAAAGATAGTCGATCATCATTAATGCGATGACTAATTAACCCAACACTTAATGCTCCTACTACTTTATGATTAAATCCGATAATCGGTGCTGCTACTGAAGCCGTCCCTGCTGTTTTTTCACCATAACTTACCGCATATCCTTCATTTCTTATTTGTTTTATTTGCTCTAAAAGAATACGCTTTTGTTCTGGTAAAGAAGAAAGTAAATGTTCTACAATATGTTCCATTTCATTCGTTTTCATATTGGCAAGCATCGTTTTATTTGCAGCACCAATTGAAAGTGGAATCTGTTCCCCTAAGTTATCGATAACTCGAATTTTTAAAGGGCTATCAATTCTTTCAATGATAATAGAATGCGTTCCATTTGGAATGTTTAAATACACACTTTCTTCCACTTCAGAGGCTAACCGTTTCATCACTTCTCTGGCTACAGATCTGTAATCTACTTTCTCCAATTGACGTAATCCTATTTCCATCCACATTGGCCCAATTTTGTACTGTTTCGTTTCTGAAATTTGCGTAACTAACCCATGCTCGATTAGAGAATTAAGTAATCTATGTACTGTACTAACTGGAAGATGTGTTCTGTCCGCAATATCAGAAATAGCCCAATACTCTTTTTCATTAGTAGAATTTAACAACTTTATAATACTTATCGCTCGATCAATGGACTGTACCATAACTCACCTCAACTTGACTTGTAATATGTTAGTACGCTCAATTACCTATCAATTTAACAAAAATTCAAAATGAAATCAATCTATTTATTCAATTTTCTAAAAACAAAATATGTCGCCAATAATAATTTGAAAGCGTAAACAAAAAAATATTGACTTTTCTTTTTAATTATCTGAAAATTATAGCAAGATTTCACATCACGGAATACATTCCACAATACGGAAAAATATCAAACTTTAATCTATCAACTACGAAAGTGAGGAAAACAATGTCGCAAGTAAGCAATACAAACAATGAATTAAAACGTACGATGAAAAGTAGACACTTATTCATGATTGCACTCGGTGGTGTGATTGGAACGGGGTTATTTAACGGATCTGGCTTTATTATAAGTCAAGCTGGACCTGGTGGATCCGTACTTGCCTTTATGGCTGGTGGATTATTAATGTATTTCGTTATGCTTTGTCTTGGTGAACTTGCTGTAGCTATGCCTGTTTCAGGTTCCTTCCAAGAATATGCCACTAAGTTCATCAATCGCAACTGGCTTTACGATCGGATGGTTATATTGGTTAAGCTGGGCGAATACGACCGGTCTTGAATTTACAACTGCCGGCATTACAATGCAGCGCTGGTTTCCTGATATTCCCGTCTGGGTTTGGTGTTTAATATTTGGCGTTACAATCTTCACTATTAACGCATTATCTGCTCGTAGTTATGCAGAAACAGAATTTTGGTTTTCAAGTATAAAAGTATCTGCCATTATAGCTTTTATTATCCTTGGCGGCGCCGCTATGTTCGGTTTTATTGATTTAAAAGGTGACGAACCAGCCCCGTTATTATCAAATTTTGTAAATCACGGCGGTTTATTCCCAAATGGACTTGCAGCTATCCTCTTAACAATGGTTACAGTCAATTATTCCTTCCAAGGTACAGAACTTGTTGGAATCGCAGCAGGTGAAAGTGAAGATCCAGCAAAAACTTTACCACGTTCTATTAGAAATATTATATGGCGCACGATGTTTTTCTTCGTCTTAGCAATCTTTGTTCTAGTCGCTTTAATTCCTTGGGAAGAAGCAGGACTCACAAAGAGCCCGTTCGTTGCTGTTTTTGATAATATCGGTATTCCATATGCAGCTGATATTATGAACTTTGTTATTCTTACTGCTGTTCTTTCTGTCGCAAACTCTGGACTGTATGCCGCAACTCGCATGCTTTGGTCATTATCAAAAAATGAAATGGCTCCTGCCTTTTTAAAGAAATTATCATCACGAGGAATACCTCTAAACGCTTTAATTTTGACAATTTCTATTTCTGCTTTTTCTCTTTTAACAAGCGTTGTAGCTGCTGAAACAGTTTACTTATGGTTAATTTCCATTTCTGGCGTCATTACAATCATTGTTTGGATGTCAATTTGTGTCTCTCAATTCTTTTTCCGTAAACATTATGTAGCAGACGGTGGAAGATTAGAAGACTTAAAATTTAAAACACCACTTTATCCACTTGTACCAATTCTTGGTTTTGGATTGTATGGCATTATATTAATCAGTCTTATCTTTATCCCTGAACAACGACTTGGAATCTATTGCACTGTACCATTTATCATCTTTTGCTACACTTACTATCACTTTAAAGTTAAGAAAAGAATTGCGACTAACACTCGTAGTGAAACTAAAATTAGCGAGACTATGTAATATTATACTTATATATAAAAGACCGCACATAGCTTTCACTTTATGTGCGGTCTTATTTCATTGTCACTTGTTCTGTCGTTCCTTCACTCATTTCCCTTTACTTTGGGAAGACAAGTCCATATTGCTATACTCTTTTTCTTTAATTCCAGGTTATGCGAAGAATGTTATCTGTATCGTTCCACAAGTCAATCCTACAATACTAGCTATTCTGATTTCTTACTGTTTATAGGTTAATGATTTTCCTTACTATTACTGTTTTGATATATTGAATATATAATGCAAAAAAATTTAAAAATAGACAGGGGTTATCCACGATGATAAAAGGTTTCGGGGGAATATTTTGGAGAACTAAAAATATTGATGTTATAAAAAAATGGTACAGCGAAGTGTTGAAAATTGAAATAGACAATTGGAATGGGACTTTGATTAAACCACAATTAGGAAATGAAACTATTTTTTCTTTCTTTACCGAAGATGATAATTATTTTCCAACAGAACAGCAAGTGATGTTAAATTTCCAAGTACATAATATGAATGAGACTATTCAGCATCTTGAACAAATTGGTGTACCTCTTGAAAAGAAAGAAGAAATTAGTGAGTTCGGAAAGTTTATTTGGATTAAAGATCCTGATGGTCGTCTAATTGAGCTTTGGGAAAAATAGACGGTAATAATCGTTTGCTATTAAGCTAATAATTGCTTTCGTTTCACAAAATAAAAAAGTCGATTTCTTAACTCCACAGGAAATCGACTTTTTTTCGTATCCCATCGCCATAAAAGGAAACTACTTCCCTTGATTAGATTGTTTGCGAACATAAGATGCGAAAAATAGTTTTTTCTGGCTGCTTATTTACCCCTTTTAATTCGCTTTAAAATTATATAATGGCTTAATAATGTGCTTTATATCTATTGTTTCTTTCGTATTTTCGATAATTTCATCCATTGGCTTATATACCATTGGTGCCTCATCAATTGTGCTTTCTACTACCGATGTAGTCCACACCTCTGTCATCGTATTTTGAAATTCCTCTAGACTCAATAATTCTTTAGCCTTCTTACGACTCATAATACGTCCTGCCCCGTGCGGACCAGAAAAGTTCCAATCTGGATTACCTTTACCAAATGCAATAATTGAACCATCTCTCATGTTAATGGGAATAATGACTCGTTCACCTTTCTGAGCTGAAATAGCACCTTTTCGTAGAATCATATTTTCTATGTCAATATAGTTATGTATTGTAGTGAACTGATCCGTTATTTTCCAGTCCATTTTCGTAACAATTTCATCAATCATTGCTTTACGATTTAACGCAGCATACTTTTGGGCAATATTCATGTCATTCATATAATCTTTGAATCCTTGCCCTTCTAAATAAGCTAGTTCTTTACGAATCTTAGGCTTCCGAATTTCACGTAAAGTTTCTTGTATTTCTTTTGCTCTCCCTTCTTCAGTTAATCTCTTAATAATCTCATCTTTCATTGATGTAACATCAATGAGTTGTTCATACGCGAAGTTTTGGTAATATTCTGCTATTTGTTTACCTAAATTACGAGAACCACTATGAATGACAATATATACATTCCCTTTTTCATCTTCATTTAATTCAATGAAATGATTTCCCCCTCCAAGAGTACCTATGCTTTTTTGAGCCCGTTGTAATGTATATGGGGCCTTCACACCATCAAAATCAATCATTTTTGAGAATCGATGTTCTTTATCTCGGATACGAAAGCCACTTGGAACAAATTTACGAATTGTTTCGTCTAAGCAATCGAAATTAATTTCTTCTTTTTTCTTATTAATCACAGCAACTTCCATCCCACACCCAATGTCTACCCCTACAAGATTAGGAACAATTTTATCTTGTATCGTCATTGTTGTCCCAATCGTACAACCTGCTCCTGCATGTGTATCTGGCATAATACGAATTTGACTATCCTTTACGAATTCTTGGTTACAAAGATCAATAATCTGCCCAGTCGCAGTCTCATCAACGTTATTCGTAAATACTTTCGCTTCATTGTATTTTCCTTGTAATTTCAACATCTTTCATTTCCCCTTCCTTTTGAAAGAATTATTTTATTACGTTGTATGTGTTCTATTCAATACTATCATCTACCTTCTGCTTTCCATTATATATGTACGATGTCCTTCACAATAATAAAAATTATGATGATCCACCTTATTTACATAATAAAATTACCGTCTTCTTAAATTTATACCTACATATGAGTATCCCACGCCCTCGATATCAGTTATATATAGCAAAAACTCCCCTTACATCGAAAACGATTAAGGGGAGTTTAATATAGGCAAAAAATTATAGTTCAGATTTCACTCGAACAGAAACATTGTTTTTAATTATATTTTTGAATTCTTTAAAGCTAACAAAATTGTTACTTTTCTCATCCCATAGTCGGAAGCGAAGTGAACGCAAGCTTGTAGCAAGTGTAATCGTTGGTACATTTTTTAACGGAAGCGTATTATTGTGCGCCTCTTCTAGTTTATAGTTAGGCACTCTTGGACTTAAATGGTGCACATGATGGAATCCAATATTACCAGTTAGGAATTGTAAGATTTTTGGAAGTTTATAAAATGAACTTCCTTCCACTGCCGCTTTCACATATTCCCAATCTTTATCCTCTTCAAAATAAGAATCCTCGAATGTGTGCTGTACGTAAAACAGCCAAATCCCTACTGAACCTGCTATTAAGAATATTGTACCATGTACTAGCAGGAACGATTGCCATCCAATTGCCCAGCAAAGAATAGCGACTAAAGCAACGATTATAATATTCGTCAAATAAGTATTCATACGTTCTTTCTGTCTAGCACCTTTTCGGTTAAATCTATTTTTAAGCAAGAAAACATAAATCGGCCCTAATCCAAACATAACGAATGGATTGCGATATAAGCGATATGCTAAACGAAGTCTAAATGGCGCAGCTGCATATTCATCCACAGTAAGCGTCCAAATATCTCCTGTACCTCGCTTATCCAAATTACCACTTGTAGCGTGATGAATAGAATGTTCATGCCCCCATTGATCAAATGGGAATAAAGTTAAAACACCCATGCATGTTCCTACTATTCTATTTGTACGACGGCTTTTAAAGAATGAATAGTGAGTACAATCATGAAAAATAATGAAAATTCGTGTCATAAAACCAGCGGCTAACAGAGATGGAACTACTGATAACAAATAAGAAACGGACAAACTTTTATAAGCAAGGTACCATAAAATAATGAATGGTACGATTGTGTTAAAAAGTTGCCACACACTTTTTTTAATCGTTGATTTTTCATAAGGAGCAACTTGTTTTTTTAAATTTTTAGTATTTTCTAATGTCATTGGTCTAATTCCTTTCCTTTATGTTGCTAATTCACATTATAGCATACTATTAGTATCAGGTGTTAAAAGTAGATGTAATAAATATTATATATTATAAAAATCTCTTTTTTCTTACACATTACTTACAATTTACTTACGTCCAAAATAGCTTATATAATCAGGAAAATAAAGCATTTCATTTATGAAAGAAGCTTATATTTTTTCCAATAAATATATATAAAAACAGAGAACTTTTTCACTTTTGCACATCTTTTTATCCCTTTAATTGGCAAATGATTTTTCAATTTGTATTTCTGTAGCAATTTCTTTCTCACAAGAAGAAAAGAGCTGCCATAAGTCAGGTTTCACCGACTTATGGCAGCTCCTTTTCATTTTATTTTAGCGATGGATCCAAACTGCACCTGCAGACTTGTCATCAGCTTGACCGACTACTTCAAACTTCAATCCTAGTTTCGGCAACTTACGTCCAGCATCTGGAATAACGCTATTGATGTATTGCTTAGAATCATCAAATTTCGCAACTCCTGGTAATCCTTTATAATCAAAGATACCGCGAGTTGGCGAATCTACTCTCCATGCTGGCGTTTGATCAAATGAGAATGCCGCGTCGGCAATTTGATAACGCGTACTGCTCTTCACAGTTGGTTGTCCGTTTAATGTTCCTACGATTGCCTCTGGATGAGAATCTACTACCCCAAGGAATCCTTCGCCTGGATGAACGCCTACCCAGTTATCTGTAAAGCTTTGATCCGCATACCAAACAACCATTCCTGTATTAAATACTGGACCACGTGCATGTTGTAACGCCGTGTCAGATCCAGCATAATTTCGCCACTCAATATAGTAGTTATTTTTTTTCTGTTCAAATCCGTTTGACACAGTAAATCCTTTTAGCGTCATTGCTGGCTGGCCTTCTGCATCATCAGAGAATACAACTTTGCCATCTACAGTTAATGCTGCATTGTCTAACGCAAATCCTTTATAAGCTACTGCAATATCTGTTACATACTCAAATTGTAGTTTTACTTTCTTTCCTTTGAATTGACTTAAATCGTATGATTTATCAACCCACTTACCATCCGTTGTATCTACGCCGGCTTTTACATCTTTTTCGCCCATTCTATCAATTCGCGTCTTCGTTCCATCTTCTGCGATTGCATTTACGTCAAGGAAATCATACTTCGCTTCCAGTTCATAAAATGCCTTATAATCAAACTTAGCGTCTTTTGCAGTCGTTAAGTCAAATACCGGTGTCTCAAGTGTTGTATGAATGTCATTTCCTTTTGTGCTGTAATAAAACTTCTTACCAAATGCCGATTCGATATTTTTTATATCTTTGTCTGGTAAGTTAACTCGAATGATTCCTGGTCGTTTTGATTTTGTAACACTTTGATCTAAATATGTTGCAGTACCGATTCCTGTGCGCAGTTTATCGTAATCTACCTCAACGATATTCGCCCAGTTACCCTGCATATTCTTTTGGAAAAATTCTTTATTTTGTGGAGAGAAACTTGTTGGCTCTGTTCCTGCAATTTTTCCAGCCCAGCTACCACCACTCATAATAGACCATGATTCAACAGGTTCACCTTGTCCAGAGTACTTTGTATCATATTCATCCGGTAATCCTAAATCATGACCGTACTCATGCGCAAACACACCAACTGCTCCATCTTCAGGCTCAATTGTATAATCGTATGCCGCCATCTTGCCGCCCCAGTTCGAAACAGAAGATTTCGTACCATCAATCGCATATGGTTTTGAGCCTAGTTTTGAACGATGAGACCAAATCGCATCATCTTTTAATTTACCACCGCCAGCTTCTTGACCCACGCCCGCATGTACAACCATTAAATGGTCAATAATCCCATCTGGCTCATTTTTATTTCCATCACCATCTTGATCGTATTGATCAAATTGGTCATAATCTGCTAAATTGATACCTTTTGCTACAGCTGCTTTTAATGCCTCTTTCACAAAATCACGTGGCCCTAAAGGACCTTTGTTATCATGACCAGTTCCCGCATCCGCACCATAATCTGACGCTTTTCCTGGAACAGTAAGCCATTCTGTTACAGTTCCATCCACTGTGTAGCTACCGCCAGATTGTTCTTCATAATACTGTTTAAATGTATTAATCTTCGATCCATCAAATAATGTAAATGGCTCATCTCCAAATAACATTTTTTGATAATGCTCTCGATTAAAGTCCTTAGAATACATATACCCTGGTTCTTGATCAATATTATTATGCTTAAAATCACTAAATTCTACGAGTAAAACAAGTACTTTATCTTTTCGAACAGCTCCATTGTACTCAGCTTGCTTCGCTGGTGTAGTCGGTACTTTTCCATTTAATTTTCCAGGGTTCAATCCTGCAGCTTGTCCAGCTACTGGTCCAACTTCGGGCTGCTGCGCCTGTTCATTTTCCTTCATTTTTGCATCTTTTACTTTTTTCATAAAATCTGAAGCTTCTTGCGTAAGGTTATCTCCTGTCATGATTTCTTTTCCAGGATTTTCGCCTTTCTTTTTCTCAACATAATTTTCGACAGCCTTTGATGTCTCAGCTTGTGATGCAGATTGATCAATTACTCCCCTTTGTTTCAGCGCTTCTGCCAAACGCTCCTCTGGTATTAAATGGTCATCAATTGGTAGAGATGGTGGCGTATCAGCATACGCTGCATGACTTCCAAATGCAAACGTACTACTTAGCACTGCCGCTGTTGCTAAAACTGATAATGGTTTTAACTTCTTATTCTTTTTCAATGCTCTTCCTCCCCAGTGTCTGCAAATTATCGTTTTTTTTGCCGATAGGAACATAATATTCGTTATAATACGAATATTCAATCTTTTTAAAGGGCAAAAATGTTGAGAAATATTTTTTAGGGTGAAAAACTTATAATAAATAAATTTACAAGAAGTCCATTTTAGAAATTGTAATTCTCTTTACTCTTGTTTTCAAATGAAATTTCAGCTACACAAAAATGCCAATTTCTAAGCGCTAGCTAAGGAATTGGCATTTTTCTAACGGGAATGCTTTATGATTAAATGGATTGCTTCTTCTGGTACATAGAACTTGCCATTACTTTCTACAACTACACTACCTAATTCATATTCTGTATTCTTAATACGAATTATATTTTTATTTACAAATAATTGAGCTTTTACATGATTACGTTTTACTATGAGCACCCGGTTTTCTGCATCCGTTTTGTCTATTGTTACAGTTGCACCGTTTTGTTTAAAGGCTGATTCACTCTCTACAAATAATTTGTTTGTTACTTCTTCTAAGTTAAAGCCCATTGCTTTCGCCATCATCTTCGCAATGTCTGTGTTTTGGATCAAACCATATGGCTTTTGAGGACCGTAAGAATATAAAAACACATCCTCACCTGTATGCCCTCCTGTTGTGAAGCCAATATTTGCACGGTTAGCTAGTAATGTAGTAAGTATTGGACCAATATCCGATTTCTTTTGTACAACTTTTAATTTTTCTTTTTCAACTTTAGTTAAGTTATTTAAACCGTAAAGTGAAGCAACTTCTACTATATTCGATAAAGCATTATTTATTTTTGGGGTTACCCCTTCAAGTGTCATTTTCGCTTTTTTTAATGGATCAATGTATGCAGAGACCGGCGTAGTATTATAACCTTTTGTCGTATTCCTATTCCCAATAGAAATACCGCTGTTACCATGGTCAGTTAAAGCGATGAGCAGTGTATTCCCATCATTTTTTGCAAATTGTAATGCTTTTGCTACCGCTTTATCAAATGCCAATACATCACTAATCAACCCAATTGGATCATTCACATGAGCTGCCCAATCTGGCTTACTTCCTTCGACAAATAAAAAGAAACCATCTTTATCTTTTGATAACGTTTGAATTGCTTTTTCCGTCATTTGAGAAAGTGTCGGTTGCTCTGGATTTGTTGCTTCACGATCCATATCAAATGCTAAAGCATGATGTGAAAAAGAGCCCCAAATCTTCTTAGATTTAGAGTTCAATAATGCATTTTTCGTTTCAACAAAGTCGTACCCTTTGTCTTGAATCACCTTTACTAAATCTTCACCATCTTTTCTTTTTATAGGTAGCAGTGCCGCTTTTCCCCCGCCTAATACGACATCTATATTTTGATATACTTGTTGCTCCGCAATTACGTCAAAATGCTTGCGGTTGACATGGTGAGCAGAGAACCCGGCCGGAGTAGCATGCTGAATTTCAGCTGTAGCAACAATTCCAGTTACGCGACCAGTACGTTTAGCACCTTCTAAAACATTGGCAACTGGCCGTAACTTGTCCTCTTCTTTTATTGGTTTTAAGCCAGGTGAACTTACAATAGAAGGTAATACACCTACATATCCTGAATTCGATTTATTCCCCGTCGCTAAAGCTGTAGCTGCTGGGGCTGAGTCTGTTATTGCTGATTCCGCCGAATATGTACGAACTCCTCCTGTTACCATTTCATCTAATGCAAGTGGTTTCCCTTTATACAAGCGAGCTAATGTCGTTGCTGAAGAACTCGTTCCGTCCATAACCATTATAATGATATTTTTTGGTTGACGTTCTACTTTTTTCACTTTCGCTTCCACCGAGTAATAATTCATCATGCTTTCCGTACATAACATACTTAGTGTGATTGTTCCTACTAACAGTATCTTCTTCATCAGTAAACCCAATTTCGACATTGTTGTTCCTCCGTATGTTTTACATTCATTTATATATGTTTTATTAGTCCCCAATTTTCATGAAGCTAACAATCATTATTCACTTTCTTTTATTAGTAAAGCAACGGTACATATCATAGCTTTTTATTTTCAAATAACTAGAGGCCACACCTATTTTATAAAAACGTCTTATCATTCTCTTCCCAAAAAATTTATTTATCAATAAAAATCTGATTAAAATAAATAAGAATTTATTGTTAAACGATAAATTTCATGTTAAATTAAAGAGATAATTTAAAAATGAGGTGCTTTACATGAAACAAGGATCAACACTCTTTTTAAAGACAGCAATCATCCTTATCGGTATTCCTGTTTTTGCTTTATGTATATTTTTAATTCCTAATATCGGGAATTACGCAGCGGAATTGTACCCGGATATTGCATATATAAAATATCTTGTTTTAATTAATCTATATGCAACGGTGATTCCTTTTTACTTAGCTCTTTATCAAGCCTTTAAACTTGTAAGTTACATTGACAAGGGGAACGCCTTCTCTAAATTATCAGTTAGAGCTTTAAAAAAGATAAAACAATGTGCTGTTACAATTGGTGTATTGTATGTATTAGGTATGCCACTCTGCTATCTTGTAGCAGAGAGAGATGATGCGCCAGGTATTATTATAATTGGCATGATCCTTATCTTTGCTTCAATGGTTATCGCAGTCTTTGCTGCCGTTCTCCAAAGACTTTTAAAAGATGCGATAGATATAAAATCAGAAAATGATTTAACGGTCTGAGGTGAATAACATGGCAATAATAATTAATATTGATGTAATGTTAGCGAAAAGAAAAATGAGTGTAACTGAACTTTCAGAGAAGGTTGGAATTACAATGGCTAACCTTTCTATATTAAAAAATGGAAAAGCAAAAGCAATTAGAATTACAACTTTAGATGCTATTTGTAAAGCGTTAGAATGCCAACCAGGGGATATTTTAGAATATCAACTGGAAGACAACGAATAAAAAGAGTCCTTCTCGTATGAAGGACTCTTTTTATTCGGCGTTATGGCGCAAAACTAACTCGACCAGTCAAAACTAAAATAATCGCGATGATCCAAAATATAAAGAATGATAAGGACAGTATGAATGAAAGAATAGCAATTCCCTTCTTCTCGTTTTTTTTCGTCATCGTAATGACAGAAAGTATGATACCTGCAACTGTGAGGGCAACTGTAATATAATCCCCCACTATATTACCTGCATTGGCTATCCTTGTCGGTGTTATAAAAACGAACAGAAAACAGAAAACGCCGATGAGTAAAGATATGTAGCTTATTATACTGTACTTCTTTTTAGGAACTATTTCAGTTTTCATACTAACACACCCCTTCTCTATAGCTATGTGTTTATATTAGCATGAATAACCATAATTTGGTTAAAACGAAAATACAGATAAAGTGGACACAACCACCTTATCTGCCATTACACTTCTACCTAATTACTAACCCAGCTATTTCTTCTTTATCGTTATAAGTTACGATAAAAGTACGTTGTTCTTTACTATACTTTGCTACAAGAATAACAGTATATAAACCATCTTTTTCTTCAATCGATTTTTTCTCAATTTTTTCGAATGTACCAGCTTTTTCAATTATAGGAGTAAGTTCTTTCATTTGCTCTTCTGATAAGGCTGATTTCATTTTATTATCAAATTTTTCATGTACTCCTTTATACTTTGCTTCATTTAAAAATGATACAATTTCTTCCGCCTTCGGAATAAAGTTTTTTGATGTACTTTCATTTACTTTATTACCGGTACATGCTGCAAGCGCGAACGCCGCGATAGCACTTATAATAATAAGTAACATTCTTCTCATTTTCATACACCCTTTCTTTTTAAAATAAAACTATAACTAAAAACGAGTAAAGCACAAATTGCTATTGAAACTTCTGACATAATGATCCCGTTTTTCCCTGGTACATATAGAGATATAATGCCAGCTAATGCATTTGCGGTCCCATGGATGAGAATTGCATATACAACATAACGGAATTTCTTTTGGACGACAGCTTGCAATACAATGATGGACAGTCCAATATGCAATACCATCGCGACGATACGCTCCATACCGCCGAAATAGTAACTGTCACCATTTTGAATGAATGTTTGTGACAATAATAGAGATATTACCGGAACTCCAACTATCAACACTGCCTCAATACCACCATGCCCTGCTCCAAATAAAAAACCAGAATGCCAATCTCGTTGCTTCATAAAATAACGCATTGCAATAAAACGAGCTATCTCTTCAAAAATTCCAGCTGATAAACTAAGCAAAAGTACAAATAGTACAGGCTGCATAATAGAAAACATTTGAAAATTTGTGCTAGTTCCACTTACATAATTCAGTATTGGTATGCGGATCAATATTTGTGATACAACAAAAGCCAATATACCTAACATATATGGAATATAGCGTTTCTTCCAAAAAGCATATAAAAGTGCTACAAGCGGTAAACCAAAGCTAATCATTGTTGTAAAAATAAGACCATTCATCTCGCTTCACCTCTTACTTGAAGTGTATAAAAACGAGTAAAGGAAGTATATAGTTCTTTCATATTCGGTTTCATTTTCATCATAGATGGTCATTTCATCTCTTTTAATATGAATGTTTGTGTGAAATAAGGACTTACATAAGTTGTCTCTAACGTCGCGTTATTTGTTTTATTCATAATCCGTTTTAACGAAAATAACCCGTATCCTCGAGCTCCGTCTTTACTTGAATGGTTTTTCTCATAAATTTTTTGCAAATCAATCGCTTCACTCTTTGAACTATTACGCGCGATAAAATATTGTCGTGAATCCATTTCAAAGAATGCGATTTGCAACATCTTTTCCTCACTATGTACTGCTTCTTCAATTGCATTGTCTACTAAAACTGAAATGATGCGAATAAATGAAATGATCGTCATCGAAACACTTTCAATGTTCTCTGGTATATCGAGCATTACTTTTATTTGTTGGTGCTGGGCAGTGCTAACTTTCGCCCTTAATACACTTCTCACTTCAGGAATATGTATACGAGATAATTTCGCAATATCAAGTTCATTATCATTTATTGTTTTTAATGTAGGAGCTATCACGTCATAGTATACTTGCTCAATTTCTTTCACATTTTTTGTACGTATGCCCTCCTCTAACGATAGTAATACATTCATATAATCATGACGGAAACTAGCAAGCTCATCGTGCATATCCTCTAATTTCTCCACATAATCTAATAACTCTTTATCTAAACGTTTCTCGTGTTCTTCTTGTAACTTTTCTTTCGATAAGTGTGAGCTTATTAACACAATGATTAGTAATAATAAAAATATAATAATCGCTGAAATATAACTTACTTCACTGTATTGTTGATTTAATTGTGCTAATAACGCAGAAGATGGCTGAGTTAAGATTAGTTCAATAATAAATCCGGCAATTAATAATATATAAGTTACATAGTATAGCGGACTACCTACTATATATCGAGCAATTTTTTGGATTCTTTTGCGAGCTACAAAAATACCGATAAAAGTAAGTGTCGATACGGTAAGATGAATCAAGCTATCTGTCCATAAATATAAATTGAATGGCGTTAACATAAAGATTTTCATTCCTAAATCAAATAGCAACATTTTCACTAACGTTATTATCACCATACTCACTAGTGCAAAATATACATTATGCTTAAATTTCAATTCATTTTGCATTAATCCTAAACTTATTAGAAACAACACAATGGTACTATTCAATTCTGGATATCTCGTTACTGTTACGACAATAGCAAGTAAAATAATGAATACCGCACTTAAAGCTATTAACATTCTATATGACAATCTATTGTACCGGATTAATTGAATGTATAAAAACGTATGGCTTATACTAGTAAGCAGTATTGCAAATAAATCATAAATATACATTACATCTCACCCTTTAACATGTTTCGTACTTTACTCACTAAACGACGTGATACCGGAATACGTTTCCCGCTTTTTAAAACTACCATTTTTTGCTTCGCATCGTAAAAAGACAATTGCTTCGTATTCACGATATATGATTGATGACAGCGAAATAAACGTTCATCTATTATTTCAATCTCCTTTAATGTTCCATAAAAATAAACGATACGATCTAACGTCACTAACGCTAAACGGTGTGGTTCATCGGTCATAACATATTCAATTTCATGAAAAGGAACCCGCACAGTCGCATTACTGTTTTCAACGATAAAGTCATCGGACGGAATGATATGCTTATTACGCGCTTCATATTGGAGTAAACATTGTTCAAAAACGTTACGCCTCTCTTCATATGGCAACCCTTTATCAATAAATGTTAAAGCTGATACCATGTATTGATACGAAATAGGTGCAAATTCAGAATGCGTCGTTACAAACACAATAATTCCTTGCGTATCATACTTTCGTATCTCTTGTGCCACTTGGAACCCTTTACGCTCTTCTCTTTTTATCTCTATATCCAAAAAATAGATTGGGATATACGTCGCCTTAGGAATGTTAGTAATGATGTTTTCACTTTTACTAGTTACCTCTATAAAATCAAAAGGCAACATATACTCCTCACAAATCTCTTCAACTAGCCGCTTCATTTGCTGCGCTTGTATGACATCATCTTCTAAAATGAAAATACTCATGTGATCACTCGCTTTATAAAAATCTTTTTATTTATAGATTTATCTATAACTATATAATTCAAATCATTATACCAATCTCCTCCTAAGTACTAGAAAGTATTAATTTTCTATCGTTTTTATAAAGCATAGGAAATAACCTCTACTTTCAAGCAAAAAGTAGAGGTTTTATTTAATTGATTTATAAAATAACCTCTCTATCAATTACTACCTTAAAAAATTCTGAGTAATGCGATAAAGAATAATCCGCTACATCACAATTCCCTTGGAACATACATGTTGAAATACCTAATTCTTTTGCAGGTAATAAATCTAATTCTCTATCACCAATAGCTAAATCAATACTGTGCTTTTTATGCAAATGATCATACGATAAAGCGTTCGGTTTTCGAGGGAACCCATCGTCAATTGTAACCATGTCTACGAAGTATTTCTCCCAGCCGTAATATTCTAAAATTTCCATAACCCCCGCCCTATGTTTATGGGTCATAATCACATTTTTATCCGCATATTTCAAAACCTCTTCAACACCTGCAAAAGGTTTCATATCTTTTGGAGTGAATTTCTCCTTCAAAATTTTAATCTTTTCTTCCTGTTCGCATGAAATATTATAATACTGAATTGCATGAGAGTATGATATTTTTAAGTTTTTGTATATTTCTTGTTTATCTACACTATCACCTAATATTTCAGATAGCATCATTGTATATGCAGGATACGTATCAAATAACGTCCCATCAAAATCCCATAAAATATTCATTCTGTTCACCTTCTATTTTCTAATCATTCTATGACTAAATCCGCCCGGTCCTTCGGCAATTCCGTTTCTAAGTAATAATCCTCTGCTTTCCAATACCTATTCTCAAACTTTGAAAGGTTTTTCTGCGTTTCCTCACTCTCGCGCAGAAATCTTGTCTCTCTTGGACAATCCAAGTACACCATATAATGAAAGAAATCTCTCCATTCTTTTCGCTGTAAAAAAACACCTTCCATTACAATTACACCTACTATAGGGATCTGTACTTTTTTCATTTCACTTAAGTCTGTCTCATCATAATAGAACGGTAATGTCAGCTTTGTTTCAGTTTGTAACTTTTGAAAAAACTTCTGCCGAAGCCACTCAATATCCCATTGTAAATAATAATACTCATACCATTCTTCATATCCAGTATGATACCGTTTATTACGTTCTACTATATGATCATCAATATGAAAAATATGGAACGGAATACTTTCTTGTTTCATATTTTCTTTTAAATTTGCAACGAATGTCGTTTTACCAGATCGACTTAAACCATCTATACCTAGAATGAACCTATTTTCTTTATGTTTCTTCATTATATTTATAAGCTCATTTGTACCCATTATTTCTTCCACTCTTCTTTTAATAAAGAATATAAAATCGTATCATGAGCAACTTCATTTTGAATCATATGTTTTCGAAGTAATCCTTCTTCTTGAAACCCTGCTTTACTTAATAATTTTTGAGAAGCTTTATTTTCTACATATACAACAGCTGCAATTCTTATCAGTTGCAGCGTTTCAAATCCGTAAGTTAAAATTGCCTGTAACGCTTCCGTTGCATACCCTTGTCCCCAATATGTATCGTCTAATTCATAACCGATTTCAGCTCGCTTATGATGTTTGTTTATTAAATGAAATCCGCACGTTCCGATTATTTGGCCCGTCCCTTTTTTCTCTATTCCCCAACGAAATACACTTCCCTCTTCATAACGATTTTTAAACGTTTGAATAGTCGTTTTCGCTTGCTCAATATTCTCGAATGAATCCATTCCGAAATAACGTATAACAGATTCTTTTGAAAAATAACGGAACATCGTTTCTGCATCTAACAGCGTTAGTTCTCTTAATACTAAACGTTCTGTTTCTAGTTTCGGAAACCCCATCTCGTTTTCTCCTTCTATTCTAATGAACTGCAAATTTCAATATAATTCCCATCTGGATCGGCAATGTATGCAATTGTTTGTCCCCATGGTTTCACAATTGGTTCAACTAAAATCTTAATTCCTTGCTCTCTAAATTGTTCGATTGTTTCTTGTACATGATCAACAACGAATCCCAATTCAAAATGAGAAGATTGTAACTCTCCTTCTGTAAGTGGTAGTCCTGTTAATTCTTTCACATCTTGCCTCGTATTCATCGCTAAAATTGTAGAACCAGTATTAAACTCAATATATGTACCATGCTCTGCTTTTATAGGTAACTGTAAAATATCTTTATAAAATCTTACACATTCTTCAAACTTTTCTACATATAAAATAATGTACTTCATTTTTAAATTCATTTTATATCCCCCTTTATATCCATCCCTAAAATTTCGACAAAAGTCTCATAAAAACCTTGTTTCCTATAGTAATAAGCACAAAAAAATGAGGCCGATTTCTCGGCCCCCCAGCTTATTGGCATAAAACAGGAGATTTGGTTTGGACATAACCAGTTCGTACCCTTATTATATTTTATTTTTTCTGAATTTTGAATACTTTAAACACCCATTTATATTGAGAAAGTTTTTTTGCTTGCATAAAATTGATGAGTTACAGAAATGCTACAAATGGAGGTGTATACATATGGAACCAATGCTATGTCCAAGCTGTAAAACGAACCGTACTCGCTTTAATATTCTTGAACAACAAGTAAAACCAGTCAAGTTAAATCCACAAACTGGTCAAGTAGAAGAAGAATACACAAATGAAACGATGAACGCTTTTCATATGGCCTATCAAGGACCAACTTACCGCGTCCAATGCGCTGTATGCGGACTTGTTGAAAACCCGGAGCAATTTATTAAACCTGCGCAAAATCAATCTTTTTCTTAAACATTTTTAATCCCCCCTATGGAATTTTTATAGGGGGTTTTCCATTTAATATGTTAATCAAAAATGTTTTTCTTCCTTATTATAAGTTACACCCCACGCTTTTTAGTCATCTTTTATTTTTTGATTTTCGATATGAATCGTTTTCACTTCATTTATTTTTCCGGGTGTGGTTCTTCATAATAGTTAATTTTGCGCCTTTATATAAATTTTTAATATGTAAAAAAGAGTGAACAAAAACACAATAATATAGAGACAAAAGAAGTTGATTCCGATATTCTATATTCTCCCTACAAAATCAACTTCTTTTTAACTTTACTTTTTATTATAATATTTCACTTTTTAATTTCTTAATTTTCCAAGTGAGTCTTATAAAGAAGTATATCCACATACAACTTGTAAGACCTGTCATAACTTTCGCCCAAATTGGCACTCTTGATTCTATCGGGCTTATAAAAAGATTGTACATTGATGGTAATATAGTTGCTAACATAATAACAAAGAATACTAATAACTCATTTAGTTTTTGTATCCTCGTCTCTTTTTCTGAGTAAATATCCGGCAATTCATTTACTTCTTCTACTTCTTTACAAAAATAATTCCAGCTTGTGAAACTTGTTACGCATTTCCAACCTGACATTTCGTATATTTCGAAATACTCTTGTCGTTGTTCTTTCGAATCTCTATAAGCCAATCTAAAATCAGCTTTATATATTACATCTTTTGGCTCAGTTTTCTTAAACGTATACATTAAATTGTATTTTTGTAATGCCCAACCTTGTTGATGCATCTTACGTAAAAAAGCTTCTTCTTTTTCTAAATTCCATGCCGTAAAAAACTTAAATACCCTTTTTGTCTCCATCTTCCATTCACTCCCCTAATATACTATTCCCATTTTTAACCGAACGCTGTAATCTGTTGTACTCTAGCTCCAACACTTCTTTCCCAAACGGAGTTAATTCATAGCACTTCTTTCTATCTGTAGAAGCCACTTCAACTATTAATTTCTCTTTTAGTAACTTTGTCGTATTCCCGTATAAAGTACCTGGACCGAGCTTTACTTCCCCATTTGTCATTTCTTCTACCATTTGCATAATTCCGTATCCGTGCATTGGTTTCACTAGTGATAACAATATGTAATATGTCGCCTCTGTTAACGGAATATATTTTTTCGCTTTCGTATTCATTATAACCACCTCCGATACATCGCTTTGTGATATATCGACATGCGATACATCGTATATCGATATTTTATAACTACATTCCAAAATATGCAAGTATAATTTAATAATTGGATATTTATTTCTTTGAATTAAAAAATAATACCAATTTTCTGAATAATTTGTTAAAATATAGAAATATCCGTTTATATTTTGAAAGGAATGATACATATGATAAATAAATTGAAAGAAAACATAGGATCAGTTTTTGTCGGTAAAGAAAATGTTATTGATCTATTACTCGTTTCATTGCTTGCTGATGGACATGTACTGCTTGAGGATGTGCCTGGTACGGGGAAAACGTTACTTGCGAAAACACTTTCTAAAAGTATTGGTGGTAATTTTTCTCGCGTCCAATTTACACCGGATGTACTTCCGAGTGATGTAACAGGTATTGAATATTTCAATCCGAAAACGAGTGAATTCGAATTAAGACTTGGACCAGTCATGACCAATATTTTGCTTGCGGATGAAATTAACCGCGCTATGCCGAGAACACAGTCTAGTTTATTAGAATCGATGGAAGAACGACAAGTAACGCTTGAAAAGCAATCTACCCCTCTTCCGAAACCGTTCTTTGTCATTGCGACGCAGAATCCAATTGAATCACAAGGAACTTTTCCTCTTCCAGATGCACAGCTTGATCGTTTTTTAATGACAATTTCAATTGGTTATCCATCTCCAGAGGATGAACTACAAATGATGCGACGTTTTCGTAGCGACGTACCACTAGAAAGCGTCAAGTCTGTTATTTCTTTAGAAGACATTTTAGAGGCACAGAAACGAGTAAAAGAAATTTTCGTATCAGAGCCGTTAGAACATTACATTATTAAACTTGCTCATGCTACAAGAAATCATGATTACATCGCTAACGGTGTAAGTCCACGTGCCACACTTGCTTTAGTGCGCGCCGTACAGGCATTAGCATTTTTACGAGGGAAAGAATATTGTACGCCTGAAGATATACAATTTTTAGTTCCTTCTATTTGGAATCGCCGTATCGTCCTATCAATGGAAGGCGCATTACGTACGACGAAAAATGAAATTATGAAAAGAATTTTAAAAGAAGTTGACGTACCAGTGGAGATTGAGCAAGCATGAATGGACAGCGCGTTGTAACGGTACCGTTATTTTTCCAACTCCATATTATTCAACTAACTGTCCCAGGCGCTATACTATTTACATTTTTTATGCCACAACGAATTATTATGTTTCTCTTTTTCTTCTATTACTTATTTGCGATTTTCATTTATAAATATGTCGCTTATATAGAGAAAAGGTTTCAAGTGGTAAACGAGAAACAAACAACTCGGTTATTCCCTAATGAATCTGGACAGTTTTTCATTCATTTAAAAAATGGAGCAAATATACCACTCGTTAACGGTGTTTGTTATTTTCATTTAAATCCGTCATTACTACCACAAAAAGATCAAGGAATTGAACAAATATCAAAAACGTTATTTTCTTTTCCGTTTTCACAACCTGCTCATTCGGCGCAAAAATGGGATTTAACATTAACCGCGACGAAGCGTGGTGTGTTTCAAATTGAACAGTTCGAATGCGTTTTGAAAGATCCTTTTCATCTTTTAACTGTACATTTACCTATTTTCGATAAATTACGAACTGAAATTATTGTGTACCCTTCTCCTAAGGAAGTAGCAGGTTTGCAAGAACTACAGCAACTTTTAAATGGATCTCACCGAACGAATTTTTCTTTTTACAATGATGAAACATCTATTATTGGAGTTAAACGATATGAACGTGAGTCTTTCCGTTCTATTCATTGGAAAGCATCTGCTAAAATGCAATCATTACAGGCGAAGCAATATGAGCCTGTAAAAAATTATAGTTGGACGATTTGTCTTTCTTTAGCTGCTGATCGCGGGTTTGGTTGGAAGGATAATATAGAAGACCTTATTTCATTTGCAACATACATTTGCCAATACGCAACGAAGCATCAAATACCATTTGAATTATTCATTAGTGCATTAGCTGAAGGTGGTCCTCTTCACTTACCATTAAATGAAGGACAAACACATTACGGAATATCTTTAGAGGAATTAGCGCGTATTTCAGATGATAGTACGTTACTTCCGAAACAGGGATTTCTTCATTATGTAACGAGAAAAAGAGAACGATCGTCTACAATGATATACATTGGTTTACAGAGAAATGAACTCCCTCTTCTCTCTCAGCCTACGTTTCTCATAAATAACGAAGGGATGGTGGAACAACTTGAAAACTTGGCTCTATCACGTTCATGACTTTATTCTGCTCCTCCTCCTTTCATTATTAACGGAAAGAGATGAACTTGTTGCTGTTGCTATATTTTTAGCAACAGGCTATATGGGTGTATTTCTAATTCATACATTTATGAAGAAAAGAACAATAGGATTTGTCATACTGTTACTTACTCAAATAATCGGTTGCTCAATCCTTCTTTCTTTCTCTCTATTTGGCACAATTATGTTACCGCTTTTCTTCTTTATCGTACATGTAGTCGGTCCTGGATATCCAGTTCAAAAGTCATTAGGTGGTATTGTATGGTTCGTCTTTTCAGCTATATTTTATGCACCTTTTCCACCATTATGGAAATTGTTACTATTAGTCTTACACATTATGATTGCATTTTGGTTAACAGGTTCCAATCGTAATCAGCAGTTATTACGTTTTACTTCTATTATTACAATTGGAACATTTAGCGCTTTACTTATTCTAGTATTCCCTTATGTACGTCTTATTTTTTCTTATATTGTCCAAGTAGTTGCATTAGGATTCGGATATGCTATCAATCCGTTATTTTCAGCAGCTGAATCCAAAGAGACAGACGATTTTTGGTCGAATAAAGGAAATCTAAAAGACCCTCAAATTAAGGAGGAATTTGGACAGCGTGATTTTGATCCAACTCTCATAAATAGCATTACAATTATAGTATGTACAACCATTGCTATTTACGTCGTTTGGAAAATAATAAAAAGACGAAAACAATTCAGTTTACCAAATATGCCTGTCTTCGAATCTACTATCATTACTGATAAAGAAGGTATGAGCCAAAAACGTTTGAGACGAAACAAACCACCACATAACGAAATTAGAAAAGAGATTTTCAAACTTGAAAGTAAGTTAACTCCTCCTTTAAATAGAAAACGAGGAGAAACTGTTGAAGCATGGTTAGATAGAATAAATATTGAAGAAAATGTAAATATTGAGAGTCATATTATTATAGATGCTTATAATACAGTACGTTATTCAAATGGTGAGGATATGGTGCTACTTCAGGAATTTAAGGAGGAGGTTCATAAGCTTTATATGTATCAGAAGAGTTTGAAGAAAAGAAAGAAATAACATAACAAAAAGACTCCTATTTTCATAGGAGTCTTTTTATACTTCTACGTTACTTTTTAAATTGAAGCGTTTTTCCCTGCTTCAATTTCTAATGACTCTTCATGCCACCAAAGTGTTTCTTCAGGGTCTTCTTTAGCAATTTGGTGTGCTTCTTTTTTCGATTCTACTGTAGGATATGAACCTTTTAGCGCACGTCCTGATGTTGTAACGAATAATACACTAAATACGACTAATCCAATAACACTAACACCTGCTAAATAAAATGCTGGTGCAAGCGGGTTACCAGTTGCATGAACTAAGTATGAACATACGAGCGGCGTTGTACCACCGAATATCGATACAGAAATATTAAATGAGATCGAAAGCGCTCGATAACGTACATCGGTGAAAAAGAGTGATGGTAATAACGAAGGTAATGTTCCTTCATATACGCTTAGGAAGAATCCTAAAATGAAAATACCTGCAAATATAGCTGCAATATGTCCGTTACCGATTAGTAAAAATGCTGGAATTGCAAATACTGTTAAACCAAGTAAACCAATTTGCACGACGCGTTTATTACCAATTTTATCACTTAATTTACCGAAATATAGTGCTAGTGGAATCATAAGTGCCATCGTAATAGAAATAATTAATAAGCCAGTTGTTTCTTTGACTTTAAGTACTTGAGTTAGATAAGAAGGAATATACGAAAGAATCATATAGTTCGTAATATTAAAGAAGGCGACAATTACTGTGCTTAATAAGAAGTCTTTTTTGTGATATTTTAATATATCCATAAATGAAAATTGTTCGTTGTCTTCAGATTCCTCTTGTGCTTTTTCCATCTCTTCAAAGATGGGAGATTCATCTAAATGACGGCGTAAATATAAACCGACCAAACCAATTGGTGCAGCTATTAAGAAAGGAATACGCCAGCCCCAGCTGAGCATTTGTTCATCTGTTAACAATAACGTCAAAATGGTAACAATTACCGATGCAGCAATGTAACCTGAGAGTGTTCCAATTTCAAGACCACTACCGAGTATACCACGCTTTTTATCTGGAGAAGATTCTGCGATATAAACCATTGCACCTGAATATTCGCCGCCTGTAGAGAAGCCTTGAATCATTCGGGCAACTAAAAGTAGTATTGGTGCCCATACACCAATTTGTTCATAGGTTGGTAGTAATGCGATGAATAATGTAGAAAGTGCCATTAAAATAATAGTAGTACTTAACACGATTTTTCGGCCGTACTTATCTCCTATTCTACCAAAGAATACACCTCCGATTGGTCGAACGAGAAAGGCTGCTGCAAATGTACCGAATGTAAGTACAAGTTGCAATCCACTATTATCAACACCTGAGAAGAATAATTGACTTAAAATTACCGCTAAATACGCGTATAATCCGAAGTCAAACCACTCCATTGCATTCCCAATACCAGTAGCAATTACTGCTTTCCTGGCTTGTTTAGGATTGACAATATTAACGTCTTGAGGTTCAAAATTTAAATCATTATTTTGTTGCATACAATAAAACAGCTCCTTATTTAATTTAACTTCTTTAAGCACACCTTCTCTTATTGAATAAATTAATTCGAAGCACTTAAGGAAAATTAATGTCTCCTTATCTGTTATTATTGTTTCACATAATTAATTATTTGTCCAATGAGATGCTCTCTAAGTTAAGTAATTTTAGTATTTTAAAAAGCTGAAGAAGGCGCTATATGAGTACCTTTTTCAGCTTTTTATTTTTTTACGTAAATTTATTTTTTTACCACTATTTTCTTACTATTTGCATTAACAATAAGGTGATTTTTCATTAAAGTTTTTAAACACTTGTAGCTGCTAAACTTTGCATACAAGAAATAAACTCCTTAACAAATGCATCAATTTCTTCTCTAGTAATTATATATGGAGGAAGTAAACGAATGATATTTCCTTGTGTAACGTCAACTAACATCCCTTTCTCCATTAACTCTACTTGTAAATTCTTTACGTTTTCATTTGTATCATTTAAACTAATTCCAAACATCATGCCAGCATGACGTACTTCCCCAATATAATACGAATTTTCTTTCTGAATTTCTTGCAATTTATCATGTAAATATAGTGACGTTTCATACGCTTCTTGCATTAAACCATCGTCAATCAATGTGTTTAATACTGTTAGCCCTAAAGCCGTTCCCATTGATGAATGAGCAAATGTTGTGCCGTGATCTCCTGGTGCAAATACATCACATAACTTTTCACCTACAATGATTCCTCCAAGCGGTATCCCGCCTCCTGCTCCTTTACCAATTTGAATAATATCTGGTGTAATATTAAAATTTTGATAAGCAAATAGTTTACCAGTTCTCCCCATACCACTTTGTACTTCATCAACGATAAGTAATACATTATATTTCTCACATAAGTTTTGAACACCATGTAAATATTCACCTGATAAAGGATAAATACCCCCGCTTCCTAAAACCGGCTCTAGCATAATCGCAATTGGATTTTCTTTAACAATTGTTTCTTCTAATTGCTCTATATTCTCTCGCGCTACTTCATATACAGAAATCGATGTTTTCGGGAAATTTTGATATACATTTTCTTGTCTCGTAAAATGAAGTGCTCCTAACGTACGCCCGTGGAAACTATTCTTCAGCACTACAATTCCTTCACGTTCTTCACCCGTATTAGCTCTATATTTATCAATTAATTTTAATGTCGTTTCTGTCGCTTCCGTACCAGAGTTTGTAAAAAAGACTTTTCCGTTTTTTAAAGAGCAATCGACTAATTTCTTTGCATATTCAATAGCAACTGGGTTTAAAAAATGAAATGGTAGATGCAACGATTTCGTAACTTGTTCCATTGTCGTTTGCACGATTTTCGGGTGATTATATCCTAATACATTCACTCCGACACCAGAAAATAAGTCTACATACTCTTTACCATCCACATCATAAAGCTTACATCCTTCTCCTCTTTCTATCGCAACCTTCGTACGACAGTAAGTAGGCATCATATATTCTTTATCTAATTGAAACCAATCCGACATTTTAAATTCCTCCTAGTTATTTTCCCTGTTTATTTATGTTCATTTTCTATAAAGTCATGTATAAATTCATTTTTAAGATTGAAATTTTAATAGTAATTTTCTTCCCGATATTCATTTTTCCATAATTTCTTCTATTCCAACAGGTCCACTACATACTCGTTTTTTTCATCTAGCGGTCTGTAGCTATTTTGAACTTTGCGTGTCATTCATAATCAACGCTATAAAATCATATTTAGTAACAATGGACAAAAAAGATTTGGAGGCTATTTCGATGGATGAAAACAACGATAAACAGGAGAAACCTTTACTAGGGAAAGACTTTAATGAAAGTGGAGAACGTAATGAACAAGCTACACTTCACTCTCAAACAGTTGGTTCACGTGGACCTGTTCTAAAGCAAGATAGTGTACTTCACGAGACGTTACAAGAATTTATTCACGAAAAAATTTTAGAAAGACCTGTTCACGCAAAAGGATTTGGTGCGTTCGGTTATTTTCAAACAATCTATCCCATGTCTGAACATACGACACTAAGCTTTCTACAAAGTTCTAATGAGAAAGTTCCTGTTATGGTGCGATTTTCATTAGCTGTAAGTACGAAAGGAACACCTGACACTTCAAGAAATGTACGCGGTTTTGCTACAAAATTTTATACAAAGGAAGGCATTTTCGATCTTTTATGTAACCACATCCCTGTCTTTTCTGTTCGTGATCCAATGCGTTTCCCAGAAACAATTCAAGCGTTATTACCTTCACCTAAAAATAACTTACTAGACCCGAATAGATTTTGGAGCTTTGTCGCTAGAGCACCTGAATCCATTCATTTCGTTGTCCATTTATACTCTGATGTTGGTACGGCCAAAAGTCTTCGACGTATCCCAGGACATAGTGTAAATACATATGTTTGGAGAAATGCAGAAGGTAACCGCAAGTATGTAAAGTATCATTGGTACCCATTTGAAGGTGTACAAATGATTACTAATGAGGAAGCGAATAAACTAGCTGCCGAAAACCCTGATTATAGCGGGAAAGATTTATATGATGCAATTGCAAATGGTAAGCCAGTAGAATACGGTTTATATGTCCAGCTCATGGATCCGAAAGATGAAGAACATCTTTCTTATGACCCTTTAGATGATACAAAAATATGGGATGAAAAGTCGTACCCTCTTATACCAGTAGGCAAAATGGTATTAAATAAAAATCCTGAAAATTATATGGAGCAAGTAGAAAAAGTCGCCTTCTCCCCTTCTAATTTACTAGACGGTGCAGAACTATCAGATGATAAAATGTTGCAAGGACGCGCTAACATTTATAGTGATTCTCAAAGAAGAAGAATTGGATCTGAATTCCGCAAATTACCGATTAACCAACAGCAAAATTGGACACCTGCTAATCAAATTACGAGCGGTGACGGAAGATACGTTGAAGGTAAACTTGAAAGAACTTCTATTACGAAACAGGATGACTTTACGCAGCCTGGCGAATTTTATGCGAAGTTAAAACCGATTGAAAAAGAACATCTTGCTGAAAATTTAGCTGGTGATTTGAAAGTTATCTCCGAAGATATTAGAAAGGTCGTTTTAGGGTATTTTCATAAAGTGTCAGCTGATTTGGTGAAGAGGATTGAAAGTGCGATGCAAAAGCTTTAAGTATATAAAAAAACGTCATTTTAAAAATAAAAAATGACGTTTTTTTATGGCAAAATCACTAGGAATTTCTACCACTTCATTTACAATTATCAACAAATTTTCCTCACTTAAAATTCCGTTATTTCATTTTAGATTATGGTACTCATTTCTCTTTTTCATATAATCTTTTTCACATTGCAACGGCTTGAATTTCACTTTTTTCCCTTTCTTCTTTTTCGTTTCTATAACGATCCATTCCCCTTTTTCAACATCTAGGTTTAAGTGTTTCATTACATTGATATTATCTTTTTCTTTATAAAGTAAAAATGCTTCTTGCAATGCCACAAATAAACTAGGCTGCTCTCTAAATCCACCACTATCATAAATTTTAGTTAGCGAATTATAATAAGAATCATTTTCTCTTCCGCCATACATTAAATGTGCAGCATCCAGGTCTCTTTGGCTCACTTCCCAAAAACTGTGTTCATCAATATTTAAATCAAACGTAGATTGAATGTCCCTCATAATGTTTTTCACATACTTCTCATCTCGAATTTCCCTTTTTTCAAGACAATCAGAAGATAGCTCTGGTGCATCTGTTTGAGAATGTACAACTTGTTGAATAGATACACATAATATAAATACACTTAAAATATACAATATTTTTTTCATACTTACGTTTCACCTCAAGTAATTTAGATACTATATTATTTGAGGCTCACAATATTCTTATGCTAACAATGTGAAAGGCCCTATAAATTGGACTTTTATAGGGCCTTTCATATTAACATTGCTTTATCAAATTCACCGGTGAGTCCAGTACCCTACTATTTTTCACATCATATAGCCCTATAGGTGTTACCCGTATAAAAGGCAAGTGCGTCGCAGAAAAGAACAAAATGGTAAATGCCGGATCGTCATACGCGTAACCACGCTCTTGTAGTAATTTCACCATCTGTTTCTCTTCCTGTATTAATTCATTCATTTTCAAATTAGACATAATCCCGAGCAATGGTAATGCGATTTCGTGTAATACTTCATTCTTTTCAGCTATTACTATTCCCCCGCCAAGCTCTTTTACTCTATGAAAAGCTATAAGCATATCTTCTTTATTTTTTCCAATAAGAATGATATCTCCGGTACCAGAATACGAGCTAGCAAGACCTCCTAATTCTTTAGCAAAGCCTTTGACAACTGTATTCACTCGCCACGTACCGTCACGAGCAATCATCATAAGAAAACACTCATCATGATCTAGAGAAAGTTCATCACGGTTTAAATCAATTTCAGTCGTGTATGGTTTAGTTATAACGTTATTTAATAATTGTATACCCACTTTTTGAGAAAAAATCATATCCTCTTTTTCTATAGACCAGTTTAATAATAATGGTGTTACTTTGAATTGACTCCATTCTATTCGTACTGATTCATTATTGTTTATTCCGTCACGCTTCACCCATTTTCCTTTTGCAATTACACTTATTGGAACCGGGTTTTCTTTACTTTCCAAAATATTTATATTAGCAATTCTACCTGTCGCAATTGAACCGTGTAGATGCTCCATATTATAATAACGAGCGATATTATAGCTTGCCATATGATAGGCATCTATTATTGGCACTCCTTGTTTTATCGCGGTTGATATCATTACGTTTGTCATTCCATTTTCATAAAATGAAGGATGTGAGCCGTCTGTAGTAAGAATGAATCTATCAAACTGTTTTACTCCTAGTTCCAACAATTCTTTCAGTAACACTTCTAAATCTGGGCGGATTGAAGAATTTCTTAAGGAAACCGTGTAACCTTGCATAAGACGAGCAAAAGCTTCCTGTCCTGTCATCGCTTCATGATCACAATCTGTACCTAACAGTTTTAACTTCGCTAAAGTCGTTTCAGATGCTCCTGGAAAATGCCCTTCTACTTTTTTATGTAATCGTTTCGTTTCCTGCACCCAATGTAACATTTCATCATCGCCATGTAATAACTTTGGCCACGCTGTTAGCTCGCCGCCTTGAAGAACTGCTTTATGCATTAGCCACTCTGTTATTTCTTCACGATTAAATAAAGATTCCCCGTTTTGCAATTCGGTCTGTCCATCAAAACGACACCACCAATACATACTTGCTGGGATTTTTTCAAAATCATCTAATAAACGAAATGATTCTTCACGTTGTAATGTGAAAAATAAAGTTAAATTATCATTAATAAAAGTCGTCGTCCCAAATTGCATCGCATAATTTGCTAACGTCTCTGGGTTATATAATTGATACGGATGTGCATGCGGTTCTATGTAACTAGGAACTACATACTTTCCATCACAATCAATGACTTCACATTCTTGTAGTTGCGCTGGTAGTTTTTCTCCTACATAGACAATACGGTCATCATAGATCCAAATATTTGCTTGCCCCCACTCGCGCATGTAGGAATTTAAATACGTTGCATTCTTAAATAAAATGTGCGGACTTCTTTTACCATCTATTACTTCAACATGTTCTCTTAATTGCTTGTTACTCCATCTAAACTGATTTTCTCCCAATGAATTTCACTCCACATCTATTTACTTTTATTTATTAAAATAAAAACAATTAACAAACTAAAGTATTCTCCATTCATAATTCCCCTGTATAACCCCTGTCCCCTTCATTATATGGAATGATTGTAAAAATAACAATTTTCAAAATTCAGTACATACCTCTTTGATTCTCAATAAAAAAGGATGCTATATAATCGACATCCTTTTTTATACTAAACTATATGATTGAATTACACTTGATGTCATACTATGAATGCTATTACTGTCCTTGAAAACAGGATCCCATTCTTTTCATTTATTTCTTAAATTCAATTTGCATCATTTTATTAAACTGCGTAAGAATATCAGCCGGACCTAAAGAGTTCACATTGACAGCAAATGTATGCTTGCCTCCAATTACTCCACCAGCAAAAGTCATAAACCCAGGAATTGATCCTCCGTGACCCCATACTGAGACACCATTTGGAAGTTTAGTCTCATAGATTCCAAGACCATATCCATCACCAACCCCTTTTCCTTCTACAGGAACTGTAGTAAGCATTTCTTTTCGCTCGCGTTCCTTCAATAACTTACCACCAAGTAAGGATGAAAAGAACTTATTTAAATCGTCCGCATTAGAAATCATATCTCCAGCTGCATTAGCTAAACTCGGATTATAATACGTCATATCTTTCAATTCACTTTTTTCATCAATTTTCATATATCCACTTGCATGATTCTTACCTGGAATAACGGGTGAATTCCCTGGTAAAAACGTATTTGATAGATCCAAAGGTTCAATAATGCGCTTTTCGATTTCTTCTGCGTAACTATTACCCGTTATTTTTTCAATAAGCATTCCTAGTATTACGTATCCTGTGTTTGAATACGACCAACCTTTACCTGGCGAAAAATCTGGAGGTAGAGCAAGTCCTATCTTTACTATTTCTTCTGCTGTATACGTTTTTTTCGAATTCATAATATCAGCGTCTTTTGACTTTAAATAATTAGCTATACCACTCGTATGATTCAAAAGTTGACGTATCGTAATTTGATTGCCATCATAACCATTTCCTTGAATGAGGCCGGGCAGCCACTTTTCAATCGAATCGTCAAGCTGCACACGATTTTCTCCTACTAATTGAAGAACAGTCGTAGCAGTAAAAGTCTTCGTCACACTTCCAATCCGAAAACGATAATCCGATTTCATTGGTTTCTTACTATTTAAATCCGCCAAACCAGCATTATAACTACTAATTTTCCCGTTATTATACGTCTTAGCTAATACCCCTGGCGCTCCAATTTGGATTGTTTCCTGCATGACTTGTTTCCAACCATTCCGATTCTTTTGATCATGTGCTTCTGATGAATTAGAAATATTTTGAATAGACTCTGCTTTCACAGTAAAACCGGGTGTGAATAAAGTAGTACCCGCTAATAAAACTGCCAAACTCGCTAACTTAATGGAATAACATTTTTTCATAAGGCTTTCTCTCCTCTATTCATATCGTATTGATTCAAGCTATACTTTCATCCTAAATGATAAAACTCTCTTTTTTCTTATCCATTCCTTACGAAATACTTACTTTCAAAATTAGACGCCTAGATGAGAAAAAGTAATGTATGAAAATAAAAAAAGAACGTGTTTTCAATTTATGAAAACTCGTTCTTTTACATATTTAAAACCCTATATCAACTTTTTAGTTCATTTACTTTTACCATCCTGTACTAGCGTTCATGCCATTCCCGATAATAGTAAGTATTAATGGCCACAGCACTGGTGCTAACGTAAGAAATAGATTAAGCAGTATAAGTATTCTATATCTCCCAGGAATATTATAATTTTTACGATTAACAAATAATACAAAAACTAATAATATTATGGTCGTTACAAATAAAAGTAACACTAACAACCAATACCAAACCATTAAACTGAGACTCCATGGCTGTAATAGCTCGTGTACAATACCAAAGGTGATTCCCAATACTGCAAAACTAAAGGTAGTAACTGTTGCTTTGATAAACAATTTACTCCATTTTTTATCGTATGTATACTTACAATATAAATCTATTAACGTGTATAAAGATAAAAAGGCCATGAATACACCTACCCAAGACAATAACCAGTCTCCACCTCCTCTAACTAACATAAGCAGAAACCAACACATCCCTGCTGCAGAAAAAACAAAGGAAAGGAGTATGTTTTTCAATACCGGTTTCATTCTATTTTCACACCCTTACAAAAATTTAATTATAAATTATATTTTTTTATTTACATGATACCCGTAATTGATTTATCTCTTTTTCATTCTATATTGATGAAGTGAAGATAACCTCAAAAAAAATTCAACGAGCAATACTCTACTAAGGCTACCTTTTCCATTGGTAGAGATATAAAAAAGTAAGTATACATTACCATGTAATTAAATATAAGTAAATGAAATCAATTTACAGTTAATTTCATTTACTTATATTAATGTCACGCTTTCCCGTCTCGCTCTATCCATCGTACAGTCCTCTCTACATCTAACTCCGTATAAGTCTTTTCTCCATATCGGACAGACTCATATATCGGAATAATATCTCGCGTTCTACAAATTCTGCTTAACCATTGTTGCATCGTTTCATAGGACCTTCGCTGTTCGTGAAAAGGTAAAGTTCTTTCCCATTCAACTAACGTTTTCCTTATCGTATCTTTAGGTATCGGCTGTTCAAACTGATGCATCACTTTCTTGTTCTTTTCGGTTTTACCCGTATTTTCTTTTGTTATCGAATGTTTATCCTGTTCTATTTCTGAATTCGTTACCTTTTTCCTCTTTAATTTATAAAAAGCATATAGAATCACCACTGCAATAATTACATAAAAAACGACACTAATCCATGCATTTGAAAGAACAGAAAACACATCAGTCCATGAATTTTTTCGTACAAAAAGTGGAATTTCCCTATCTATTTTTGTTCTTGTATCTACAACTCCTGTTTCTTCATCTATAATTCTTTCAGGTTCATCAAACTGTGCGTCTACAGTAGTAAAATCATAATTTCTTTCCGATATTGTCTCCGTCTTACTAGAAAAAAGCCCTTTTACTATGTCTTGCACATGCACAACACCTTGTGATAACGTTATCGCACTAACCGTAAAGAAAAGTATCATGAAAACTCTAATACTCCAAATCTTCACCTTCATATGTCGCTCTTTATTAGCCATGACATAACCCCCTTCTTATTCTTTAATTACAATCCATTTATTCGTTCTGCTGTTTTTCCTTGGGGAAGTACCAAGAATTAAAGGCACTGCATCCAATTCTTTTCGACGAAAGCCTGCTGTGTAAAAATAAGTAGAAGATACAGGGGTATCTTGGTCCGATATTGAGGCGAGTACTTTTAATACATTTTGCAAATGTTTCCGGTTATGACCGTTCTTTATATGCAACAATCCATTATCTTTTACGCTATTGATCCAAACTTCAAATGAACAGTTTTGAATAAGCAGCTGTTTACATATGCCTGCTGTTAATTCAATGAGTTCCTCTGTATCATTTCTCAAAGAAATACCGCTTTTATTTTGCAAGTTGAGATATATCGCATATTTATCTGATTGTGTTCGCTCGTACTTTTTCGCGGTTATCGTCCCTGTTTTCGCTGTTGCACTCCAGTGTATAGAACGAAAATCTTCATTTTCATACGACTTCACTCCCATTACTTTCGTTTCATCATATAAGGGTGATGACATCGCTTTTCGAAACCCTCGTGACCATTCTTGTAATTCAGGAACTTGCATTTTCGGAACAGCTGGTAAAACTAAATAGGACGGCGTTTCAACCTGTTTATATGTTATATGGTTCGTTATGAATCCAAAAGGATCAGTAATGACAATTTCAACTTCTTCCCATTTCGCAATTCCTCTTTTTACAGCTACAGCTTGTAAATCAAATGAAACTGACTCTCTTCCTTTTAAATGTACATTCATATAATAATTTGAACCTGTATTCGTATTTTTGTTTATTTCATCATGATTCCAAGTTAGCTTATTTTCACATTTAAATCGAAATACGATATTGAAAATAGGGAATAACGACTTGTTTGAAATTTTTATTTTGCACACATTCGCTTCACCTATAAAAACAGTTGAATTCCCTTGACTGTATTCCCATTCAACACGAGATACTTTACGTATGTATACATGCATCGCACCTATTAAAATTACATACAAAAATACGAGAGATAAAAACAGTAGATTACTTGAAAATACACATAAAATAACGGCTACAACTGACATAACTCCCATTACGAAAGGCTCCGCTAAAGATGTATACACAAGCTGTTGATTCATCGTACATTCTCCACTGACACATTAATCATGTGAAGAATTTCTTTCATGATTTGTTCTTTCGTCGTTTTCATCTCCCCCTCAATCGTTAACGTTAAACGATGAGCGCAAACAGATGCTGCGAGTGTCTTAATATCATCTGGCGTACAATAATCTCTTTCATTTAATATTGCCCTTGCTTGAATCGCTCTCATAAATGCCAATGTCCCCCGCGGGCTTACTCCAATTTCAATTAACTCATGTTTACGCGTTGCCTCAATAATTTCAAGTAAATAATCTTGCACATCATTCCCTACTAACACTTCTTTTGCACGTTTTTGCACTGTAATAATTTCTTCAGTTGAAATAATTGAATGTAACGTTGCTAACGGATCATTCATTTGGAAACGATTCATCATCTCCTTTTCTGCTTCTCTCGTAGGATAGCCTTGGCGTATAGTAAGTAAAAATCGATCTAACTGAGCATCAGGTAAAGGAAATGTACCGGCCGATTCAAGAGGATTTTGCGTTGCAATAACTAAAAAAGGTTCTGGTAATGAATGTGTCTGTTTCGCAATTGTCACAGTACGTTCTTCCATCACTTCGAGTAACAAAGATTGTGTTCTCGGTACAGCACGATTAATTTCATCCACTACTACTATATTTGCAAAAATAGGACCTAACCTCGTTTTAAATTCCGATTCCTTCACATTAAAATATTCGAGACCTATAACATCGCCCGGCAAAGTATCCGCTGTGAATTGAATTCTTTGAAATTTAGCGTCTACACTTTTAGCCAAACTTTTTGCTAATGTTGTTTTTCCCGTCCCAGGTACATCCTCTAATAAAATATGTCCCCTTGCTATAAGAGCTATAGCTGCAAGTTCAATCGCTTCATCTTTTCCTATAATAACCTTCGAAATATTGTTCGTAATTTTCTTTAATGTACTCATATATGTATCTCCTAACTTTATTTATTCTGAAAATTAAGAATTATTTATTTCCAAATTATAACACATCGTGGTAGAAGTAAATATATTCTTATAAAAATAAAAAAAGATGACCCAGCAACACGCTAAAGTCATCTTTTTCACCAAATTATTTTACTAACTCTCCATTATAAGCTTTTATATCTAGAGGAGCAGTTAAAAACTGTTTTACTTTACTAACGAAAGATGTGAAGTGTTCACTCGTATTATGACTTGCAACTGCCTCTGCATCTTTCCATACTTCTACCATCGTATATACATTTTCTTTTTCTGTATCTTTATAAAGGTCATAAGATACATTTCCACTTTCTTCTCTTGAACTATGAATGAGTGGACGAATTTCTTCTAAAAATGATTGTTGTTTTGCTGGACCTACTTGAAATATTGCGTGAATAATAATCATGGTGTTTCCCCTCTCATATCTCACTTATTTCTGTATTTATAAAATTACTTCCACTCAGCAACTTTTTCAATTGGAAGGCGTACTGATTGGTAACCACTGTCAGCAGCTTTTCCGATTGAAATTAACATTACTGGTACGTGACGTTCTTTATCTAATCCGAACGCTTCTGCGATTTGGTCTTTTTCAAATCCACCAATTGGGCAAGTGTCATAACCGTGAGCACGAGCTGCTAGCATAAATTGCATTGCTACAAGACCACCGTCAATTAGTACTGTATCTTTCATTACGTCTGGTGTAACCATTGAGAAGTAACCTGAAAGTTTTTTCATTTGATCTTCTTTTACTTCAGCTGGCATTAAACCGCGCTCTACTGCTGTACCGTAAATTTCTTCTGCGTTATCAAAGTTGTTTAAATCACCAAATACAGCAATCATCGCTGAAGATGTTTCTACTTGAGATTGATTAAATTTCGCAAGTGGCGCAAGTGTTACTTTCGCTTCGTCACTTTCAATCACTAAAAATCTCCATGGTTGCATGTTTACTGAAGATGGTGCAAGTGTTGCTTCTGTAAGAATTTCTGTCATTTCTTCTTTGCTAATTTTCACGGAAGGATCGTACTTACGAATTGAACGGCGTCCTGTTAAAATTTCGTTAAAATCATTTGTTTTTACTGAGTTAGTCATAGTTGTATTCTCCCTTTTTTAAAGTTCTTTTATATTTTCTTGAATGTGATTTAACACATTTAAAAGATTGTCGCGCTGTTCTTCACTTAATCCTTTAAATGCTGAAGCTGCAAAACGTTCTTTTTCCTCTTGAAACGCCTGAATTTTATTTCGTCCCTCTTCAGTAAGAGACACTAACGTAATTCTGTTATCGTCTGGATTTTTACGTCTTACTATCATTTCATTTGCCTCAAGCTGTTTTAAATGCCTCGTTATCGCAGCATTATCAATATTCACTTCTTGTTGAAGTGCTTTTTGACTAATTTCACCTACTTCATATAACTGAAGTATAAGTTCTAATCGAGATTGGCTCATACCCGTACACCCTTCAAACTTCGAGCTTACTTCTTTATTTAGAAAGTGTAATTTATATAAAATAATCGCTTCTTTTGAGCATGAACTTGTCAAACTACCCCTCCTTTACATACAAAACAAAAATGTTTGATGTATCAATAGTTGATATGTCAATCAATATAATCTATATCGATTTAGAATGCAAGCATTTTGTTTTCATTTATATTTTTCCAAATTAAGGCGCTTTGTCGCGTTACAAATAATGTTAATTGCACTATAATAGTACTAATTCAAATGACTGGAGAGTGATTGTAATGCGGCAATACACAAATAGAAATGAGGAATTAAAAATGGGAAATGAAATGAGGATATTCACATATGACAACAATAAATATAGGGATTGTCGCGCACGTAGACGCTGGCAAGACGAGTTTGACTGAGCGTATTCTTTATGAAACGAATGTGATTAAAGAAATTGGCCGAGTAGATAGTGGTAATACGCAAACTGACTCAATGGAATTAGAAAGACAACGCGGAATTACGATTAAAGCATCTGTCGTCTCTTTCTGTATCAATAACTTAAAAGTAAATGTCATTGATACACCTGGACACGCTGATTTTATCGCTGAAGTGGAGCGATCATTTCGTGTTCTAGACGGTGCAATTTTAGTTATTTCTGCCGCTGAAGGTGTGCAAGCGCAAACAAAAATTTTAATGCGAACATTACAGAAACTAAACATACCGACTATTTTATTCGTTAATAAAATTGATCGTAGTGGCGCAAATACTGAAAAAGTTATGAAGCAAATAAAAGAGATTCTTTCAAATGAAGCATTCCCTTTCTACTCTGTAGAAAACGAAGGAACGAAAGAAGCACGAATTATTGCATACAAATCATATGACGATTATATGGAACTGTTAGCACCATATAATGAATCGTTACTTGAGTCATATGTAAATAATGAAATCGTACCAGACACACGATTAAGAAAGGAACTCATTAAACAAATAGCGCAAGCAAATGTGTTCCCTATCTTTTTCGGTTCAGCTATGACAGGTATGGGAGTAACTGAACTGCTCGAAAATATTTCAACCTTATTTCCAGCTAATAAGCCTGCTGAAAATGAAACATTATCCGGTGTTGTGTTTAAAATTGAACGTGAACCTTCTGGGGAAAAGATTGCATTTGTAAGGATTTTTTCAGGTCGTTTACACGTTAGAAAATATGTTGATATACAGCGTGATGACGCTCTGGCGCATAAAGAAAAGATTAAGAAAATATGCATGTTTCATAACGGAAATGCTGTTCAAGCTTCAATCGTTTCTAGCGGAGAATTCTGCAAAGTGTGGGGACTGAGTGATATTAAAATTGGTGATATTATCGGTGAACGAACGGATTATATAAAAGACATTCACTTTGCCGAACCACAAATGGAAGCTGCTATTGAAGCATTACCAAACGAACGTATTCATGATCTATACGCTGCACTTATGGAGCTATGTGAAGAAGATCCGCTCATTAAAGTGTGGACAGACGATATTCATAATGAACTATATATTCGTCTTTTCGGTGAAGTACAAAAAGAAGTAATTGAAACAACTCTTTTGGAGAAATACAATTTGCAAGTTACTTTCTCAAATACGCGTGTCGTTTGTATTGAGAAGCCCATTGGCATAGGGAATAGCGTTGAAGTAATGGGCGAAAAAGCGAATCCATTTTACGCAACAATCGGCTTTAAAATCGAACGTGGTGAACTGAATTCTGGCATAACATATAAGTTAGGTGTTGAACTGGGATCACTTCCATTAGCATTTCATAAAGCAATTGAAGATACTGTATTTCAAACGTTAAAACAAGGTTTATACGGATGGGAAGTTACGGACATTATCGTCACGTTAACCCATACAGGTTATGCTAGCCCGGTTACAACAGCAAGTGACTTTAGAAACTTAACACCACTCGTTTTAATGGCTGCTTTAAAGCAAGCTGAAACATGTGTATATGAACCAGTAAACAAGTTTGAATTGAATGTACCGGAGTACGCAATTAGTACCGCAATGTATAAATTAGCTGCCATTCCAGCAACTTTTAGCGAGCCTATATTAAACAATGATTCTTACCAGTTAACAGGTTCATTACCTGTTGCGAAAACAGAGAATTTTAAGCGAATGCTCCATTCATTCACTGAAGGAGAAGGCATTTTTACATCGAATCCATCTGGTTACACAAAACTGAAGGCTCCCTTCCCTATTCGAAAACGTGTTGATTATAATCCGCTAAATCGAAAGGATTATTTACTTCATGTGTTGAGGGCTTATTAAATAAAAAAGAGGTGCAAATTGCACCTCTTTTTTCATGTATTGATAGGTTAGTTTGTCCTAACAACTTCTTTAAGCTTTTCTATTATTTTTGCTATTACTTCGATTGAATTCTCGGTTTCAAATTCTCCTACGTTCACAGAATGGTTAGCATTTTTAATAACCTCTATCTTAAATTTAGATTTCTCTAATTGCACCATTTGATTTGCATTATATTGATGATCTTTGTCTCCAATTACTAATAACCCTTTATGATGACTATGTAGGATTGAATCAAAAATAGAATCAAAAGTTAGTAAAGGTGTAAGTAGTATCATTTTTGACTGTAAAAACTCTTCTCTCTTCATTAAATCATTTGCAATCGGAATTGTTCCGAGTGACTTCCCTAAAAACATCGTATGATTGTATTGCTCACCTTTTAATACTTCCTTCATTACAGGATTAATATCATCCATCATTACTTTCGTTATTTCTTCCATTGATTTATTCATTACCTGTTCGTCATAAGAATAATGAATATGTACTACATCTATTTTATTTTCGAGCATAAGCATCGTCGCATAATAAAATAACGGTTTATCATAATTATATCCTGAACCTGAGAACATAAAGCAAACCGTACTGGAACCTTTTTCGATATGTGTATATGGAATTACTTTGCTGTCTACATGAATCTCTTTTTTAGTCCCCTTCATCCTTTTCCCCTCCGCATACATTTACTTTTGTAAAACGATATGTTTTACGATTTCTATTATAATAAATAGTGGTTCATTATAAGTACTAAATTATTACTGTTTTTTCAAATGACATATCAGCGATATTTTATGTCTATTTTGTATACGTGTTAGCAAGTTCGTTTGCAAACTTGTTAGCACTTTTTTTATATCTCTTCTATTACATAAACCTTCACAAAAACATCATACTTAGCTGCTAACTCTTCCCGTTTCTTTTCCCTGTATTTGATTACTGTAAAGAAATGAATCACTGGCATTTTCCCGTTATGCTTCTGTTTATAAATTTGCGTAAGTTCTTCATATTTTTTTACTTCTCTTCATCCATCGCTTCCACAAAGATGTTTTCAACCATTTCACCTTTAAGCTCTCGGATGTACGATGCTACACGTTCTCTTCTCAGTAACCTGCTACTCGTAACATGCGCGCTACCCTTGGCATAACCGGCTTTCAATGCCGCTTGTGTACCGTTAAAATACTTCACGTAATACAAACAAAAGAGCCGTTCTTGTTCCGTCAGCTCTTCATCATCTAGCATCTTTTTCAACTTGGCTTTTGTCTTGGGATTTTTTACATTGGTAACGCTCCTTTTCGCAATAATAACGTTACCTTTTAATTGTTCGTCCCATTTATCTTGTGATTTCCACTTTCTAATTTGAGATGGCTTTAAGTTTAATTCCTTTGCAATCTCAACAAGTGGCTTCTCACCATTACTTGCTTTGTATATTTCGAATGCTTTATCACGGTCTGGACTACGCTGTCTCGCCATCTACATTTCACCTGCCACCTCGCGTTCGAGCTTCTTTCGTGTAAAAGAAAAAGCACCTAAATGTGTGCTTTTTACCGAATCATCTTTTTCTATATCTTTTTCTTCCGCTTCTTTTTACTTCCTTCATTTCTTCTTGCTTAACTAGTTTTTCAAGGTATAAACGTAATAGTTTATAACCACTTTCTTTTCGCTGTTTTTCTTGTTCTTTCTGTTCTTGCTCTTTCTGCTCTCTTCTCTTTTCCTGCTCTTTCTGTTCTTGCTCTTTCTGCTCTCTTCTCTCTTCCTGTTCTTTCTCTTCAATACATATGTCAACCAGTTTACTAAAGAAAATAATCTTACTATGCTTTTTTTTCCCAGGTCTCAATACGAAAAGAATAAAAGTTATGATTGTAAAAATCCAGAAACCCGTTACGGTAAATCCACTAATCTGCATAGAATCAGCGGATCCATTAATCATCTTTGCATTAACGAAAAATCCAGTGGCAAGAACAGAAAATAAAACCGTAACAGCTGGTAGAATCATTGAATCCATTTTAAGTGGATCATGGTACTCAGATAAACTTTCTATTCTTGCTTTCACATACTTTAATTCATTCTTTTCTAACTCCATTAATTTATCCTTATTAGATAGACTATCAGTATCATTAGACAACTCCTTGGTATGTACATAACTATCTACGATAAATTCAACAAATGTCTTATCTTTTTTATAAAGCAGATTTTTTTTAAAATCCTTTTGGTCCTGTTGTGTAATTATAAACACTAGCATTCACCCTCTATTTAGACATTTAAAATTAATCAAAAGTAATACTATCTTTTTATCTAAATTTTAAAGTAATATTCGAAAAATGAATAGCAAAATCTTCATTACTACACTACTCTTGTATCCAAAGTTAATGAGAAGTAACCTTTTTTATAAATTCCTTTATGTCACTTACTATGGATGTCGGCAAAGACCCACTCACAGGTAAACAAAAACAAATCACTAAAGGTGGTTTTAAAACAAAGAAAGTTACCCAGAAAGGAGATCCCAATTCTTTATATTGTAAATGTTCATCTTGTAAAAGTTTACAACCCTATAACTGAATTTGTTCATCTATAGTAAAATGTATCCATCGCTGATATGTCCAACTATGTAATTTTCATAGTAGCAACATTACAACTAGACTTATATATAAATAAAAAAAGCACTCATAATGAGCGCTTTTTTATAAATTATAACCTATCCATTTTTGTCCTAAAGATGTATTAATTAAATACCAAGCTTGTTTTACTGTAACGTTTTGATTAGCAACATAACCTACTGGTTGAGAGCCTGGATCATTGCGTATAGCCACTTTTCCTGATACATATAAACGTCCAGCACCTGCATCAAAATCACGCCATAGTGAGACTTCCCCTTGATTGAATCCCATCCATTTCTCCCCTAAAGATGTATTAACAATAAACCATGGTTGCTTTATTGTTACATATTGATTAGCTACATATCCTACTACTGTTGGATCACTTGGACTATTGAATAGTGGCTTTTTACCATAAATATAGTTTTGTAGTACTCCGACATAAGTTACAATTCTTGCATCAGAATTCCCCGCTGCCATAGCTGGTGTAGAACCAATAGCTGTAAATACTAATGCTAGTGCGAAAAATACTGCTAATAACTTTTTCATCTTTCTTCCTCCCCTTAAATCGCTTTATAATTCCATTAATTATATTACTGAATTTTCTATATATTGTAAAGGTAAAATTAGCATTATCTGACAATCATACCCTATAACTGAATTGGTTCATATATGGTAAAATGTATCCATCGCTGATATGTCCAACTATGTAATTTTCATAGCAGCAAAATTACAACTAGACTTATACAACATGATTCAAAAATAACTGAAGGAATGTTTTAAGTGAAAGGACATATTCGAAAAGAGGAAATAAATATTGTATCGTTATTGATATCGGTCCTGATCCAGAGACAGGAAAAAGAAGACAAAAGTGGTTTTCTGGTTATAAAACAAAAAAAGAAGCTGAAAATGATATAGCGAAGAAGATAACGGAGTTGAATGAAGGTACGTTTGTAGAGCCATCTAAGGTTACTTTAAAAGACTATTTGATTCAGTGGTTAGAAATGAAAAAAATGAGTGTAGAAAAGAGTAGCTTATCTATATATCAGTCTAGTATAGGCATGATTCCACTTCATAAATTAAATGTTATGCACATACAAAAATGCTATCAATCTGGAGTGAATAGTGGCATTGCAAACAACACTATACTCTTTCAACATCGGGTCCTAAGTGCAGCTTTAAATCTAGCTGTAAAACAAAATATTATTTTTAGAAATCCGGCTACTTTAGCTGTGATACGTAAAACAGAAAAAAGCTCCATCCAGACTTGGATAGAGAAAGAAGTAAAACAGTTTTTATTACACTCACAAGAATCACGATATTATATTGGATATCTTCTTGCAATAACTACAGGCATGCGTTTGGGTCATTCGGATATCTCTTTAACTTTAAGAATCTATTCTCATGTTTTACCAAATATGCAAGAAGATGCGGTGAAAGCATTCGCAAAAAACATATTTTGATGCTAATGTTTGAAAAATGTTTGAAGACCCTTTTAAAAGCACTTGAAAACATTGATTTAAAGGGGTTTGTAGGCTCACTTTTGTAAAACGATATGTTCTGTATGAACTATTACATCCTTTACTTTCTCTTTAATAAATGCTGGCTGTAAGTTATATGTATCTAACTCTTCTACCGGCACCCACTTAAAGAAATACGTTCTATCTTCTTCCAAAATATATTGCTCTGCCCCATTTGCAGGTAATTGTTTCAGCTCTACTTCATAATAAAAACTAATTTCATGAAACTTTCGTTCAGAAAGTGTAAAGAAATTTTCTACTGACCATATTAATTTCTTTACCTCAATAGGAACCGCTAACTCTTCCGCAAGTTCTCGTTTTAACGCATCTTCACTATTTTCTAGCATTTTCACTCTTCCACCTGGTACGTACCAAAAATCTTCACCGTCACCTTGCAAAATGAGTATTTTATTATCCTGTTTACAAATTGCTCCGACTCGGTAATTAAAACATGTTTCCTCAACTTTAAATGTTAGATCCACACCGTTACCCCCTATATTTCATTTAAAAATCGCTATAAAACTATTATGTATGTACTGTACAAATAAGATTACTAAATTTCTCTATTTCATTCAATAAGTTTTGAACTTTCTGGTAATTAGACTTATCTTTTATCATTACAGGTATATATACATATATTACAATCACAATGCGCACTAGAAAAACATTATGGGGGTACGAATGGAAACGTTATTAATCCAGCAAACTGAGAAATCAAATAAGTTTTGGAAAATCGTTGTGAAAGAAAAGGACTATGTTGTGTTTTATGGAAAAATTGGCACAGCAGGTAGTGTGAAAGCGAAAGAGTTCGAAACAGAAGAAGAATGTATGAAAGAAGCTAACAAACTAATTGCTTCCAAACGTAAAAAGGGATATACAGACCCGTGCCCGGCGGAAGATTACATAAAAGAAAAAACGATAACAGAAGAAGAATTTTGGGAACTGCTTAATCGTACAAAAACAAAAGGTGAAGACCAAGAAGAACAAATAGAATGGCTTACTTCTCATCTCGCTAAACGTACAGTACACGAAATTGTAGCTTTTGATACGCATATGCATCGTATATTAAAAGATTCCTATACGTCTCGTTTATGGGCAGCAGCATATATTATTATGGGTGGCTGTTCGGATGATTGTTTTGATTACTTCCGCGGTTGGTTACTATATCAAGGAAAAGAAACGTACGAAGCATGTATTGAAGATCCAGAACGGTTAATTTCTGTATTAGAAAATTTGAGTGAGGATGACGTTCCTGAAATCGAAGAACTCACGCTATATTTCGGACAAGAAGTATATGTGGAGAAGACTGGTGACGAAGATGATACATACTTTACGCTATATCACGTCTTGTCCAATGAAAAGTTCGACGATATCGATATTGAGTTAGACTGGGATGATGATGACGAAGAAGGATTAAAAAAGATGTTTCCTAAGTTATGGGACATGTACGGGGAAGAACCGATAGACTGGTAGATTAGTTAATTGTCAAAAACGCCTTGTTTCTTTCGTAACAAGGCGTTTTTCATGACACTATGTTTAAATAGTTATCTTCCCACTTTCCCACCACTTCATAAACGTTTCTAACGAAGGAGCAACCCAAGTTCTACTATCATTTTCATGATTCCATACATATATATCCTCTCTTTGCACGATTCCATTCAAAATGGAATAACCAAACAAATCACCATTTCCGCCATCAGCAATAAATAATAAACAGTCAAATGGCATATATAAGTCCTTGAAATCAACTATATTTCTCATATTCATATTTTCAGTTTTAATTTTTGAAGTAGACCATATAAAGTCCCCGTATTCACCTGCTACACCGTTTGTTTCCGGTAATAATTGATAGAAATCATTCGGTAACTCCACCTGCAAATTTTTTTGAACTTCAGTGAGTTCATCCTCTGTAGCTGGATTTTTGAAACTTAAGTTTGGTGAAATACTGCGAATGGTGTTTTTCCACATAGCTTTTCTCCTCCTTATGTGCAATCAATTATATTCAAAGAGCTCATCTAAATTTATTGATACCACTTTTCTAACAACCTCTTCTCTCTTCCCCCTGAAATACCTGCTTTAAATTCCCATTCGTCCACACTCTTCATCCACTCATACACGTCTGTAACTGTATGTTCTAACTTTCTAAAAGTAAGCCCCTCTTTCACAGCACTTTCAATATTAATAGAAAAACCACCTTTCCACGGCTTCGTTTCACCTTCTAATGAAAAAGTTTCTGGAAGCCATAAAGGCATCTCTGTCCAAGGCTGCACATTATGTTCACTCATAAACGACTCGTCTACCCAAACGAATGCAGCATCACTATTCGTAACATTTTTACACGTACTTAATAGCTCTTCCATTGTCAATTCATAGTTCGGACCTGTTACATTGTATATACCTGCTTTATTGTTTTCTGTCATATTTAGTCCCCAGTTTGCGATGTCTTTTATATCAACTATCTGCACTGGACGGTCTTTTCTTCCTGGAACTAATATTTCCCCTCCCTTTGCTACACGACCAATCCAGTATGGAAGCCGATCTGTATAATCAAACATTCCTGAAAGAAGTCCTGCTCTTACGTGTAAAACGCGCCCCGGCCAATACTTCTCTGCTTCTTTTTCACACAATACTTTCAGCGCACCGTAATACTTATAAGGAGAAACTTCACCATTCTCCACAGCCTTTATTTGATCACCCGTAGGTTCAGGTTGTAATATATAATCTTCTTTTATATAATGCGGAATCCAATCTTTATAAACGGAAAGACTTGAAATGAATATATAATGCTTTATATTATCCCGTAACACTTCTCCAACATTTCTAATGTGATGTGGAGAAAATCCACACGTGTCTACGACAACGTCCCATTTTCGATTTTCTAAACTTGAAACATCATTATTTCTGTCACCGATTAACTGCTCTACTTCAGGAAAAATTTCTTTATTTGTTCCGCGATTAAATAATGTAACTTCATGCCCTCTTTTTAAAGCCTCTTCTACAAAAGCTCTTCCTAAAAATCGTGTACCACCTAGAATTAAAATCTTCATAGTTCTCCCCCATTCGTAATTGAAAATCCTTACTTGTGTTAAACGATTTTTTGCTGTGAAAAGTTACTGGGTTAGTCTAACTTTTTCTACAAGTTCGACATATGTAATTTCCATTTCATATATAATTAAAATATCGGATATTTGATTAATCACTTATACATGTAAGTAGGTGAACAATATGAATAGAAACATAGTTTTTCATTCAACATTATGTATGTATTGTCTCACATCGCTTGTATATATCATCTTACTGAACATAGAAAATGGTCGTAATTATTTAGGGTTTACGATGGTTATTCCGCTTTTAGCTGCTATTTTATATCAGAAATTATATAAGAAACAAAATATAGTTCATACATTTGGAATTTCACGTCCAAAAATAAAAGCATTAATTTTCTCCATTTTATTCCCAATACTTCTAGGTCTATGTATACATTTCTATTTTTATATTTATAATGTAAAATTCTTATTTCATCATTATAATGAATTGGGATTTCTCCTACTCATTGGTCTTACAATTGCCGCTTTGTCTGCATTTTTAGAAGAAATCATATGGCGCGGAAATTTTCATTACCATTTACGAAAAAAATATTCATTAAAACAAACAGCAATCATTACTGCATCGCTTTGGTCTTTATGGCATTTACCAGTATCAATCTTTTATAAAAATTATGAGTTTCAGCTTGTAGGAATATTAAGCTTTCTCTCATTATTATTTATATTATCTATAATTTTGACATATACGAGAGAGTATAGCCGTTCTGTGATAATACCCGCAATTTTACATGGTATGTGTAATGTATTTTATTTAACAGATGGAGTAGAAACAAAATGGGATATTAGCCTAATGGAATTAATTAAATTTATCTTGCTAGTAATTGTGTTTGGCATGATGTACCTTATACATCGAAAAGTTAAAAAATAGTTAAAAGTACCTAAACAAATTATAAAGTACTTCAACACCTTGCAATTATTCAATAATCGTATAGGTGTTGAAGTTTTCTAATCTTAGTTGAACGACTTTGTTCTCACAACGCTAATTTCAATCATGGTGAATATAAGAAGTATAACTAATCCTTTTATTTTCATAAAAATACACATCTTAATCTTTTAAATAAGGAAGTATGCAGTCTTTAATTAACTTCCATCTATCTCCCACATTCGCCATAATTTCAGAAGCGATCACCACCACCAATTCCTTCTCCGGAATACAGCAAATCACATTCCCACCATCGCCCATTGCACAGTATGAAAAGATTCCATCCTCTCCTCGTAACCACCATAAGTAACCATATTGATTTTGGTTCATTGTTGTCGATTCTTTTATCCATGATTTTGATAGTATTTGTTTTCCATTATGAATACCTTTATTCAAATACAACTGTCCAAACTTAGCCATATCTCTAGCTGTTAACGTGAGTCCCCAGCCGCCTGTCGAAATACCATTTGGATCTTGAACCCATCCCTTTACATCTTTTCCGAATAAGTCATCGAATCCAAATGCTTTCATATTGTAGTTTGGAATTTCTCTCATGCCGAGTGGTCGAAATAAGTACTCATTTGCAAAGTCACGGGCACTTTTTGCTGTTGCGCTCGTTATGATTGCTGATAATAGATGAGCTCCTGCAGATGAATATTTAAAAATCCCAACTTCTCCGCCTGCTCCTATCCTATTTAACGTATACTGTACCCAATCTCGTTGCGTACATAGCTCTTCTAACGGTTCCTCCCAGTCTACGAAAGGATGTGGAGCTGTCATTGTCAATAGATGTCGTACTGTTATTTCAGATGAATTAACGTTATATTCCGGGAAAAATTCTATTACTTTTTGATCAATACTTTGTATATACCCTTTATCTACACATAGTCCAATCAACGCAGAAATTATCGTTTTTGTGACTGACGCTATATGAAATGCATCATCTGGACCGTGATCATTATAATAATTTTCAAAAACAACATTATCTCTCTGCACTACTAACATACCATTAATATTTTTATATTCTTCTTTTATAATCAAATCTAACTTTTCAGCAGTTTTCATTATTCATTCCCCTTTAACTCATGATTAAAAAGGTTCGATAGGTACATATATATCAACTATATGTTTATTTTCCGGGTGCTGCCTTGGGTCATTTTTATACATTTCGAAAGGATACGAATCTCTCGGCTTATATCCGCTATTGGGAAGCCACTCACCGTATAAGAAATCCCATGCTCCTTTATATTCATCTTGGAATATTTCAAAATGACCTACCGCATACTTTCCAGAAGGTATTACCATTATTCCAATGTCCCTCGTTTTTACTGCGGACTCATTCGGAACTGTTATACATAAACTAGTTCTTAAATGATTGTCCTCAGTAAATTCATGATGATCGTGGTAAATGGTTAATACTTTCGTATCCTCAAATGCATGATAGTTTTCCTCCGCTGCGTAATGAAATAATTTCTCTATCATTTTTGGAAAAGCTATCGTTAACTCTTCATATGTACCGATATGTCTTATGTATGCGACGTGTATATCGTCCGCTGTTACAATTTCAACATTTCCTCGAACCTTCTTACACCCATTGTATTGAGAAGTTCCGCTTACGTCTTTGCAATTCTTGCTATTGTCGTTTCTATATTGCGACGGACTTAATCCGTAATAATTTTTAAATGTGCGGGAGAAAACTGCTGAATCTGTAAATCCGAAGTGATACGCAATATGTGTAATCGTCATATCTGTGCGATATGTAAGTAAATGTGTTGCCCTTTCTAACTTCAATCGGTTTACATACCGTGATAATGGCTCGTCTACTATCCCCTTAAAAATACGATGAAAATGAAACTTTGAAAATCCTGCTACATCCGCTAACTCTTCAATTGAAAGTGGATTATCAATGTTTGATTCTATATAATCTTGCACTTTATAAATGCGTCGTAAGTATTCATCTTTACTTTGAGAACTCTCCATATACTTTCCTCCTCACAAACAAAAAGAACCATCCTAGAATACTTTTAGGACGGCTTTCTATTAATAATAGAATCTTCCATATTTTATTGTTAAATCGATGTAATTTCACTATTTTTTTATAGCCTTACGCAAATTAATTATATTATTTGGATTTAGCTCCCATTGTCTCATAAGTTCTAATTGTCTCATTTTTAAATCTCCAAATGGTTCTTCCACCATTTCGATTTTATTAAATTTCCCTTCGAAAACTGAAGCATTTTTTATTTTTTTATATCCACCAAAGCCTAAGTCATCATTTAGCAACCAAACTACTCTCTGTATTTTTGCAAATAAAATACCACCTGTACACATTGGGCATGGTTCCAACGTGCTATAAATAGTAAACTTCTCATTTTTTATTTTTGCATTAAACATCGCTTGGCCTGCATTGCGAATAGCATCTATCTCTGCGTGAGCAGTTATGTCTTTTTGTGGATGTACTCTATTTCTTCCTCTTGCAATGACATTATTATTTCCATCAACAATAACTGCTCCTACTGGATATGTGTTTTCATTTAATGCCTTTTCAGCTTCTTCCAATGCCATTTCTAAAAAATATCTATCTCTTTCAAAATTCATATAGATCCCCTTTTTGATAAAATGATTTTACGGAAATTCCGTTCGACACCTCTACTGGCTTCTATCAAATTAACAAAATAATAAAGGATGGCGTTTTAAGATAAAACTTAATTTGCCCACCCTACTTTTACACATTTTTCAAAAACAAAACTCTACTACCGCCGTTCCCATCATAATTTGTATGTACCGATACACCCTCTATCTCATCATCCCCGGCATCAATTCGAAAACCGATTTCTTGATGAAACTGTATCGACTTTTTATTAATCGGTGACGTAATTGCTTTTACAACTTTACGGTTATTTGCACGAGCGATATCAAAGAAATAAGAATACAATGTCGATGCGATTCCTCTTCTTCTATACTTCGGATTTACACCGATAAAATGAACATACGCTTCATCTTTATATGTTTGTGAAAAGAATCCGCATAAGAAACCTAACGTTTCGCCATCTTCTTCAAGAATAAAACTCGTTTCTTGAAAATGAACGAAGAACAGCTTTGGTAACATAGCAGCCATATCTCTCCCGTCCCACCAATCATTTAAAACAGAATGAATCTTTACATAATCTTCCCCTTGGATGTTTCTTACTTGCATATGTTTCGCCCTCTCACTCACTTCATTTTTTCATAAATTTTAATGACTGTTTCTACTAAAAGGATGAATACCCAAATCCCGCAAAATACAAGAACAGACTGGAATATAGAACCTAACATAACAATACTTATTAGACCTAATTCTGGGCCTGAAATGGACATTTCATCAAATCCTATACTATGTATAAATGGACCGGTTGAAAAAGCCATAAAAATAGATGCTATTAAATAAATCACACTCATTATTTTTAATATTTTTATAGAAAGATACGAAGTTTGTTCTTGCTCCACTTGTGATAATTCGATTTCCCCGCTCTCAATTCCTTTTTGCAAACAGTCCTCACATAAAAATTCTTCCTTAATTTTTTTACCACCGTGCAGCGTACCTGTTATTTCTTTACATCTTGAACATTTTCGATTTATCATGTTGTTACCACTCCAATCTATTAAGATTATACTTATTACCACTCTACTTTTACCTTAATATCCCTTTTATTTATTTTATAGAGAAAGGTCGTGTTTTATGATTTCAAAACTCACGTTTGGCTCGAAAAAACGTACCGTTCATTATGTATTAAGACCTAGTTGTTATGCGATTATTTTCCATTCATCTTCTTCAATGATTGCTGTTATCCAAAAAGGTGACCGTTACTTTTTACCTGGTGGTGGTATGGAAGGTGATGAAACAAAAGATGCATGTTTGCACCGTGAACTACTAGAAGAATTAGGATGGGTAGTTGAAATTAATCAATATATCGGTAATGCGGCACGATATTTTTATGCAGAGAAAGAAGATACATATTATTTAAACGATGGGTTCTTTTATATTGCAAACATGGTGCAGAAAAAAACTGAAAACTGTGAGGATGATCATGTTTTACGATGGATGTCTCCATTACTTGCTGTAGAGCTTCTCATTCATGATCATCAAAAATGGGCGGTTGAACAAGCTCTTTTATTACGAAATAAAAAAGGATCTCCTTCTATCTGAAAGAGATCCTTTTTACTATTAACTGACTTTTTTCAAATTGAGAGCAGGCTTTTTGATTCCGCCTTTTTTTACAACATATAAACCGATAAATATAATCAGCCCGCCAACGAGTTGCATCATATTAATTTTCTCTCCAATTGTTACTGCTGCAAAGATAACTGCGAACAATGGGACGAGATACATATAAACCATTACCTTCGTTGAGCCTATTTGACTAATACCGACATACCACATTGCAAGTCCGAAAATTGTCGCAAAGATGATTGAATATGCTAGTGATCCCCAGCTTGGCGTATCTACTGGCCATGTTAAAGAATTTACGTTGAATAAACAGTATATAACTAGCGGTACAATTCCAATTAAAGTAGACCATGATGTGACTCTCATTGCGGAGTATTTTGTAATAAGAGGTTGCGCTAATATTGGATACCATCCCCACGCAATTGCTGCGACTAATCCAATTACATTTCCGAGCCACGCATATTCATAAGTAGCTCCTCCTGTATGCCCTGTTAATAAAACGAATGCTGCACCAATAAACGCTACTATTGAACCAATTTGTACTTTCATCGAAAAACGTTCTTGTTTGTGTAATACTGCTAATATCCCTGTAAAAATAGGTGACATCGCAATTAATAATGAGGCGTTCGTTGCCGAAGTATATTTCACAGATAGCATAAACATCGTTTGATACATCGCCGTACCAACGATACCGACTGCTACTAATCGTAACCAATCTTTTCTTTCAATACGTAATGAGCGTTCCATCATAAATGTAATAAGTAATAATACCGGTGATGCTACTAAAAATCGTAAACTATTAAATTGAATGGATGACATATATGCCACGCCATACTTTCCTATTGTATAGTTTGCTCCCCATACTAATGCAACTGATACTAGGAGCCATTCCATTTGCCATCTTTTCATCCGAATCTCCCCTTCCATATTTAGCATAGTAAAATTGGCTGGATATAACACCGTCCAATTGGCTGTTTTTTTACCCAGCCAATTTGTTATACTGAATGTATATAAGAGATGCGGAGGCGTTTGTATGGAATGGAAGCTAGATAACGACAGTAAAATCCCAATTTATCAGCAAGTTGTTGACTTTATTGAAAAACGTATTACATACGGAGAACTTCCACCTGGTAGCTTCCTCCCTTCCGAACGGAAATTAGCTACGCAGTTAAATGTAAACCGAAGTACAGTAACGACTGCTTATAATGAACTACGCGCTATGGGAATTGTAGAAAGTACGACTGGTAAAGGTACACGTGTAAGTACACATATGTGGGGCGTTTCTCCAACATTAACGCCGAACTGGAGAAATTTCGTAGAAGGTGGTACGTTTTTACCAAACTTACCGTTACTTCGCCATATTCGTGCGGAAGTACAACAAAATGAAAACATCATTGATTTCGCAAATGGAGAGCTCGGTTGTAACCTCTATCCTCACAATCAACTACAAACGATTTTACGAGAACAACCGTTAACGCATTCATTAAGTTATGATCATCCGCAAGGGTATCTCCCGCTAAGACAAGCGGTCGTAAAATATATGAAGGAATATTTAAAAGTTGAAGCAACTGAGCAGTCCATTATGATTACATCAGGCGCACAGCAAGCACTTCACCTTATCGTGCAATGTTTATTAAATCCAGGTGATGCGGTCGCTTTCGAAAGTCCTTCACACTGTTATTCCTTACCGTTATTCCAATCAGCAGGTATCCGTATTTTCCCGTTACCTGTCGATGAACATGGTATTAATCCAGACGATGTGCAAGAATTATATAGAAAGCATCGTATTAAAATGATCTTTTTAAATCCAAACTTCCAAAATCCTACGGGCACAATGCTGCATCCAAACCGTAGAAAAAAACTGTTATCACTTTGCGCAGATTTACGAATTGCGATTGTTGAAGATGATCCGTCCAGTTTACTTACGTTAGAAAAGAAACAACCTTGCCCTACTTTAAAATCAATTGATGAAAATGGAACAGTCATTTATGTACATTCCTTATCAAAAATGATTGCACCAGGTTTACGAGTTGGCTGGCTTGTCGCTCCGCAGTCTGTAGTAGAAAGGTTATCCGACGCAAGGCACCAAATGGAATTAGGTATGAGCATTTTCCCGCAGTGGCTTATGCAACAATTTTTCGAAACTGTACCATTTCAATCTCATATCGTACCGTTACGAAAACAATTAGCAGAAAAAAGAGACGTTATCGTTCGCGCCCTAAACGAGCAACTTCACGATAAAATCTCTTTTTCAAACCCGACCGGTGGTATATACATATGGGAAAAATTAAAAGAACCGATAAACGAAAAACAACTTATTATGCAAAGCTTAAAACAAGAAATCGCCTTTATGCCCGGTAGTATTTTCGGTGCGAAAGATGGTTATATTCGTTTATCTTATGGAAAAGTGAATATTGATCAAATTGAGGAAGGTATTTCTCGTTTGCGTGAGGCTATTTTAGTTTGTGGAAAATAACTTTACATAAAGCTTTCTCGTTTGACAAAAGAAAAATCTACCATTATTATCAACACGAACCTAGTTATCCCGTATTAACGGGCAATAAAACTCCTACCTCAAAATTCAGCTGTAACAAAGAAGTTAGGTGGGAGATCAACTGCCCGTAAATGCCCGATTGGTTCAACTAATAATCAGTGGAGGATGCCCCCCACTGATTAAAGTTTCACTTTATAGGAGCGATAAAAATGAAAATTTACGTTGATGCAGATGCTTGTCCTGTAAAAGATGTGATTATTTTAGAGGCTACGAATGCAGAAATCCCTGTAACCCTCGTTACTAGCTTTTCTCATTACTCTAATGCGGAACAACCAAAAGGTGTGGAAACAATTTATGTTGATTCCGGAGCAGATGCTGCAGATTACCGAATTATGCAGTTAGCAAAAAAAGAAGATTTAATCGTAACACAAGATTACGGTCTTGCTTCGCTCGCTTTAGCAAAAGGCTGTATCGTACTACACCATAAAGGCTATAAGTATACGAATGAAAACATTGACCAACTATTACAAACACGGTATTTAAGTGCAATGGTTCGAAAAAGTGGTAAGCGTACAAAGGGACCAAAACCATTTACAGCAGAAGATAAAGAGAAATTTAGAGCGCTCTTTAAAAGTATGATTACACTTTAAAAATGAACATTCTATTTGCAAGGAAACCTTCGCAAAAAAAGAAGAGAATATTGGAATGAACATTCTCTTCTTGAGGTTTACCCGTTTAAAATGAAGGTAAATTATCTAAGTTATTTTCTTTTATTCCATCCGCTTCACTACGTATAATATCTCTACCATACTTATGAAATACGTCCACATGAGCTAACTTCCCTGATTTTGCTTCACTAAGAGCAGTTATATAATCTAACTCTCTCCCGCTACTTGTTTTAAACGCTATTAAATCACCATCATCATTTTTACGAACAGCAACAATTTGTTCTAATCCTGAATTGACTTCATGGTTTACATCAAATTGAGCTTGCTCTTCTCCTTGATGTAAGTAATCATTATAAACTTTTTCAAAGTCTTTTTTGTCCATAACATTCACCTCCAACACATTTTATTAGTATGGTTGGGAGATGTTGGTTTTATGTACTTTGCTATTCGAAAAATATATTTTTAATACCTACGCAAACCCTTCAAAGTCTCTAATATATCATCTGTAAAGGCTGTACTACCCTCTGTCTCTAAAACTCTGAAATAAAAACTTCTTAGGAAAGTTCTAATATTTTGTACTAAAATAGCATGCTGCGGATGTCGGATGTCTTCAACAGTTGCTATACTATGTAGCCAATTGCTCCACTCTTCTTCAGTTAAAAGATTTTGGTTACGTAACGACATAATTGGCGCTACTAATCTCTCATCTTCAAAGTGGATGTATACGTAGTCATGTAAGCGTACCTTCTGGCGAACAGCAGCTAGTATTGCATATGAAAACTCACGATTTTGTATTGTACGCGCTAAAGCATCGAGTGCATCTGCTGCATGTGCAGTAGAATGTGCCCATCCTTTTCCTTCTACGTAACCCCTTACATCTTCTTCTAAATATACATATTCCAGTACTTGTTCTGCCACACTGTACAGTTGCTCTTCAGATAACAACGGTTCTCTCTCATGAACAGATAAAATAAGTGGTGGGATTAATACGGAGAATGCACGTTTAAATACAGAGTCTGTTCCCTTTTCACCAATTTTATAAAATAAATAATCAGGACTAATCGCTTGTAACATTAATCCTCGTAACTCTTTTTGTCTAAATACATCATTTGTAATCCATATGTGAAGCGTACTATAAATTAAATCATCACGTAATTCAGCATCAGGTGATCCGATATAATCTAGCATCCACTGCGCATATGGATATGCATCTACGTCTTCTGGTACAGCATAATTATTATTTTTAATTTGTAGTAGTTCTTCTTTTAATTCTAGTACTTCATTCATTATATTTCTTGTCCCCTTTTTACTTTATTAACTTATTTTCGCCTTATTCCCTTTAATTTTTTTCATAAAATCAAGTCGATTTTTAGAATCGTTTTAGTACCTATCTTTCTATGAACTTGATTCAATTATATAAAATTCATCATGATAAATAAAAGGAAATACATTAGAGCATCGTAGTCTCTCACTTTGTTTACATGCATTTCATGTAAGTTTAAGTTATAAAATAAAGTATGTTTTTTCTTTTATATTCAAACGTAGTTACAATCAAAATTTAAATCATTTTAGAACTTGTTTAATAAATTCTGTTTTAGCTTTTGTGTATGCTTCTCTATCTTGGTTAAATCTTTTAGCTAAATCTTGTTTAAGATTTGAATACTCATAAACTAATTGTGGATTTTCTCGTAAGCGGTTACGAAATAAAAGTTGTTGCTCCCATCGCTCAGTTCCTTTAACCATCAAATGCAGGTGCGCTACACGCCTATTATTCTTAACTTTCACAAAGAACCTTCTCCAAGGTCTTTCATCTAATTCTGGGCTTACATAATGCCAATTATATATGGCCAATTTCGCTGAAATATGTAGTACTTTATCAAATGAGTCTATTTCAGCCATTAAATCAATGATAGGTTTTGCTGGTAAACCAGGTATGGATGTACTTCCTATATGTATTACTTTACTTATACCGTGAGGAGCAAGCAGTTCATATAGTTGCTGTTCTTCACATCGGCCTTTATCTTGCCAATCAGGATTTGCATTAACTATCTCTACTGACTCATTCGCCCACACAGGCCAATCGTTCGGATTATCTTTTTTATCCACCCAAAACATCCCCTTTCACGATTTTTTCTATTTAAACCGTATTAAATTTCTTTACATACAACTAACGTACCATCAAAATCACTATTCCGAAATACAACATCCGCACACTCTTTCGGATTATGCTCATCTATATACATTTTACAGGCCGCGTGATATCTGTTTAAAAACATTTTCTCTGCTTCTTCATAACTTCCAAAAGCCTCGGTCTCGCGCTTTGTACCACGTTTTCTCGCAATCTCAAAATCTGTATCTACGAAAATTTTATAGTCAAATAAATGCGCAACGTCTTTTTTCAATAGAAACGTTCCATCTACTATTAATACCATATTGGATTGAGCCATTAACGGCTCATTATGTACAGGGATATCCGTTTTTAAATTATGAGAAATCGTTTCATATTGTAAATTCCCGTCTGGTCCTAAAGGCTTTAATAACCTTTCTTTGAAAGCTGTATAATCGTGTGCATCTTCGTAATACCCTCTTGCCGATTCTTTTCCTTGCACGTATCGAATTGCTCTCGGATTATGAAAATCGTCAATGGTGGCGCGTGTTACTGGAACTCCGAGCTTTTTCATTTCCTCTGCTAATTCGTTTGCAAATGTTGTTTTTCCTGACGCTGTTATACCACTTACTCCAACTCTTGTTGGATGGGTTACATTTAATTTTAAAATATGATCTGCAATTTCTTTGATTCGTTGTTTTCGGTTCATGGTATTTCCTCCCACAATCTGTTTACATAATATTATTATGAGTAATAGTTTATGTCATTATTTGTCGGTAAGTCGATATCCTTTGTCGAATCGTCGATATATCGAAAAAATCGCCGATATATTTTAAGTTATGATATATATATTTGAAAAATCGTTGATATGTTATGATTGGCTTACTTTCCCTTAAAGCCTCGATACAATGCAGTCCGTAATTCTTGTTTATATTCTTCAATTTCTGGCATATCGAGTTCTTCTGCTAGCCTGATAGCTAATTCAATATCATACGGTACACGTACGAGTTGAATGGAAAAGCTTGCGGCTTCTTTTTCATTGTATGTTCCTTCGAATATTAAATAGGAAGCTTGTGTAATTTCAAGTGGATTGCCTACACTACCAGCATTACATAACGTTTTCCCTCTGAAATTTTGAACGAATGCTTGGTGAACGTCACCGTAGCAAACGACATCTGGTTTTCTTTCCCCTTCTATATTTTCCGTAAAATCGCTATTTTCAAACATACTAACTCGTTCTTCTCTTGAGGCATGTGGCTGAATTCTTTCATATAAACTTCTTGGTGAAGCGTGGAACATACGAATGAGTTTGCCGCTCATATAAAATTCGATTGAAAATGGTAAGCTTCTTAAATATTCATTTTGTTCTTCAGATAGTTGGTTTTGATGCCATTTTAACGCCTCAAATTCAGTTGGTTTTGTAATAAAATCATCCCAGTTCCCCATTACAACGCCTTCACATTCCTTACGAATGATTTCAATCACTTCGCTAGAATGAGGACCTTTTCCGACTAAATCTCCAAGACAAATGATGCGCTCAATACCTCTTACTTTAATATCTTTCAGTACAGAATCTAATGCCGGAATATTACCGTGAATATCTGAAATTACTGCTATTTTATCCATATGATTCCCTCCATTACTTATAGTTTATTATATCCGTATGTTGTGATTGATACCATTTTGGAATATAGGATGAAAAATGATTATGATCTTCTAAAATTCCGTTCAACCTTTCCTTCATACCATCTACTAAATGCGGTGTGCTTCGGTTTGTCCATACGATATCCGCTGGGAATGTCATTGCTGCATATAAGGAGTACAGTTTCCAAAAATGAAGCGATGGTTCGCCTCCGCAATATCCGTGAACTTGTCCAACCGCAAATGGTTTACTTATTCTTGTAGTAAAAATCGCTACATTATAAAAATCATGTATTGGATCGCCAAAATCATATCCACCAAAATCGATTATGATAAACTCCTTATTCTGAATCATACTATTTGCTGGATGGAAGTCATCGTATAAAAATGTGATTGGACGATTTTTCAATAATTGTTTATGCTCCCCTACAAATCTTAATACTGGCTTCAAATCAAGGAAGTCTATTTCATAGTTCGCTAACGCATCTACGTATCTTTCGTATTTATTCCATCGAACCGTTTTCCATTTATTACTTGCACTTTCTTTTTCAATTGAGTGAATCTTCTTTAATACTTCTCCTGCTTTTCTTCCTGCATAATACTGTTCTTCCACTGATAGCTTCCCTAAACCTTCTTCACCATTTACACCTTGTATCCATTCAAATACTTGAATACATTTATTTAATTTCTCAAGCTTTATGAAATGAATTAATTTAGGCGTTGGAATATGTAATGACTCTAATTGCTTCATATACGTATATTCTTCTTGTTTACATTCGAAATGAACAGCATCACATACCTTCACAAAATATGTTATTCTGTTTTCTAATTCTATTTTATATTTCTCTTCATGTGAAAAACCTTTTGAAATAGCTGTACACTTTGCAATACGAGGCCATTCTAGTTTTCTCTCTATCTCTCTAAGTATTTCTTCCACTACGTTCACCTCTATCAATATATGTACAAACTACCTAACACTTCATGCTCTCGTTTATTTTCACCTCTAAACTCCACTGCAAATGGATATTCGCCATGATGCTTCAATCGTTCTAGTACTAGCCCTTCTCCAATTGGTTCACAAAACTGCACATGAATGTCACCAAACGCTACACTTTGACATTCCGCATTCCATTCTTCATTTTTTACGACTGAGCTTACATTTAGCCCCATTACGTCTTCCCATTTCCGCACTGTTTCTCGAACGTTTTTCACTGCGTAATGAATTGTATCAAGTTGTTGTACTTTGTTTTTATGTTCAGTGATTGTTCCTATGTTACGTAAATCGTTTCTTCTTTCTTCATCCGTTTCATTCCACTGTATAAAGAAAGGCAATTTCGGTCCGTTCTCTTCTTGCTTAACAAATAACATTTTCCATTCTAAAAGGCGGCCATCTTTTCTCATACGTTTACCTTCAAATGGCCCTATCGTATGTAAGCCGTGTTTACTAAATTTAACTGCTAGTTCTTCAATTGCATCTGTTCGGATTGCGATTTGTAGCATCCCTTCTCCATTTTGTAGTTTCACCACTGTTTCTTGTACTAATGGATTTTCTGCTTTCTTCGCTTTTTCTTCATGCTGAACTGCTAAAAATTCAATATATGATAAATCAAAATAACATAAACTATTCCAAGTACCCCAAGTCGTATGCTCTCCGCCTACTACAGTATGAAATCCATGCTCCTGCATTTGGTTCGCCGCTTCCTCCGGTGTACCATGTACTGCGTGTACGAGATGATCAAATCGTAACATGTCTTTCTCCCCTTTCTCTCCATCCTTTTATTGTATATTTTATTTTTCTTTCATTCAATTCAAAAACTTTAAAACCCAGTTGATTTATACGATTAATATGTATTATAATAAAACAAATTTAATTATTGCTGATTGGAAAAACCAAAGGCACTTTTCTCATACGGGAAAAGTGTCTTTTTCATTTATTATTACAGGGGGATTATTTATGCAGAAATTAATTGTCTTTGCTATTATCGGATTTTTCGCTCAATTAATCGATGGAGCGCTTGGAATGGCGTATGGGGTAACATCTACATCACTTTTATTAATGTTTGGTATTGCTCCGGCCGTTGCATCTGCATCAGTTCATTTAGCTGAAGTTGTTACAACTGCCGCTTCTGGTGCATCACACATCAAATTTGGAAACGTCGATAAATATACCGTTTCCAGGCTTACATTACCAGGAGCAATTGGCGCATTTATTGGGGCATGTTTTTTAAGCAATTTACCTGGTGATGTAATTAAACCTTACATTTCCGTATTTTTATTTACTTTAGGGGTTTATATTTTATTACGATTCCTCATTCAAAAACAAATTGTCACTTCAAAAAAACGTATGTCTGCAAAACAACTTGTTCCACTTGGTTTATTTGCTGGATTCGTTGATTCAACTGGTGGTGGTGGCTGGGGTCCGATTACAACACCTGTGCTTTTGGCAAGAGGAAATGAAGCTAGAAAAGTTATCGGATCTGTAGATACGAGTGAGTTTCCTGTTTCACTCGCTGCAACAATCGGATTTTTCATTTCACTTGGCTGGGAACAAGTCAGTTGGGTTTGGGTATTTTCTCTCATGCTCGGTGGCATCGTTGCAGCACCAATCGCTGCATGGTTAGTACGCATCGTTCCTTCTCATTTACTTGGCGTATTAGTTGGGGGCCTTATAATCTTTACAAACATTCGTACACTGCTTACTACATTTAAAGTGGATCCAACTATTATTTCACTTTCTTACGTTGCAGTTGGTCTTGTCGTTATTATTTCTATTTTCATTGCTGTTCGCAATCATTCCAAGCGTTCTAACGCACCGACAGCTGGATATCCGAATGATCAAAAACAAATGCTACCATAACGATAAAAATACCGCCCGATATACTTCGAGCGGTATTTTTTATTTTTCTATTTTCCAATTGATCATCGTTTCTGTAGTGCCTACTCTTTTCATATGTAATTTCTCTAATACACGAATCGAGCTAATATTTTCAAGAATTGTCTCTGCAATAATCGTTTCTACCTCTCCTGTTTGAAAAGCCCAATTTATTAGTTCTCTTACAGCTTCTGTCGCATACCCTTTATTCCAATATTTCTCAACAAATCCGTAACCAATTTCTACTGTATGTTCCTCATTTGGTTTTCCTTTAAATCCTATATCACCTAGAACGATGTCATCTTCTTTTCGAATGACATACCACGCGCCCCAAGGTAATAAAGCCGCATCTTGTTTTACAGTTTCTACATGCCCTACAATATGTGGACCACTGTTATATCCTTGCTCGTTAGCAACGTGCATCCTCTCTTCTGTACACGGCACTATATAGAGTCTTTCTGTTTCTAATTTCATATTGATTTCCCCTTTTTTGATTAAACGTTACTCTAATTATACCAAAAAATATGACTTTATAATGAATGTCGAATTATATTTTCAGAATTTTCTTTTATTTTTAAAGGGTTTTTCAATATTTTTTGCGAAACATTTGTATAACAATTTCTTTCTTTATTTTTTGTTACATAACAGTAGGTTCGGGTGGAGTTTTGCGAGCGTTTCCTATACAATAACCGATATTTTTTGACTTTTCCTAACAAAATATCTTGCAATATATTCAGAAAGTCATTACAATTGCCATATATTAAAAATCTTAGCAATATATCAAATCCTCATCAATCCGATGAGGTAGAGGTTGCGACTTTTAATAGTAAGACGGACGAGATACAGAGAATGTCACCGACTCCGTTTGAAAGGAAAAGTTGCCGAAGTTTCTATTTCTTCTCTGGAAATATGAGCTGGGGCTGTCTCCGAAAGGAACAGAACTGTCACGTTTACAAAATTACCGTGTAAACGTGGGGTGCTATCTTAACGGAAGGGTATGATGGGGGTGGTTATTTGTGAAACGTTCCGCCAAATTCCTTTGGCGGTTTTTTGTATTTTTCTCCCCCGCTCCTTCCTATCTTACAAGAAAAGGAGTGTTGAACATGAATAGCGCAACGAATCAAACTACCTCTGAAACACAAACTACAAACGGAAAAGGTGAACTAAAACGCAGTTTAAAATCAAGGCACCTTACGATGATTTCTCTCGGTGGTACAATTGGTACCGGACTATTTCTTGCCAGCGGTGGCGTCATCCATTCAGCTGGTCCTGGCGGTGCACTAGTCGCATACGCCGCAATTGGAATTATGGTTTACTTTTTAATGACAAGCTTAGCTGAACTCGCTGCTTACATGCCTGTTACCGGTTCTTTTAGCACGTATGCAACAAAATTTGTTGATCCATCCCTTGGCTTTGCACTTGGATGGAACTATTGGTATAACTGGGCCATTACAATCGCTGCTGAACTCGCGGCTGTAACATTAATTATGAAATTTTGGTTCCCAGATACCCCTTCCCTCATTTGGAGCGGATTATGTTTAGCTATTATTTTCCTTTTAAACTACTTATCTGTTAAAGGGTTTGGTGAATCTGAATATTGGTTTGCACTTATTAAAGTCGTTACTATTATTATCTTTTTAATTGTTGGCTTTATGATGATTTTTGGAATTATGGGCGGTGAAACTGTTGGCTTCAAAAACTTCACTGTTGCAGATGCACCATTTAACGGCGGCATCATGGCAATTATCGGTGTATTTATGGCTGCTGGTTTCTCATTCCAAGGTACTGAATTATTAGGAGTTGCTGCTGGTGAAACATCTGATCCAGAGCGTAATATTCCGAAAGCAATTCGTTCAATCTTTTGGCGTATTCTTTTATTCTATATCCTTGCGATTCTCGTTATCGGTTTATTAATTCCTTATACGACTGAAAGCCTTGCTGCAAGTGATGTAACAGTAAGTCCATTTACACTTATTTTTGAAAAAGCTGGTGTTGCCTTTGCTGCTTCTGTTATGAACGCTGTTATTTTAACGGCAGTACTTTCTGCTGGTAACTCTGGTATGTATGCATCAACTCGTATGCTTTGGGATTTAGCTCGCCAAGGTAAAGCACCAAAATTCTTAGGCAAATTAGACAGCCGCGGTGTACCTGTTAACGCATTAATCGTAACGTCAATTGTTGGTAGTATCGCTTTCATTGCTTCCTTATTCGGCGACGGTGTTGTATACATTTGGTTATTAAACGCATCTGGAATGTCTGGCTTTATTGCATGGGTTGGAATCGCAATTAGTCATTACCGTTTCCGTAAAGCATATATCGCACAAGGAAAAGATTTAAAAGACTTACCATATAGAGCAAAATGGTTCCCGTTCGGTCCAATCTTCGCATTTGCACTTTGTGTCATCGTCATTTTAGGTCAAAACTACGGTGCATTTATGGGCGAATCAATCGATTGGAACGGTGTACTCGTTTCTTACATCGGTTTACCACTCTTCTTAGTACTATGGTTAGGATATAAATTTACGAAGAAAACGAAAGTGATTCCACTTGATAAATGTGAACTAAAATAAAGTGAAACGAGCAAACAAATTTGTTTGCTCGTTTTTTATTCCGATGCTTCTCCCTTCCCTATTGCTCTTGTTTTTGCAATAATAAAGGAAATATACATAAAGGTTGGGATACCATGAACATTCGCATTACTGATGAAGCAAAAGCAGCTATACATAGATTAGAGCGCGAAGATAAAAAGATCATTCGCATTAGAGGGACAATGACAAACTCTTGTAGTATTTTCGTTGATGTGGATTTAATGTGGGATACACATAATGCAGATGACGTTGTATATGAAGATGCTGATTTCACCGTACAAATGGATTCATTTACGAAAGACTACACTGGTGATACGGTGAAACTTGATTATAAGACGACTGGTTTTAGTATTACGACTCCGAGTGAGACTTTGGTTTATGGGTTATCGATAAAAAAATAAAAATTGTTTTAGCTGACCATTGAGGTGAAAAAATGGGTAAATATGTTCCGTTAAAATTTTTATTTAATGAAGAATTAGCAGAAAAAATGGCTGATTCTATTTGTAAACACGATCCTACTTTCTCTAAAAGAATCTTTGTAGATTCTGTAACATGTAAAGTTGAAAATTTAGAGTTAAAGCAGCGTATAGAAGTAATAGCAGATGAATTACACAATGTATTACAAAGAGATTTTAATGAAGCAATACATATTTTACTGAAAACATTAGGACCAGAAAACATAACAGAAGTAGGTACTTTTACAAACGGATATATGTACATGCCTATTGCAAAATACGTTGAAAAATATGGACTTAACGATTTTGAATCCTCATGTAACGCCATGTATGAAATAACAAAAAGGAATACTGCTGAATATGCCATTCGGCCTTTTCTTGAAGCATACCATGAAGACTCACTACACATATTACAACAATGGATTCATGACGAAAACAGCCACATTAGAAGATTAGTTTCCGAAGGTACAAGGCCCAGACTTCCTTGGGCTAAAAAAATAGGAGCTCTGAAAGGTGACTTTAAGAACAATTTACAGCTTCTTGAACCATTAATGAATGATCCGTCTAAATATGTCCAAAAGTCAGTAGCCAATCATATTAATGATATTACGAAAGAAGATAAAGAACTCGTTTTTCAATGGTTACAACAATTACGCGATAAACAGCACCCTGTTAACCCTTGGATTATAAAACATGGGTTACGAACGGTGATTAAAAGTGGTACTTTACCAAAGGATTTTTCTTTTTGAGTATTTTAAATAAAACCGCTTATGCTTCAAGAATGAAGTATAAGCGGTTTTCTCTTGCAAACATTACCCTTTCCTTAAAATATTTTGAAACATTTCCGGCTTATTTTGTTCAAAGCTTTCTATTAGTTCTTTTCCAAATATCGTTATACTCTTCTCCCAAGGGTGGCCTAAATAGCCCCACTTAAAGTCCTTCTGAATAAAGAAGTAATAATCTCCATTCGGAAATACGGGTATAATCCACTCATGAAATTCATTTCTTTCAAACTCTAAATGTGGATTCACCGAATAACACTCATGTTGCCAATCCAGTGCCATAATATATTCATTTGATTCTGTAATTTCTTGAAAAGCTTGTAACGCTTTATCTTCCAGATCGCTATATATATTTAGATCTATCGATTCTCCAAAGCAATGAGAAATATTATATGTAACAAAAGGACTTGGCACCTTAGATGATGGGAATATAGAATCACTTGGTGAAAACTTTAGCTTACTATCTATCCTGTCCCAAATTTGGGCGTACTCTTCGTCTGTATACTCCATCCAGTTGCCCACTAAACAACTACCTTCCCCCATAATTTCAAAGGATTTTCACTCGATTATCCCGAATATATAAATAACCATTCTCACAAGGAGCGAATTTATATGAATCTATTTGAACACGAAACGTAAAACCATTCCCCTTTACCTTTAATAAGAGGTCCTCCCCTTTTCTTTTCTCATCATATCATGTACTTACAAAATAGGAGGATACAATTATGAAACGTGATCTATTATTTTCATCACTATTAGAAAGTGCTAATACAAATTTTAGCGGTTGGGATTTCTCTTTCATTTCAGAAACGGGTCGAATGAAGAGCGAGCCTTTATCTTGGTCGTACGGCAGCACTGCTTTTCAGCTTATACAGTGTGCACAGTCAATGCTCGATATGGGTACTGGCGGCGGAGAGTTTTTATCAATGTTGCAACCGTTCCCGTCAACTATTTATGCTACTGAGGGCTATGCTCCAAACGTGCCAATCGCTCGAAAGAAATTAGAACCTTTAGGGGTTACAGTTATAGAGGTAACGGATGATACTGCTTTACCGTTTCAAGATGGTCAGTTTGATTTAATCATAAATCAACATGAATCATATGCTGCTTCTGAGGTAAACAGAATCCTTTCTCCGAATGGAATTTTCCTTACACAACAAGTTGGTGGTCTCGATTGTGCGAAACTAAATGAACAGTTTAACACGCCGCTAAATAGCGAATTTGCAAGTTGGTCGCTCGAAGCAGCATGCATTGAGTTAAAGCAAAATGGATTTACTACTTTAGAAGAAAAAGAAGAGTTCCCTTTTCAACGCTTTTACGACATTGGCGCTATCGTCTATTATTTAAAAGCGATTCCGTGGCAAATTCCTGATTTTACTGTTGAAAGGTATTATGAGGAATTATATCGTATACATGAAATCATCTTACAAAAAGGTTATTTTGATGTGAAGCAACATCGTTTTATGATTAAGGCGATTCGCAGTTAATCATGGAGCATATGAAAAAGAGATGGATCTACCATCTCTTTTATTATTTTCACTCAATATTTTCTAAATTTAAATACTTAGTTTCACAGTAATAGCCTTTGCCGCCAACATAAACTTTTTCTACTTTATTGTTGCTATCGGTTGCTAATTTAACTAATATTTCGGAAGGCGATTGTAAAGAATAACCTTGTTCAAATACATAGACTTCTTTTTGTAAGTTGTGCTGTTCATAAAGATAGCAAGCTAATGCACCGTTTGAAGTTCCAGTCGCCGCTTCTTCATTGATGTCATATAGTGGAGCAAAGTTTCTGCATATTATTCGATTATCATTAATAGTATATAGATGCATCCCGACAACATTATAATACTTGCTGATTTCTTTAATTTTTTCAAAATTAGGTTGCATTGTATGTAATTGTGCTTCGCTTTTTATAGGAATTAAAATATCTTTTAAGCCCGTGGAGACAATTTGAATTGGGTATGTATTGTCTATAGCTTTAATGTCAAAGCAGTCGATAAACTCATTTGGAGATATAACATCATAAAATATTGGTTCATTTTGTTCCATGAATATGATGTCATCTTTTATGGTAATAGTAAGAACACCGCTGTTCGTTTCAATTGTATAGCGATTCCTGAAAAGTTTATTTACATGCATCAGTATCGCGAAAGAGCCAATTGTCGCATGACCACATAAATCAACTTCTTCTTTTGGTGTAAAATACTCAAATTTATAATCGGCAATTTCAGATTCTGATATAAATACGGTTTCCGCATAGCCCAGTTCTTTGGCTATTGCCATTTTTTGAGTAGTGGTCAATGTATTCTCCATAAATACCACTCCTGCTTTATTTCCACCTTTATTATCCTTGCTAAATGCACTTGCAACATAAACAGATATTTTCATAAGACACCTTCCTTCCTCACTTATATTAAATTGTAGCATAGAACGTACTACGTATATATATAGTTGGATAAATTCGCCATACAGCAAGAAACAAACTATTTTTTAGCATCTGAACTCTCCAAAAATAGTTTGTCTACAGCCTGAGAGTTGGATCTACCATCTCTTTTTCCCCGTTTATTTAGCAAAAGTTTGTGGTGCCTTCTAGATTGTTAAGTAAGTTCACGCCTTGCAATCGCATCAGCTAATGCGATAAATTGCTCGTGCGTTATCTTTCCTGTTACCTTCGCTTTAATAATTTTTTCCATTTCTTTTGTAATAATCATACCCTCTATTGCTAGACTTGCTTTAGCTTCTTCGATAGCTTCATTTAGTTCTTCCTCACTTTTGAATGCCATAATGTAAGTTCCCCCTTCAAATCGCTTTATTTACTCTTTTAATACAAGAAAAGTAATATCATCCCACTTCTTCTCTAGTTGTAAAATAGTCTTTTCAATGCTGGTTCCTGTTAACAGATCATATCCTTCAATCTCAGCTACCAATTGTTTCGTTTTACTCTTTGGATTCATATCTTTGTATAAGATATACACCTTATTACCATGTACTTGTATATCTGAAATCCCTTTATCCTCTCTATTGATTTTTGTATTTTTGTCACTTTGTAATGAATATGTGCGTATGATGTTCAAATTCTCATCTAACTCTTTCATTTTCTCATCATTATTTAAAACATACACCTTATTATCAATTATCTGCACTAGAACAGGTATGAATTGCTTTTCGTCTAATATCGTTTCTTTTTCTACTACTCTAGTCTTCGTATTTACCATAATTAATTTAGGTGGTAACTTTTGATTCACATTATCACTTAATACGAGTAATAATTTATCTTTATACTTTTGAAAAATTACTTTTTGAGCAGTTGGTGCAAAATATACATTTTCATTAGGAATTTCAAATTCGTTTATCTTTTTATTTGTCGCCAAATCTATTTCTGAAATGTATACTTTATCTAACGTTTGTGAAAATGCGTACATGTTATTCTGAATAATATGCGCCCCTTGAATCGTTCCTTTTAGTTCTACACTTTCTTGCTTTTTATCACTATCTTTCCAATATACAAGTTCACTTGTATATCCCTTCTTTTCGTCCACCAATCCAATATTTACATCATAATATACATACCCTTGCTCTGCATGTATGAAATATGCCCCTGCGTTTACATCTTGTAATTCTTTAGGTCTATTTATCTCTTGTATCTTGCCTGTCTTATCAACAGCATAATGATTGTTATTTCTATTTGATGAGAAATAGTACCCCTTTTCATCTTTTGCGTTACTCATCATACTTTGTCCATCTATCTCTATTTTACTAATCTCATTTCCTTTCTTATCATATCCATATATGTAATTACCGTCTTTCATTGCATTTGAATAGGAAACAAGATAATCTGCTTTTTGAATGTCTTTCAGTTCTTTATCATTTTTTGAACAAGCTACAAAAAGGAACATCGTACATATGACAATTATGCCTAATGAAATATATTTCTGAAACATATCATCACCTCGCATATATAATGAGAGCAATCAACATAATAATGCTGTTTGCTCTATTAAAATATTATCTACTAATTTATAAGAGGGATTGTTTTCATACTTTTCTATTGAGAAACAAGTTGCTTTTCATACCGTTTGTTCGCATCATCTTCCGACAAACATTCAATTGTGTATTCAATAATATTCCGGTTATCATATGTGAATATATGATCCAACTTATTTTCTTCTTTTAATATTATCGGTAAGTATTTTTGTAAATTGCTAACTACACCTCTATTTTCACAATTTAATATCCAGTCAATTTCTTTCCATTGTAATAATCCTTCCGCCGTACTTAATGGCGTGCCCATATGCACTCCATCTGGTAAATCAGCAAGGAACACATACATTCCCTCACCATCCCAAGACTCGTCTTTATCTTTAAAAATAACATTCCCCTTATACGTTACACTTGGAAGCTCTATTCCCGTTTCCTCAAGTGTTTCTCTAATAATCCCTTCGTATGGCGTCTCATTCTCTTCCATTTTTCCACCAACACCATTCCACATTCCCATATTCGGCTTTTTATTCCTATTCAATAAGAGTATTTCATTTCCTTTTCTAATGAAGCAAATTGTGTACTTATACATACGTTGCTTTTCCCCTCATCTACATATTTAAATTGCATTTTGATTAGAACTTACTGAATTAAGTTTTTTATTATATAAACAATTGGTTTTTAATGAGGTATTTTGCTCATTTTTATTAAAAAACATTCTCCTTATACTTATATTTCACATATTATATTGTACAACTTTCGTTTCAGAAAGGAGTGTTCAAAATCGATAACATAAGTAGCGAGTTTTTAAAACAATATTACGATAGTCGAGTCTGGTTATATGATACACATTGGCTTGGTGTCCCCATTCTCAAACTTCCCACTGATCTTTTTTTGTATCAAGAAATTGTTTACGAATTAAAACCCGATTTAATTATTGAATGTGGTACTTGTTATGGTGGTAGTGCATTGTATTTAGCTTCTATATTAGATTTAATTGGAAAAGGTCATGTACTTACTATTGATATATTCCCTCAACCAAATCGTCCATCCCATGACCGAATTACGTATGTAACAGCTTCTTCTGTTTCTGTACAGGCCGTTCAAACTATATTAAATATGCGCAAACCTGATGATGTGATTTTAGTTATTTTAGATTCAGATCATTGTAAAGAGCATGTCGCAAAAGAACTTTTACTTTATAAATCTATCGTTACTACTGGTAGTTATATTATTGTAGAGGATACATCTATTAATGGAAATCCTGTTTCTCCCGATTGGGGCCCTGGACCGATGGAAGCTGTTGAAGAGTTTTTAACTAAAAATAACAATTTCATAATCGATGAATCTAAGCATAAGTTCTTCATATCATTTAATCCAAAAGGTTTTTTAAAGAAGGTAAAGTGAAACTTTAATAAGTGGGGGTATACAAAACCCCACTTATTCTATAATCTTCATTTTTGAAAACGGATAATATACAAATTCCACTTTGCCTATTATGTTATCTTCTTCAATATAACCTAAGCCATTTCGACTATCTCTACTAAGTTCACGATTATCTCCCATTACAAATAATTTATTTGGCGGGATTTTTGTCTTTTGAAAGTTATAAAACACTTGCGTGTTATTGAATAAATCTTTATTTGTATACGTTTCTTCTTGCTTTTTATCATTCACATATACTGATCCATTCGTTATGTTAATTACGTCACCAGGAAGTCCTATTACTCGTTTTACATAATATTTCGACTCATCCTCTTCTTTTATAATGACGATTTCTCCGTGCTCTAAATTAGAAAAATGTACTGCTGCTTTATTTACAAATACGTAGTCTTCTTCATATAAAGTCGGTTGCATCGATTTCCCTTCCACTTTACATAAAGTAAAAGAATGATAGGCTACTACCAAAACAAACACGAAGAGTATGTATTTCCCCCAGCCTCTTTTAATCTCCTGCTTCATATCCATTCCCACCTTATTTAAACGCTTTTTAACTCAAAAAATAGATCACTGCACAATAAGCCTCCATGCAGTGATACTATTTTTACTGGGCCTTGTTCGGTTGTTCTACTGGGACTGGATTTCCACCCGCTCTTTTTGCTTTCAATTCAAAATACGCATCCAAAATCTCTTTACCAATCGCGGAATTAATTCCTGATTTGTCATCATTCACCCAAGGTACAACAACTGAAAAAGCAACTTCCGGATCAGCATCATATGGTGCATAACCGGCAAGAGTTAAATTATAACATTTTTTCCGGTTATAGTTTTCATCTCTTCCAATATCACTTTCTCCACCATATACAGTTTCAGCTGTTCCTGTTTTTCCAGCCGGTTTATACGGTAATCCTTTAAACGTTGCAGTACCTGTCCCATCAGTTTCTTGAAAAACTCTTCTAAATCCTTCTTTTACATGATTAATGTATGAAGTGTCCATATCCACTCGATTTAAAATAACTGGTTCAATAGAGCGTATAACTTTTCCAACATCCTCTGGTCTATGTGGTTGTTCTCTCACTTCTTGTACAATTTGTGGTTTCATTCGGTAACCGCCATTTGCAATTGTTGACATATATTGAGCAAGCTGTAGCGGCGTATATGTATCATACTGTCCAATCGCATAATCAAGTAAAAAACCAGGTATGTCATCCGTTCTACCCATTTGACCAATCGATTCATTCGGCAAGTCAATACCTGTTGGTACACCTAAGCCAAACTGTCTAAAGTAGTAACGCATTTTATTAAATGTCTCTTTTTTAATGTCTAACGGATTGTTTGGTACATAATTTATACCTGCCATTTTTAATGCTGTATTAAACATATAAACGTTTGATGAAACTTGTAAAGCTCTTAAATCATCAATATCTCCAAAGTCTTTCCACGATTTCTTTGGCTTAGTACTCCCTTTAAAATACATTGGTGCATCGAAGAAATGCGTATACGGCTTAATCGTTTCAGTTTGATATCCAGCTAATAACGTAGCCCCTTTCACAGTTGATCCTAACTCATAAGAACTTGTCATCGTTCCTAAAGCGAAGTCTTCTATTTGCATGCCGCCATCTTTATTTACAATTTTCTTGCCACCCATTGATAAAATTTGCCCGTTTTTCGGGTTCATCATTACAACGAATGCACGATCCATCATTGGCTCTGCCGAATGAAATGCTCGTAAATTCTTTTCAAGACTTTCCTCTACTTTTTTCTGTAACTCCATATCCACTGTTAACATTAAATTATTTCCGCTTTTTCCTTCAGTCACTTTTTCCGTCCGAATAATATTCCCTGCTTTATCCGTAATATTTTTAGACTGTTCTTTCGTTCCATGCAATGCATCTTCGTACTGTTTCTCGATATAACTCTTACCAATGCGATCATTTCGGTTATAATCACGTACTAAATAATAATCTAACTGCTCTCTTGGCAAGCCCTCATTTTCAGTAGAAACGCTACCAAGTATGGAACGAAGTATTTTATCATTTGGGTATTCACGTTCCCAATCCACTGTCGTATCCACTCCTGGCAAAATTGCCAATCTTTCACTTACGATTGCATATTCATTTTGACTTACATCTTTTTTAACAATTTGCGGCGTCATTTTATATCCCGCATTCATCCTACTTTTAATTGCTAGTACTTCTAGATCCTCTTTTGAAAGTTCACTTAATTCTTCTGGCGTAATTCTTTCACGGCGCAACTCTTCAACTTTTTTATCTAATTCTTTCCCCTCTATCTCTTGCTTCCTAAATGCACTCTCATCCTCTTTCGTTACTTTTTCTGCTGATCGTTTTTCATTTAACTGCATCCAAAAATCTTTTTTATCTGTTTCCGTCAGCTTATTTATATCTTCTGGCGACATTTCAATAAGTTTGGCTAAATTTCTTGCTACTTGTAAAACTTCTTTCGAATCTACTCCTTTCATTTTCGTATATGTAACGGTTCGTAGCGGTTTGTTATTTACAATCACTTGACCTTGCCGATCAAACATTTTCCCTCTAGGAACAGGAGTGCTTACCGTTACATCTTCCTTTTTGTTCACTTCATTTCTATACGTTTCTCCATCAATGATTTGTACTTTACCTAATTGAATTATAATAGCTGAAAATAAAAGAAAGACGATAAAAAATAGTACATTTAATCGAAAAGGAATATGAGTCTTTTTCTTTTTCGATTGTTTCTTCTGCTCCTTTTTCTGTCTCATTTCGCTCCCTCGCTTCATTCTATTAACATTTCTACATAGAACCATTATGTATCAAATTTATTTATATGATATATATAGAATTTTATATTAATTACTAAAGAAATAAAAGATTTAATTTTCAGTTTTTTGATTTTATAACCTATTTATTACCATTCCCCTTCATACGTCATAACATGAATTTTATTCAAACAAAAAACTGAGGTGTTCTCTATACACCTCAGTTTTCCATAAAAATAATAACTTATTTAACCAACGATACACCGTCAACAAATTCACCAATCTTATTTTGAAAAACAAAATCAAAGTTATATTCTTGCCCGGTTAACTCTTCATTTACTAAGATCGTTGTTGCTCCTATTTCCCTCTTTGCGATTTGCGGGAATGAAGCGACAGGTTGTACTTTTAATGACGTTCCCATAACGATAAGCACCTCTGTTTCATATAAACGTGTTATCGCATTTTGATATTGCGGCAGTGTATCTCCGTATAAAACAACGTCTGGATTTAAAATGAAATTACACTTCTGACAGCGAGGCACTTCATGATCAATCATATACTGCAAATCATATCCCGCTTTACACTTCGGACAATGTGCTGTTTGAAGTGTTCCATGTAAATCAATGACATGCTTACTACCGCCTAATTGATGTAAACCATCAATATTTTGCGTTAAAATCGTAATATCTTTCCCTTGTTCTTCTAATTCAGCTAAAAAGCGATGCCCACGATTTGGTTTATATTGATGAAACGTATTAATTTGAAAGATTTCTTTATAATGCTTCCAAAATTCTTTCGGACTTCTATTATAATATCCCCTTGATAAATACATCTCCACATTCGCATCAGCATACAATCCATTTGCTGAACGAAAATCTGGGATACCACTTTCCGTACTTGCTCCTGCACCTGTTAACACCGTAATTTTCTTCGCTTTTTCTAAAATTAAACGTACTTCTTCAAATTGCACAAAAATCACCTCTATGTATTTTCCTATACTTATTATACCAGTTGTTTACAGTAGGTGTTGTACAATTCATTTTACTTACTTCATTGCATGAATTCCCCCCCAACTCTTTTGGGTGTAATTCAAGTTTCAAAGATAACTACTATTCAATTAAAATAAATTTATTTAATTTTAATTCTGCAAACTGGCATAAAACCTTTCAAAAATTCAAACCAACTTTAAGAATATAACGATTTTTAAATTCGTTTAGAAATCAACCAGAAGGCTGCTCTTCTTCATAGATAGACTTAGATATTTATAGACTACTCGGAGCCTCTTAAGTTATACTTGTATAATATAAAAAATTAACAAGGGGTAATATTAACATTATGAAAGAAAAAAACGAACTTGTTCAAAGTATTCCTCAAACAGGATTTTTTGGGCATCCAAAAGGATTATTCTCTTTATTCTTTACTGAGTTTTGGGAAAGATTTTCTCATTACGGAATGAGAGCTATTTTACTGTATTATATGTACTATTCGGTCGCAAAAGGTGGATTAGGAATTGAACAATCTACCGCAACCTCGATAATGGCAATTTACGGTTCCTTACTGTTCATGTCTAGTATTATTGGTGGATGGATATCGGATCGTTTATTTGGTCCAAGTAAAACCGTATTCTATGGTGGCATTTTAATTATGATTGGCCATATTATTTTAGCTTTACCGGGTAGTAAAAGTGCGTTATTTATCTCTATGGTCTTCTTAGTTCTAGGAACAGGGCTGTTAAAGCCTAACATATCGAACATCGTAGGAAGTTTATACAGTGAAACAGATGCGCGTCGTGACTCCGGGTTCAGTATATTCTACATGGGTATTAACTTAGGTGCTTTACTTGCACCTTTAGTTGTCGGAACATTAGGTCAGCAATATAATTTCCACCTTGGTTTTGGAGTTGCGGCAATTGGTATGGCAATTGGCTTAGGGGTATTTGTTGGAACAAAACAGAAAAACCTTGGTCTAGTCGGTACGCAAGTACCTAATCCATTATCAGATTCGGAAAGAAAAAAGACTATTAAGTATTTCAGTGTTGGTCTGGTTGTATTAACATTGCTAGGTGTGGTTACAATTCCAACTGGGTTGTTAACTATAAATCGTTTTACATTCCTGATTAGCATCTTAGGGATTGTTATTCCAGCCTATTATTTCATTTATATGTATCGTAGTCCTAAAACAACAAAAGTAGAACAATCTCGTCTTCTTGCGTATATACCACTCTTTATTGCAGCTACAATATTTTGGTCTATACAAGAACAAGGTGCTATTATCTTAGCGACATACGCGGATCAACGAACTCAATTACAGTTCAATGGAATTACATTGCATTCCGCTTGGTTCCAATCATTAAGTCCAATCTTTATCGTAACGCTTGCCCCGATTTTTGCATGGATTTGGATAAAGTTAGGCAAGAAGCAACCTTCAACGGCAAAAAAATTCGCCATTGGATTGCTATTTGCAGGTTTATCATTCTTAGTTATGATTATTCCGGCTTTAATCAACGGTACTCACTCTTTAGTGAATCCTATGTGGTTAGTCCTTAGCTTCTTTTTAATTGTAATTGGAGAAGTTTGTTTATCTCCTTCAGGGTTATCAATAACGACGAAGCTGGCTCCAGCTGCTTTCTCTTCACAAACAATGAGCTTATGGTTCTTATCAACTGCGTCTGCGCAAGCAATAAATGCCCAAGTTGTTAAACTGTATAATCCTGCAACAGAAGCAATTTACTTTGGGATTATTGGTGCTATCTCCATTTTAGTTAGCATCCTGCTGTTTGCATTATCATCAAAAATCCAAAATTTCATGAAGGGACTTCAATAACGGTCTCTTATTGAAATGAACAAATATAAGTTTCTATGTAAAGAGTAGCCAAACGGGTTACTCTTTTTTGTAAAAGTTAGATAAATATTGCATTCTTACCGTACTTATATTTAAATTTACCAGTTTGTACAATTAACAATTCCGTTTATGTTAGACTGCTCCTGTTACAACAACCTCCCCTTTTTGCATCTTCATACAAATACAAAAAGAGGGCCACATCAGCCCTCTTTAATCTACTGTTATTTAATGCGTCGTACCCCCAATTTCAACAATATCCACCTCAACTGTCGTCGTTACCGCAACTGCCAATTCTATCCCTTTGCTAATAGTAGAAAGAGACATACTCGCTTGCCCTGGATAATTACTCGCTTGTTCTGGTAAAAACGGAATATGAATAAATCCGCCTTTTATTTCCTTATCATGTTTCACTAGTTCATGCATGAGACCGTAGAATAAGTGATTACAAACGAATGTACCTGCTGTTTGTGAAACTGAAGCTGGTATCCCTTCTTCTTGTAGCTTTTTTACAATTGCTTTCATCGGAAGTGTAGACCAATAGGCAGCTGGCCCTTCTTCTACAACAGGTACATCTACGGGCTGATTCCCTTCATTGTCAGCAATTCTTGCATCATCAACGTTAATTGCGACACGCTCTATCGTAATATCTGATCTGCCCCCAGCTTGTCCGATACATATAATCATTTCTGGGTTTAGTTCTTCTATATACTCTTTTAAAACTTGAATTGATTTATGAAATACAGTTGGTACTTGTTTACTAATAATCTTGTATTCTCCGATTGTTTTTTCGTGCAAACTTTTTGCTACTTCCCAAGCTGGGTTGATGCTTTCTCCGCCGAATGGATCAAATCCTGTTAGTAATACTGTTTTCATAGTTTTTCCTCCCAATTAGAAACGATATACAAGGCCGTACATAATAAACATATTTATGATAAAGATTGAAAGAGCAATTGGTACTTGCGCTTTAATAACTGCATTTTTATCTTTTAACTCTAAAAGCATTGCCGGAACGATATTAAAGTTTGCTGCCATTGGAGTAAGTAGCGTTCCGCAATATCCAGCAAACATACCGAGTGCTGCCATAATTGCCGGATTTCCTCCATGCATTTGTACAATTAAAGGTAAACCAATTCCGCCAGTAATTACGGCAAACGCTGCGAATGCATTTCCCATTACGACTGTAAAGAGCATCATCCCTAAACAATACGCCATAACAGCTACAAACGGATACTCTGTCGGTAACACTTGTCCGACTAAATCAGAAACGACTTGTCCAACGCCAGATTTCGCGAAAATACCGCCAAGTGCCGCTAACATCTGTGGTAATATAACAGCCCAGCCGACAGCTTGTAATAGTCTACTTCCTTCTTGAACAGGCGTTGTTATTTTCGATTTTGTAATACGCATCGCTGCAACGAATGCAAGTAGTGCCCCAAGTGCTAATGCAACTAATGTTACTTTATCTGGATCAACAAGGGAAACATTTCCCCATTTGATTTTGCCTAACATTAACGTACCGATAATTGTAAAAATAGGAATTAATAGTGCAGGCATAAAAATTTTATTTTTTAATTTCTCAGCATGTTTTACACGTTCTTGTACTGGTACTTCTTTCTCCTCTGACTTAGTTACTTTGTTTAATGAAGCTAACACGACCATAGCAAGTACGATACAGCCAACATAAAACGAAGGAATTACATTTCCGAATAAAAAGGTAACTGCAAATAACGCCCAAAACAAGCTAGAACCCCATCGGTTTGGATGTTCACGATCAAATGCAATACGAACAGCGATAAAGGCCACGATTATACCTAATACATAATAAATTGTATCCATTGTGATGATGTTCATTTTATATTGCCTCCTTCTCTTCTTTTTCTTTTGATGTCATCGTTTTCTCTATATATTTATCAAATCTTCTAAATCTGATCCAGCTCACAATAAGCGCTGATATTGCAGTTGGAATGCCCCAAAGCGCCATATCCCACACACCGACATGCATACCTACTGAATCGAAGAATCCTTTCATTAATAAAATCGCACCTGTCGCGATAAATATATCCTCTCCGAAAAACCAAGCTGTATTTTCCGCAGCTGCTGCGTTTGCTTTAATTTTTTCTCTTAACTTTTCAGGTAACTTACCATATTTACCTTGCGCAGCCCCTTCTGCCATCGGTGCAACAAGCGGTCTTACTGTTTGTGCATGACCACCAATATTCAATCCAAGTGCTGCTGATGATTCTCTTATCGTAAAATATGACATTAATACTCTTCCAGTTGTTGCTCCTTTTGATTTCGTTATAAGTGCTTCTGCTCTTTCTTTTAAACCGTAACGCTCTAAAATTCCGATTACCGGTAAAGTTAGTATAATTGGCATAGACATATATCTATTTTCTATGAAAAATTTACCGAACATGCTGATCACATCATAAAAGCTTAATCCTGAAACCATACCAGTAACAATACCTGCGACCATAACTACTAATAGTGTATTTAATCTAAATAAAAAGCCCACTGCAACAAGTAATATCCCGATTAATTTAATCATTCCAGCACTTCCCCCTATTCTTTATCCCGCTTTAACGGGCAGTAAAACTCCCACCTCAAAATTCGACTAAGTCAAAAAAATTTAGATGGGAAGTCAACTGCCCGTAAATGCCCGATTGGTTCAACTAATAATCAGCATGGGATGAACCTCCCCACTGATTAAAGTTTCACTTTATTTCGGTGCACAAATTGAAACACCATTAAGTTCGAATGTTCTGTATATTTCCCTCGCAAATTGAACCGCTTTCTCTCCATCGCCGTGTAAACAAATCGTTTGTGCTTGAACTGTCACTTTCTCTCCATTCACCGCTCTTACAAAGCCTTCTTTCACCATTTGAAGCACTTGCTTTATCGCTTCGTCTTCATTTTTTATGAGCGCATTTTCTTCTGTCCGGCTCGTTAATGTCCCATCTTGCTTATACGTACGATCAGCAAAAGCTTCTTGTATGAGGGTTATATTGTATTTTTCCGCAGCCTGTATAAACGCCTCACTATTTGCTAATCCGTAAAGTAATAGATTGGGATTACTATGATAAATCGCCTTTGCGATTGCATCTGCAATTTCCGGATTAGTCGCCGCCATATTATATAGAGCACCGTGTGGTTTTACATGATGCATTTTCCCGCCTGCTACTTTCACAAAAGCGTCTAATGCACCAATTTGATACAATACATAGTCGTATACTTCATTTGGTGAAACGTTCATATTTCTTCTTCCAAATCCAATTAAATCAGGAAAACCAGGATGCGCACCAATTGCTACGTTGTGCTGGAGTGCCTTTTCGACCGTTTTCCTCATTACAGTCGGATCACCCGCATGAAAACCACAAGCAACGTTTATAGAGGAAACGAACGGAAGAATTTCATCATCATTCCCCATTTTATAAGCTCCAAAACTCTCTCCTAAATCACAGTTTAAATCGATTGTCGTCACGATATTTCCCTCCTAATGTCAGCCTCGTAAAGCGATGAATTTCTTTAATAGATTCATATTTATTTCTTGTTCTATGTACAATTGTTCCGCTTCTTCCAGCGTAATTTTCTCAAAAGAAACGTAGTCCCCCGGTTTTAATTGAGCAAGAAGTGGTAAATCTACTGAAATAATATTTCCCATTCTCGGATAGCCACCTGTCGTTTGTCTATCTGCCATTAATATAATCGGCTGTCCACCATTTGGAACTTGAATGGTCCCAAATGTAACGGGACTCGATAAAATCTCGTTTTCTTCCACTCTATTTAAAACTTCTCCCTCAACTCTATAGCCCATACGGTCAGCGTAATTAGATACTTTATACTCTCTCGTAAAAAATGCCTGTTTACTTTCTTCTGTAAATTGATCATATTCAAAATCAGTTATGACGCGAAGCTTAGGATATTTCTTATACTTTGGCAGTACACTGCTGCTAATTGCCCATTTCGTTTTAACTTGCTCACTCTTTTGTAAGTCTTGAATGAAGCGACTTGCTAATTCTGCGTGCGTACCAATTTGAAAATAATCCCCTTTTTTCAGCATTCTTCCTTCAATCCCACCAATCGCAGCACGTATGTAAGTACTTTTGCTTCCCATTGTAAGATCAATATGTATGCCACCTGCAAAAGTCACATACGCTCTACAACCACTTTTCACTTTTCCAAGGCAAAGCATGCTACCTTCTTCCGCTAAAATGGGACGCCATAATGGAATACGCTCCCCATTCAATAACGGCTCCATATCCGCTCCGCCAATCGCAAGTAAAGTCGTTTTCTTTATTAACAATTTAGGCCCCATGATCGTCATTTCGAGTCCCGCTTCATTCTCATCATTACCGACTAACATATTGATCATCCTAAGTGCACTTTGATCCATAGCCCCGCCAACTGGTACACCGTATTGTTGATAATGAGACCGCCCTAAATCTTGGACTGTTGTAAACATCCCTGCATGTAAAACCTCTACATCCATTTTTTAGCCCCCTCAAGTGATACGTACTCTTCCTTCGTTATTGGGATAAATCGTAAATACATACCGCTTTGGATATAGGTTGGTGTTTCTTCTTCTGGATTAAATAAGGAGATTGGGGTTCGGCCAATAATATTCCATCCTCCTGGTGTTTCAAGCGGATATATACCTGTTTGATTTCCGCCAATACCTACCGAACCAGGAGATATTTGCAATCTTGGCGTTTCTTTTCTAGGTGTTTCTAGTTCTTTTGATAGCCCTCCTAAATACGGAAATCCTGGTGTAAAACCTAACATATACACAAAATATGTTGTTTCACTATGTATACGAATGACATCTTCTACCTGTAATCCTCTATAATGCGCGACCTCTTCTAAATCAGGTCCATATTCTCCCCCGTAGCAAACAGGTATAGAAATATGTTTCACATCTTGGTTCACATCTTCTTTATACGAATCACACAACTCTTTTATATATTGACAAACGTAATGATACGGCCCTTCACTTCTCCCATTTCGCTTCCATACTTCGTATACATTGTAGTAGACCGCTAATGAAGTGAAAGACGGCACACACTCAACCATTCCTGTAAATGGGTGCCGTCTCAACGCTTGAAATAATCGCTGCACTTTTTCGTATGTCTCCATCCCCATTTCTTCACCAAATGTAACAATAATTGCTTGATCCCCTAACGCAAAAAATTTCATCCCACTCCCTCTTTCTATGCCAAAAAGCCGAGTTCTTTCGAAATGCGATGTGCTGTTTCTTTCACCTTCGCAATAAAATATGAAATGTTACTTTCGCTGTACTCAATTGCTAATCCCGAAATACTAATCCCTGCTACAACCGCTCCATCACTTGCAAAAATGGGAGCTGCTATAGCGGCTGTATGATTTTCTAACTCAGAATAGCTAATTGTGTGTCCTTCCTGTTTCGCCATTTGTAACACTTCTAGCAATTGCTCCTTATCCACAATTGTTCCATCCGCAAACTGTTTTAAATCCGTTTCCTCTATGTATTTCCTTTTCTCTTCCTCAGAGAAATACGATAGTAAAATTCTCGGACATGCACCCGCATAAAGTGGAGCTCTTCTACCAACCGCTGTATACACGCGTACAGGCTGAGCCCCTTCCATCTTTTCCACATAAATCGCATCATTACCATCTTGAATAATTAAATTAACTGCCTGCCCTAAATTATCTCTAAGCTCTTTCATATAGGGAATCGCAATATTTCTTACGGATAATCTTTGTGAAACAAGTTGTCCGAAGCGTAAAAAAACGACCCCGAGACAATATTTCCCCTTCTCGTTTTTTTGTAAAAACTCCATTTCTTCTAACGAGCCAATTAAACGATAAACAGATGTTTTCGGCATACTCGTAAGCTGGACCATCTCTGTTAAACTTAGCTCTTCATGCTCATAAAACAACTCTAAAATATCCATTGTCTTAACTGCCGTTTTATTTATACTCATTCTATCTCCTTCTTGTTCCGAATTTCGGAACTTTAATTCCGTATTTCGAAACAAATGTATAATTTAAAATTATAAAATATTCTTTCAATTCTATCAATATTTTTTTCAAGCTCATGATCCGATATATTTGTCAGTAACTTAAAAAACGTAAATAAAAAGTACGGGAGTTTAGATTTGAAATGAAATTTGGCCAACTTTCATTCACAACACTAATATAAAAGAAAATATAAAGAGCATGTATTGATTAATACATGCTCTTCTCCTAGTTATTCAAAATATTCTTTTTTAGCATGAATGATTGTTCCTTCGTACAACTAACAAGTCTATTAGTGACATATTACTTATTTTTCAAAATCGTTCTTTTAGCTTTTTTAATAATTCTACTAGTTGATTTTATGTCAGTATCCTTTGCCCATTCTTCACACAGGTTCATTACCCAATCTGGTTTCGTTTTACTTGCATCATTTAACCAGTTTCCAACCGAATCTTGTACATATTTTGATGGATCTGATTTAAGTAAATTAAGAATGGGAAGTGCTTTTTCAGGTTCTTGTTTTAATACTTCAATATGTTTACTCCATACACCTCGAGGACGAATAGATTCTACAGAGAACCTACGAATATTCTCATCCTCACTTTTTGCCCATTCTACTAACAATTCCACACTTTCTTCTATATTTTGTGAAAGATCTTCTCTAATAGACATCCAAGCAATTTCTCGAACACCAAAATGATGATCCGCCGCAAAAGGTCGAATGTACGTTAATGTATCTTTTAATGTGTTATTTGATTTTTTATTCATAAATGCTGCCCAACATCGTACACTATCTGAAATATGATCAGATAATTTTAACAGTATGTCTTCCTTGTTTCCTTCATACTCTTTGAGTATAATTTCATCCAATAAAGTTCCTGTTATTCGAATGGCTTTCATTCCTGTTTCAACGTTCTGTTTTTCTAATTCAGCTTCTATACATTCCAAGCTATTCTTGAGCCCTATTGAAGGTAAGACATTTTTAAGTAGTTCAATATGATTTATAGCTAGCCATTCTGTTAGATTTACACTTTCTACTTTCCCTTGCTGTAGTAATTGTAAGACCTCTTTAGGAATTTCGTTTACTTTCCTGGCTCCTTTCCTGTTTAAGATAACTTCTGCTTCTTTCATTATCATTTAAATTCCCTCCTTGCAATACTATCTTCAAATAAACAGAGGCCATTTTGAAAAATAATAATCAAAATGACCTCTGTCTTTCTTAAATGAACATTCAGTTTTACAAAAAATGTGATTTAAATCCACCGGAAGAATATTTCTCCCATACTTATTTTATAACGCTCTTACTTGTTTCAACGGCCAGAAAACAGCTTGTCCTTTTCCGACAATCTCATCTTCTGAAATAAATCCAAACATACGACCGTCTTTCGAAACTTCACGATTATCTCCTAAAACAAACACTTGGCCTTCTGGCACTTTCGTTTTTCCTGTAATTTGTTCTAACGTAAAGTCTGGAGTTAATACACGGCCTGCTGCTTTTTCTTTAAACTCTTTTAAATACGGTTCTTCCATCGCTTTTCCATTTACATATAACACATCGTTTTTATACTCAACTGTATCGCCTGGTACACCAATTACTCGTTTTACTAAATCGTATCCTTCTTTACCGTGGAACACGATAATATCAAAGCGATCTAATCCACTTATACTATAACCGATCTTATTCACAAGAACTCGTTCGTTATTTTCTAAAGTTGGCATCATCGATTCACCTTGTACTAATGAAGGTGTAAATAAAACACCGCGAATAATAGCGATTAATACTAGTGTAAATCCTATCGTTTTAGCCCATGAGAATAATTCTTTCTTCGTATTTTCCTTCATCGTTTCTCCTCTTTCTTACGTGTTTATTGTATGATTTGAACTAATTCTTGCACTAAATTAGGATCAATTTCAGAAAAACATGATTTCCCTTCTCTTACCGCTGTACCGACATGCGCTTGCGTAATTCCAGTTTCATCTAGCAATCGCTTTATATTTTCTTTCGTCACGCCAGCTCCAGCAACAAGTTGAATTTGACCTTCGCTTACCTTTTGCATTTCTGCAAGCACCGGAATATTCTCTACTATATTTCCTTGTCCACCTGAAGTTAACACGTGAGTCACTTTATGAAACTTCTTTAAAATTCTCATCGCTTCTACTGGATTTTCTATGTCATCTATCGCACGGTGGTACGTTACATTTATTCCATCTACAACAGATAGTAAATCCGCTAATTTCTCTTCATCCACTTCATTTTGTTCGTTTAATACGCCTAATACAACACCAGCTGCACCTAACTTCTGCGCGATGATGATATCTTCCTTCATCATTTCAATTTCTTCTTCCGTATATGTAAAAGACTTCGCATGCGGACGAATCATCACGTGAATCGGTATATGTACTGCTTCTACCGCTTTTTTAATAAATGCAAAACTCGGCGTTAAACCGCCTTCTGTATAAGATGAAATTAATTCAATTCGCTTCCCGCCAGCTCGTTCAATTCGTTTCACATCTTCTAAACATGTTGCAATAACCTCTAGCATGAGATGACCTCTTTTCGTGCTTTTTTCTTATTATAACATTAGTAAAAATAAGAAACCTAGCTTTCTCCTATAAAACTGTAAAAAGAAGAATGAAAAGAAAGATTTTTTCACTACTAACATCTATTGATAATTTTATATTCTACCAAAAAAGAGTGACCCCTAGCACTTCTGACTAAGTATCACTCCTTCTTATTTTACAAAAATACAAGGTTTCCCCTATATACTTTAATTATTTGTCTTAGTTACTCCATTATAATAGTGGCTAAATGCTTCTACTAATGCATCAACTGACGCATACAATTCTTCTGGTGTATTATCTACCCCTCCCATTTCAATAAGTAATGCATTGGGAGAAAGATCTTGATTATATACTCCGTTCCCGCTTTTACGATCTTTAATAAAAATCCCTCGGCTTAAACCGTAATACTTCTCGTCTAAATATGAATTTATTGCCGTTACTATTTTTTTATTTTTTTCAAAGTTAGGATTTTCTCGTCCTAAAATAAAATAAAGTCGAGCATAATTCTTTCCGTTAATATTTTTTGTTGTAATATTCTTTCGTGCATCATCTCTATGAAGGTCCATTGGAAACATAATATTTTTATCCTGTGCCAATTTATCTTGTAATATTTGACGGGACCCTTTATAAGATTGGGCCCAATTTAAATTTTTATTTCGCAAAAAATCCCTCATATTTGTCGTATCATGTGAAACACCTATTCCTTTTTCTTCTAACTTTTGTTTTAAATAGTTTCCAACAAACGTAATATTCACTTCATTATTTGTACTGGAAGCATCATCAGGTATCGAAGCTCCTGGGATAAGAGGAATAAACGCTTCCCAACTATGTGTATGATAAATAAAGACTTTATTTTCACCGTTATTTTGTGTATTCGAATTTTCACCAGTAGAATTGTTTTCTTTCCCACTCTTTGGGTGTTCAATAGCAGTACCTTTATCTTTAATGTTCTCTAAAGGAACACTGGATTCTTCCGGAATGTTCGTATAATCAGTTCCTTCCCCAGCAATTAATATTTCCGAATAAAATTGATTCATATTAGGAAGTTCCCTGGTTAATAAACTTCGAAGATCATTTACATTAATGTTTGTAGAAAGTGACAGTAAAAAAGATTCCAAAGACGCTCGTCCTTTTTCTTTATGAAATTCTTCTGCAAAATAACGATTTTCACTTCCTATCATATACATAAGACCTTTAGTAGAATTCGTTCCTAATAACTGATTCATATAAAATGATTTAAATACGCTTGAATTACTAGAAATGAAGAATGAAGTGAGGATACATATAATAGTGAATAAAATACATATCATTACATATCTTACATTTAATACTTTCAGTTTAATTTTATTCATTTTATATCTCCCTTCATTTACTATATTCTTACGCATAATTTTTAAGTAATATGATTACTAATTTAATAGAATTGCCTCAACTACTATGTTTTCATTTAAGCTCTTTCCGTAAAGCAAATGAAGTTAAAGTTGCCGTGCGCAAATATTATCAAAGATTTTAAAAGAAATTAAATAACCTGAGTCTATATAAATATAGAACTCAGGTTATTTCATACTGTTTACTCGATAGGAGGCACTGTATTTTGATGGACTTTTTTATCTTCCATGTCAATGCCTAATTGGTCTTTCAATAACTTCATACCTTTTTGGGTAAGATGAACAGCCCGATTTTTATCCGTTTTTGTAATCCATTCCTGTTCAAAAAATAGTTTTGCTATTGCAGATCCTAACCAACCAGAAATATGGTAGCGTCGTTCACTCCAATCAAGACAAGGCTTTGCAAATACCCTTCTCTTTATATTTGCCGTTTCAATATTTATCCCAAAATTCAGAAACCATTGTTTACCTTGTTCCGTTACAATGTATTCTCCTTCCTTTAAAATTATAAATTCCCTATGTAGTAATTTTTCAGTTATCTCTACACCGAGTCTGCCTGCAAGATGATCATAACAAGTTCGAGCATAACGAATTCGTTTTAGTTGATCCGATTGTTTTAAAGAACGAACTTGGACTGTTGGTGCAATTGTTCCTAACTTTTCAAGAACTTCTGCTACCTCTTGATTAGCAAGTCGATAATAACGATGTCTACCATGTTGTTCAACTGTAAGTAGATTCCCCTCTACTAATTTAGAAAGATGAGAACTAATCGTTGGATGTGACACTTTTGCCTTATATGCCAATTCGCTAGCAGGTAGTGCCTGATTGTTCATTAAACAATCTAAGATAATTGCTCTTGTAGGTTCAGCAATTAGTTTAGCTATATATGAGATATTCGGATATACATTCATATTTCGATGATACCCTAACTGTTAAATTGATACAATTATTTTAAGTTTAATAGTAAAGGAGAATGTATTATGAATGCAATTGATCTTAGTATATTAAATTTGAAAGAAACGAGAAGGCGCTCAGAAAAATTATGGAATTCTCTTCCCGATAATCTTCTTAATTGGAAGCCTGATCATGAGGCCATGTCCTTCGGTGAGATGATTCGTCACGTTTGGACCTCAACTTTTTATTATCATATGATTTTAAAAAACAAAGGCTCAATACATGACATACATATCCCGTATGATGACGAGCCAATTACTTGTGTAAAAAAAGAAATTGAATTGGCACAATCATACTTTACTGACTTTATAGAATATGTTCAATCCATAAGCATTGCTGAGCTAGATTCAACCCTTATTGATCGAAGCGATGTTGGCTATCAAAGATATTTAGGCGACATGCTATTACGAATTGCCTATCATGATGCGGTCCATGCAGGTCAATTTTTACAATATTTACGCATGGTAAACTTGGAAAGACCTTTAATTTGGGATTAAATTCAGTAATTATTTACAAAGGTTCCAAACTGGCATTACATTGAAATGTTTTCCTTCAAGCAACATTCACCAAATCATGATAATCATTTAAATTAAAACGCTACATTTCAAATATGGAATAATTCTGTGGTTATAGAAGCTTAAGAAATAAATTGAGCTTTCATCAAACTCTCTAGACTCCATGTATCAAATAATATTATTGATCCATCTGTTTCTTGGAGCTTTGTAAAATTCTTTCGCAATCATGAGTTCATCTTTTCTTGCTGATGATTCAATGACTAGTGCTATACGGTCTTTCATGTGTTACTCCTTCTTTCGATTAGTTTTCGAGATTATACTCTAAAAACCGATTTATACAATATACTTTGATCATACAGAACAATCCTATCTAGTATCTTACTTAATCCTAAGAAATTCCTTAAGTTTGAAATTAACTGTAAAAAATCAGGACTTCCATATGGATATATGAATTCACTTAAGTACCGTATCTCTGGATAATCACATCATCTAAATGAGAGATACAAAATTTCCTTAAACAAAAAACTAGAGAAAAAGAATTCTCTAGTTTTTTGTTACTACTATGAAGTAGTAGGACAAGGTAATTACTATTTTACCAGAATTTTACATGTGGTTCAATGAGTTTTCTAGGGAAATTACTAATTTACCCATATACGTCTGTATGAGGTGATTTGCATTAGTTGGTGGATAATGTACCTACTTTATTATTAATTATGTTAAATTCGTGTCCAACCTTCTCAAAAATATTTAGGATCTCGTCAACTTGGTCATCTGTATGGGTAGCCATAAATGATGTACGTAGTAATTCGGTCCCTTCTGGTACTGCTGGGGAGATAACTGGGTTTGTAAATAAACCATTCTGCATTAAGCCTCGCCAATACGAAAATGCTTTTTCGGTGTCTCTTATAATAATTGGTATAATAGGCGTTTCTGTTTCACCTATATCGAAACCTAATCTTGTTAATTCACCGCACACTTTGTTAGTGATTTGCATTAATCTTTCGCGTCTTTCAGGCTCAGTTTCCATAATATCCACTGCTTTTATTGTGGCAGCTACGCTAGATGGAGTCATACTCGCACTAAAGATCATACTTCTTCCGTTATGCTGAATAAAATCGATAATGTCAGCATCTCCAACAACAAATCCTCCTAAACTACCAAAAGATTTACTAAATGTACCAGTGATAAGGTCAATATCAGATTCAACACCGAAATGCTCACATGTACCACGGCCATTTTCACCAAGTACTCCGATACCATGCGCATCATCCACTAATAAACGTGCACCATATTTTTTTTTCAATTGTACGATTTCCTTGAGCTTTGCAAGGTCACCTTCCATACTGAATACCCCATCAACGATAATTAGTTTACCTGCGTTTTCAGGACAACTTTTAAGTTGTCTTTCAAGGTCTTCCATATCATTATGACGGAAGCGTTTCATTTTCCCATAACCTAGACGTATACCGTCCACAATAGAAGCATGAACTGTTCGGTCTATAATTGCGTAATCGTTTCGTCCTAGCAGAGGGGCAATTGCTCCTAAATTCGTCTGAAATCCTGTTGAAAACACCAATGCCCTATCTCTTCTTAAAAATTTTGCTAGACGTGACTCTAATTCTTCATGAATAGATAAAGTTCCGTTTAAAAGCCTAGAACCAGATGAAGAAGTACCGTATCTTGTAGCTGCTTCCACAGCTGCCTCTATTAAGCGGGGATCGTTAGATAATCCTAAATAATCATTAGAACCCACCATCAATAACTTATTGGAATTCACAACTATCTCTGTCCCGAATTTATCTTGTATATTTTGAAAATAAGGATACATATCATTTGCTCGTAATCCTTTTATGAAATCGTAATCATAACACTTTTTAAATATGTCCATTGTTATCCTCCATTTATGCCTGCTAACCTACATTTTTTAATTGCTTTTTCCATTTTCTCTAAAAAAAGATTAAAAAACTAAGTTAACAGGCTACTTTATTATAAAGAATTTTTATGTTCGATCTTTTGGGGTTTACTCTTCATTATTCTTAGCGAGATGCTGTAACAGACCAAAAAGGCACTTAAAATATAAAGGGCGATTGATACATTAAACATGTCTGCAAAGAAGCCACCGAATATTGGCCCAATCATCATTCCGACTGAATACGCAACATTAAATACGGAAAAGGCAGTAGCATATGCTCCTCCACCTAGGCGGTCAACGGAATTTGCTAGTTCCGGTAATGTAGGTGTTAAAACCAAACCAGCCGCTGCCCCTAAAAAGAATAGTACAACCCCTTCTAATACCAAGGTGTTAGGGATTGTTACGAAAGGTAAGCATGCAGCCAAAATGAGTAAACCTATCATCATAATACGGAATGTCCCACTTTTATCTGATAACCAACCAGCTATTGGGCTTGCTAACCCATATGCAAGAGTTGTAATCCCAAACAGAAAACCTATATGTACTGTACTTGCACCTAGATTTTCCATGAGATAAATAGGTAAGGTTGGTTCAAGGATACTGATTGCTGAAGACCCAAGTAAAACAACACCGAATATTTTTAGAACTTCAAAGTCCTTAAATATTTTCACGATGTCTACACTACTTGCTTCTTTATCTTTTGGTGGATCTTCTAGTAAAAACATCCTTGCTAAACCATCTAATAAAGCAATACCCGCTGCAAGTAGAAAAGGTAATTGATAGCCTCCCCATTCATATAACAATCCACCAACAGGAGCGCCTAAAAGCGTTCCAGCAGACATGAAAGTAATTACGGTACCTAAAGCCTTCCCTCTTTTATTAGCTGGATATAAATCAGTAATAAGGGCTAAACCAGCCGTCCATGTGGCAGCAGCAGCAATCCCCTGTAATAACCTTGCGAGAATCAGTATGTACATGTTATTTGCAAAGGCGAACATTAAAGTACTCGCTATTAGTACTACCATTCCCCATAGCATAGAACCTCGTCTCCCGTACTTATCAGAAACAACTCCTAAAATCGGGGTGAAAACTATAAAAGTGAAAGCATAACAACTTATCAAAATTCCAACAGTAGTCTGCGAAGCTCCAAATTTAGAAACATATAACGGTACGATAGGAACCACTAAACTATATAAAAGCATATCTATAAATACCGCCATAGCGATTACAAGCAAACCAGTTAGTGGATTTTTTTTCAGCCTTTGAAACTTTGTCACTCAGAATTATCCTCCTTCTCATTTATTTTTTGGAAATAATTGAAGTTTTTGACTCGTCTGAAAATTATGATATGACAACATGGTATTATCTGTCAATTACTTCTAGTTAATTAATTAGAAAAATGTAATATACCCCTCAATGTTATTGTGTTTAAGACTTTTATTTAGTGTAATTGTTAATCTTACAACCTACTTTTCGTGAAACATTAGTAAACTTTTTTATTTGAATAAATCCAACTTGACGAAATTTTCTCGCAGTGATAGCATAAATTCTGGAATTAAATTTCCGTTTTTTTACAAACAGCATACTATTAAGTATTCCCAGTGTCGTTAGTACCAATCAGTTTTAATCACTAATCAACTATTTACGGAGGGAATTTCATGTTAAACAAAGTAAAATTAGCAGCAAAAGTTGCTTGGTTCAAAGTTTCAAATCAATATGCAGATAGCTCCAAAGATTACGATAAAGCTAGTGATGATTATGATTCTTTCTTTTCTAGTATTATGGGACAACATTCACTAGGTTTACTAAATAAAATGGATATACAACCTGGGCAACACGTATTGGAACTGGCATGTGGAACAGGTTTTATTACTGAGGAAGTAGCTAATCGACTAAACGGTGTAGGGACTATTTCCACTGTCGATCAATCTGCTGGTATGCTAAATGTCGCACGAGGTAAGATATCTAAATATTCTGGACTAGAAGTAAATATGCACCAAGGTGATATGGTGGAATTTTTAAAACAAATCCCTAGTTCAAGTATCGATACAGTGGTGTGCGGTTGGGCTATTTGCTATACGAATCCAACTATTTTTCTTAAAGAGATTCATCGAGTTCTAAAGCCTAATGGCCAAGTTGGAATTATAGAAACAAGATGTGATTCTGAGGAAATTCTGATGAAGGCATTTGATCAAGTTCTTAATAATCATCCTGAATATTTGCAACGTTATATTAGTATAAACTTGCCAATAGATTCTCTTGTTCTTCAAAAATGGTTTACTAAAGGTAGCTTAAATACAATTGACCGCTGGGAAGGAGAACAAATTCTACCTTGTGAAACTGCTGAAGAGGCGATGGAATGGGTTTTCCGTTCTGGTGCCGCAGCTGGCTTTTTAGATGTACTAGATAGAGATAAAGAAGAAGAGATTTTACAAAAAATCACTGACCAAATTAATGTTTTTATTCAACAGGGCAATGAATTTAAATTAAGTCATACATTTGTTGCAGGTATAGCATCTAAAGGTAGCGGTGTATGAAAGGCGGAAGATAAGTAAATGAGCAATGGAAAACTCCATTATATAAACAACTTGAAAGCTTTTCTTGCTATTTTAGTTGTCTTGTTTCATACAAGTAGCGCCTATGGTGGAGCTGGAGGATGGTATTATATAGAGCCATCGGATGATGCCATCTCCATATCGATACTTACTCTAATAAACGCGCTATGCCAAAGCTTTTTTATGGGTCTCTTCTTTTTTATCGCAGCATATTTCTCACCAAGGTCTTATGACAATAAAGGCTTTTCAAAATTTTTGAGAGATAGAGTTCCTAAACTACTTATCCCTGCTTTTGTTTACTTCTTTGTGCTAAACCCCATAAGTATCAATCTTGTAAAAAAACAAAGTTATCTCTCATCTCTAGGATTTTATAATTTATGGTTTGTAATGGCTTTATTCTACTTTACTGTGGCATATGCAATTATCAGAAAGACTACGACAATAAAAATGCCGCAGAATAGTTTCCCCGGCATAAATAAAATATTCTTTTTCATTTTATTTATGGGTATCTGTAACTTTATTGTTCGATTACTCTTTCCGACTGATCGATTATACATACATGACTTCACACTGGGGTATTTCCCTCAATACATAGCATTATTTATAATTGGAGTCATTGCATACAGGAATAACTGGCTGAATCAAATAAGTGAAAGAACGGCATCGATCTATTTTAGAATTTCAATAGTTTCTTTCATAACAATGCCTATTGTATTCCTCTTTAATGAAGGGAACGTAGATAACTTCTACGGTGGGGTTACTCTAGAATCGCTGTATTATTCTTTTTGGGAACCATTTACTTTTGTAGGCATAATATTAAAGTTGCTAGTTCTGTTTAAGAAGAAATTGAACTTTACTACTCCCTTACTTAGTACAATTAGCCGTTCTAGTTATTCTATATATATAATTCAGGGACCTATTATTGTTGCGTTACAACTTATGTCTAGTACGCTTGAAATGAATATTATTTTGAAAACGATTTATGTTACAAGTTTGACGTTTGCTTTATCACTTGGGATAAGTGTTTTATTACTCCGGATTCCTAAGGTAAACAAGATTATATAATTCACATCATTATTAAGGAATAATAAAAACTAATTTTTTAGGAGGAAAGAATGAGATATTTAAAACCGTTTTTCTTTGTAACTGATATTGGGTTTATTATTTATTGGCTAGTTACTATGTTCCACCTTATCCCCGAAAGTTGGGCATTTAAGGATTATGATAATCCAATCATCGTAGCATGGAATTGGTCGTTTTTCCCTCTGGATATATTAATCTCTATTACCGGCCTAACCAGCATATACCTATATAACAAGAAACGTTCTTCTTGGAGTTCCCTTGCTTTAATATCGCTCATTTTAACATTTTGTTCTGGTCTGCAAGCTATTGCATTTTGGGCTTATAGCAATGATTTTGATGTCACTTGGTGGATATTTAATGGATATTTGCTTATCTATCCATTGTTTTTCCTTAAAACTGTTATTTCTCCAAAACAAGAAGATAATTTCTTACAGTTTACAAACAATCACAAAATGTAATACCTATAATCCGCTAGAAAAATGGATTAATAAAAGAGGAGCAGATATAACTGCTCCTCCTTTTATGTATGTATTGGACAATTGAAACTTATTGTTGCTGAAATAAGAAACCAGATGCAATAAATGCATCTGGTTTTATAAATTATACTAGGCCACTACTGGCAGTTGTAGTAACAAGCGTCCATAGAATATAGTCTAAAATTCCATATCTTTATCATGTATTCTTTGGTCAAGTTTTTCTAAGTCTCCTAATGTTAACTCTTCCCTATTAACTAGCTCTATTTCTTTTTCAAAATCACCTAATTTAAAGGAAAACCGCTTTTTTTCTTTATCAATTTTGTAAAAGACGTTGAAATTTTTATTCCTGCTATACGATAGTTCCTTATACCCTTCAGTTGGAGTGGTATTGTAGTTAATATTGTTATAGAAATTAGATAATTATACGTATAAATTATCATCTAAGGTTAATTCGTTTATGTTGTTCCATGCTAGATGTTTCGTTTTATGTAGGTATGCTTCTATATCTCTTTTTCTAAGTTTCACCTCCTAGTAATCCTTATCATGTCTTCTACAACTAAAAACTGCGTCATCTTCAGTATTTTGTAACATCTTCAATAAAAGCCCTTTAGTTATTCGTTCCATTGTAATTTATCCCCTATCACTTATTATTTTGAATAATTTTGAATACTGGACTACTATATACTATCTTCCCAGTACGAACATTTAGTTGATTCTATCACTTTAGTCGGACTTATGAAATTAACATAACGAATCAAGCAAATCATAAAGGTTCTATTCACAAAATTGACCGATTTGTCATTCTATCCTTTGATCCATTCGTTTAAGGGGTCAATCACCTTATTGTCAGAAATTCAAAAAAGTCATTGTATGAAAATAAGGGGCATTTCGCTAAAGAATGCATTTAGGATGGCAAACAAATAAAAAGCACATGTTCGATTAGTAACCAAACATGTGCTTTCAAAACAACTATATTACCCATAAACAATAAAATGTAAGTTTAAAATAATTACGACCGAAACGCCGCATCCGCTAATATAGACAGTGTTGCATCATCCATCGGCGGATTATGCAATCCTGCTCTGACGTTTAAATAGTAGCGATGAAGCGGATTTTTTTCTGATAAACTTTTTGCTCCTACGATGCGCATTGCTTTATCTACAATAGATATTGCCGCATTCGTTACGGCGTATTTCACTGCTGCTAATTCGGCTTGCAATGATAGTTTATCCTCTGCCTCATCGTACTTTTTCGCAATTTGATATAAAAAGACGCGAGCTTGCATAAGCTCAAGTTCTAATTCTCCAACTAATCTTCTAACATTCGGCAATAAACTAATAGAATGATTTAAACTATTTGGCTTGTATGATCCCGCAAACTGAACTGCATAATTTCTTGCTGCTTGTGCAATTCCTAAATAACATGCTGGTATATGTAGCAACCAGCCAATACCCTTTTGTTTTACTTTCCCGCCCAATACACTCGTAAAAAAGCGACTTTCTATCTCTACATTTTGTAAGACAAGGTCATGACTAGCAGTCCCTCGCATCGCAACGCTATCCCACGTTTCTTCAATGGATACACCGAGCGTATTTCTTGGAATGACAAACTCACCAACTTCTTCTCGGCCTTCCATACTTGCTGAAATAATAAAATAATCAAGTATTGGCGCCATCGTTGTAAAAGTTTTTCTTCCATTTATAACCCACTTCTCGCCTTGTTGAACCGCTATCGTTTCTGGCTTACCGCCACGCGTCGGACTCCCTGTTTTTGGCTCTGTTGCTGCCCGGTTAAAGAGTGCACCGTTACGCACTTCTTCGCAAAACCATTTGAACATCTCATCATTCCAAGAGCGATTTTCCGCTAATTCTTTCACAATACCAAGATGCCAGCCAATCGATAACGCCGTGGCCCCACAGCCTTCCGCGATTTTCTCTTGAAATAAAACGAAGTCATATAAAGAAATCGCACTACCACCAAATTCTTTCGGTAACGTTAATTTCGTATATCCGATATCTTTCAAATCACTTATATTTTCATACGGAAATGATCCTAATTCACTTAGTTGATGCTCCCTTTCCATGAACTTCGGAATCAATTTATTTATTTTTTCAATAATGAAAGATTGTTCTTCTGTTTCAACAAATGAGAGTGCCATACTATAATCTCCTTTATGTTCGATTCATCAACCGCTCACTTTTTCATTATGATTATATGAAGCTACCTCTCTATTGTTTCACTATTCCGATAAAAATACAATGTTTTTGATCAATAAGAAAAGTTCCTATTTTAAGATAGGTTCTTTTCTTATGTTAGTCTCCCTTCAATGCCTTTAATGGCAAAGAGGTTACATATCCAATATACGAGAATAATTCTTTAAAGAAGAATGGAATTTCTGTGTCTAACGTTTTATATGCTGATGTCGGCGTTGGTGAAGCATACGCTTCAATATTAATATGTTTTGCGATTCTCATTGCGCGTTTCATATGAAGTGGATCACTTACAATCGTGTATGTGCGTATTCCGTTCTCTATTCCAACTTCCTTCGCATTCTTTAAGTTTTCTTCAGTGAAAAGGGATTTTGTTTCAATTAAAATATCTTCGTCTTTTACACCTTGTTTCATTGCATATACTCTTGCAGTACGCGCTTCCTCAAGTTCTGCCTCGAACTTTGTACCACCTGTAAAAATAATCTTTTTAATGCTTCCGTTCTTATATAAAGAAATCGCATGATTAATTCTTTCTTTAAATACAGGAGATGGTTTTCCATTCCAAGAAGCTGCTCCTAATACGATACCAGCATCCGTTTTCACGCCATCATTTGTTTTAAAACGATAACTCCAAATATCGTAAGCTGCATAACTTACATATAAAATAGCAGAACAAATCATTAGTAAAAATACTTGAAAGATTCGTCTTTTCTTACTCTTCTTATTTTCTTTCATTTGTAATTGCCTCCGTACATCATCCATACTTCTATAAAAAAACATTTATATCAAATCGTTTTGTTTGAGTTTATTTAAAAGAAGGAACTTTACTTGTTATTTATGTATAAAAGGGTTTTCATTTAAAATTGAGGATTATCAATTCATTAATTTTATTTGCGGTTTTCATTACATGTTTTAAATTCATAAGTTTATTACCATACAACTACATTGTAACGAATTTTTTCTCAGAAGGGAACGATGAAACAAAAGGAATTAAAATAAAGTAGCATTTTGTAAGAAAAAAGGTATATTTTTCATACATCACGAACAATATACCTTTCAAAACACGAATTATAGCTTTTCTTTATACAACTCTAAATTTTCTAATAAACGCGCCTTCACAACCGGCCATTCGCTTACGATAATACTATACACAACCGCATCTCTCACATGACCACTTGGCAATTTTCGTTCACTTCTAAGCACACCTTCTTTAACTGCGCCTAACCTTTCAATTGCTCGTTGTGCCTTTTCATTTCTTGCATCCGTCTTAATTTGTACTCTCAGCATATGCAGTTTTTCAAAAGCATACTCGAGAAGCATATACTTACACTCTGTATTTATACTCGTACGTTGCACACTTGGATGATACCACGTTTGTCCTAACTCGACTGTTTTCTCTTCTACTAAAATATTATATAGACGTGTACTTCCTACAATCGTATTCGTCTGTTGATCCACTACAACGAAAGGTATTTCATTACCCCTTCCGTAACCCTTTATCGCTTTTTGAACATATTGCTGCATATCTTGCGCAGTATCCATTTTAGAGATTAAATACGCCCAAATGTCTCGATTTCCTTCTACAATCGAAAACAAAGTTTCGACATCATCACTATCTATTAACCGTAACTTTGCTCTTTCGTGAATCATTTCCATTTAAAAGCCCCCTTTGTTGTTACTATATCATACAAAACGAAAACGTTTTATAAGAATAATAGAATGTGTTTAAAAAGGAAAATTTTGATATTTCCCAATAAATGCTATATAATAATAAATCGGGAGGGGATAAAAATGCTAGATCAAATTACTTGGGGAACACCTGGCAGCTTATTATGCTTAGGATTCTTTTTTGCAGGACTAGGAATCTTTTTAAGAAGCATGACGTCATATTCAAAAAATAAATAAAAATATAACAAAAACAGAAAATAGTATACGTTTTAGGATATTTGATTTTCTTAGCTTGATAGTGATGTGGGAATACCCCGCTTTTAAACAAAAGAAGCCTTCCTTTTACAGAGGGCTTCTTTTGTTATAACTTTATCTTTTAAAAATTTAAAGTAACAAATAAGCAATCGGTGTAATAATAAGTAACGTTAATATCGTTCTTTGTACGTAAAGAATAATAAGTTCCGATACTTTTAACGGAATGTCTGTCGATAAAATACAAGGAATGGAAGCTGAGAAAAACAATATAGATGATACCGAAACAACCGCAATGACAAACTTTGTCACAAGTGGTGCACTTACAACTAAAAGAGAAGGTAAAAACATTTCCGCAATACCAACAGATGCCGCTTTAGCAGCTAGTTCTGCTTCTGGTAATTGTAAAGCCCACGTAAATGGATAGAAAATATAACTGATCCAATCAAATATTGGCGTGAATTTCGCTAAGACGATACCAATTAATCCTACTGACATAATAGATGGCAAAATTCCCATCGTCATAATAAAACCGTCTTTTAAATTCACTGCGATATTTTTCATAATACTCGGTGCAGACTTTGATACTTCTAGCGCATCTTCCCAAGCGCGTTCTAACATTTTCTCTTTATAAACAGGCTCTGGGAACCCTTCTTCCGTTACATATGTATCTGGTTTTCTACTTAGAGGCGGGATTCTTACGATGATAGCAGTTACGATGAATGTTACAACGAGAGTAGTCCAAAAATAAACATTCCATAAATGCATAATGTCTAATGTTTTTACGATGATGATCATAAATGTTGCGGATACTGTAGAAAAACCTGTAGCGATAATCGCTGCTTCTTTTGTCGTATACTTTCCTTCTTTATACACGCGATTCGTAATTAATAAAGCTAACGAATAACTCCCTACAAAGGAAGCGACCGCATCAATTGCTGATCGGCCTGGTGTTTTCCATAACGGTCTCATAATGGGACGGCAAAACGTACCGATAAATTCAAGTAATCCGTACCCGACTAATAACGCTAAAAAAGCCGAACCAATTGGCACGAGTAAACTTACCGATATTACTAGTTTTTCATACAAAAACGGCCCTACATCTGGTGCAAAGAACCATGCTGGCCCTACTTTCAAGCAATATAATACACCAAAGACAACACCAACTACTTTTAAAACAGAAAAACAAACATCTACGATAGATGCATTCCATTTTTTCGTATAAAACGGATAAATCCCACCCATTATCATAACGAGTAGTGCATAATAAGGTACGACGCTCGGAACAGAAGTCCTGATCCATGATACGATATGATCAATCATAATGGAAGAAGCACCGTTTATCGTAACTGGTACGAAAAACATAAACACCCCAACTAGACTAGCGAGTATAAACCGGAGAATAACCCCCTTCTCACTCCCAGTCTTAATTACATTCCTTTTTAATTCAATTTCACTCAAAATTCGACACCTCCTATTATCTAAATATTCTGTATAGTAATGTTAGACTCCTTCTTTCCATTACTATATTTAATCATATAGAAAAAGCCTATTTAAAATAGGCTTTTTCTGCTACTTCTCATAATCATCCACAATCACTTGAATCACACGATACGATTCGTCTGCCACTATTTTATTACTAGTCTTATTCGCATCATATGTAATTAACGCTTTCCAAAGCGCCCATCCTCTTGCTCTATTCCATGTTTCTTCATCTATGCGCAATACTTCTTTAAATACGGTTCTGCTATTCTTATCAAAAAATGTCCATGCCATCGCTGCATCACAAGCCGGATCGCCTACTCCTAAAATGCCAAAATCAATTACGGCACAAAGCTTTCCGTCTTTAACGAGTAAGTTTCCTGGAGCAACATCTCCATGAACCCAAACTGGCTTACGCTCCCACGTTGACTGAAGTGCTACATCCCAAAGATGATTTAATACTGTTTCATCAAAAACGTCCTTATTATTTTCGATCGCACCTCTCGCCTCTTCATCATATATAGATATAAGCCCGCCTCGGTAAAAGTTATGTGCCCCAGCGACCGGTCCGTTACTCACATCAATAGCTTGCAATTCCACTAAAAATGAACCTAAGTCCGCCGCAAATTCATTTAAGTCACGGACATTTTGTTTCGTAACTGTTTCTCCTTCTATCCACTTATTAATAGACCAAGGCCACGGATACTCTTCAGTTGGATTTCCTTTCGCAACTGGTGCAGAAATCGGTAAAGAAAGCTCCTTACTTAATATAGGTAGCCACTTGTTTTCTTTCTCTACTTGCGGTGCATATGCCGCGTCACTTGGCAATCTTACACTCATCTCATCCCCTAGATGAAACGTTCTATTATCATGCCCACTAAACTTTACAGGCTTCACTTCTAAATGTGCCCATTTTGGAAACTGTTCCCCTTTCAACCTTTTAACTAAATCCACATGAATTTGATTCATTCACTTACCCCCTTCTCTTTTGAAACTTACTAATTCCATCTGTACTCCCAACATATCCAAAACCATTTTTCTTATAAAAATCATTCAACGTTCGATTATGTCCCACACAATCTAGCTTCAAAAACTCTTTGTCACATTTCACATTCTCGTCTATCCATTGTAAAATCCACTCTCCTATTCCATTCCCCTTATACTTTCGTTTCACTGCAAATCTATGAATATATAAAGAATCTGAAACTTCCTCCTTACCAAAAATACGCTCATCCCATTCATTTTGCTTAGGTGATACTATAACTGTACCGATAATTTCATCTTCTTTCGTAACCACATATGTATATTTCTCTCTTATACCTTCTAGTATTTCAGCAGTAGCTTCTCCGCCTAACAAATACTACCATTGATCCACTTCTTTATGTTGTAGCCACTCTGCTACTTCTTTTAATAGAATGATAATGCTGTCGCTTTCCTCTTCAGTAGCAGTTCGAATTGTATATTCTTTAACTGTGTTTCTCTCCATATTGCTGTTCCCCTTTCAAATTACTACCATACTGATAATCGTGTTCTACCGTCATTTTCGTCTGTCACATATTCAACGTAAAAACCTTGATTCCGTGTGTTTTCATACATCAATTCAATCGCTTTTTGATCTTTAGCGTAAATTGTGACGTATGTACAATCCGCAACTAGTAAAACTAATTCACACTTACTTTCTTTAAACTCTTCATATGTTTCAATCTCTTCTAGTACTTCTCCTTTTGGGTATGCTTTTAAATCTGCAAAAATGAGATAATATATATTGTCTTTTATTAATTTTTTCAATTCTAATCCACTCATTACCTTGTTATCTTCTGAAAATAATTCCGGTCCTAGCCCATCAGATAATACGAAATAAGATTCCTCATTTTCCACTCGCCAATCAAATAATGTAATATCGATTGGCTTTAGCACTTTCCAAAGTAGATTATCATATTCATTTGGAATATCTACAATAACCCCTCGTTTCATTTGTTTGTACCTCCCTTATAAGCCATAAATACTCTTATTTCTTTCCCGAATACAAAATAGATGATTATTATCTAATCAAGCATATTATTCATTAAAAAACAAGAAAAAGCACCTCAGTTGTAACATATAAACCAAGGTACTTCCCTTTCTATTTTCCAATTCATTCACTTCGTCTTCACAAAATAATATAAAAACCACACCGCATGATTTTGTTCATCGGCCGCTATTCTGCGCAATAACTCTTTCAGATGTGCATCCGATGTTTCATCTGAAATTTCCAAATAAAAATCTACTGTCTTCTGTTCATCTTGTATTGCAAATTCTAATCCTTGTAAGTACGTATTCGGGCATCCTTCATTGATCTGTGGTTTCGGCTGCTGACCTGTTAAATTTGTATAGATTTGTACAAAATGGTGAAAATGCTTTATTTCATCGTTACGAATTTCAAGAATTTGATTTCGTTCCGCCGCATTTGGAGCCATATTAGCTAATTTCGCATAGCAACTTATTGCACTAAACTCTCCATTAATTGCTTTCTCAATATCACGAATCAACTTATCATTTTGCCTATACCAATCATAATAATTCGAATTATCCATCGTATCCCCTCCATTATTCCGCATAACATTTTATGCAATTTGAAATAGCAGGAGCATGTATATAAAATGATACCGCATCTTCTATTCCCTTTAAAATATAGAAAAACCTGTCCTACTGGATTTCTCTATCAGTTTATAAAAATCAAAAAAACGCTTCACTCCTAGTGAAACGTTTTTATCTTTTATGCATTTACTTCCGTTTTATGTTCCTTTACTACACTACGTTTGAAAGCAGTCGCTAAAATAATAACCATACTTACTCCACCAATCCAAACGAGTACAGTAAGAGGTGTACTCCAGCTTAACCCTTTTCCGAAGAAGAATATTTCTCTAAGCCCTTCAATCATAAATCGCATTGGCAACCATGCGTACACCCAGTCTTGGTAAAATGGCGACAACATTTCCGGTGCTAGTGATAATAATGGTGCCCCGAAGAATAGTAAAAGAGCGAATACACCAATTCCTTTTAGTCCAACTAATGAAAGTACCGCCGATATCATTAAGAAGAAACTAAACGATGTAATGGCTAAAAATAAAGCTGTATCGGTGAAATTCGAAATATTTAATCCTACCATACCATCCGCGATCCATGTAAGGCCAAATCCAATTACAAGTGCCGCGACAGCTCCTGTTATTATTTGTTTTAGTTTTAATACGAAGCTTTCTTTTCTTGTACTTACTGGCATTTTACTTATCGCAATAAAGATAAGTGCTGCGCTCGCTAAACTTGCAATCCATAACGGCTGGAATAAAGACATCGGCGAGTTACCGTTCGCACTATTTTTACCGATTTCATTTACATTTGTCACTTTCTTCGTAATCGGTGTTACCATATTTGAAACTTGATCTGCTGTTACTGTAGCTCCTTTTGCTTTCAATCCTTCTAATAGTTGCGCGCGAACAGTATTGTTCATATTATCAACTATCCCATTTAACATTTGTCCTGCCATAGTTGAAGCTGCTGTATTCATTCCTTGATTGATGAATATTTCTACCTCTGGCGAAGATGGCTGTGGCGTTCGTAATGATGCTTGTTTTGTGCTAAAGTCTTTCGGAATAACTAACGCTGCGTAATACTCTTGATTATTTAAGCCTTTTTGCACGGATTCCTTATCTTTTACTTCTACCCACTTCACCGCAGGCTCTTCCTCTGATTTTGATGTCTTTTTCATATTATCAACAATCGTTTTCCCCATGTTCATTTTCGGTTGATTCGGAATTTCTACTCCTTGATCCTCATTTACAATTGCAATTGGCAAGTTTTTCGGCTGAGGTTGAACAGTTGGAAATAATGTTAATGAAAAAATAAATACTACAAGTAGTGCAATAACTGGTGATACCAATAAAAGTTTATTTTTAAACATTTTCTTTTCTCCTCCTATCATTTGATTTATAATAACCAACAACGTGTTGTTTATTTATATTTGAATTATATGTTCGAGTTGAACCTTATACAATAATCAAAAATCGTGAATGTGTCGGTTATAAGACACATCCTTGAAATGTGTTGGCTAAAATGAAGGAGGGACATGCTTTGCGTGATAGTAATTTAGATTTACGTGTTGTTCGTACGAAAACTGCCATCCGAAATGCATTGGTGGAACTAATTGAAGAAAAAGGTTTTGACGCCATTACAGTGAAGGATATTACAACGAGAGCGAACATAAATCGTGGTACTTTCTATGCGCACTATCAAGATAAATTTGATTTAATGACGAAATGCCAAGAAGAAATTATGTATGAGTTTTCTAGCATAGCCAAACGGAAGTTGCCAGAAGTTATTGCGGATCTTGGATCAAACCCATCTCCAACAATGCCGTTTCTACTTATCACTTCTATTCTTGAATTTCTAAATGAAAATAGTGATTTTATGAAAGCTGTACTGAGCCCAAAAGGAGATTTATCTTTCCAAACAAAACTGAAAGACTTTATGTGGAAAACACTATTTGAAGATACGAATGGTGCTCTCATTAAGAAGGAGAATTTACTTGTCCCAAGCCAATACTTAGCTTCTTATATGGCATCTGCTCATATAGGTGTCATTCAGCAATGGTTAAATAACGGACAAAAAGAAACACCTGAGGAAATTGCTCGTATTTTATCTACAATCGCAGTTCATGGACCTTTTTATGCGGCTGGTTTAAAGAAATAAGCCGGCCAGCATAAAAACATTTTTTGATCAATTTGAACAGCAACAAATTGTTAAATGAACTTTATACTTCTATGAAAAAAGCTGTTGAAAGGTATCCCCTTCAACAGCTTCTCCATTATTAACGATATAAACGAACCGCACCTGCAGTATTATCATCTGCTTGTCCAACTACTTCAAATTTCAGCCCAAGCTTCGGTAATTTACGTCCTGCATCTGGGATTAAATCGTTCATATACGATTTAGAATCATCAAACTTCGTTACACCTGGTAATCCTTTATAATCATATGTTCCGCGTGTTGGAGATACAACCTTCCATGCTGGCGCTTGGTTAAAGGAGAACGCCGCATCTGCGATTTGGTATCGTGTACTATTTTTTACAGTTGGTTTGCCGTTTAGCGTTCCAACAATTGCCTCTGGGTGAGAGTCAACCACTCCTAAGAAACCTTCTCCTGGATGTAGACCAACCCAATTATCTGTAAAGCTAGAGTCTGCATACCATACTACAAGACCTGTATTATATGGTACACCACTACTATATTTCAACGCTTGATCCGCACCAGCATAGTTTCTCCACTCTAAGTAATAGTTATGTTTCTTCTTATCAAAACCGTTTGATACAACGAAACCATTTAATTTTAATTTTGCTTCGCCTTCCGCATCATCAGAGAACACCACATTTCCATCTACTGTTAATGTAGCGTTATCAAGCGTAAAACCGTTCGGTGCTAAACCACCATCTGTAATGTACTCGAATGCTAGTTTTATTTTTTGACCTTTAAATTTGCTTAAGTCATATGACTTATCTACCCATTTACCATCCGTTGTATCTAGACCATTTTTCACATTCTTTTCACCAATGCGATCCACTAACGTTTTCTTACCATCTTCTGTCACTGCATGTACTTCAAGGAAGTCATACTCCGTTTCAATTTCATACAATGTTTTGTAATCAAATTTCACCTGTGTTGCATTTGTTAAATCAAACACTGGCGTTTCTAATGTTGTATGAAGATTATCGCCTTTTGTACTATAATAATATTTCTTACCGAATGCAGGCTGAATACCTTTTACATCTTTATCAGGTAAGTTAACGCGAATCAAGCCAGGACGAGCTGATTTCGTTACACTTTGATCTAAGTACGTCGCCAAACCGATACCGCGATTTAATTTATCATAGTCAACCTCTACAATATTTGCCCAGTTCCCGCCCATGTTCTTTTGAAAATACTCTTTGTTTTGCGGAGAGAAACTCGGTGGCGTTGTACCTGCAATTTTACCAGCCCAACTGCCGCCGCTCATAACTGACCAAGAGTTAATCGGCTCACCTGCTCCTGAGTACTTCGTATCATATTCATCTGGAAGGCCTAAATCATGACCGAATTCATGTGCGAATACACCAACCGCTCCGTCTTCTGGCTCAATTGTGTAGTCGTATGCTGCCATTTTACCGCCCCAGTTATCAACCTTTGCTGTTGTTCCTTCAATTGGATATGGTGTTCCAAGGTTCCAGCGATGTGACCAAATTGCGTCATCACCTAGTCTACCGCCGCCTCCATCTTGTCCAACTCCCGCGTGAATAACCATTAAATGATCAATCAGACCATCGGGTTCATTTTTATTGCCATCACCATTATTGTCATATTGATCGTATTGGTCAAATTCAGATAAATCGATTCCACTTTCTACAGCTGCATGTAATGCCTCTTTTACAAAATCACGTGGTCCTTTTGGTCCTTTATTATCATGACCACCATCTCCTGCATCTGCGCCATACTCCGCCGCATTACCTGGTACTGTCAGCCACTTTGTTACTGTTCCATCGACTGTATAACTACCACCAGATTGCTCTTCATAATATTGTTTAAATGTTGGGACCTTTGATCCATCAAAGAGTGTAAACGGCTCATTACCAAATAACATTTTTTGATAATGTTCTGGATTAAAATCATTTGAATACATATAACCTGGTACTTGATCAATATTGTTATGTTTAAAATCAGCAAACTCTACTAACAATACTAGAACTTTATCTTTACGAACATCACCATTATATTGTTTTTGCTTCGCTGAAGTAGTTGGAACTTTTCCGTTTAATCCCCCTTTAACCGGCGCTTCACCTACCACTGGACCAGCAGTAGGTTGATCAACTTTTTCTTTCGCATCTGCTTTGGCATCTTTAACTTTTTTCAAAAAGTCAAAAGCTTCTCTTGAGACACTATCCCCTGCCGCTGGTTCTTTTCCAGCATTTTCACCTTTTTTCTTCTCTACGTATTTTTCAACAGCTTTTAATGTTTCTTCTTTCGACGTAGATTCACTAATTACACCGCGTTTCTTGAGCGCATCTGCTAAACGATCCTCTTGAATTAAATTTTCATCAATTGGACTTACAGTTCCTGTATGAGACGGCGTTGCCGCATAAACAGATTGACTACTAAATCCAAATGCGCAACTAAGCACAGCTGTCGCCGCAAGCGTAGACAGCACCTTAAAAGGTTTTTTCTTCATCCCTATTCCTCCCCAATATTAAATACGTTATAACGTTTATATAATAATGAAAATTCAGATAACTTTCAATATGTTGTCTGAATTTGTAATATTTTTGAAAATATTCTTTCGTTCGAATTGGTATACATTCTGATTCATCAATATTCCAGGTGGTAATAGCTGGCTAAAAAAATAAAGAGATCAATCACTATAATTAGTGACTGATCTCTTTATTTATCTAAAGCGCAACTCGCAACTACAACAATTCAATATACCCTTCTGTTCCATGTACCCGAATTCGTTGCCCATCTTTTATTAGTTTCGTAGCATTCTCCACACCGACAACTGCTGGTAATCCATATTCACGTGCAATTACTGCCCCGTGCGTCATAAGTCCACCAACTTCGGTAACTAACCCTTTTATAGACACAAATAACGGTGTCCAGCCCGGGTCAGTAAAAGCAGTAACTAATATATCTCCCTCTTCTAAATTCGCATCTTCCATGTTTAAAATAACGCGCGCTCTTCCTTCTATAATTCCGGATGAAACAGGCAAACCTACAATCGCATCAGCCGGGATGTTTTCTCGTTTATATTTTCCTGTAATGATTTCTCCATCAGATGTCATTATACGAGGAGGCGTTAGTTTTTCATATAATTTGTAATCATTTTTTTGTTTTTGGATAAACTCGTAATCTAGTTTATTCGTGCGAACAACTTCGTGAAGTTCTTCAAAAGTTAAATAGTATATATCATCGACCTCACGAATGACACCGCTCTGCACGAGTTGCTCAGCTTCTTTCAATAATGCCTGCTTATATATGAAATAACGATTAATCATGCCGTATTTTGGATATTCACGATAACCGATACAATTACGGACGTTGAGAATCATTCGCTTCGTTTCTTCTACTTTTTGTTTACCATCCGGCAAATGTTGTAATCGATCTACTAACTCTTCTTCTTTTTTCAAAGCTTCTTGCAGTCCTTCTTCAAACTTCCGCTTACTCGCGCCAACTTCAAAATCTCTTATATTATTTAAAATCATCGGGATAATAGTAGTTGGCTTTTCACTCCAGCGCGTTTTCGTAATGTCAATTTCTCCGCTGCATCTCATTCCGTATTTATCTAGAAAAGCAGAGATGGCATTTCGAGCTTTTTCTCCGCCTTCAAACTGAACTAATTCATCTAAAAAGCTATCATCTTCTACATGTTGTAAATACGCAATAACTTCTGGATACGGCCGAATCACATCAGCAACATCCATTAATGCTAAACCCATTTCAGACGTAATATTATTTTGTACAGACTGAGAAAGCGTATCTGCTGCATTCTTTTCGCCTAGCCATTTCTCCATCTTTTCATTGATCCATGTTGAAGCATTCATACCAGCCATAATGACAGCTATACTTTGCGGATTAAATAATACTTTCTTTAATTGCTGGATGTCTTCCAAAATGAAATCAAGTACATCCTTCCCTGATTTCATTTGCATGTTTCGTTTTAACTTTTCGATTGATGCTTCACTATTCTTTATTAAATTCGCAACGATTGCTGGATCATTTTCGATTTCTGGTTGCGAATTTGCAGGTGGCACACTTTTGCCAGCACTCTTCTCTTTTTCATCCTCTGGTAACAATGTAATAAAGTCATCTCGCTCAACTACAGTCGTTAATGCATCTTGTATGAGCGGATCAGATTTCCCTAAAGTGTTTATTAAGAAATCTCTGCTAGCAGGTGAAGCTAATCTTTGTGTAGCATCCACAAACAGCCTTCCCCCCGCTTTACGCATAGGAGCATTAGTCGTTAACAGGAAAAAAGATAACCCAAGCGGTTTCATCGCATCGGTCATCATTTGTTGATGGCCAACTGATATATACACATGATTTCCCCCATCATTTTCTTCAGGAATTGGATATAAAGTCGTAATGGGGCGACTTTGGACAATATAAAATGTATTATGGGCTAAACACCATTCAATATCTTGCGGACAACCAAAACAAGCTTCAATCTGTCTTCCGATACTTGCTAGTTGTAAAATTTGTTGTTCAGACAATGTTTGAAGTTTTTGTTGAGCCGGATCAATCTGTTTCGTCTCTGTTCCGCCCTCTTTTAAAGCATAAATAGCTATTTTTTTAGTCGCTATCATCGTTTCGGTAATTTCGCCTTCTTTTACTTTATAATTATCGGCAGAGACCAATCCGGATACTAATGCCTCACCAAGTCCAAAACTGGCATCGATTGATAACACCTTTCGGTTAGAAGTAATCGGATCAGCCGTAAATAAAATGCCCGAAGCCTCAGGAAAAACCATTTTTTGAACGACAACACATATAGAAACTTGATTATGTTCAAAACCATTTTGCATGCGGTACATAACTGCTCGCTCTGTAAATAAAGAAGCCCAGCACTTTCTTACATGCTGTAAAATCGCTTTTTCTCCGATAATATTTAAATACGTATCTTGTTGACCAGCAAACGAGGCATATGGTAAATCTTCAGCCGTAGCACTAGAACGCACGGCATACGCATGTTCATTTCCAAAACGTGAGAGATAATGAGCTATCGCTTCCACTACATCAAAAGGAATTTCTACTGCCATAATGACTTCTCTAATCTTCTCGCTAACTTCACCAATTTGAGCTCGCTCTTCCTTTTTCAACTTTGTTAGCTGCTGCAACAAAGTTTGAAGCTCTTCATTTTGCTCGATAGCCTTTTCATATCCTATCGTTGTAACACAAAATCCTTCTGGCACTTGCATCCCTTGAATGTTAGATAACTTCCCTAAATTGAAACCTTTTCCACCAACGAGTGAAAACTGCGTTTTTCCTATTTCCTGAAAATCGAGAACGAAAGAACTCATGTAACATCTCTCCTTATTTTGCATGTGTTCTTGATTGTAGCAGTAGTAAATACGAATAAACAGTCTATTTCGAACTTGATTTACATGATATAATTAAGTTAGGAAGAGATTAAAAAATGCCCCAGTTGCTTCATTCTGCAACTGGGGCTTCTTATTTCCGCTCAATTTTAAATTATAATTTGCTCACAACTAACTTCAATGTATTTCTGTTTATCCCTTTTATTATAGAAACGTCATTCATTATCACATACAATTCTTACCTCAACAAATGGTATATAACCCGAAGTATGCTTTATTTTATCCTCCTGTGAGCCTTTTCACAGGAGTTTTTATACATACATATATTATTTTTATAATGAATCAGTTCTCCTATTTTTCAAAAGCTTATTCTGTGTCATAATAACGCTTTTTAGAATATATATATACCTTCTAATTTTTCTAAAAAAGGATGATTGTATTGGAAATGAAAAAGCTTCAAGGAATGTATGATGATGTTATTAGTTTAGGGGAAAATTGTTATACTGCTATTTATCTAAAAAAATATAGATTGCGGAAATATTCAGGTCCTCTAGATTGGTTTGAATCACCGGATCTTTCTTCTATCAATGAATTATTGAAAAATAACTTTATAGACTTTATGGATTTAAAAAACATGCACGCAATGCCGGATCAAAATGTTGTGTTTAATGATGGTGTGATACAACCTGTTTTTTCTCATATTATAAAAGACACAAAATATAACGTAACATCTTATCATGATTTCCCTGTTATTCCAAATGAAGATTGGTTCACCACATACCATGATTTTAAACAAAAATTAGATCGAAGAATTGATAACCTTTACAAAATAATTCATAATTCACAGTCCATTTTATTTGTTAGATGGGGCGGAAACTTGATTGAAGCGCTAGAATTACAAACAGTTTTATCAAATATTGTTAAAAATAATTTTAAGATCCTTTTACTCTATCCAACAGGACTTGAAAATGAAATAAACGAATTAGAATGGGGGCTTGATCATGTTCTTCCCATTCAAGTTTCAAGTAATTATCTAAATAAAAGAACTTGGTATATCCTCTTAAAAGATATACACCTAAACTCAAAATAATAAGTAGCTAAATACTATGCAGCTTAAATAATGCTCAGTGGGGCTATCGCTTTTCACACGCTTAAGGAAAAAATTCATTTCGGTACATTCGTTAAAAATAAGATTATTAACCTTTCTCTAAGAACCTGTTTAGAATCTCTGGTATAATCTGTACAAAAAAGGATGATTCCTATGATACATAATTATACAAGTAATAT
>NZ_JAQFNK010000013.1:0-149137 GCF_027710505.1 Bacillus cereus group sp. TH152-1LC | reverse complement strand
GCCATTAGCTCAGTTGGTAGAGCATCTGACTTTTAATCAGAGGGTCGAAGGTTCGAATCCTTCATGGCTCACCATTTACAATTTTATGCGGGTGTAGTTTAGTGGTAAAACAAGAGCCTTCCAAGCTCTGGTCGAGAGTTCGATTCTCTTCACCCGCTTTTCAATTATGGGCCTATAGCTCAGCTGGTTAGAGCGCACGCCTGATAAGCGTGAGGTCGATGGTTCGAGTCCATTTAGGCCCACCATATATATTATTCCGCAGTAGCTCAGTGGTAGAGCTATCGGCTGTTAACCGATCGGTCGTAGGTTCGAGTCCTACCTGCGGAGCCATATTATAGAGAAGTACCCAAGTGGCTCAAGGGGCTCCCCTGCTAAGGGAGTAGATCGCGAACGCGGTGCGAGGGTTCGAATCCCTTCTTCTCTGCCAGAACTGGCCCGTTGGTCAAGTGGTTAAGACACCGCCCTTTCACGGCGGTAACACGGGTTCGAATCCCGTACGGGTCATACTAAAAGAGATAGCATAATCTGCTATCTCTTTTTTGTTGTGTAAAAGTGGACTTTGGATAGTCTGCTTTTTTTTATGGATTTCTTGTATACTTTTTTCTATTTGAATCGTCTAACTAATAGAAAGGAGAGAGCGATGGAGTATGAAAAGGTAATTATAGAAACATCTAAAAGCATTTATAGATACTTACTTAAAATTGGAGTGACACCAGTAGAAGCGGAGGATATCGTTCAAGATACGATACATAAAGCGTTAGTATCTATACCAAATATGAAAATTAAGCATATAAAAACATGGTTATTTCAAGTTGCGATTAATAGGCATCATGATCTAGCAAGAAGGCAAAAGCGTATTGAAGAAATTCCAATTGAATCTGTTCAATTAATCGGATCAAAAGGATTAGATGAACCGCTTTTAAGGAAAGAGCTTCAAGTAGAAATACAAAGCATACTTGGAAAGATGAATCCAGTATATAAACATATTCTCTTATTAAAGTATGACTATGAACTCTCATATAAGGAAATAGCAACCGTATTAGAGATGAAAGAAGAGACCGTGCGTGTTTCATTGTATAGGGCTCGTAATGAGTTTAAAAAGCTGTATAGGAGGTTTGAAGATGAGCAGAGATGAGTTTGATTTTGATATAGAATCAAGTAAAGTATCAAAAATGTTGAAGAAGGCGAAGCGAAGACAACTATTAAAAATTATAGTAATTTCGATTTCACTTTTTATTGTTCTATTCTTCGGTTTTATAATAGGAATTTCACAATTGAATAATAGAGCTTACTCAGAGATGGATCAGGATTTAAATATGATAAGACAAATTACAAGACCTAATACGGAAAGAGGCGTAGCAATTACTTCTAATGGTTTATTTAAAAGCACAGTAGAGTATAAAGCGTATAAGGTGATTGAAGGGAAACCTGTTAAGTGGGAAGATGAAGTGTATGAGTATAAAGTTTGGAATACATTTCGCCGATTATCAAATGTAAATCCATTAACGATAGCTGATAATGTTGTAGTAGGGAATGAACGTATTAATAAAACAAGTGAATTGTATAATAATCAAACGATGGAAAGAGAGATACAGTTTTATTTACCATTTACTTCATATAATAGTTATATAAATGATATAGAGAAAATAAAAGATGAAAAGAAAGTAGCTGAATTGGCTATATCCTTTGATAAACCATATACAGTATCTAAAATCAAAGAGATACTTCCAGAAGGGGTGCATCCTGTTTGGTACTGGGTAGATACATATTATGATAAAAAATCATATCGTTTAGATGATGTTACTCAAAGTGCTTATGAGGTGTACGGTTTTAAAGCAAAACGAGGTGATATTGAATTTGGAAATGGAACGGAAAAAGACTTTCTTTTAGCAATTCAAAATGGACTGGAGCAAAAGGGAAAGTATTATGAGGAATATAAACGTATATATGACTACCTAAAAGGAAAGAAAACAAAACCAAGTGAGCAGGATGTAAAAGTAATTGGAGTAGTTGTAACAGGAACAGCTGCGGATTTACAGAAGTTAAACGGTCAAAATTATGTAAAAGCCGCTGTGTTAGGGGCTACTGCGGATTATAAATAATAAACTTTAGAAAGTTATATGAATGAAAGTAGGATTACCTTTTCTTATGAATATGAAAAGGTAATCCTACTTTTTGATGTTTTAACTCTCTGCTGAGCGGCCATCCGGTTTCATAACAGCATGACTATATGCGGAGTGAAGAGTTTTGTATCCTAAAAGTGCAATAGTTAAGGCAAGGCCTCCTGCTATAATAGCCACACTAAATCCTATCCGGACCCCAAAGTTATCAATAACTAAACCAGCTATCGCTGATCCTAGGGAGACTCCAATTCCAAGTCCTGTAATTGCCCAAGTCATTCCTTCGGTTATTTTTGATTCAGGTACGATTTTTTCCACAAGCCCCATAGTAATGATCATAGTAGGAGCGACTGATAACCCTGCAAAGAAAACAATAACTACTAGCCAAGTAATAGTGTTCACGAAAACTAGTGGCAGCATTGTTATCATGGAAAGTGTGACTGCTATTAAAAACTGATTATAGGGTGGAGTATTGAGTTTAAGCGTACCGAAAATTAGACCTGCAAGGCAGGAACCGATTGCATAGACAGAAAGCACAAAGCTAGCAGCTACCGTGTTTCCTTGATGTTCAGCAAAAGCTACACTAACGACATCTATTGTGCCAAAGATAGTACCTATAGCAATGAGTGTGAATACTAGTACTCGCAAAGAACCAATTTTAAATACTGTTCCTTTGTTTGTAATGTCGTGAGGGTGTACAGGCGGTTCTGTGCTTTTTTGCATGGTGAATAGGCATACCCCAATTGTGAGAAAAACAGATGATAAAAGTGGTCCTGCTTCTGGAAAGAACATAACACTTAAACTGACAGATAATACAGGACCAATTATGAAGCAAATTTCGTCGACGACCGATTCGAAAGAAAATGCTGTATGCAATTTATGGAATCCACGGTATAGTTTAGTCCAACGTGCACGCACCATGGCTGACATGTTGGGCATACACCCTGCACATAAGGCGGATAGAAATAGCGTCCAATAAGGAGCTTCATATTTCGTACATAGAAGTAAGAGGATCGTAAAGAAAACACTGATACCTGTAGTCGGAAGAAGTATGCGAGATTGCCCTAATTGATCGGCCATCCGAGAAATATGAGGAGCTAGTAAAGCTGATGATAATGTAAAGGTGGCAGCGACAGCTCCAGCAAGCCAATAGTCCCCACGTAACTGAGATAACATCGTAACAATACCAATGCCCATCATTGATATGGGCATCCGAGCTATAAATCCTGCTAATGAAAATCCTTTTGTACCAGGAGCACTGAAAATTTCACGGTAGGAATTAAACATAATAATCACCAAAGTATTTGACGTTTACATATACATTCTTCATTCTTTTAACTCCTCCTCTGTTTCATTCATACCTTCTATAAAAAGGGACAGTGAGTCAATGTAGTGTATGGCTAAGAAGTTATATTATCTTGTAAGCTAGAAATAATTGACATACGCACCGTATGCCAATATCATATTAACATACGATGCGTATGTCAATTGAAATGTTTTATCTCTGGATAGAGAGCTGACGTTCAAAGGAATTATTCTTTTACATAGAGAACGATACTATAATGCGATTTATTTTGAATAAAGAGAATGAATAGAAATAGGAGGAAAAGATGGTTAAAAAAACGAGAGCAGAAATGATTACTGAAACACGTGCTAAATTGCTGAGTGCAGCAAGAGAGGCTTTTGGTACAGTTGGATATGTAAACACGTCTATGGATGATTTTACAGCATCTGTCGGTTTAACACGTGGTGCAATTTATCATCATTTTGGTGATAAAAAAGGATTGTTAGAAGCGGTTGTAAAAGAAATTGACATGGAAATGGATAATAAATTGGGGGAAGTATCAGATGAGGCGGAAGGAAAATGGGAAGGATTTGTTGGGCGTTGTCGTGCGTATTTAACGATGGCACTTAATCCAGAAATTCAGCGAATCGTACTTCGAGATGCACCAGCAGTATTAGGAAATAGTTATTATCAATCATCCCAGTCACAATGTTTAGCGACGATGGCCGAGATGCTTCAGCAATTAATGAAGGACTCTATTATTGCAAAGACGGACTGTGAAGCTTTAGCAAGATTCATAAATGGCGGATTAGTGGACCTTGCTTGTTGGATTGCGAATTCTGAAGATGCAGAGATGCAGTTGTCTAAATCTTTGCATAGCCTATCACTTATATTGGATGGTTTATTACTAGAAAAGAACGCTTAATTTTAACGGATATTTTTTTATATACAGTAATGGTTAAAAGGGAGGTGTTAAAGTATAGGTTAATTCATTTATTTCACCGTATGCTATATAGGCTAACTGACGTCCAGCTTATACGGGGATAATGTGTTAGTTTAATTATAGAAATTGAATTTAGTTATAGGGAATAATAAAATCACAATCTTTTTATTCACAATCTAAAGAAAACGTCTCCATTGAGATTGATTTCATACTTGATTTAATAACTTTACACTCTGTGTGAAAAAGTTCACAAATAGGTCATAATTTGTGAAGTAATTCACAATGATACGTGCTACAATATGAATGTAAAGAAGTTAAACAACATTAAATTAGTATTTTAATTAATTACTTAAACAATCATAAAAAATAGATGTGAACAATAGAGAGGGGAAATTAACATGAAAAAAGGTATCAATCGTGTAGTATTAGTAGGAACAGGAGCTGTAGGTTGTAGTTACGCTTACTCAATGATTAACCAAGGTGTAGCTGAAGAATTCGTACTTGTAGATGTTAATGAAGCAAAAGCAGAAGGGGAAGCAATGGACTTAAGCCATGCGGTACCATTTTCTCCAGCAGCAACAAAAGTTTGGAGCGGTAGCTATGCAGATTGTAAAGATGCAGATTTAGTTGTTATCACAGCTGGATTACCACAAAAGCCAGGCGAAACTCGCTTAGACTTAGTTGAGAAAAATACAAAGATCTTTAAACAAATCGTTCGCGGTATTATGGATAGCGGATTCGATGGAATCTTCTTAATCGCAACAAACCCAGTTGACATTCTAACTTACGTAACTTGGAAAGAATCTGGTTTACCAAAAGAGCGCGTAATCGGTTCTGGTACTACTTTAGACTCTGCTCGTTTCCGTTACATGTTAGGTGACTACTTAGATGTAGATCCACGTAACGTTCATGCTTACATCGTTGGTGAGCACGGTGACACTGAACTTCCAGTATGGAGCCACGCTACTGTAGGTGTACAAAAACTAGAAACAATTTTAGCTAACAACGAGCAATACAATCAAGAAGACTTAGATAAAATCTTTGAAAATGTTCGTGATGCAGCTTACCATATTATCGAGCGTAAAGGCGCAACTTACTACGGAATCGGTATGTCACTACTTCGTGTAACTAAAGCCATCTTAAGTAACGAGAACAGCGTATTAACTGTATCTGCATACCTTGAAGGTCAGTATGGTGAGAAAGATGCTTACGTAGGTGTTCCAGCTGTTATTAACCGCCAAGGTGTACGTGAAATCGTAGAACTTGAGTTAAACGAAGAAGAAAAAGCGAAATTCGCTCATTCTGTAAAAGTATTAAAAGAAACAATGGCACCAGTACTATAATAATTGCTAAATAATTCAGAGGCGGGAAACTGCTTCCTACCTCTGAGTTTTTATCCCGCTTTAATGGGCAGTAAGACCCCCCCTCAAAATTCAGCGAAAGCAAAGAAGTTAGGTGGGGGATCAACTGCCCATAAAAGTCCGATTGGTGAGGGCTAATAATCAGTGGGGGATGAAGAAACCCCCCACTGATTAAAGTTTCACTTTATATAACTTAATATAAATTCCTTTTCCGGTTTCCCTTGTATATCCCCAATATACCCCTTTTGCTGGATTAGGGTCGTTTATAGAAAAGAGCACTCTACTTTATATAGAGTGCTCTTTATTATTATTTTTTAGGCGTTAATCCTAATTTCTTTAAAATATCTGCCAGTGTCCCGCTTTTTGATTTTTCAACAGGTGTTTGTGATTTAGATGCATCTGGACCTTTCTTCAAGAAGTTCTTTTCAACGAAGCGAATATCTTTTTCGTCGACAATGCCATCTTTGTTAAGGTCGCCGTCTTTCACAGATAGTCCTTTTTTACCATAGTTGTTAGCGATAATTTCTGCATCTTTCACATCAATTACTTTATCTCCATTTACATCACCCGCAAGGTTTTCATCAAAGCGTGCATAGTAATATTGGCCAAGTAGCTTACCATCTTTTTCAGTATCTAATTTCGTTGTTAGTCGGCTTGTTAAATGTCCTGGAACCTCTACGTATAAGTTGTAGTCGCGTTTATTAACAGGAAGTCCATTTAGTTTGAAGTAACCGTATTTATCGAGTGAGCCTTCGAACTTATGACGGTAAGAATCTGTTGCATATACTTTTACGCCAAGCTTTGTATAATCGAATTTTTCATCTAAATAGCCACGTTCATTTAAGAATGCACCAGGTTTAATATTACCTTCTACGAATGAGTTTAATGACATCACTGAGAATGTTTGATCTTGAAGTACACGCATTCTGTTTGGCTCTGATTGACCTTGCTTCCAGTAAGCGAACACTGCTAAATCTAATTGAGCATTTGCTTCATAAAATTCATCATTTACTACTTTGAAAGTTACATCAATGAACGGGAAGTCACCATCTAATCCGGCGAAGTTTTTATCATCAATAGCTCCGCCTACTGTAACAGATCCTTCTTCTAGTTTCGGTTCATTTACTTTTGCCGTTACCCCTTTTTCGGAAAGGAGTTTTTCAAAAGCAGGATTCAATTTCGCATTTGCAAATTTGAAGTTTTTCTCTAGGAATTCTACTTTAAATTCTCCAGACACAAATTGTTTTACATGTTTGGCATTTAGCGTCACAGTAAATTCATCATCTTTATATAATTCTTTTTTATCATAACTAGCTTTCGCATATTGAGCACCTTGCGGGATGAACCAATAGTTATTTACACCGCTCGGGTAGTCAGGGCCTGCAGTTGCATAATCGAAAATATATACGCCTGTATTCATTGGACCTTCAGTTTTAAAGGAATCAGGTGTAATGCCCACTTTAAAGTCACCATTTTCCGTAATAGGTAAAAACTTGTGTAAGTATGGAGAATAGTCATAGTACATAACGCCGTTCGCTTCTTGCGTAATGTTTAATCCTTTTCCTCTTAAGTAGTCAACGTTAGAATCATATACATTTCCTTTAATCCATAGTGCTTTTTTACCGTCTTCTACTGTATAGTTTTCTTCATTTAATTCATAAATACCAGGCTGTAATCCGGTTAATTTCACTTCTGGCGGTGTATTATCAATTACGACATAATCACCTTTCACACGTGCTTTTCCGGCTTTATCATAGCCAACAAATTCAATTGTGTAATCACCTTCTGGTAAGTCGATTTTCTCATCCCCAATTGGTTTTGCAGGATCATTTGTAAAAGGATATACTCTGCCGTTAAAGAATGAATCTAAGTAGTAATACACGTCCGTTTTTAGTCCGCTCGTGTTTAATGTTCCGATGAAGCCGAGAGCCTTATTTGTTTTCGAATCTTTCACGATAAGATCTAACGTCTCCAGTTCGCTGTTTAATTGGAATGCCCCGTGCAAATACGATTCACGGTATGGATTGAATTTAGATGTATCAGTTGAGATTGTTTTTCTTGATAATAGTGCATTTTCAATACCAGGTTCTGATACACGAATAGAGAATGGAATTTGATACGTTTCTTCTTTATTTTTCGTATTTGTAATATGGATGTATCCTTCATATCGGCCTTGCTTTGCACCAGCTGGAATATTAATTTTTGCTTCAATTTCATCTGATTTGCCAGCATCAATTGTAATTGTTTCAGCAGTAGAAACTTTTACACCGTTTGCGGTAGCATCGTTAATAGCAGAAGATGCTGGTGTATAAGAAATTTCTGTTTTAAATTCTTTCTTCTCTTGTTTATTGCGGTTTTCAACTTTAATTTTTCGTTTTTGTTCAAGAGATTCCCCGTCTTTTTGATAGTACTTACCGAATGCAATGGATCCAGTTTCTTCAGGTACTTCAATCACTTCATCATTTACAATTGTTTTTGTCGTATCTAACACTTTAAAACTTGTTTCCGTATGAACAGAGTTATAAGCATCTACTCGTCCAGCTCCCACTTCATATACGGAATATTTTTCTTTTAAATCATCAGCTGTGTTCATAAGAGACGCTTTTACATCGAATGGAGAGTATTCTGGATGCTCTTGCAAAATAAGAGCAGCAACACCAGCAATATGTGGAGAAGCCATGGATGTTCCTTGCATACGTTCATAGGAAACATCGTAGTTTTCACCTTCTTGCGGGTCGTTAATATATTCAGGTACTGTTGAAAGTACCGCAACACCAGGTGCTGTAATATCAGGTTTAATATCATCATTTGATGTAACTGGGCCGCGTGAGCTAAAGTCTGCAAGATGATCGCCTTCTGTTTGAATGTAATTGATTTCATCGAAAGTTAAGGATGTTTTGCCTTGTTCAATTTGAGCTTTTAGTTTTTCGCCATCTTCTTTCGTTAGGCGGAATGCTGGAATGTATTTTGTGCTTTCGCCAATGTAGTAAGGAATTTCTCCATCCACATTGTTATAAATAATAACTGTTTTTGCACCAGCTTGTTTCGCATTTGCGATCTTTTCATCAAACGAGATTGTACCACGTGCAACGAGAGCGATTTTTCCTTTTACATCCTTTTTACTAAACTCGTCAGGAGTACCGATTCCGACAGATTCAATAGGTAGAGATTGTCCTTTGAAATCTTCTATTTTATCAGTGAAGTTTTTGCCGAATAAAATTAGGTTAGGGAATTGTAATTGTCCGGCATGACCTGATAGTTTCGGTAAGGAAATAGAGCTATCACTTGCTCCAACTGTAATAGCAAATGGAGAAGCACCTGGTGATCCGAGTGTCGCTGGATTTGGACCAGAGTTCCCAGCAGCAACGACTGTAACAACACCAGAAAGCATCGCGTTATTAACAGCGATAGACGTTGGATCAAGCGGATTATTGCTATCATCACCTAAAGATAAGTTAATGACGTTCATACCGTCAGAAATAGATTTATCGATTGCAGCGATAATACCAGAACTATCTCCGCTTCCGTAAGGACCGAGTACACGATAGTTATATAGTTCAATGTCAGGTGCAACACCTTTTACTGCGGAATCTGATTTGTTTTTCTTTTGAGCAGAAACGATACCTGCTACGTGAGTACCGTGCGCAGTGTAGAAGGAAGAACCACGATTATCAAATTCAGGAGCACCAGATTGTTGCCACTCGGTATAAGTTGTTTCCATCGGATCTGCATCGTTATTAATAAAGTCCCAACCTTTTACGGAGTTTGGGTCTACCTTACTAGAATCTTCACCCGGTTTTGCGCGATAGCCTTTATACACGTCTTTTAAGTCAGGGTGATTGTAATCAATACCTGTATCTAATACACCAACTTTAATTCCTTTTCCAGTAATGCCCTCGCTATGTAACTTATCTACTCCAATTTGCGGAATGCTATCTGTTAGTTTTTGAGGTGCTTTCTGCTCTGCTTGTTTTGGTAAATTTAATTTCACTTCGTAATCTTTCCAAATACGTTTTACAACGCCAATTCGTAACAATTCTTCCACTGTATTTGCAGGTAATGTCAGCGCAACACCATTTATCGCATGCTTATAAGAACGTTTAATTTGTACAGACTGGAAATTCCCTGACTTTACTGATGGGCTAAATTGATAAAGGCGTTTTAATCCTTTTTGGAATTCCTCATGTTCTTGATCAATACGTGCTTTTATATTTTCAGGAGCAGCTTGTAATCCTTTTTCTTTTTGCTTTAATTCATTAATCTTTACTGGAGCCGTTTGAAATTCGACAATGATATTTACTTGTTCGGAACTACTCGTATTAATATCTGGTGAAATAGTAAAACCAGGATTGGCATCTAACGTTTGTAATGCCTGACGTTGTTCTTTAGAAAGTTTTGATAGTAAAGACTGGGCGTTTGAAGAGTCGATTTGATTAATAGGGTTTTCAGCAAGTACATTGAACGGAAGGGCAGTTGAAAATAGAACGCCAGCCGTTACAATTCCGGTAACAAAACGATTTTTCTTTTTCATATATAGGCCTCCGATAATTTATATTTTTAAAATTATTTCTCCACGCCTGGTGTTTGCTCTGCGTGGAATGTCCAGTTTAGCTGTAAGGAATCACCCTGGAATTTATTTTGATCTTGGTCGTTGTCTTCAAAGGAGAAGAGAACGTGTAAGTAATCTGTTTCACCAGATTTAATACCATCTATTAAGTTATGACGTTCTAGAGAAGTAGCTAAATCCTCAGGTTTCATAGTTTTTAATTCTGATAGTTTTGTTTCCCACAAAATTTCATGATCATCGTTTGGATTAGATGGCTTTCCATCATTCACTAAAAATTTGACGATGATGTGATCGCCTAAATCTTCACCATCATTATTTTGTTTTGCATCTGTAACTTCATAGGATGTTTCAAGTGCTACTTTTGCAATATCCAATGTCCCTGTATTTTCAAGCTTGAAGTTTCTTTCGATCAAATCACCTGGTTTTAAATCTTTCACATTAACAATTACACTTGGGTTAATAGAAAGATCTAGTGTACCAGCTTGAAATGAGTTACTAGATGTTTCAGAATCACTGAAATAGGCGAATACACCGCCGAATGTAAGGGATAAGCCAAGTGAAGCTGTGACAACTCCCATTCCAACCTTTTGTTTTAATGACATAAGAAAGCCCCCTAGTTAAATTTTTATAGCGACCGTTCGTAACAAGGATAAATAAGTAAACATAGTAGTCCGCTATGAATTATAATTACGAAAGGTCAATGTTCTTTATTGAGAACAAGTATATGCTTATGAATTTTCCATTTCAATAAAATTATGACAAAAAATGTTGAGAAACATTTTTTTATGACAGATTATTTTGTTGCGATTTTAAGTGATAAATAGCGAGTAAAATAGGATAGATCTAATGAAATAAAGGTTGAGAAATAAATAATAGGATGAAAGACTAGTAGAAAATGAAGCGCTTGCAATGAATATTCGTCAAAATTCGATATTTTACACAGTAAATTTGAATATTTTAAGCGAAATTAAAGAAAAAAACGAATATTTTTTAAAAAATAACAAGGATATTTAAGTTTTTCGCAGAAATGATAAAGAGTAAAAAATTTCTGTCATCTTAGTGAGGTGAACATATTGGATGTAATAAATTGTGAAGAAGTGAAACGAGATGAGTTTCATACAGAAAAGTACTATGACAGTTATAACATCTTTGGGGCACATATTGTGACGGAAGATGGGATGCGAGGTGTACGATTCACAGTATGGGCTCCTCATGCGAGGGCAATGAGTGTTGTTGGAGATTTTAATGAATGGAATTATGAGCAACATAAGATGCTACAAGTGACAGAAGAGGGGATTTGGTCCTTGTTTGTACCGCATATTGAAGAGAATGAGATATACAAGTATGCGATTGAAACGATGGATGGTAACGTGATTTTAAAAGCAGATCCTTACGCAGTATATGCAGAAGTAAGACCGAATACGGCATCTGTAGTTTTTGATATAGAGGGATATGAATGGAATGATAAAAACTGGAGTCGTAAGAAAAAGAAAAAATCGATTTATAAAGAAGCGATGACAGTTTATGAATTACATTTCGGTTCTTGGAAAAAGAAAGAAGATGGCGCTCTGTATTCTTACAGAGAAATGGCTGAGGAGCTCATTCCATATGTGATGGAACATCAATTTACACATATTGAAATTATGCCGCTTGTTGAGCATCCATATGATCGTTCTTGGGGATATCAAGGAACGGGATATTATGCAGCGACAAGTAGATTCGGCACGCCACATGATTTGATGTATTTTGTCGATGAATGTCATAAATATGGAATCGGTGTCATTTTAGATTGGGTGCCGGGGCATTTTTGTAAAGATGCTCACGGTTTATATTTGTTTGATGGGACACCGACTTATGAATATAAAGATATAGATGTACAAGAAAACCTGGTATGGGGAACTGTTAATTTTGATTTAGGGAAGAGGGAAGTACGTAATTTCTTAATTTCAAATGCGTTATTTTGGATGAAGTATTTCCACATTGATGGTTTCAGGGTAGATGCAGTTGCGAACATGCTGTACTGGAATAAAGAAGGACAGGAGCAAAGTAATGAGCACGCTGTTTCATTTTTACGAGAGTTAAATGAAGCGGTGTTTGCAGAAGATGAAGATTTTCTTATGACGGCAGAAGATTCAACAGCTTGGCCACTTGTAACAGCTCCAACGTATGAAGGTGGGCTTGGGTTCAATTACAAATGGAATATGGGTTGGATGAATGATGTGTTGAAGTATATGGAGTGTGCGCCTGAGTACAGGAAGCATATTCATGAGAAAATAACGTTCTCATTACTATATGCTTACTCTGAAAACTTCATATTACCGCTTTCTCATGATGAAGTCGTTCATGGGAAAAAGTCGTTATTAAATAAAATGCCAGGAGATTACTGGGATAAGTTTGCTCAACTTCGTTTATTATATGGATATTTCTTTACTCACCCAGGCAAGAAATTACTCTTTATGGGTGGAGAATTCGGGCAGTTTGATGAGTGGAAAGATCTTGAAGATTTAGATTGGAATTTACATGACTTTGAAATGCATCGTTATATGCATGATTACTTTAAAGAGCTCATAGCATTGTATAAGCGCTCCAAACCACTTTGGCAGCTTGATCATTCACCGGAAGGATTTCAGTGGATAGATGCTAATAATCATGAGCAAAGTATTTTCTCGTTTATCCGCCAAGGGGATAAACAAGAAGATGCGTTAGTTGTCGTATGTAATTTTACGAAAGCAACATATGAAAACTATAAAGTAGGTTTGCCAGATTTCGAGTATTATAACGAGATTTTAAATAGTGACGCTGAGCAATATGGCGGATCGGGGCAAGTGAATAAGAAACGTCTCAAGACGATTCAGGAACCGTATCATAATCAAGCGGCACATGTAGAAATTACAATTCCACCATTTGGCGTATCCATATTACGACCAGTGAAGACGAGAAAGGGGAGCAAAAAACAAGATGGCTCAAAAACAAAAGTGCGTAGCAATGTTACTAGCAGGGGGAAAAGGTAGTCGATTAAGTGCATTAACAAAAAATTTAGCCAAGCCAGCTGTTCCATTTGGTGGTAAATATCGCATTATTGATTTTACGCTAAGTAACTGTGCGAATTCTGGTATTGAAACGGTTGGGATTTTAACGCAATATCAACCACTTGAACTTCATAATTATATCGGAATCGGCAATGCTTGGGATTTAGACCGAGTAAGCGGTGGAGTCACAGTGTTACCTCCTTATGCGGAGTCTTCAGGGGTGAAATGGTACACAGGTACGGCAAGTGCCATTTATCAAAACTTAAACTATTTAAGTCAGTACGAACCAGAGTATGTTCTGATTTTATCAGGCGACCATATTTATAAAATGGATTACAGTAAAATGCTAGATTACCATGTGGAGAAAGAAGCGGACGTTTCGATTTCTGTTATAGAAGTGCCTTGGGATGAAGCGAGTCGTTTCGGTATTATGAATACGAACGAAGAGATGGAGATTGTAGAATTTGAAGAAAAACCGCAATTTCCAAGAAGTAACCTTGCATCAATGGGAATTTATATTTTTAACTGGGCAATTTTGAAAGAGTATTTAGAGATGGATGCAAGAAATCCTGAATCTAGTAATGATTTCGGAAAAGATGTACTTCCGCTTTTATTAGATGAAGGGAAGAAGTTGATGGCGTATCCGTTTGAAGGATATTGGAAAGATGTTGGAACGGTGAAAAGCTTATGGGAAGCGAATATGGATTTACTTCGCGATGAAACATCACTTAATTTAAACGATCGTAATTGGCGTATTTATTCTGTAAATCCAAATGAGCCACCTCAATATATTGCAGAACAGGCAAAAGTAGAAGAATCACTTATTAACGAAGGATGCGTCATTGAAGGGGACGTGAAGCATTCTGTGTTATTCCAAGGGGTGACGGTGGAAGAAGGTAGTATGGTTATTGATTCTGTCGTTATGCCAGGAGCGAAAATTGGTAAAAATGTTGTAATTGAAAGAGCGATTGTTGGATCGGAAATGGTTATTGAAGATGGAACCATTATTCGTCCAGAAAAAAATGTCGACGATGTAGTACTCATTGCTGAAGGGAAATAGAAAAGGGGGATGAAATGAATGGGAGAAAAAATGTTAGGAATTATTAATGCAACGGGAAGTTTTCCTTCCTTAAAGAAAGTAACAGGGCATCGTTCACTAGCGGCGTTACCGTTTGGGGGCCGTTATCGACTCATTGATTTCATGCTTTCAAATATGGTGAATTCTAATATTCATAGTGTAGCGGTTTTTACAAGTCATAAAAACCGTTCACTAATGGACCATGTTGGTTCAGGAAAACAGTGGGATTTAGATAGAAAAAGAGACGGACTGTTCTTATTCCCGCCAAATTGCCAATGTGATCAAGATGAATTTGGTTCTTTTGCACATTTTAGAAGACATATTGATTATTTTTTAAGAGCTAGAGAAGAATACGTTGTTATTACGAATAGCCATCTCGTAACAGCATTAAATTTCCAAGCGGTGTTAGAGCGACATATACATACGGCAGCTGATATTACTGAAGTTTGCCATGAAGGGGTTTCGCTTCAAACATACGTGTTAAAGAAACAATTATTGTTAGATTTATTTGAGACATATAAAGATGTGGAGCAATACAGTTTATTTGATGTAGTGAGAGAAAAGCGCGGAAAATCACTGCACATTGCTACGTATGAGCATACAGGATATGTAGCTATTATTGATTCGATTGAAAGTTATTATAAACATAGCTTAGAAATTTTGCAGCCGGCTATTTGGAAGCAATTATTTAAGAAAGAAGCACCGATCTTTACGAAAGTAAAAGATGAACCACCAACTCGTTACTTGAAGGGTGCAGCCGTAAAAAATACAATGATTGCAAACGGCAGTATTATCGAAGGTGAAGTAGAAAATAGTGTCATTTCCTGTTCTGTTAAAATTGGGAAAGGTTCAATTGTTCGTAATAGCATTATTATGCAAAAGAGCCAAATTGGAGATAACTGTATAATAGACGGTGTTATTATTGATAAAGATGTGAAAATTGGTGATGGTGTTGTGCTAAAAGGAAACGCCGATGAGCCATACGTTATCGAAAAAGGAAGCGTTCAAAACAGTACGATTAATAGTTATTCTTAAAAGAATCAGTGGGGGGGTTTCCTCCACTGATTAAAGCATTCATTCAAATGAAAACTCGAAGGGAGGAAGCTGCAAGGGAAGTAGTATAAGCTTTTCGTGCAGTGGGACAACAAGTGAATATTTTATTTGCAGTATCAGAATGTGTACCATTTGTTAAATCGGGAGGATTAGCTGATGTAGCAGGTGCGCTCCCAAAAGAGCTGAAGAAATTAGGTGTGGACGTTCGCATTATACTCCCGAATTATAGTCTTATTCCGCAAGAATTAAGGGATGGATGTACGTTACATAAAGTAATTAACGTCCCGCTTGGGTGGAGAAATCAATATTGCGGAATTTTAAAAGGTGAGCAAGACGGGATTACGTATTACTTAATAGACAATGAATATTATTTTAAGAGAGATTCTCTATATGGTCATTATGATGACGGAGAGCGTTTTTCTTATTTTTCGAAAGCAGTTTTAGAGTGTATTCCTCATCTTGATTTCGAAGTGGATGTTCTTCATAGCCACGATTGGCATACAGCTATGGTGAATTTCTTACTACGTGAAAAGTATCAAGATAATCCATTATACGAGCATATTAAAACGGTATATACGATTCATAACTTGCAGTTCCAAGGTGTATTTCCTCCTGAAGTGATGTACGACTTGTTAGAACTTGGTGACGAATATTTTCATAGTGAGCAGCTAGAGTTTTATGGAAATGTGAACTTTATGAAGGGTGGAATTATCGCTTCTGATCAAATTACAGCGGTTAGCCCGACATACAAAGAGGAAATTCAATATGAGTTTTTCGGTGAGAAGTTAGATGGATTGTTACGAAAAAATAATGGTAAGCTTAGCGGCATCGTAAATGGAATTGATACGAGTGTATATAATCCGGAAACGGATTCGTATATTACTGCTCAGTATGATGCAGAGTCATTAGAGGAAAAGAATGAAAATAAACGCGCTTTGCAGCGTTATTTTGGTTTGCCAGAAAAAGAAGATACACCAATTATTTCAATGGTAACGAGATTAACGAAGCAAAAAGGTCTTGATTTAGTGCGTACTGTATTCCGCGAAATAATGGAGGAAGATGTACAATGTATTATTTTAGGATCAGGTGATTCGGAATATGAGCAATTCTTTGAGTGGATGGCATACGAGTATCCTGAAAAGGTAAAAGTGTATATCGGATTTAATGAAGAATTAGCTCATCAAGTATATGCGGGAAGTGATTTATTCTTAATGCCATCACTATTTGAACCGTGTGGACTTGGACAACTTATCGCATTAGCGTACGGTACGATTCCGATTGTAAGAGAAACAGGCGGATTAAATGATACGGTACAATCTTATGATGAAGAAACTGGAGAAGGAAATGGTTTCAGTTTCACGAATTTTAATGCACATGACATGTTGCACACAGTTCGTCGTGCAATTGAATTTTATCATGATAAACCGGTATGGGAGCAGCTTGTAAAACAAGCGATGACTGAAGATTATAGCTGGGAGAAATCAGCTCTTGCTTATAAGAAATTGTATAAAAGTCTCATGGAATAACATGTAGGTGGTGAAGAAATGTTTACTCATGTTGAAAGTTTCAAATCAGCTTTTCTAGAAAAGTTAGAGACGATGTATGGTAAAAGTTTCAAAGACTCTACAACTCGTGATCAATACAATACGCTTGGATACATGGTACGTGAGTATATGAATAGTCAATGGATTGCAACGAACGAAAGCTATCGGTCTGGAGAGCGAAAGCAAATGTATTACTTATCCATCGAGTTTTTACTTGGACGTTTGCTTGGAAGTAACATATTAAATTTAGGCATCAGGGATGTATGTGAGCAAGGACTTTCTGAGCTTGGTATTTCGTTGCAACAATTAGAAGAGGTGGAAGCAGATGCAGGTCTTGGAAATGGTGGACTTGGACGATTAGCAGCCTGTTTTCTTGATTCACTTGCATCGTTAAACTTACCAGGTCATGGTTGTGGCATTCGTTACAAACACGGCTTATTTGATCAAAAAATTGTTGATGGTTATCAAGTTGAATTTCCAGAACAGTGGCTTCTTTATGAAAACGTATGGGAAGTAAGAAGACATGATCAAGCTGTAGAAGTAAGTTATTTCGGTAATGTTGAACCGCTATACATTGATGGACGTTTAGAGTTCAGACATACGAATGCAGAAGTGATCATGGCAGTACCATATGACGTTCCCGTAGTAGGTTATGAAACGAGCACTGTAAACACACTTAGACTTTGGAATGCTGAACCAGTGCCTTTCCCGCAAAATTGCAAAGATATTTTGAAATATAAGCGTGAAACAGAGGCGGTATCGGAGTTTTTATATCCAGATGATACGCATGATGAGGGAAAAATACTTCGTTTGAAACAACAGTATTTCCTCGTATCAGCAAGTTTGCAAAATATCGTTCGTCTGCATAGAGAAAGATATGGTGACCTTCGTCAATTGCATGAAAAAATTGCGATTCATATTAATGATACACATCCAGTTTTGGCGATTCCAGAACTGATGCGTATTTTATTAGATGAAGAAAAACTAGCATGGGAAGAAGCTTGGCACATAACGACGCAAACGATTTCTTATACGAATCATACAACGTTATCAGAAGCACTTGAGAAGTGGCCAATTCACATTTTTAAACCGTTATTACCGAGAATTTATATGATTATTGAAGAGATTAATGAGCGTTTCTGTCATGAACTTTGGGAACGTTATCCATATGAATGGCATCGTATTGAAAAGATGGCAATTATTGCGCATGATCTTGTGAAAATGGCTCATTTAGCAATTGTCGGTAGCCATAGCGTTAATGGTGTAGCGAAAATTCATACGGAAATTTTAAAGCAACGTGAAATGCGATTATTTTATGAGTTTTATCCAGATAAGTTTAATAATAAAACGAATGGAATCGCTCATAGGCGCTGGTTAATGAAGGCGAATCCACAGCTGACGAACCTTATTTCAGAGGCGATTGGAACAGAGTGGAAGAAAGAACCGATTAAGCTTCAAGCGCTGCAATTAGTTCAACATGATGCGAGCTTCCAGGAGAAATTTGCAGAGGTAAAACAAGAGCGTAAAGAGATTTTAGCGGAGCGTATTCATAATAAAATGGGGATTACAATTGATCCTAATTCTATTTTTGATGTGCAAGTAAAAAGACTGCATGCTTACAAACGACAATTATTAAACGTTCTTCATATTTTATATTTGTATAACCGTTTGAAAGAGGATGCTAGTTTTACATTTTATCCGCGTACTTTTATCTTTGGAGCGAAAGCATCACCTGGCTATTATTATGCGAAAAAAATTATTAAATTAATTAATGAACTCGCAAGGAAAGTGAATAATGATCCGTACGTAAGCCAATATATGAAAGTTATCTTTCTAGAAAACTATCGAGTGTCTTTAGCTGAAGATATATTCCCAGCTGCGGATGTTAGTGAGCAAATTTCAACTGCGAGTAAAGAAGCATCAGGAACAGGTAATATGAAATTTATGATGAATGGTGCGATCACACTTGGAACGTTAGACGGTGCTAATGTTGAAATAAAAGACAGAGTCGGTGATGATAACTGTTTCATTTTCGGTTTAACGGCGGAAGAGGTTCTTCATTACTATCAAAATGGTGGGTATCGTGCAAGTGATTATTATCACCACAATATGCATATAAAAAAAGTAGTAGATCAGTTAACGAATGGTTTCTTTGCACATTCGGGAGCTGAATTTGAAGCGATTTACGATTCTCTCGTTATTCAAAATGATGAATACTTCGTTCTGCGAGATTTTGGTCCATATGCGGAAAGGCAAGAAGATGTTGGTAGAGCTTATGAGAACCGAACGAAGTGGCTAGAAATGTCGATTTTAAATATTGCACAATCTGGTCATTTTGCGAGCGATCGAACGATTTTACAGTATAGTAACGAGATTTGGGGTATTGGTAATGCGGTTACACAGTATTAAATGAAAGTCCCTTTTAAAAGAGGAATATAATCGCTTAAAAACCGAGCTTAATCTCATTAAGCTCGGTTTTCCTTTTTTGCCTAAGAAAGAAATGGAATAGCGGTATAGATTATACCTTCTCCACCATATTCTCCTGTCGCAAAGTATGAAAATGTAAAGAAACCTGTAAACGTAAAAATTACAATGAGAAAAAGTGCAAAGATAAATTTTAGCATGTAAGGTCCCCTCATCCAAAAATAACTTCATATATTATTATAGTATAAGGATATTTAATTTCCAATTGTTTACTGGTTAAAAATGAGAAGTCAGACATGTTTTGTATGTTGTCATGGCATGATTATTTGTAATAGATTTTGTGTTTTTTGTAAATGTCATGTTGTGATGAACGTGTGCATATTCCCAGTCTTGGTCATTAAAATGGACATTGCGCGGAGGGAGAAGGGGAACGACATCAAATAAATTAACGAAGCGAAAGCTACTAGCCACTTGTAGTTTATAATAATTCCGAAATGCAATATCGCCCACTTTGGGAGAGGCAAATGTATAAAGACCGTACTGTGCAAATGCGGTGTTGATACGCGCATCGAGTATATGTAGTGTAGCGAGTGCACCACCTAAGCTATGACCGGTTGCAAGAAGTTTTTTATGGGCTGGTAGTGATACGAGCATATCCATAATAGAATCTCGGCAAGATTCATAAATGGAAAGAAAGCCGTTATGGACATTTCCGCTGTTTAAAGCATATGGATATGGTTTTTGGTTAACGAGTGAATCGATAATCCAGTCTGTATCTGTTTGTGTCCCGCGAAAAGCTACAATAATCGTATCCTCAGACTCTAGTATGAATCCGAACCATTCTGTCGTTTGAATGGTTTTTCCTTGAAAGCCTTGTACATATTGAAAACCATCTGGTATTTCGAAAATCCCATTTTGTTTATATTGTTCATACGTTAACTCACAACAAGAAGCTAACAATATGGCAGTATCTTTATCGAAGGATAAAGGAGTACGCATTAAGGAAGCCCTCCTTAAGAAAAGGTATAGTTCAATATATGCAGTGAGGGACTTGATTCATTCTTTGGAGGGAGTTTGAAAATTAAGCTTGAACCTTTATAAATATGAAGAAGAAGCGCGGCCAAATGAGGCTATGGCATTCAAAGTGGTTTATACAGTCAAAAAAAGATAGTTCCTTATGAAGGAGACTATCTCTTTTTTGTTTTATCCCGCTTTAATGGGCAGTAAGACCCCCACTGATTAAAGTTTCACTTTACTCTTTCCCATCTAAAAGACGACCAAGTCCGCCTAAAACGCTGCCTTCACCGCTGTTTTGAGCTGCTGGGCCTGTAAGACGTGCTGCTAAACGGCTAAGTGTTAAGGACTGAATCCAAACCGTTCCAGGACCTTCTAACGTTGCGAAGAATAAACCTTCGCCGCCAAATAGGGCTGTTTTTACTTTTCCAATGAATTGAATATCGTAGTTAACATCTTTTGTCATGGCAACGAGACAACCTGTATCGATGCGAAGTCTTTCGCCAGGTTTTAATTCACGCTTGTATACAGTTCCGCCTGCATGCATGAAAGCAAGTCCATCACCTTCAAGTTTTTGCATGATGAAACCTTCCCCACCGAAGAAACCAGTTCCGATTTTTTTCGTAAACTCGATTCCGATAGAAACGCCTTTTGCTGCACAAAGAAACGCATCTTTTTGGCAAACTACTTTTCCTTGATATTCTGTTAAATCTACAGGAACAATCTTACCAGGATAAGGAGCAGCAAAAGATACGTGGCGCTTGCCGTGACCTGTATTTGTAAAGACAGTCATAAACATACTTTCACCTGTAACAAGACGTTTACCAGCGCCCATTAATTTACCGAATAGACCACTAGATGGGCCAGAACCATCACCGAAAATGGTTTCCATTTCGATATGATCTTCCATCATCATCATTGCGCCAGCCTCTGCGATAACGCTTTCTTCTGGATCTAATTCAATTTCAACAAACTGCATATCATCGCCATATAATTTATACTCGATTTCATGTGCTTGCATTTTTTCGCCTCATCATATGTAGTAATTATATTGTACCGAAATCAAAGAAATTAGAATACTGTAGATTTGTTAATTTTTGAATAAAAATAGAATGAAAATGTAAGGTTATACTAGGATTATAAAAAAAGATGGGTTGAAAGTGTTCTCATTTGACGTTTTCGATATAGCATGATATAGTGAAAGCACTATTGAGCTACATAATGTGGTACGGAAATAAAGCACGTTGTATTAAAGGCTGTAAGCTTGTTATACATTCATGTCCTTTATATCCACCTTTTCATGTGGATTCATAGTTTCATTTTTATTTAGGAGGTACATGACATGCAAACAGGTAAAGTTAAATGGTTTAACGGCGAAAAAGGTTTTGGCTTCATCGAAGTTGAAGGCGGAGAAGACGTATTCGTACATTTCTCAGCTATCCAAGGCGAAGGCTTCAAAACTTTAGAAGAAGGTCAAGAAGTTTCTTTCGAAATCGTTGAAGGAAACCGCGGACCACAAGCAGCTAACGTTACAAAAAACTAATTAGCTAGCGATAAAAAGCATTCCGATTTTCGGAATGCTTTTTTTTATCCCGCTTTAATGGGCAGTAAGACCCCCACCTCAAAATTCAGTGAAAGCAAAGAAGTTAGGTGGGTGATCAACTGCCCATAAAAGTCCGATTGGTGAGGGCTAATAATCAGTGGGGGATGAAGAAAACCCCCACTGATTAAAGTTTCACTTTATTCTTTGGAACTCGATTCATTTGAGGATAATTCACCCTTAAACGTACGCTCTTCAAAGTCATCAAGCATTTGTTCATATTCTTCATGCTCTTCTGTAGCGAAAACTTGCGGATTTTTTCCATACATATCTGTACCGATAAAGTTTTCGAAATCCTCTACATAGCCTACATTTTCCTCGCTATTTACGTACATGCCATTATAGTTTTTGGAATCTTGTCTTTCTAAATCAGACGGCGTTTCAGACGTTCCGTAATTGGCAACATCTTGCCATGCGTCTTCCGCATCGTATTCAACAGAATGATCTTCATCGTGTTTGTGGAAAGAAGGAGACAACACTTCTTCCTCAACTGGTCGTGTATTCATATTTAACTTACTTTTCGTGTGCTGTATGCATGTTGTAGCGGTCGGCATTGCTTCTAATCTTTCAAATGGAATTTCTTCGCCAGACACTTCGCAAATGCCGTACGTACTCGCTTCTATTTTTTGTAGGGCATGTTTCGTATCTTCTAGCTGTTTATGCCAAAGTTCAATAAGTCCGAAGTCTTTTTCACGTTCATATAGCTCTGTTGCCATATCAGCTGGATGGTTATCGTAGCTAGATAATTCTCCAACAGAATCACGTTCAGATGCACGATCTTCATTTTCATGTGTTTGTATCGTTTGCTCTAGTTCTTGTTTTTGTTTTTCTAAAACGGATTTAAATTGATTTATTTGTTGTGGAGTTAACATAGTCGTCCACCTTCCTACAATTCAGTTTCTTTACATAGTATGAACGTTGAGGGTGGGAATTATGAGCTGAAATTGGTATATGAAAAAGGAGCCGCGTCAGCAGCTCCTTTCTATAGAAAATATCCAAGCAATAATCCGATTCCCATGAGGAGACCGAAGATTGTATTTGTTTTTGCTGTGGCAATCATTGCAGGTACCATTTCCATTGGAATGCTTTTGCCGATAAAGCCTTTCGTCGCTTTAAATGCTTTCGGTGCACTTAAAAATACGATAAGCATCCATGGTGATACGATGCCCACGATAATTAAAGCAATTGTCCAAATGTAGGAAACGATGAACATAGAAGCAAGTACACCAACGGCTCTTTCACGTCCAACGAGAATTGCTAACGTTTTACGGCCATTTTCTTTATCGCCATCTAAGTCACGAATGTTATTAGCTAATAATATGGCACCAATTAAAATGGAGCTTGGAATAGATAGTAAAATGACTTCTGATGTTACAGTCCCGGTTTGAATAAAGAATGAAATCCCGATAATAATGACACCCATAAATAGTCCGGCTGTTAACTCTCCAAATGGTGTATATGCAATTGGAAGTGGGCCACCTGTATAAAGGTAAGCAACAGCCATACAAACAAGACCGATTGCCGCAAGCCACCAGCTAGAATTCATACAAATATAAACACCTAATAGTATTGCGATGCCGAAAAATCCAAATGCTAAGTTAAGCACCGTTTTTGGCTGAATGCCATCGCGAACGATAGCGCCGCCGATACCAACTGACCCTTCGTGATCAAGTCCTCTTTTATAATCAAAGTATTCATTAAACATGTTTGTTGCTGCTTGAATGAGAAGACAAGCAAGAAGCATCATAAGGAAAAGAGGGAGATGTATTTGATTTATGCCTCCGACCTGCATTGCATATGCTGTTCCGATGAAAACAGGAACGAAAGCTGCTGTTAATGTATGGGGACGTAGTAAACTCCACCAAATGCGCCAGCCTGTTTGCTTACTTGGCTTTGGCGCCGTAGGAGAGGAATTCGTTTCGACGTTCATTTCCATGTTGAATCCTCCTTTGGTCACATATTGTACACAACTAAGTGTAGAAAAAGCATCATTTAGTGTCAACGTTTATTTTCTAGGAAGAGAAGGTGAATTTCTCAGAATTGCTAAACGTTGACAGGCCTTTCGTTTGAGGTGTATCTTAAAATCAAGCGTAATTATGACTATTTTTCGCCCATAGGGGGGAGACAATTGTGATTCAAACGAAACAAGTAGGCTTGCAAGAAGTTCTTGCTACAGCTATTAAGCGTGCAACTGATGAAAAAATATTGGTGAGCTTCGTAAAACAAATAGACTGGATGGATCCGCTTCTGTTTTATGCAGCAGGTAAAAGAATTGCATTCGAAAATAGATGTTATTTTGCAGACCCAGCTCAGCATGTAATATTTGCTGGAATTGGCTCTGTTTTCACTATAGCAACTGCTTCTCAAAAACGCTTTCAAACTACTCGTGACGAGTGGGATAAAGTAAAAGAGAAAGCATTTGTACAAAGAGAAAAATACGAATTTGGAACAGGTCCTCTTTTATTTGGTGGATTTTCATTTGATCAAGAAAAAGAGAAAACGGACTTATGGAAAGAATTTGATGATACGACATTTTCACTACCAGCATTTTTATTAACTGTAAAAAATGAAAAAGCATGGTTAACAATGAATACATTCGTTTCAGCAACAGATTGTGCAGAAACTCTTTATAACGAAATTGTTTCTTTAGAAGAGAACATTTTACGAGAGAGTAAATGTGCACTAGAAGGATCGAAATTAACAGTTACTTCTAAAGTAGAAGTGGATCCGAAAGGCTGGATGAAGGCTATTGAAAAAGTGCAAGATGAAATGAAGCAGGGGAACGTGCAGAAGGTTGTATTAGCGAGGGAGCTAAAAGTAGAAATGAATCATCATATTGATTCTGCTCTCGTTTTAGAAGCACTTCGCATAGGGCAACCGGATTGTTACGTATTTTCTTTTGATTATAAAGGAGCATGCTTCTTAGGAGCGACGCCAGAGAGATTAATTCGCAAAGAAGATGAGAAGTTTACTTCGATGTGTCTTGCTGGTTCAACTGGTCATGGTCAATCTATAGAAGAAAGTAAACGAAATAGTAATGCGCTTCTTCATGATGAAAAGAATTTAGCTGAACACGGTTATGTTGTGAACATGATCAGGTCGGTATTAAATGAGCACTGTGAATCTGTTAATATTCCGGAAAGTCCGGGCTTATTAACAACGAAAAACTTAATTCATTTATATACACCTGTAGAGGCAGAAGGCGCTGCGAGTCTTTTAACAATGGTAGAAGAATTACATCCAACACCAGCTCTTGGCGGGACACCTCGTTTGGAAGCAATGAAACTGATTCGTGATGTTGAATTGTTAGACAGAGGATTATATGGCGCGCCGATTGGCTGGATAGATGATAAAGGAAATGGTGAGTTTGCGGTTGCGCTTCGCTGCGGATTATTAAATGGCGAGAAAGCATCCTTATTTGCCGGTTGTGGGATTGTAATTGATTCAGTACCGCAACTTGAATATGAAGAAACAAGTTTGAAGTTTAGACCGATGCTCGGTGCTTTGGAGGAATTAATGAAATGAACAATCATATAGAAGCATTATCATATTATTTAGGCGCGTTCGTGGATGAACTGACGCGTCTAAATGTATGTGATGTTGTCATTAGTCCAGGCTCACGGTCAACGCCGATTGCTTTGCTAATGGAACAACATGAAGGAATGAACACATATTTACATGTAGATGAAAGATCAGCAGGATTTTTTGCGCTCGGTATTGCAAAAGCGAAAAAACGTCCTGTTGCATTATTATGTACGTCAGGAACGGCTGCAGCGAACTATTATCCAGCTGTATGTGAAGCTTTCCATTCACGAGTGCCACTTATCGTCTTAACGGCAGATAGACCGCATGAATTAAGAGATGTTGGTGCACCACAAGCGATGAATCAAATTAATTTATACGGTACTTTTGTGAAGCAATTTACAGAGATGGCACTTCCAGAAGCGAGTGAAGCGATGTATCATTACGCTCGCATGACGACGCAGCGCACGATAGCAAGCGCACTTCTAGCGCCGCAAGGACCTGTCCATCTTAATTTCCCAGTTCGCGAACCGCTTATCCCGGACTTTTCATTAGAAAGTTTATGGGATAAAGGACGCGGGGAATATACAGGAGTAGTTCAGCAAGGGAACGTGATGATGCCGAGTGAATATGTAGATTCTCTTGTAGGGCGCCTTTCACATATGGAAAAGGGGCTTATTATTTGTGGAGATGATAGCCATCCAGAAATCGCAGCGTTTGCAACGCAACTAGCTGAAAAAACGGGATATCCAATATTAGCAGATCCACTTTCTAACATTCGTAGCGGACACCACGATAAAAGGATGGTAATCGACTGTTACGATACATTTTTACGAAATGAATTGTTAAAAGAAACGTGGAAGCCAGAAGTTATGATTCGCTTTGGTGGTATGCCTGTTTCGAAAGCATTAACGCAGTTCATTAAAAAACAGACGAAAGCCGTTCATATCGTTGTTGAGGAATCTGGACAATGGAGAGATCCAGCTCTCGTTGCGACAGAAGTGGTTCAAGCGAGTGATATTGCATTTTGCAAGGCACTAATAGAAAAAATGCCAGTTATGAAAAAGAATGATTGGTCCCTAATGTGGCAACATATAAACGAAAAAACGAAGGAAACGCTTCGTGAAATGGAAACATATGATACTGCATTTGAAGGGAAAGTTATTACGGATATCGTCCGTGTATTACCAGAAGGGGCAACGTTATTTGCGAGTAATAGTATGCCAATTCGTGATACAGATTCATTCTTCTTCACATCGGACAAAAATATTCAAGTGATGGCAAACCGTGGCGTGAACGGGATTGACGGAATCATTTCGACAGCTTTAGGAGCGAGCATTATTTGCGATCCGCTCGTATTAGTGATCGGTGATTTATCATTTTATCACGATTTAAATGGACTGTTAGCCGCAAAATTACATGAATTAAACATAACGATTGTCGTTGTAAATAATGACGGTGGCGGTATTTTCTCATTCTTACCACAATATGAGAAAAAGGAACATTTCGAATCATTATTTGGAACGCCAATTGGGCTTGATTACGAGCATGTTGTCAAAATGTATGGCGGTTCATTTAGCCGTGTAAATGGTTGGGAGAAATTCCGAGAAGAGGTACAAAAAGGAACTACGGCGGCAGGTTTACACGTTGTAGAAATTTGTACGAACCGTGATGAAAACTTAACATTGCACCGCAAATTATGGGCAAAAACGCAGGACGTAATTACTACATCGTTGCAAGGTGAATCAAAATGAACGTAACGCTGCAAGGTGTATCGTATGAATATGAAGTAGTTGGAAGCGGGGAACCACTTCTACTTCTTCATGGTTTTACGGGAAGCATGGAAACGTGGCGTTCTTTCGTTCCTTCTTGGGGCGAGCAATTTCAAGTCATTTTAGTAGACATTGTTGGGCACGGAAAAACGGAAAGTCCTGAAGATGTAATGCATTATGATATTCGAAATGTAGCATTGCAAATGAAAGAACTACTAGATTACCTTCATATTGAAAAAGCGCACATACTTGGCTATTCAATGGGCGGTAGACTGGCGATTACGATGGCATGTCTCTATCCAGAGTATGTACATTCTCTTTTATTAGAAAATTGTACAGCTGGGCTTGAAAGTGAAGAGGCGAGAAAAGAACGCTGCGAAAAAGATGAGCGACTTGCCAATAAAATTGAGCGAGAAGGCATCAATAGTTTTGTAATGATGTGGGAAAGTATTCCGCTGTTTGAAACGCAAAAACGTTTAGCACAAACCGTACAAGAAGCAGTGCGAAAAGAACGACTTGCTAACAATCCAAAAGGACTTGCAAACAGCTTGCGCGGCATGGGAACAGGGGCTCAGCCTTCATGGTGGAACGATCTGCAAAACTTAAAAATGCCTGTTCTTTTAATGAACGGGGAGCATGATGAAAAATTCTTTCGCATATTAAAAAACATCGAAAAATGCGTCTCTGACGCGAAATTTGTCAAAATTGATGGTGCTGGCCATGCAATTCATGTGGAACAACCGGAAAAGTTTGATACAATAGTAAAGGGATTTCTAAAAACTATGCAGTGATGCTTTTTCATCTAAGAAGGAAGCTACACTTATAGAGGAGATCAGAAATATACAAGGAGGTAGTTGTAATGGCTATTGAATGGGTAAAAGAAGGCAATTACGAAGATATTATTTATTCAACATACAATGGTATCGCAAAGATTTCGATTAACCGTCCTGAAGTACATAACGCATTCCGTCCTAAAACGGTAATGGAGTTAATCAACGCTTTTGCACACGCTCGTGATGATGCAAATGTTGGCGTTATCATTTTAACAGGTGAAGGTGGACGTGCATTCTGTTCTGGCGGCGACCAAAAAGTTCGCGGTCATGGTGGATATGTAGGTGACGACCAAATCCCTCGTTTAAACGTATTAGACTTACAACGTCTAATTCGCGCAATTCCTAAACCAGTTATCGCAATGGTAGCAGGTTATGCAATCGGTGGTGGACACGTACTTCATATCGTATGTGACTTAACAATCGCTGCAGACAACGCTGTATTCGGACAAACAGGTCCTAAAGTAGGAAGCTTTGACGGTGGATACGGAGCTGGTTACTTAGCTCGTATGGTAGGCCACAAGAAAGCTCGCGAAATTTGGTACCTATGCCGTCAATACAGTGCACAGGAAGCGCTTGATATGGGCTTAGTAAACACAGTAGTACCATTAGAAGAGCTTGAAGCAGAAACAGTACAATGGGCACAAGAAATCTTAGCAAACAGCCCAATGGCACTTCGTTTCCTAAAAGCTGCATTCAACGCAGACACAGACGGTCTAGCTGGTATTCAACAACTAGCTGGAGATGCAACGTTATTGTACTACACAACTGACGAAGCAAAAGAAGGTCGTGACGCGTTCAAAGAAAAACGCAGTCCGGACTTCGGTCAATTCCCTCGTTTCCCGTGATCAAACCAAAAGCGGAAGCGGCTTGCTTAGAACAAGAGGGCGTTGGAACTCCTGACGTAGAGGCGCTTTTTGCCTCGTAGGAAGGCGTGAAACGACCGACTGTTCTAGCCGCTGTAGCTGGATGTTTTAAAAGCGGAGCCGACTGCTTAGCCTCGTAGGCTAAGGTTCTTTCGCACAGAAAGTGTTTTTTACTTTCTCGTGCGGAAGGTTCTTAGACGGAAGGGGCTAGGAGGCGCAACTAGATGAAACCAAAAGTGGAAGCAGCTCGTTCAGAATGTCAGGGGGATGGAGCTTCTGACGTAGAGGCGCTTTTTGCCTCATAGGAAGAAGCGAAGCCACCGAGCATTCTAGCTGCTGTAGCTAGATGAGATCAAACCGGAAACAAAACAACTAAGAGACTTGATGTCATATCAAGTCTCTTTCTTTCATGAAAGGAGAATGGATGATGGAGACGATGCCAAATTGGTTAAAGCAACGTGCATTTTTAACACCAGACCGCACTGCAATTGAAATAGAGGATGAAAAGGTTACTTTTATGCAGCTGCATGAAAAAGTAGTATCTGTTTGTGAACACCTCACGCATGTAGGAGTGAAGCGTGGGCAAAAGGTGGCTGTTCTGATGAAAAATGGTATGGAGATGATTACAGTTATTCACGCCCTATCTTACGTAGGTGCAGTAGCTGTACTTTTAAATACGCGTCTTTCAAGAGAAGAGCTACTTTGGCAAATGGATGATGCTGAAGTTGTATGCTTAGTGACAGATCAAGATTTTGAGACTAAAGATGTTCCTGTATATTCATTCGCCGAAGTGATGAATGGACCGAAGGCGGAAGCCTCTATACAAGAAGAATTCTCTTTAGAAGAAGCGATGACAATTATTTATACGTCAGGGACGACAGGAAAACCGAAAGGCGTTATTTTAACGTACGGCAATCACTGGGCAAGCGCGGTTGGCTCTTCGTTTAATTTAGGGCTTCGTGATGATGATTGCTGGTTAGCTTGTATGCCGATGTTCCATGTTGGCGGGTTATCTCTTTTAATGAAAAATATTATGTACGGTATGCGCATTTTACTCGTTCCGAAATATGATGCTGATTTTATTCATAAAGCACTTCAAACGAGAGGCGTAACGATTATTTCTGTCGTTTCTAAAATGTTAACAGATCTATTAGAAAGACTTGGAGAAGAGACATATCCATCTTCTTTACGATGCATGTTACTTGGCGGAGGACCAGCGCCGAAACCGTTACTCGAAACATGTGTAGAAAAAGGAATTCCTGTGTATCAAACGTACGGTATGACAGAAACGTCGTCGCAAATTTGTACGTTATCAGCAGATTACATGTTAACGAAAGTAGGATCAGCCGGGAAACCACTATTTCAGTGCCAACTTCGTATTGAAAAAGATGGCGTAGTAGTAGCGCCGTTTACGGAAGGCGAGATCGTAGTAAAAGGACCAAACGTAACAGGCGGTTATTTTAACCGTGAAGATGCGACGCGCGAAACCATTCAAAACGGATGGCTTCATACTGGTGACCTCGGTTATTTAGACGAAGAAGGATTTTTATACGTATTAGATCGCCGCAGTGATTTAATTATTTCTGGCGGAGAGAATATATATCCGGCTCAAATTGAAGAAGTGTTACTTTCTCATCCGATGGTAGCGGAGGCAGGTGTTGTCGGGATGATTGACGATAAATGGGGACAAGTACCCGCTGCTTTTGTTGTAAAAAACGGAGAGGTAACAGAAGAGGAAATTCTTCATTTTTGCGAGGGGAAATTAGCGAAATATAAAGTGCCGAAAAAAGCATGTTTCTTAGAGGAATTACCACGAAATGCTTCGAAAAAATTGTTAAGGCGAGAGCTAAGACAATTAGTGGAGGAGATGTAAGTGGAAATAAAAAAAGCGACACTTCATATAACGGAAATGCCACTCGTAATCCCGTTTGCTGCAAGCTACGGAACGTATGAGAAGCGTGAGAGCATTGTTATTGAATTAGAAGATAAGGATGGACACATTGGATTCGGCGAGGTCGTTGCGTTTTCTGAACCGTGGTATACGGAAGAAACAGTGAAGACAGCGCTGCATGTACTACAAGATTTTTTATTACCTGATTTATTAAAAGCTGAAATTTCTCATCCGAATGAAGTGCCAGGTTTGTTCCAGCATATAAAAAGAAACCGAATGGCAAAGGCCGGAATTGAAGGAGCTGTTTGGGATCTATATGCGAAACGTGAACAGAAATCATTAGCGACGTTACTTGGCGGAACTAGGACTGAAATTGAAGTTGGTGTTGTGGTTGGTATCAATACAATTCCAGTTATGTTAAAACAAATCGAGAAGTACGCAAAAGAAGGGTACGAGCGTTTTAAAGTGAAAATAAAGCCAGAGCATGATTTCGAATTATTGAAAGAGATTCGTAAAGAGTTCCCGCACATCCCGTTAATGGCTGATGCAAACTCAGCCTATACATTAGCGGATACGGAGAAGTTGAAACGACTGGATGAATTTCAATTGATGATGATTGAACAGCCGTTAGCCGATTACGATTTTCTCGACCATGCACAGTTGCAAAAGCAAATAGAAACACCAATTTGTTTAGACGAAAGCATCCATAGTTTAGAAGACGCGCGCGTTGCGATTATGCTTGGCAGTTGCCGCGTCGTTAATATTAAACCAGGGCGAGTGGGTGGATTAACAGAATCTATTCAAATCCATAATTATTGTATGGAGCACAACATACCCGTTTGGTGCGGCGGTATGGTAGAAATGGGGATATCACGAGCACAAAATGTTGCGCTTGCTTCATTGCCAAACTTTACGATTCCAGGTGATATATCTGCCTCTAGTAGGCATTGGGAGAAGGATATTATTTCGCCGGAAGTGATGCTTGAGGGCGGAAAAGTGATTGTACCACAAAGCGTTGACGTTGAGTATGAAGTAGACCGCGGAAGGCTGGCGGAAATTACGAAGCAGCGAATTGTTTTGGAGCGGTAGGTTGAGTCTTTCAAATAGCGGGCGAATTTCGTCGTTAATTGTCGGTAAGTCGATATTCCTTGTCGAAACGTCGATATATTAAAAAAATCGTTGATATATTTCAAGTTGTGTTCGATATATTTGAAAAATCGTCGATATCATTTCATTTACTAAGGTTACTCACGCGAGTAACCTTTTCGTATTGTACAAATTGGATAGACTAGTTTACAATCGAGCGTATACAAGGGGGAGTAATATGAAGCGCATTTCAATTTTAATAGCGGATGATGAGGCAGAAATTGCGGATTTAATTGAGATACATTTAGAAAAAGAAGGTTACCACGTCGTGAAAGCAGCTGATGGAGAAGAGGCAATTCATGTTATTGAAACGCAGCCAATCGACTTAGTGGTTTTAGATATTATGATGCCGAAAATGGATGGTTATGAAGTGACGCGCCAAATTCGCGCGAAGCATCATATGCCAATCATTTTCTTAAGTGCGAAAACGTCTGATTTTGATAAGGTGACAGGGCTTGTATTAGGTGCAGACGATTATATGACGAAGCCTTTTACACCGATTGAATTAGTGGCGCGTGTAAATGCACAATTACGCCGATTTCTTACGTTAAATCAGCCGAAAGTAGCGGAGAATAAATCTGCTTTAGAGGTAGGCGGAGTTGTTATTGATCCTGAGCGAAGAACAGTAAATGTGTACGGAGAACAAGTTGAATTAACACCGAAAGAATTTGATATTTTATATTTATTAGCGAGCCATCCGAAGAAAGTGTACAATGTAGAAAATATTTTTCAGCAAGTATGGGCAGATGATTATTTTGAAGGCGGAAATACAGTTATGGTACATATTCGCACGTTGCGGAAAAAACTTGGGGAAGATAAAAGAAAGAATAAGTTAATGAAAACAGTGTGGGGAGTAGGTTATACTTTCAATGGCTAAAAAGATGAGAAGCTTTCGCTCGAAGATGGTTATGCTATTTGCATTAAGTATGATATTTGCTGGCGGTGTAACGTATATCATTTATGAAGGGTTACGTATCTATTACAAATTAGCCGTTCGTTTTGAGGATCCGTTAGCTCAATTTCGTTCTATGGTAAGACAAATTGGGGATGTTAATTTCTTTTTAATTATTTTCATCCCTCTATCCATTATGTTTTTCTTCTTCCTTACTAGGCCTTATGTAAAATATTTTGATGAGATTTCAAGCGGGATTCATCATTTGGCGAACGGAAATTTTTCAAATGAAGTGCGCGTGTCATCAAATGATGAGTTTGGATATATCGCACGTGAAATTAATGTAGCGAGTGAAAAATTAAAGGAAGCAGTGGAGCGAGGAGACTTTGCGGAAAGTAGTAAAGACCAGCTTATTGTTAACTTAGCTCACGATTTGAGAACGCCGTTAACGTCTGTTTTAGGTTACTTAGATTTAATTCTTAAAGATGAGAATTTGACGAAAGAACAAATTAAACACTTTTCCACAATTGCTTTTACGAAATCTGAAAGGCTGGAAAGTTTAATTGATGAGTTATTTGAAATCACAAGAATGAATTATGGGATGCTGAAGCTGGAAAAAAGATCGATTGATATAGGTGAATTGCTTATTCAGTTAGATGAAGAATTATATCCGTTATTAGAAAAGAAGGAATTAGAAGCGAGATTGAATATCGCGCCTCAGTTACCTATTAACGGTGACGGGAAATTATTAGCGAGGGTATTTGAAAATCTTTTAACGAATGCGATTCGCTACGGGTATGATGGAAAGTTTGTTGATGTGAACGGGTACATTGAAGGTGAAGAGGTAGTCGTACAAATTATTAATTACGGAGACAGCATTCCGGAAGAAGATTTACCGTACCTTTTTGATATGTTTTATACAGGTGATAAGGCAAGATCTGAGCAGCAAGGTGGTACAGGTCTTGGGCTATTTATTGCGAAAAATATTGTTGAGCAGCATGATGGAAAGATTTCTGCTGAAAGTAATGTGATTAGAACGATATTTGAAGTGAGATTGCCAAAAGAAGAGAGCGAAGTAGTTTAATAAAAATTTAAACTTTACCCCACTTTTTATTTTAATAGTTTTTTCTATTCTATACGTAAGTTACGTTAAGGAGGAACTAGAAATGAAAAAGTGGGTATTTATTTCTTTTTTTATAGCATGCACAATCTGCGTAGGTTTTTATATATCACCATTATTTCAAAAAGAGATCGATGTGAAAATTGCCGACAAAGATAATACGGTAAGAGCTGCGAATACGGAAAACATAGAGGTTACAAAAGAAGAAATTTATAAGGGGGATCTGTTATTAGTTAATAAAGATTACCCAGTTAAAAAAGATAGTATTAGGTCTGATATTATAAATGTAAATCACAATAGTGAATTAGTAAGAGGTTATGTAATATTTGATAGAAATCTTCGCTTATCAAAGGGCGTTGTGGAAAGTTTTTTGAACGTTGTCGATGCAGCTGGAAAAGATGGAGTACAGCATTTCTTAATGAGTAGCGGGTATCGAGATTTTCAAGAGCAAAGTAAATTGTATAAAGAAATGGGATCTGACTATGCGCTTCCAGCAGGATACAGTGAACATAATTTAGGATTATCACTCGACGTTGGATCTACGCAAAAGAAAATGGAGAGAGCGCCTGAAGGAAAGTGGATTGAAGAGAACGTATGGAAGCATGGCTTTGTTTTACGTTATCCGAAAAATAAAAGTCATATTACAGGCATTCAATATGAGCCGTGGCATATACGTTATGTCGGCTTACCTCATAGTGCGATTATGCAAAAAGAGAAAATTACATTGGAGGAATACTTAGACTTCTTAAAAGAGAAAAAAGAAATCACAACCGATGTGGAAGGTAAGAAATATACGGTTTCTTATTATAAAGTGTCTGGAAACAGGAAAGTGAATGTTCCAGCGAATAAGCAGTATGAAATTTCGGGGAATAATATGGACGGGGTTATTGTGACGGTTCAGGAATAGAGAAAAAGCTATCTGAAGTAGATAGCTTTCATACAAAAAGCGAACAAAAGAGAGCATATTAACTCTCTTTTATTCGCTTTTTTGGTAGATTATCAAATACTATCATCAATATTATAAATAGAATAGATACTGCAAACATATCAATTAATCCAACATCTAAATCTGTTTTTATAAATGAAAAATATGTATATTCCAAACCTAAGAATATTAAGAATAAAACCAAATATTTCATGATGGTGATAACCCACACCTCTTTCTATTTAAATTATTTACAAGCAATTGCAAACCATGCTAAACTTGCCGCCATACCTGCGATTCCACCCTTAAGGGCATTTTTTCCTACAATTTTAGCTAATTCTTTAGCCACTAAATCCCAAGCAGATCTAGAAATCAATTCTTTGATACCACCTGTTAAAAATCCAATTCCAGTAAACTGAATTACTTTATTAACAATACAGTCAACATATGCAGAACGATATACCGCCGCATTGCCATCTAAAGCAACTTCACTAGGATTTTGTAAGTTTTTAATTTCTTCTACTGAAACAGCTTCTTCATTCATCATTTTAACAAAAACTTTAATAGCTGGTAAACTCTCTTTACCGTATTTATCTTCTATCATTCCTTCATTTAACACATATTTACCATTTTCTTTTGTAGAAGCAGTTTCAAAAATGAATTGTAAATCATTAGCAATTGCTTGCACATCTTGCTCAAATTCTTGATTAGTAACTGTTGCTACATTTTTATTATCTACCGCCGCATAAGAAGAGAATGGTGCCGCAACTGTTGCTAAAGTTGCACATGCCAATGTAGCTGGAATTACCTTTTTTAATTTAGAATTAATTTTTAACATAATATATTCCCCCTAGATTTTTAATGAATCTTAATACAAGGATAATTTTATATTAAGATTTTTCTAAAAAAAGACTTTTAATAAAATTTCTATTAAAGTAAAATAAAGTAAAGAGGGTAATAATTAACTATATTTAGTTTTAATTTCATGTAATTCTAAAATATGTAAAAACACCCAGAGATTAATCCTGGGTGTTTTCTATATTACTATTTATTTTTATAAAACAAGATGCTAGGAAGATTAACAAAAATGCCACTAAAGACATTAAAGGAATCGTTATAAAATCGAAATACTTCTCATATACAGTTGAGCAATTACTAGTAATACTGCAAAAAGCACTTTGTTTTTGATTAAACTGAATAAAATTATGATATCCAGCAATTATAATCCCTATTAAGGATAAACCACCTAAATAATATTTAATGTTTTTATCATCTTTTATTAAAGATATTAAAATTAAGAAAGGTAATGGATACATTAATATCCTTTGATACCAACATAGATTACAAGGAATAAAACCTTTAATTTCACTAAAATACAAACTACCAATAAGGGACACTACTGAAACAATAAAAGAAAAGTAAATCATAAGTACTCCTTTAAATTTTATTTATTAAGAAATTGAATTAAATCTTGTTTTGTTTGTACTCCTAATAATCTATCTACCTCTTCACCATTTTTAAAATGTAGTAATGTTGGAGTTCTAAATATTTTATTTTTATTTAAAAATGTAACATCAATATTCTCTTCTATATCCATATTAAGAGCAAAGATATTTAATTGATTTTCTGAAATTACCTGGTCTAAAATAGGTTTCAATTCCTGACAAGCTGCACAACTTGTTTTATATACATAAACCTTAATATCTTTTTCAGAATCCAATTTCATTTGAAGTTCTTTTAAACTTATATCTTTGTACGTTTGTGGCTTAGAATCTTTAAAATTAAATATTAAGAAAAAAGAAACTAAAAGTAGCGCTAATCCGCTAATAATAAAAAAGAACCTATTCTTAATACCTTTTTGCTTTAATTCCATAAATCTAATCACCTCTACTATTTTATTAGCATCAAATCTATTTCTCCAGAATGATACCATTTATTTAAAGCAAAGAAAATATAATTATGTAATATTTTAGAAAAAAGTATTTAATAGTTTCTTTAATAATAATTTTACATTAATGTAATTAAATTAATTCTACAGTATTATTATGAGATAAATTGTACGAAAAAAATGTAATTGTATTTGTGTGGTGAACTAAGTATATAATTAAACATTATAACGTTATATTTACTTTTTTTTTTTCATGTTACTCTAAATATGTGAAAGAGATATAAAATGAAATTTTAATGTAAGCGTATTCTTATGGCTTCTTATAGAAAAGGGTGGAAATACAATGACAGAACGATTCGTACTACGTAATGTGAAACGTGTGAACGGGGAAGAGATTGACATTGTAATTGAAAATAACAAAATCGCACAGGTGACGAAAGCTGGTGCTGGTGAGGGTGGAAAGGTTCTTGATTACTCTGGTACTTACGTATCGAGTGGTTGGATTGATTTACACGTTCACGCTTTTCCAGAGTTTGATCCGTATGGCGATGAGGTGGATGAAATTGGCGTTAAGCAAGGGGTAACGACAATTGTTGATGCGGGTAGCTGCGGAGCTGATCGTATTGCAGATTTAGTAAAAAGTAGAGAACAGGCGAAAACGAATTTATTTGCCTTTTTAAATATTTCTCGCATCGGTTTGAAACGAATTGATGAATTATCCAACATGGAATGGATAGATAAAGAGAAAGTAATAGAAGCAGTAGAAAAGTATAAAGATGTAATCGTTGGGTTAAAGGCGAGAATGAGTAAAAGTGTCGTTTGTGACAGCGGAATTGAACCGCTTCATGTTGCGCGCTCTTTATCTCGTGAAACATCATTACCGATTATGGTACATATCGGTTCAGCCCCTCCTCGCATTGAGGAAGTTGTACCTCTTTTAGAAAAAGATGATGTGATTACACATTACTTAAACGGGAAAGAAAATAATTTATTTAATGAAGAAGGCAAACCACTACCTGTGTTACTAGATGCAGTGAAGCGCGGTGTTCATTTAGATGTTGGGCATGGTAATGCTAGTTTTTCTTTTAAAGTAGCAGAAGCGGCGAAGCGTCACGATATTGCCTTTCATACAATTAGTACAGATATTTACCGAAAGAATCGTATACACGGTCCAGTATATAGTATGTCTCACGTTCTTTCGAAATTCCTTTACTTAGGTTATCCGCTAGAAGAAGTAATTGATGGGGTGACGAAAAATGCGGCAGAGTGGCTGAAAAAACCAGAGCTTGGCCGTATTCAAGAAGGCGATATTGCAAACTTAACTTTATTTACGGTGAAAGATGAGAAGGTTACGTTAATTGATTCAGAAGGGGATCAGCGCATTGCTGAAAGAAGAATTGATACGGAAGGGGTTGTAATCAATGGGTCATTCATTGAATGCTAAGTACGGATTAAAAAGAGTGATTAATGCGAGTGGTAGAATGAGTATTTTAGGTGTATCCGCTCCTACAGATACAGTTATGGATGCGATGAAACATGGTGGACAAAATTATGTGGAAATTGCTGATTTAGTAGATAAAGCGGGAGACCATATTGCGAGAATTCTAGATTCAGAGGCAGCGGTTGTTGTAAATTCAGCATCGAGCGGAATTGCACTTTCTATCGCTGGTATCGTTACAGAAGGAAATCGCCGTAAAAGTGAAAGACTTCATCAAGAGGTCATCGCGAAAAACGAAGTGATTATGTTAAAAGGTCATAACGTTCAGTACGGTGCTCCTGTTGAAACGATGATTTATTTAGGCGGCGGTAAACTTGTAGAAGTTGGCTACGCAAATGAAGGGAAAGCAGAGCATATTGAAGATGCGATTGGTGAAAATACAGCGGCGATTCTTTATGTGAAATCCCATCATGCCGTGCAAAAAAATATGATTTCTGTTGAAGAAGCATGGGAAGTTGCGCAGCGAAATAACGTACCACTTATCGTCGATGCGGCGGCTGAAGAGGACATTCAAAAATACGTGAAGTATGCAGACCTTGCCATTTATAGCGGTTCAAAGGCGATTGAAGGGCCGACTTCTGGTATTGTCGGCGGGAAACGAAAATATATTGAATGGCTGAAAGTGCAATTACATTGCATCGGAAGAAGTATGAAAGTTGGGAAAGAGACGACTTTCGGTTTACTTCAAGCGCTTGATGAGTACGGAGTAAAAGAAGATAAGAGTGAGCAAGAAAAAGAGTTATTACAAGTACTTATGCCGCTGAAAGAATTAAACGGTGTAAATGTAACGATCGTGCAAGATGAAGCAGGAAGAGCAATCTTTAGAGCACGTATTCACATTAATGAGAATGAGTTAACTAAATCAGCAAAAGACGTTGTAACAGCATTACGCGAAGGCGAAATTGCCATTTACACACGTGATTACGGCGTAAGACAAGGATTCTTTGATATTGATCCACGTCCACTTCAAGGTGATGACATACATGTAATTGAAGAAAAAATGAGAGAAATTGTAGGGGGAAACTAAAATGACAAACATTCAAAAACGTTTTTATAAAGGCCGTGTAGCATTAAATGTATTAGCGAACAATACCCGAAATGCGAAAGATATTTTTGAAGCAGCAGAAGGTTATGTAGTAGTAGGAGTGTTATCAAAAGACTACCCAACAGTAGAAGAAGCAGTTACAGCGATGAAAGCATACGGAAAAGAAATTGATGACGCGGTATCGATTGGACTAGGAGCAGGAGATAATCGCCAAGCAGCAGTTGTAGCTGAAATTGCGAAGCATTATCCTGGTAGTCATATTAACCAAGTGTTCCCTTCAGTTGGAGCGACACGTGCAAATCTTGGCGGAAAAGATAGCTGGATTAATAGTTTAGTATCACCAACAGGAAAAGTAGGGTACGTAAATATTTCTACTGGTCCAATTAGTGCAGCTGGAGAAGAAAAAGCAATCGTTCCAATTAAAACAGCGATCGCACTTGTACGTGATATGGGCGGAAATTCATTGAAATACTTCCCAATGAAAGGTTTAGCTCATGAAGAAGAATATCGCGCAGTTGCGAAAGCATGTGCAGAAGAAGGATTTGCATTAGAACCAACAGGTGGAATTGATAAAGAAAACTTTGAAATAATTGTGCGTATTGCATTAGAAGCAAACGTAGAGCAAGTTATCCCGCACGTGTACTCTTCTATTATTGATAAAGAAACTGGTAATACGAAAACAGAAGATGTTCGTGAATTATTAGCGGTAGTGAAGAAGTTAGTTGATCAATATGCGTAAGAAAATTGCAGCATTCGGCGAAGTAATGATGCGCCTGCAAGTACCAGGATATGAATTGTTATCGCAAGCAAATACGTTAAAATACTCATTTTCTGGTACAGGTGTGAACGTTGCAGCAGCACTTTCTCATCTCGGGCATGAAGGTTTTCTTATTTCAACTTTACCGGAAAACTCGGTTGGGGATGCTGCGATATCACATATTCAAAAGTTAGGCATTCGGGCGCCGTTTATTTCAAGAGCTGGTAAATATGTCGGCATGTACTTTTTAGAAAATGGATTTGGTGCATGTGCAAGCCGCGTTACATATTCAAATCGATTAGAAAGTAGCTTCAATACGGCATGTGAAGAGATGTACCAGTTTGAAGAAATCGCCAAGGAAATTGATATCGTTCATTTTTGCGGGATTACACTTGCAATGAATGATACGGTGCGCCATCATATGAAATCTTTAGCGAAAGCAGTTAAAGAAAACGGAGGCACTGTCGTTTTTGATTGCAATTATCGTCCATCACTTTGGGGAGAAGATGGATATGAGCAGGCGAAGCCGCATTATGAAGAAATGCTAGCTCTTGCTGATATCGTTATGATGAATGAAAAAGATGCAATGTTCGTTCTTGGAATGCAAACAGAAGAGAGGGAGCGAGAGGCGCAACTTGTTGATCTTATTCCGAAAGTGGCTGAAACATATCATATAGCTACAATTGCTGGTACACATCGCTCTATTAATAGCGATAATACACACTCGCTTCGAGGGTTTATATGTAAAGATGGTGCGTTCACTTTTGCAAAAACACTTACGTTTTCTGTATATGATAGAATAGGTGCTGGAGATGCTTATACGAGCGGGATTATTCATGGCGAGATAGAAGAGTTTGCACCAGAGAAAGCTGTTTCATTTGCGTCAGCAGCTGGAATGCTTGCACATACAATCGTCGGTGATACGCCAATGTCATCAGAGAAGGATATACTTCGGGCAATGACGGCATCAGTAGGTGATGTAGAAAGGTAGTGGGTGTAACGGTGAACGTAACGAGAAAAAAAGGACCATTATATTTACAAATAAAAAATATTATTCGTGATCGAATATTGCATGGTGTATATGCGATTCATACGAATATTCCTTCCGAACCGCAGTTAGAAGAAGAGTTCAAAGTAAGTAAAATTACAGTGCGTAATGCGATTAAAGAACTTGCTCAAGAAGGATATTTGGAAAAGAAAAGCGGTAAAGGAACGAAAGTCATCCGTAATACTTCTGCGACAAAGTTGTCAAAGGGTAAGAAATTTACAGAAGTGTTAGTGGAAGAAGGGTATAAAGTACAAAAGAAATTGCTAAAAGCAGAAATCGTTCATAATGAAGAAGGAACAGTGCCGTTTCGATTATTCGGTAAGGAGAGTTTCCGTATCGAACGTTTATATGCTTTAAATGATGCACCGTATATTCATTATACGCACTATTTCTCAGCACACATGGCAAGTACAGATTTATCGGACTTTGACTTGCAATCGCTTTACGATTTAGTGGAAGACCGAGGTATACATTTAGAAAACTTCAGAGATGAATTCGCTGTTGGACTTGCGCCTAGCTTCGTTGCAGAAGCGTTAGGTGAAAAAGAGGGGACAGCGCTATTAAAACGTATGCGCTATTCTTACGATGAAGTTGGCGAAGTAATTGAATATAGCGAAGGCTACTACAATACAGAAATGCAGCATTATGTAGTGAATTATGACGTATAAAAAGAGGGGATTGTCCCTCTTTTTTTATAAAGTAAAACATGAATTGGATGCATCCCACACCAATCGGATGTTTACTGTCCATAAATATGAGGGAAAAGTAAGGAGAATGCGAGATGGATATATATTTATTAATCGTCACGTTACTTGCGATCGCAATTGTTATTTTAGGGGTATCATGGTGGAAATGGCATGCATTTATTAGTTTAACAGTTGCGAGTTTATTTTTAGCTATCATGTCTGGACTGAATTTAACGAAGATAGTGACGGCCTATGAAACTGGTGTTGGTAGTGTACTAGGGCATTTAGTTGGTATTTTAGCTCTCGGAACCATTTTAGGGAAAATGATGTCCGATTCAGGGGCCGGCATGCAAGTGGCAGACTTCTTTATTCGATTTTTCGGTGTGAAGAAACTACCTTGGGCTATGTTATTTGCAGGATTTGTTATAGGGATTCCGGTATTTTTCGAAGTGGGGATCGTCATTTTATTACCACTTGTTATTTCAATTCGAAAAACGACGAAGCAAAATATATTATTAATTGCGTTACCTGTTATCGCTGGATTATCTATTGTTCACGGGCTCGTGCCACCACATCCAGGGGCGATGACAGCAATCGGTATTTATAACGCGAACTTAGGAAAGGTACTTTTATATTCATTAATTATCGCGTTACCAACAGCCATTATCGCAGGACCGATATTTGCAAAGTGGGTACATAAGAGAGTTATACCTGAAAATGAACCAGAGCTCGTTCGAGTTACGACTGTATCAACTGATTTACCAAGTCGTAAGGTTTCATTCTTTATTATTTTATTACCAGTTGTATTAATGATTTTATCAGTAGTTGCACCATATATTTCATTACCGAAAAAGATAACTGAATTTTTTGTGTTTATAGGGAGTCCAGTAATTGCTTTACTTATTTCATGTTTCGCAGCGTTCTATTTACTTGGAATAAGACAAGGAATTAATAAAAAGGTGATTAAAAAGTTAACGGATGAAAGTTTATTACCGGTTGGTTCCATTATTTTAATTATCGGTGCAGGCGGTGGGTTTAAACAAATATTAATTGAAAGCGGCGTTGGAACGGCGATTGCACAAATGGCAGAACATATATCGTTATCGCCGATCGTCTTAGCTTTCATGGTAGCTGGATTAATTCGAATTGCAACAGGTTCAGCGACAGTAGCATTAACGACAGCAGCAGGAATTGTTTCACCAGTTATTCAGCATATGTCAGGTGTAAATTTAGAACTGCTCGTTATTGCAACGGGTGCAGGATCATTAATGTTTTCTCACGTAAATGATGCAGGATTCTGGCTTGTAAAAGAGTATTTAGGATTAACGGTGAAGGAAACGTTTAAGACGTGGACGGTGCTCGAGACATTGTTATCATTTATTGCATTTGGCTTTGCGCTTTTATTAAATACTTTTATTTAGAAGATACCTTAATTGGTATCTTTTTTTGATGAAGCCCATTTCCGAAAACAAGCCCGTTTTTAGGTGAGCCAAGCTTCCTATTCGCCCTGAAAACATACTATAAATGGAATCCCCTCATTTAGAGCAAGGTGAACTTGTTATGAATGATACTAAAGGAGGAATATAGTAATGAGCGAAAAGTGTGAACACAGACATGATGATTGTAACCGCAGACATGGGTGCGGCGGCGGTTTTGCGCTTCTAATCGTATTGTTTATTTTATTAATTATCATTGGTGCTAGCTGCTTCGGCGGAGGCGGAGGCGGTTGTGGTTATGGTGGTTACGGCGGTTATGCTGGCGGCTATGGTGGATATTGCTGCTAATTATTAAAAACTATTGAAAATAGCCTTGTGCATACTGCACAAGGCTATTTTATTCATACTTTAATATGCTGTGATAATTTATTAATGTACAGAGAACGGATTAAGAAGAAGAAAATGATCTCGATAATCCCGAAAAAGGTAAGTATAATCAATAACTCTTTTAGTAACGAGAAAGAAAACATGCTTTGTAAAAACTTAACCGCAAATAATGTGTGAACACCAGCAACGATATACGGGACGAAAAATAAAATCCCTAGTTGAATCGTTGCAGAACGAAACATTTCTGATTCAGTTAATCCAAGCTTTGTAATCGTAATATACTTTTGCCTTTCGGTTGTTAAGTCATTATACATACGGAAGTATAAAACACTAGCCGCACCGATAAAGAAAATAAAGCCAAGAAATGCCCAAATAAAGAAGTGAGCAATTGCATTATCTTTACTGTTAATGAGTTCATCAGTAGCAGTGTGAATATAAAATGGCTTGAAAAAATTTTCTTCATCCTTATGTGCTTCATATAAGTTATTTGCATCTTGATCTAATATGTTTAATATATTTTTTGTCGGGATAATTGCATTTTCCCAATTTTCCACGAAATAGTTATAAATAGTAATTGTTTCAATATGAGGAATCATATTTTCAATTGCATTATCTTGCATAACAATGAGATGAGGTAATGCAAAGGAGGGTTCGATTCCTTTATTAATAAATCCTTTAATATGAAATTCCTTTTTATTAGAGCCAAGTGTAATTGTATTTTGTTTAGCAAATGGGTTTGATACAAGATTTAATAGTTCTGGCGCATAGCGAGAAATAATGTAAACTTGTGTAGAATCAAGAGTAACTGCTGGTCTATTTAATTGTTTGGCAATCGCGTTATAATCACTCATTTTCATTAGCGCAATGTCTTCTTTTAATGCTGTATCTTTTAATACTGTAAATTTATATTTTTTGTAATCGAAATTGTTATTTGTAAGCTCCGTTTCAATTGTAGTAATATGCTTTTGTTCAAGGGAATTGTCACCTTCTGATGTATAAGTGAAGGGAACGGGATATCGTTCTAGTACTGATGCTTTCGTATTATTATTAGCGGCAAATAACCCGATAATAATAGTAAATGCAAGTGCAGATAGCATAGAAACAATAAAGAGTACGTTAATATTACTACGGGTACGAGCAACTAAGTCTGAAATCCATAACATATTTATTTGTTTTAAATAAAACTTTCTGCGCCTTTTTAAAATATAGATAAAAAGAAGAAATGTTTGTGAAAAGAAAAAATATGTCCCGACTACTACGAGCGGCAAAATAGATAACATAATAAAGAAGACAGATCCGTTTTGTACATTTTTTTCTGTTACGTAGCCTTGTGGATAACCGGCGATGTAATAGCATAGCCCTAAACAAATTAAAGCGAATAAAGAGATGAGTATAGATGGCCTTTTTTCAGCTTTCATTTTTTTGTTACCTTTAATGAGCTGCGCTGTTTTACGAGTACGAATGAACATTGGCGTAAACGTAGAAACGATTAAAAATAAAATGATAAACGTTACAGTTGTAACGATGATCGCTTCTGTCGGCCAATATAAATAGAGACCTTTTGCACCTGTTAATTTCGAAGTGACTAATAAGAAAAAGTTAGAAAATACAAGACCACCTTGTATCCCGATAAAAATAGATAATATCCCGATTATCATGTTTTCTGTAAATAACAGTCTTTTTAATTGTTTCTGTGAGATTCCAAGAATAGTGAGTATCCCGAATTGCTGCTTCCGTACATTTAAAAATGTTCCAACTGAATATAAGAGAAAGAAGAACGAGAACATAACGATCACAAGCTGTGCCGTACTAGCTAAGTTCATTAGCGGATCACGTTCTTGAAAGCTTTGTGTATTTTGTAAGCGCGGATGGTACGCATATACAGTAAATGAAAAGAAAACCATGATAGAAAATGCACTACTTACAAAATAAGCGAAATATGCTTTAGAATTACGCGAGACATTTTTAAATGCAAATTGCCAAAATGTCATCCACGTCTTCCTCCTAATAATGCTAAAACATCTAATATTTCTTGATAAAACTTCTCGCGATATAGCCCGCGGTGTAGTTCATTGTAAAGCTCGCCATCTTTAATGAAAATGACGCGGTTACAATAACTTGCTGCGAATGGATCGTGTGTAACCATTAAAATTGTTGCATCTTCTTCTTTATTCAATTTCGTAAATAGCTCCATTACGTCAATTGCTGCTTTTGAATCTAAGTTTCCTGTTGGTTCATCAGCAAGTAGAAGTGACGGATGATGAATAACAGCACGTGCTACTGCGGTACGCTGTGCTTGTCCTCCAGAAACTTCAAAAATACGTTTGTCCAAAATATGATCAATGCCAAGCTTTTTTGAAATGTTATCAAGCTTTTCGTCCATTTCTTTTAATGGAACATTATCTAATGTTAAAGGTAGTACAATATTTTCACCGATTGTTAGTGTGTCTAGTAGGTTAAAGTTTTGGAAAACAAATCCTAACTCTTGTCGGCGGAAAATAGCTAGTTTCTCTCTACGAAATGTGTGCGGTTTTTTGCCGTTAATCACGACATCACCAGAAGTAGGAGAATCAATTGTAGAGATAACGTTTAAAAATGTAGATTTCCCACTACCAGATGGCCCCATGATAGCTACAAATTCACCTTTATCTACATGTAAATTTATATTTTTTAAAGCGGTATGAGGGACTTTTCCTTCATACACTTTTGAGACGTTTTTTATGTGTAAAACTTCTTCCATAGTAATCACCTTTCTATTCTTTAAAACTTAATGTGTTGTGATAATTTTTGCATATAAAAGGAACGAATTAAAAGGAAAAATAAAATTTCAACTGTTCCAAAAATCATAAGTACGACTGTAATCTCAGCGAAGAACGAGAGATGTAAAACTTCTTGCAGCATCTTTGTCGCAAACATCGTATGAATCGATGCCATAATGTATGGAACAAAGAACAGAATCGCGAGTTGAATTGTAGCAGATCGTTTCATCTCAGCTTCTGTTAAACCGATTTTTGTAATCGTTACATACTTTTCTTGCTCGTTTGTTAAATCGGTATACATCCTGAAATAAAGAACACTGCCAGCACCAATAAAGAAAATAACACCTAAGAAAGTACCAATTAAGAAGAATGAAGCGACATTTTGTTTTGTTGTGTATAGAGAATCGCTTGCTTCACTTGCATGGAAAGGCTTGTGATCTGCTTGAATGTTGTTCGCATCGGTATTCATTTTGTCTATGAATGACGAGCCGATGTTATTAGCCTTTTCCCAGTCTTTAACTTTAAAGCTATATACACTCATCTGTTTTGAAATGGGTGATAATGCCTCTACATTTTCATCAGATAATACGAGTAATTGTGAGATTAACCTATTTGGGAATGGGTTATAACTTTTATATTCTTTTATGTGTAATTGCAAAGAATTTTGGTTTAGCGTAAGAGTATTTCTCGTTTTTTGATCATGAAGTGTTTCAAAAACTTGATTATCTAAATCTTTAATAAGAACATAGGATTCATTATTCTTCACGTGGAGATTTTCCCAGTTTAATGCTTTAGCAAGTATATTGTAGTCGCTTTGTTTAATTGCATAATAGAGTTGCGGGGTTTCTTCCGCCGAAGATACTTCATATATATCCGTTTTGAATTGTGTATAAGCAAATTGCTCTTCGTTAAACTTTTGTTTTAACCAATTCAAATGTTCATCTGCTAACGTATTTTCAGTATGTGATAAATATGTAAAAGGAAAAGGATTTTCCCTTACCGCATCAAACTTTGTAAATTTCCCAAAACCGTATAAGAATGTAATCATAGTAAAAGCGAGTGTTGATAGCATCGCTACAATAAAGAGCATGTTAATGTTTGTCCGAATGCGCGCTGCTAAATCAGAAATCCAAAGCATATTCGTACGCTTCATATAAAATGTTCTTCGTGTTTTTAATATCCGAATGAGTAAAAAACTAATTTGTGAAAAGAAAAAGTATGTTCCAGCTGCAACAAGTGACGGAATGAGAAATATACAGGTGGCGGCGTAAAAAAGCCCAATTACGTCGCCAAGCGATATGAAATATATCGGATTTGCTGCTAGTACGTACCCAGATATTAAACATGTCGCACCAAATAGAGAGATGAGCACGGAGGCTTTTCTTTCTTTTTGTTTTGTTCCTTCTTTTAAAAGACGTACAGCCTTTCTTGTCCGAATGAGCATCGGTGTAAAAGATGAGACGAGAATGAAGAGTCCAAGAAAGATGACCATCGTTAAAATAATGGCACCCGTTGGCCAATATAAATATAAACCAGGTACATGCGTAATTTTTGCGGTAACTAGTAAAAAGAACTGCGAGAAGACGAGTCCAAGTTGAATGCCGAAAAATATGGAAAGAACACCAATTAGCATGTTTTCTAGAAATACGAGTCTCTTTAATTGTTTTTGAGATATACCAAGTACTGTTAAAATCCCAAATTGCTTCTTTCGTACTTTTAAGAAAGTACCGATTGAATATAGTAAAAAGAAAAACGAAAAGAATACAATGACAACTTCTGAAATTGTCATTAATATGTTCAGAGCAGCATTCACGCCTGTCATATGCAATTTAGGATGAAATAAATAAACTGCAAACGAGAAAAAAATTGCAATGGAAAACGCACTACTTACAAAATAGGCGAAATAAGCTCTGGCGTTCCGGGTTACGTTTTTAAATGCAAACTGCCAAAATGTCATTCACCTGAACCTCCTAGTAGAGTGAAGATAAAAAGAGTATGAGAGATACTCTTTTTATCAAGTTTGTTTTAAGTACTTTGTTCACTCGTGTACTGTGATAATTTTTGCATATAAAGTGAACGGATGAATAAGAAAAATATGATTTCAACGAATCCAAAAATAATAAGAACGGCTGAAACTTCTTTGAACAAAGATAAACCAATTACATCTTGTAGCATTTTCGTGGCGAACATTGTATGAATGGATGCCATAATGTAAGGAACGAAAAATAAAATACTAAGCTGAATGGTTGCAGATCGTTTCATTTCTGTATCTGTCACACCGATTTTAGAAATTGTTATATACTTCTCTTGCTCGTTCGTCAAATCGGTATACATTCTAAAGTAAAGAACGCTACCAGCTCCAATGAAGAAAATAACTCCTAAAAATGTTCCGATTAGGAAGAATGCGGCACTACCAGACGTTATTTTATATAATGTTCCTGCTGATTCAAAGAATCGAATAAGAGGTCCTTCATACTGGGAATTATTTAGATCTTTTTGCACTTTGTCTATAAAATCATCAGCAATTTTATATGTTTGTTCCCAGTTTTGAATTTTGTAATTGTATGCTGATATATGCTTTACCGTGTTGGGTAAGTTATTTACGTGAATATCAGGCAAAACTACCGTTTGATATGAAAAGTCAGATGGAATTGCATTTCCAGGCGCATAGCCTTTTACTAGTAATTTTGTATTTGTACTAGAGAGTGTAATGTAACCTCTTTTGTAGCTTTGCTCAAATTCGTTGAATATAGTGACATAAGATGTCCCTGTTAACACGTATGCTTCGTTATTATCCATAAATAGTTGTTTCATTCGCAAAGAACCCGCAAGTTTGTTATAGTCACTTTGCTTAATTGCGTATACATCTTTATCTTCTTTTAGTGGTGTTTCATATATATCCGCTTTTATTTTCTCATAAGGGAAATGCTCTTTTTCTAATTGTTGCTCAAGCCAATTTAAATGCTCTGCAACAAAAGGATTCGCATCATAAGAAAAATAAGAAATTGGGAAAGGCGAAGTTCTATTAACCTCTAGCTTAATAAATTTTCCGAATCCATATAGGAACGTAATCATTGTGAAAGCAATTGTAGAGAGCATTGCTACAATAAAAAGCATATTAATATTCGTTCGAATACGGCTTGCTAAATCAGAAATCCAAAGCATATTAACCCGTTTCATATAAAACTTTCTTCTCGTTTTTAAAATGTAAATAAGTAAAAAACTAATTTGTGAAAAGAAAAAATATGTCCCGATTGTAACAAGCGTTGGGATAATGAAAATACTCGAAAGCATATATATAACGCCTATTTGCGGACTTACTGATACAAAATATTTAGGATTTCCAGCTAAAGCATAACCACCTAATAAACAAATCGCACCAAATAAGGAAACAAGTATGGACGGTTTTTTTTCTCTCTGTTTTCCGCCATTTGTTTTTAAAAGTTGTATCGTTTTTTTTGTACGGATAAGCATTGGTGTGAATGTAGATACAATGATAAAAAGACTAAGGAAAACGATGGTCGTTAAAATAAACGCGTTAATAGGCAAGTATAAATATATACCTGGCACGTGCGTAATTTTTGCTGTGACTAATAAGAAAAATTGCGAGAAGACTAGCCCAAACTGCATGCCAAAAAAGATAGATAAAATACCGATTAACATATTCTCCATAAAAACGAGACGATGTAATTGCTTTCTCGATATTCCTAAAACGGTTAAAACTCCAAATTGCTTTTTGCGCACTTTTAAGAAGGTACCAATGGAATATAGTAAAAAGAAGAAAGAGAAAAATACAATTACTACTTCTGAAAATATCATCAATCCTGAAATCTCAGCGCCCATATTGAAGTTTTGTAATTTCGGATGGAATAAGTAGACCGCAAACGAAAAGAAAACAGCAATGGAAAAAGAACTGCTTAAAAAGTAAGCAAAATAAGCTCTAGAGTTGCGCGTTACATTTTTAAAGGCAAACTGCCAAAATGTCATAATATGTGCCCCCTGTTAGTAGGCCAATATGTAGTTTTATTGCAAAAAATGTATGAGAGTGCGTTCTCATACATTTTGCTAGCATATGTTAGGGTCATGCTTCGGTCACCTGCTCCGCATGTTCTGCTTGATTATTTGCAGCGTTGTGGAAGATGATTTTAATCGTCGTTCCTTTACCAACTGCAGAGTCTAGTTTGACAGAGTGACCTAAATAATCACAAATTTTACTTACAATATATAGTCCCATACCAGTAGATTCTCCGAATGCGCGACCGTTTTTCCCAGTGTAAAACGGTTCAAATACTCTTCGAATATCTTCTTGCGGAATACCAACACCTTCATCGCGAACTTCTAAAATAATATCTTTTCCGTTTCGGTAAGCAGATAAGAATACTTTCTTTCCGCGTTCACCAGAGTAACGAACTGCATTTGTCATTAACTGATAAATGATGAATTTTAGCCATTTCGCATCAGAAGCAACTTTTAAATCGGAATGAACTTCTAAAACAGGGAAGACCCCGTTTCGAATGAATAGTTCTTTTAATCCGTTAATATTTTTTGTTACCGCATCTTTTAATGAAATCGTCTCAACATGGAAATCTTCATGGAAGTTATTCAGCCTTGCCATATATAAAGTCATATCGAGTCCTTGATTTAATCGTTCTAATTCTTTTTTGAATTTCGGAATCAAATGCTCATCTTCCATTTCGAGCACCATAAGCTGCATAACAGATACAGGTGTCTTCATTTGATGCACCCAGTGGTTAATGAATAATTGATGTTCTTGTTGTTTTACTTCATACGATTGTAGTTCTTTTTGGAACAGACGATACTGCGTGCGCACGAGTTCATTTACACCGTGAGGCATCGGAGCAGTTGCTCTTTCAATAAACGCATCTTCCATTTTCTCTGGTTGCTCACTTAATCTATGATACATTCTACGATTTCGAACGTAACGATAAGCGAGGAAACAAATGAATAAATATAAACTTAAAACGACGAAGTAAAATTTATTATTTTGAAATCCATCTACTGCATCATAAAGAACGAAGATGATACCGAAATTTAATACGTATAGTAGAAAAAATGCAAAATGATCACGTAAAAATAGCTTCATGCTTATTCACTCCAAGTTGCGTTAAAACGATACCCAAGTCCACGTACTGTTTCAATAGCATTTTCAATACCAAGCTCATTGAACTTTTTACGAAGACGCGTAATGTTTACGTTTAATGTATTTTCTTCAACGAAGCTTTCGTCGTCCCATAGGGCAGCTAATAAATCTTCACGGCTCGCTGTACGAGGGAATTTAGATAATAACATTTCTGCTAAAATTGCCTCTTTCTTCGTTAAAAGAACTTGCTCAGCTCCGAAATGAATTTCTGGACGCTCTGGGAATAATTTTAGTCCTTCTACTTCAACGATACGTTCAGAAATATTTGGCGCATAATCACCGTAAATACGGCGTAATTGGCCCTTAATTTTCGCCATTACAACGTCATAGTGGAACGGTTTTGTAATATAATCATCCGCACCGCTTTCAATCGCCATAATTTGTTCCATCTCACCAGCACGTGCTGAAATGAAAATAATTGGACAAGTAGATTCATGACGAATTTGACGGCACCAGTAGAATCCATCGAATTTCGGTAAGTTTACATCAAGTAAAACAAGGTGTGGTTTCACTGCGTTAAACGATTCCATAATATCATCGAAGTTCTCTGCAACAACAGCTTCATAGCCGTATTTTTGAATGTGAGATTGTAGTAATGATGAAATATTTGGATCGTCTTCAACGATTAAAATTTTATACATATGTATATTCCTCCTAAAAAAACAATTGTAGCTATAGTGTATCATGTGTTTCAAGTCTTTTCATTATGTTGAAAGATAAGCTAGTAAACAGTATAGGTCAAAACTGAGAAAAGTAAAAAGTATTATATTTTTTTATGAAATTTGGAACTTTATTTTGCTTACTGTCCAATATATAGTGAGAACATCGTTAAGGAGGGGGCACTACTTGGTAAGTAATGAAGATATACATATTTGGATAGAGCGTTTACTAAAAGGTGACGAGGAGGCTTTTGAATTTATATTTGATTTAACGAGTCAGAGAATCTACGAAACCGTCTTTGCTATAGTTAAAAATCGACATGATACAAATGAAATCTACTTCCAACTTTGGAAATCTATTTCAACATATGATCAATCTAGACCGTTTCTATTTTGGTTGAATGGAATTGTTTACAAGCAGATTAGTCAGTGGAGAAAGCACATATGGAAAAGGATACGCTTATTTGAAAAACAACAATTAAATGATGAGAAGTTGTAGAGGTTCCGGAAAAAATATTAGTAAGAAAAGAAACAGAAGAGCAGTTAGTAACGGTGATACAAGAACTACCATTTAAGTTTAGAGTAGTGATCGTTTATCGCTTTTATCATGATTACACGTATGAAGAAATTGCAGAACTATTACAAATTCCTATAGGTACAGTAAGATCTAGAATTCACAGAGCGTTAGAAAAAATTCGGAATCAATCTAGTATAGAAATAGATGAGGAGGAATCTAATTCAAATGTCGTTTTCAAATGAATGTAAAAAAGCAATGAAACAAGAGGTTCCAAAAGAGGTTAAAGAGCGTGCTTATCAATCCTTTAGTCAAATGTATAAAAAAGATAACAAAAAGAAAACGAAAAAGAAATTATTAATAGCAGGTTTAATAGCGGCTGTCATTATACCAACGAGTACAATGGCATTAAACAATTCCTATTTTGCAAAGCCAGAGGTAAAGTTAAATGAAATGATTGGTGAAGAAGTTAAAAAGGATGCTGCGAATGGGAAGTCCATACAGTTAAACGAAAAAGTAGTAGATAATGGTATTACGCTTCATATAAAAGAAATGTTAATTCAAGACGCTAAAATACTTGTTTACTATCGGCTTGAGCAGCAAGATGGATCGCTTGTTCCTTATAAATTTAATACAACTGGGCTTGAGATTACAAACGATGGTAAAGAAGATGGGAAACAAATAGAGAGCCCGCATTATAAAAATAAGAAATTTAATGCTGTCCAATATTTGCATTTTCTTAGTAACACTCATACGGATAATTATCAAAAAGATCGTATTGGTAATCCCGATGCATTTGAGACAAGTATATTTTATTTAACGAATCAAGCGGGAGAAGCTTTTGAAACGGTGTTCGCTTCTCACGATAAACCAGAGGGAGTAATGGTTTTTGAACCGTTAGAAGGTGAAAGATTTCCAGACTTCTTATCTGTAAACATTAATATTAACAGAGTTGGAGGAACGGAAGGAACTTGGACATCGAAAATTCCTGTGGATATGGTGCATAAAACTATCCAAAAGGAATCTACAAAGAACGAATGATAATCCATACTAGGTGTGTGAAAGCATGAGTAGTTATTGGTTAGATGAATTCGGAACGATAGTAGGTATGTCCTTTATTATAAGCTTGCTAATCTTTTCGATTTCTTCGTTTGTTAATAAAATAATAAAGTTTAAATAAAGCAGCTTTTCTTATTAGAAGAGCTGCTTTACTTTTTAACCTGCGTAATCTATAGATTTTATTCAATATAGAGTAATTGACATAGGATAAAAAATAAAAAGGGGCGTATAGATAATTGACAATTAACTAAAAACATTTTAACATTTAGATAAATATCTAAATGTCTAATTAATGAAGGGAAGAAAGACATTGAATCAAGCATTTAAAGCATTAGCAGACCCAACAAGGCGAAAAATTTTAGATTTATTAAAAGAAGGCGATTTAACCGCTGGGGAAATTGCTGAACATTTCAATATGACAAAGCCAAGTATTTCACACCACTTAAACGCACTTAAAAATGCTGAACTTATCCAAGATGAAAAAAAGGGGCAATTCGTTATGTACTCTTTAAACACAACTGTATTTCAAGATTTGTTGACTTGGGTGTTTACATTTACGAATAAGGGGGAAGAGGGGAAATGAGGAAGCATCTTTTTGCAATTTTATTAATTGTTATAACTTGTTTAGCTTGGGCGTTTGCTTGGCCACATTTACCAGATACAATTGCAACGCATTGGAGCGGTGGTAAGGTAGATGGCTATTCTTCTAAACTGTATGGAATGATCTCGATGGTTGGAATTATGATTGGGCTATATATATTTCTAAATGTATTACCAAAGATTGATCCAAAGAAAGCAAACTACGAGAAATTTTCTAAAGCTTTTATGATGATGAATAACGGGATACTGCTACTACTATTTGTAGGGAATATAGATATTATTACAAGTGGGCTTGGATATAACTTATTCATTAATCGCGTGCCTGAATTATTAGTTGGTATTTTATTTATAGTCATCGGAAACTATTTACCACAATGTAAACCAAATTACTTTGTAGGTATAAAGACACCATGGACATTAAGTAACGAAGAGGTATGGAGAAAAACACACCGTTTTAGCGGAAAAGTTTTTGTTGCATTAGGAATTATTATGATTTTAAGTGTTTTTGCACCAGTAGCATGGAAAACTTTCGTAATGGTTGGCATTATTATCGGTGCAGTAGGACTAACGATGGGATATTCTTATGTCGCCTATAAAAAAGAACTAAAAGTGTAAATAAAAGCTGCTTTTCCTTCTAAGGAAGAGCGGCTTTATTTTTTATCCCGCTTTAATGGGCAGTAAGACCCCCACCTCAAAATTCAGCGAAAGCAAAGAATTTAGGTGGGGGATCAACTGCCCATAAAAGTCCGATTGGTTCAACTAATAATCAGTGGGGGATGAAGAAATCCCCCACTGATTAAAGTTTCACTTTATTTCTTCAAAACCGGTATCCAAATTTCACTTTTAAAGTTTGGGGAGGATATATCTTTCTGTTCATTCCACAATATTTCCGGTCCTTTTGCTAGTTCATAGTTTGAGGAAGGAAACCATTCGGAATAAATGCGCCCCCATACATTTTGTAATGTTTCAGGAAATGGACCGACAGCTTCAAAGATAGCCCACGTTGAAGCTGCGACTTCAAGTTGAGCGAATTGCTCTGGACAATCTTTCGTTGTTGCTACTCCAATGTAGTGATCAAGTTCTCCTTTTTCCTCCATCCTTCCTTCAGAAAAGTTAGTAGAGGCACTAATGATTCCATTCGGTTCCATGTTTGCAAGCATCTTTAATGTTTGAATGGACTCAGGATTTAAACTTTTCCACATAGAAGCAATTTCTTCATTTACACCGTTAAATACAATTGGTACGCGTTTTGTAATACCAATAATACGAAATGCTTCTTTTTCTTCAATTCGATAGTTCATTTCATTTCCTCCTTGAATCGATAACTGGAAGGTCATTGGTGAATAAGCTTTCAAAGAATGACTACTATTTCGGGCCTCTGAAGGTGTTATGCCGTGCAAGTTTTGAAAGGCACGTGCAAACGAATCTGGTGAGTTGTATCCATATTTTATAGCGACATCAATGACTTTTGCATCGCTAACTTTTAGTTCAAAAGCAGCAAGAGTAAGACGTCTACAGCGAATATATTCTGATAGGGATATGCCAGCTAGAAAAGAAAACATTCTTTTGAAATGATATTCAGAGCAGTACGCTATTTTTGCGACTTTTTTAAAATCAATTTCATCTGTTAGGTTGTTTTCAATATACTGCATTGCTGCATTCATATTTTTAAGTGAATCCATACGATGACCTCCTTGTTAAATAGAATAGCAGGAAAAAAATAAGTCCATCCGACATTTCATGCACAACTTTGTAGGGGACATTTTTAACCTTACAAAATTGTAATGTTCCTGTAAGGAGAATGAATGGATGGCATGATATCCCAATGTTATAGTAACAAAGTACTTTCGTTCAGTAGATTAAATTTTGATTTCTCTGCTTACCGGCCTTACATAACTGTCATGTTTGTGTAAGAAACATCGATAGTGGCAAGAGTAGAGAGTGTATATAGTTGAAAATAGAGAATAGAAGAAATGAGGGATGTCGAGATGAAAACAGTGTTAGAAGCAAAAAATATTGAAAAAGTGTATGACACGGGTGGTAATAAATTCGCAGCGTTAAAAGGTATTAACTTACAAGTAAAAGAAGGTGAGTTCGTTGGAATTATGGGACCTTCTGGTTCGGGTAAGACGACTTTACTAAACGTTCTTTCTACAATTGATAATGCGACGAACGGTGAAATTTTAATTGATGGAAAAGATATTGTGAAGATGAACGATGATAAGCTAGCGTTATTCCGCCGCGATCATTTAGGGTTCATTTTCCAAGATTATAATTTATTAGATACGTTAACGGTGAAAGAAAATATTGCCTTACCTCTTGCGTTATCAAAGGTGAAAGCAAGTGAGATTGATCGCCGTGTTCTTGAAATCTCAAAGAAATTCGGTATTGATCATATTTTAAGTCAGTTCCCATATCAAGTATCTGGTGGACAGAAGCAGCGCTGCGCAGCATCGCGTGCGATCGTTACAAATCCTAGTATGATTTTCGGAGATGAGCCGACAGGAGCGCTTGATTCTAAATCAGCAACAGATTTATTAGAAAGTATGAAGTCGTTAAACGAATATGATAACTCTACAATTTTAATGGTAACGCACGATGCGTTTGCGGCGAGTTATTGTAAACGAGTTATTTTCATTAAAGATGGTGAGTTATATAAAGAGTTGCACCGCGGGGAATCAACGCGTAAGCAGTTCTTCCAAAAAGTTGTTGACGTAATGTCTTCTATTTCCGGAGGTATGGCTGATGACCTTATCTAGCATTGCCCTCCGCAACATACAGCGGAACTTTAAAGACTACTTTGTATATTTTGCATCTATGATCTTTAGTATCGTCATTTATTTTACATTTAAGGCGTTACAGTATAATTCACAAATGGAAAAAGCCGCGGAGGGTTCAAAAAAAATTAGCGGTGCGTTTCAAGTATCAAGTGTCATGCTAATTATTTTCGTGGCCGTGTTCATTATATATTCAAACGGTTTCTTTACAAGGAAGCGTAAAAAAGAAGTTGGACTCTATTCCTTATTAGGTATTCGTAAAAGACAGATTGGTAAAATGCTGTTTTATGAAAATATGTTAATGGGATTAATGTCTTTAATTATCGGTATTGCGATTGGTAGTGTCCTTTCGAAACTATTCCTTGAACTGCTAGTAAGCATGATGGGATTAAACTTAAATGTTCATTTTGAAGTACCGATGGCTGCAATTGTTGATACAGCACTTATTTTCTTTGTGATTATTTTGTATACATCACTTCAAGGATATCGTTTAATTTATCGATTTAAGCTAATTGAACTTTTCCGAGCAGAACGCGAAGGAGAGGCAATGCCAAAAGGATCAGTTATTATGGCATTAATTTCAGTTTTCTTAATCGGTTCAGGTTATTTCTTAGCATTAATGTACGTGAAGGCACTTAAGTATGCAGACTTTATGGTAGTTGCACTTTACATTTTACTTGCGACAGTATTAGGTACGTACTTACTATTTATGTTCTTTACAGTATTCGTACTAAAGCGTGCAAGAAATAATAAATCATCGTTTTATAACGGTATGAACATGGTAACGACGTCACAGTTACTATACCGTATTAAAGGAAATGCAAAATCACTTGCGACAATTTCTATTTTAAGCGCGGTAACATTAACAGCTGTTGGTACGTCAGTTACGATGTATTACAACACATTTACACAATCAAAAGCAGTTGCACCATATAGCTATTCTTATGAGAAAAAAGATGCAGAGCTTGATAAGAAAGTGAATGCGATTTTTGCAGAAGAGAAGCAAAATCATCCAATCAAAGATCAATTTGAAATTGAGACAGTTCCTGTAAAAGGGAAGTTTGAAGGAAATAAAGTTGATTTCATTCTGAATATGAACTATACGATTTCAGAGAAATATCAGTTTATGTCTCAGTCAGAATTTAATAAACTGGCGAAAAAATATGATGTAGAACCAGTGAATGTAGCTACTGGCGAAGCATTTGTATATGATAGTTCATACATTGAGGGATATGAATTCAGTCCTCAATATAAAGGAAATAAAGCGGTATTCCAAATGGGAAATGAAACGAAGTCTTTAACGATTCAAGGTGTAAATAATACAGCAATTACGAATTTAGGTGAATTAGTTGTTGTCGTTTCAGACGAAATGTATGGGCAAGCGAAACAGACATTTGGAACACGCGCTGTAAAAAATATTGATGTAAAAGATGAAAGAAATAGTAAAGTACTTACAGAAAAGTTAACGAAAGTGATGCCAGCTGGTGAATCAGAAATGATACCACCATTTAGAGACTTCTATACTGGTTTCCAGATGGGGCTTGAAGGAACAGGATTAATGATGTTCATCGGAATGTTCTTAGGTCTTGTATTCTTACTAGCAACAGGCTCTATCATTTACTTCAAGCAATTAACAGAAGCAAATGCTGACCGTGAACGTTACATTGTACTTCGTAAAGTCGGTGTAACGAAACAAGAGATGAAAAAAGCTATCGCAAAACAAGTAAGCTTTATCTTTGCGATTCCGTTAGTCATCGGAATTCTACACAGCCTATTTGCACTAAAAGGCTTAGCGAACTTACTACCATTCGAAATTATGATTCCGCTCCTAATTAGTATTGGAGTATATGGCGTCATTTATATCGGATATTACTTCCTAACAGTTCGTTCTTATTATAAGATTGTGAGCGCGAAATAATAAGTGAAGCTGTGAGAAATTAAAAAAGCCATTTACCTAATTTTTTATGAGGTGAATGGCTTTTTTTCGTTCTAAATACTACCGCGCATCGATTATGTCGATGAAACTAAAAGTATGTTTACGGTCAAAGGCATCTATGCATACTAAAGAACGTTTTAAAGGATTTAATTCAATTACAGTCATATAACTTGTAGGGAAATAACGATCTTTATAATAAGTGATCAATATTTCTTTTTCTGAAATGTAAGAGCGTAATAAAGTATCTTCAATTCTGTCTCTATCATCATATGGTGACACTTTTCGCGATTCTTTCATGTCAGTCGATTTTGATATTTTGGTACTACTCATGCTTTCTATTCTCCTAACAATATATTTTCTATATAGGAAGGTTCATCACTATGGAAGTAGCTACTACTGATTTCGTTTTATTGTGTATGATTGGAAGCCGAATTTGCTTAGTACTAAAAAATTATCAAATTCATTCACTTATTTATAGTAATTATTTGTCATTCTTGTACTTTTTTGAATGGAATTAAAACTTTATTAAGGGGAATTTCGATGAGGGAGAATAAAGTGAAACTTTAATCAGTGGGGGTCTTACTGCCCGGCAAATAGCGGGATAAATGGATTTGATGAAGGTGAGCTAGTATGACAACTATCTCACCTCCTATTCAGAAAGAGCTTCTATATCACAGTATGATTTTCACGATATTGTTTAGGCGTCATACTCGTAATTTTTTTGAAGACTCTTGTGAAGTAACTTTGATCATTAAAATTAAGCCAGGTACAAATATCTGATAATGGATAGGTCGTTAATGTTAATAATTTTTTTGCTTCTTCTACTCGTTCTCTCTGGATGTATTCAATTAAAGGAATTCCCACTTCTTTTTTAAACAGTTTTGATAAATAAGTAGGGGAAATATGTAAAAGATTAGCAAGTTCATTCAGAGATATTTCATCGTAAATATGTTTGTGAATATGATTGAGGCACGTAGTAATGGAATTAGAATATGATTGATTACTATGTTCTTTCACACGTTCTGCAAAAGTGCATAATGCATCTTCAAGTAACCTATTTACGGAATACATGTTATCTAGTTTTTCAATCGTTTGTATATATAAAGTACCGAGTGAAAAAGCAATATGTGATGGAAGATTACCGTCTATCGCATATCGAATAGCTAGCGTAATGGCGATGATACCATTATTTTTTTGGTTTCTAAGTTGATCTCCTTTAGATGAAATTGCTGCATCTTCTTGTGGATATGAATACGCATATTGTATGACCTTTTCTTTATTGCCTTCTTTAATGGCTGAAAAAAATTTACGTTCCAACGATATGTCATAATTTTGCGGATCATGCCGGCGACGTTTTGAAATATATAAATCAGGATTTACAATTTTATAAGAAACATCTTCGAGTAATTTATTCTCTTTCCAGACAATATCTCTATCTAATTTTTCATTGAAAATTACGTAATGTAACCAAATACTTATATCAATTAGCGTGATTTTTTTAATCTCGGGTAGAAATTGATAGTAGTCTACTCCTTGTTGCATTTTATTATTACAGTTGAAATATTTCATAAGTTTAATTGCCATTTCATCTGATACTTTTGGGTAGGTAGTCGGGCCGATTATAATCGTTCCTTTTATATGTTCATGATCTGTTATATGGATGCTAATGAAATTCTCAAGATACTTATTCCCTTTGAAAATTGGAAAATTACAAGGAGCGTTTTCTTGATACATTTCATTAAGATGTTCTTCTTTAGAAGAATAAAACGGACTACCAATCATATGAGAAGTAGATTCATATACAATTTTTTTATCAGTAGATAGAAATTGAACAGGAACATGAAACGTTCTATGTACAAGATCACATAAGTGCTGTAGGTCGATGGAATTATTCATTAGCTTCTCCTTTTAAATAGTTTTGGAATACCACATATTAATTAAATCTACATTTGTTTCTATAAAATATAAATTTCTTATTATTTGCATTTTTTTGCTCACATGAAAAGAATTACATATATTAGATAGGGATGAAAGGTAATTTATAGATTAATTTCCGCAGATGTTGTATGAAAATAGACGTAGCGGTGGTACCTTCCATAAAAGTTCTTTTTATATCTATTATACCGAATTAATAAATATAAAAGAGGTATTTATATAGGGAATACGGAATGTTTCATTCTTCATAAAATCTTAAGAAATCTCCTCAATTTTTGTTAAGAAACGATAGTTATACTTAGAAACAAGTTACAAACTATTGAACGAATGGGGAGAGGGTTACGTGCAACTCATAACATTCTTACATGAATTTATTAAACATCCGAAACATACTGGCGCTATTGCGCCAAGTTCAAAAATATTAGCAAGGAAAATGGTAGATGTAATTGATTTTAATAAGGCGAAGTGCATCGTAGAGTTAGGGCCTGGTACAGGGGTGTTCACGAAAGAAATTATGAAGAGAAAGAAGAAGGAAACAATATTTCTTCTTATTGAAATTAATGAAGTGTTTTGCAAAGAGTTAAAGAGAAAGTTTAAAGATGAACAGAACGTCATTGTCGTACACGGTTCAGCTGAAAATATAAAGAAGTATATGGAAGAATTCAATATAGAATGCGTTGATTACGTCTTATCGGGATTACCTTTTGCTTCTTTACCAGAAGAAGTTTCAAAGCGTATTTTAAACAATGTAATGGCAGCGATACATGAGAATGGTGAATTTATTACATTTCAATATTCACTTGTGAAAAAAGGATTTATACAGCATTTCTTTCCTGAAATTAGGCTAGAGAAAGTGTGGCTCAATTTCCCGCCAGCTTACGTCTTTAGCTGTAAAAAAGAGTTTAGCAGAGCATATGCATAATGGAATTACATGAATTATTATCTTATATTGAACAGTACGGTTATTGGGCATTATTTTTCTGTTTATGGTTGGGGATTATCGGTATGCCAATTCCAGACGAAATGATCGTAATGAGCGGTGGTTTTGTCTCTTCACTCGGGATATTAAGTGTCATTCCTGCCTTTTTATTAACCTATTTCGGCGTTGTATCTGGGCTATCTTTAGGTTATATATTAGGGAAAATATTTGGTACGAAAGTACTTGATAAGCTAATGAAAAAGAAAAAGGCGAAATATCTTTTGAAATCTCAACAAATGATAGAGAAGTATGGTCATTATGCGTTAGTTACAAGTTATTTCATACCAGTTGTAAGACATATCGTACCGTATTTAGTTGGAATGAATAACATGTCATTTAAGACATATGCTCTGTATTCTTATACGACAGGGTTTGTTTGGACACTCGTTTACTTTGTGCTCGGTTCTTTATTCGGACAACATATTGAAAGGATTGTAGCAATTGCGATAGAGTATGGCGTGTATTTTGGCGGAATTGTTTTTGTTGTTGCGAGTGGTATTTATTTGTATAAGCAAAGAAGAAGTACAGTGATGAGTAAGTAAATAGAATGAAGGTTTACGCTTATTGAACGTAGTATAAAAGGGAGAGTTATTTTGTAAAATAACTCTCCCTTTTAATGTAATAGTTCCTTATTACTTTCATTAGGTGTTGTCTGAAATACAGTTATATAAATTGTTAATATGGTTGTATTGATTAGATTAGCTAATACAGTCATAAAATCACTTGATGGAGCGATAAGAACGAAGATTGAAAGTATGGCAGAAGCAAGTGGAATAAACTTTTGTAGTGTAGTTAACTTTCCATTTTTATGAAGCTTCGAAGATTGAAAGAAGCAAAGTAAGAAAATAAAGGATGTGAATACTAATCCTAGATAGCCCCAGCCGTCTTCAATATACCAAGGTAAAAAGCTCATTCTTGATGTGAAAATAAATAGATTGAATACTAACGTGCTAATGATTAGTGTATTTAAAACCGTGATATTTGTTTGTTTTTCCATTTGAATTACACTCCGTAATTTATTTTATACTGCTATTTATGGGCAGCAAAAAATACTGATTAAAATTTCACTTTATTGAGATGCTTTTGCCATTTCCATAAATCTTTGTTCAATTTCATCCAAATCGAATGAATGGCATATTCTGCGGTCTTCTTTATCTAAAATTCGATAGTGTTGCGATAAAATATTTTGTTGTATTTGATAGCCGTTTAATTCTTTTATTTGTCGCCACCATACTTTTCCTCCTAAAGTCTTCGGGAAGTTCGTATTGTAATGTGTAAAAGCGATTGTTTTAATAATTTCATTCACATCATCCCCAAATGTCATCTGGACTGTATCGCACTGTTCGAAGAGTGTTACGACACAAACTGCACCTGACCATGTTAGCGTGCGTCTTCCTTTTTCAATTTCCACTAATGTTTTCTTTGATAAACCGATAATTTCTGACATTTTATCTTGTGATAAATTATTTTCAACACGGATGAGTTTTAGTTTTGAATTAACGAGTTCAATAAATTCTTGTTTATTCATTATGCATCTCCTTTTTCTTTATAGTGTAAAATTACACTAAATGTGTAATTTTGTCAATTTAAGCGTGAAGAGTTTTTTGAGCTTACTAATTAATATTTCACTTTTCGTTTAAGAAAATGTTAAGAAACAGTACGAGTTTTTATTAAGAAATAGGCCCTATACTTAGAAACATCTTAAAGAAAGCATAATGAAAGGCGGCATATAGATGAAAAGATTTATTTTTGGATCACTACTTGTTATCGTCGCAGGAGCAGCATATTTATTAAATGGGAGTACTGCAATTGATAGAATGAATCCATTTCTGAATTTAGAATATCGTTACGCAATTATTGATACAGATGGAAAAGAGTTAGGTGGAAATAAAGGTTTTGAATACACAGTTAAAACTTATGATGAGAAGGGAGAAGAGAAAGAAGTAACAATTGATGGAGTAGATAAATTACAAAAAGGCTCATACTGGCATGTCATTACGAAAGGTAAGTTTTTGCATGATAAAGTAGAAATTGAGGTAGATAAAATTCCTGATGGAGCAAAGATGAAGTTAGGATTATAAGTATAAAACCGATTCTCAATGTGGGAATCGGTTTTGTTATTTTATGGTAAAATGTAGAAGGGAGGAGTGAGAGTTATGCTACTCATCGTGAGCCTTATATTAATTGGAATTATGTGTAGTATGAGAATCGTATCTTTACATATGATAGAGCGAGAAAAGATAGAAGAGAGATATGTATATTGTGCAAAATGTAATGCGAAAATTAGGAGAGGGAATTCTGCTCCTTTTTGCTCGAAATGCAATGTAATATTTTAACGAAAGGAAATCCGAAATCATTTTGTATGGTTTTGGATTTTCTTTTTAAGAAAATATTAAGAAACCCCGTGACTATTTGTTAAGAAAATCTATTTATACTGAGTTCTGTTGCTTAAAGAGAACATCAAGAATCATAACAGGAGGTTTAAATAGATGAAAACAATGTTAGAAGCGAAAGGGATTTCGAAAATATATAAGACAGGCGGTAATACATTTGAAGCGTTGAAAAATATTCATTTACAGGTGACAGAGGGAGAGTTTGTCGGCATTATGGGGCCGTCTGGTTCTGGGAAAACGACGCTTTTGAATGTTCTTTCTACTATTGATACAGCATCAAAGGGTGAAATTTTAATTGATGGAAAAGACATTGTGAAGATGAATGATGATGAACTAGCGTTATTCCGTCGTAATCATTTAGGATTCATTTTCCAAGACTATAATTTATTAGATACGTTAACAGTGCGAGAAAACATTGCATTGCCACTCGCTTTATCAAAAGTGAAGGCGAAAGAGGTAGAATCTCGAGTTGAGATGATTGCAAAGAAATTTGGAATAGATCATATTTTAAATCAATATCCGTATGAAATATCAGGTGGACAAAAGCAGCGCTGCGCAGCATCAAGAGCGATTGTAACAAATCCAAGTATGATTTTTGGAGATGAGCCAACTGGTGCGCTTGATTCTAAGTCAGCGACAGATTTATTAGAAAGTATGAAATCATTAAATGAAAAAGATCGTGCAACGATTTTAATGGTAACGCACGATGCATTCGCTACGAGTTATTGTAAGCGAGTTGTATTCATTAAAGATGGAGAATTATATAAAGAGTTATATCGCGGGGAGCTTACGCGAAAACAGTTCTTCCAACAAGTTGTTGACGTAATGTCTTCTATTTCTGGAGGTGCTATAAGTGAGCTTGTATAGCATTGCTCTTCGTAATATAAAACGAAATTTTAAAGATTATTTTATTTACTTTGCTTCTATGATTTTTAGTATCGTCATTTATTTTACGTTTAAATCATTGCAGTACAATTCACAAGTTGGAGAAGCCGGCGACCGAGTTAGTAACGGATTTCAACTTGCAAGTGTCATGCTTATTATATTTGTTGCGATATTTATTATATATTCGAATGGATTTTTCACACGAAAGCGTAAGAAAGAAATAGGTCTTTACTCTTTACTAGGTATTCGAAAAAAGGAAATAGGCAAAATGCTGTTTTATGAAAATATGTTAATGGGTTTACTATCATTAGTAATTGGTATTGTAATTGGTAGTTTACTTTCAAAATCATTTCTTCAATTGTTAGTAAGCATGATGGAATTAGGCGTAAATGTTCATTTTGAAGTACCGATTGGAGCGGTTATTGATACAGCAGTTATTTTTTGTTTCATTATTCTTTATACATCTTTCAAAGGATATCGCGTTATTTATCGTTTTAAATTAATTGAATTATTCCGAGCAGACAATGAAGGCGAGAAGATGCCAAAGGGTTCAAAACTAGTAGCTATCATTTCTGTTTTATTAATGGGGATCGGCTACACTTTATCTATAACAGGACTTAAGCATGCGAATCACGATAACTTTATGCCGCTTGCTCTTTCAATTTTATTAACAACAGTACTCGGTACGTATTTATTCTTTATGTTCTTTACTGTGTTTGTATTAAAAAGAGTACGGAACAAAAAATCTAAGTTTTATAACGGAATGCAAATTGTTACGACATCTCAGTTATTATACCGTATTAAAGGAAATGCAAAATCATTAGCAACGATTGCAGTATTAAGCGCAGTAACATTAACAGCGGTTGGAACTTCTGTAACAACGTACTACAACGCATATATGCAGGCGAAGAAATATAAGCCAATTAGTTATTCGTACAAAAAAACTGACGCTCATGTAAATCGTAAAGTAGATGAGGTTTTAAAAGAGGAAAGTGCAAAGAATGAAGTCATTCATCAATATGAGCTAGAAACAGTAAAAGTAATCGGTGAATTTGGTGATGATGTTTCAAATAAAGATGCCTTAAACTCAAGAACGACTGAACTTATGGCACAATCATCATTTAATAAAATCGCAAAATATTTAAATGAAGAAACCGTGGATTTAAAGAAGACAGAAGCGTATGCATTTGACGCAATGCATGGTGAGGGGAATAAAGATACTGGTGTATACAAAGGGAAGAAAGGAATATTTCCAATTGGTGAAGTCGAACCGATACAGGTAAAAGAAGTAAAAGCACGAAATATTACAAACTTATATGAACTTGTAGTTGTCGTTCCAGATGAAGTGTACGAACAGGCAAAAACGACAGTTGGTTCTCACACTGTACAAAACATTGATGTAAAAGATGAAAGAAATAGTAAAGTACTAACAGAGAAATTAAAACAAGTAATACCAAAAGAAGATGCAGAAGGACAAGGACAGTTCAGTGACTTCTATACTATTTTCCGGGATGGTATTGAAATGTCAGGATTAATTATGTTTAGTGGTATTTTCTTAGGATTAGTATTTTTACTTGCGACAGGTTCAATCATTTACTTCAAACAATTAACAGAAGCTCATGCAGATCGTGAACGTTACATTGTTCTTCGAAAGCTTGGAGTAACGAAAAAAGAAATGAAAAAGGCAATCGCAAAGCAAATGAGATTTATCTTCTTCATTCCTTTAGTAGTAGGCATATTGCACACTTTATTTGCGCTAAAAGGATTAGCGACAGTACTTCCATATGAAATTGCAGTACCGTTATTAATTAGTATTGGTGTGTATAGTATCATTTATATTGGTTATTATTTCTTAACGGTTCGTTCTTATTTTCGGATTGTTAGTAAATAAAAAAGGCGAAAGAGAACATCGTAAAAATGATGTTCTCTTTCGTTTTTTTAGTTAAAATAGGGTGTACATAACAAGGATTAAATGGAGTGTTATATTTGGGAATTCTTATCATAGTAGGATGCCTATTAATAGGCATCCTTTTTATCGGTCTAAGTATGTATAAGTTTGTAAAAGAAATAAAAGAAAAAAGTTCAAAAAAGGATAAATGGACAGTAGTGGCACAACATATTCTAGAGCTATTTTGTGATCCGCTGCACGGAGCACCGTTCTATTTTTTAGTTGGTGGGCTCTTTTTTGTAGTGGGGCTTTTATTTCTTACTATGTGAATAGACCTGGTTTGAAATTAATTAGTTAGTGCTAGAGAATTAATTATATATTCGTAGTATGAAGAAGGAGAGAGTAGATGCCAAGTATAAGGGATATCCGATTAAGTTTTCTAAAGAGAAAAGAGAATATAAGCAGTCTAGAGATATTACAATCAACATCCTCAAGTAACTATGAGGAAGAGATCTCTTTTTTAAAAGAAACGAGCTGTATTACTTCTTTATACGAGCGACATATGCCAAAGTTACGTACAGACTATGAAAAAGGTATCTTGATTCACTGTGTGGATGATATTTCATTATTAAATCAGTGGGAGAAAAAATATCGGACTTTTCCTGAATATATGAATGTGTTTGTAGAGTATGGGAGTGTAAAGGATTTTTCATCTTTATCAGATAGAGAGAAAAAAGAATTAGCCCTTCCAATCGTTCATACTGAAATGAAGAGTTTAGCTGTGAAATGTGATTGGGATATAGAGATGTTAGAAAAAGCATATAATAAGATACTGGATTTGGATTATAAAAATGAACTTGTATATATAAAGAAGAGTAGTCCAAATAAAAAATATGTATGCAGTATAATTTGGCAACATGAAGTGGATTATGCGGATATGTACTTAGAAATAAGAGAGTATAGAACGAGACGGTTAATCAAAAAGGAAAAGCTTATGAGAGAAGAAGATATGTATCAAATGTCTAATCATGTTAGTGACGTGGCTTGGAAGTTAAACCATAAAGTGATGCTGATGAACGATAAAGGAAAAACTGTATGGATGTTAACCTTTTTAGAGAAAAAGGATCCAGATAATTTAGTTTGGAAGATTGAAAGAATAGATTGGAAATAGAATAGAAGAAATAAAGAGCGGAAAAAAATTTGAACAAGGAATTGAGTATACGAATATTATTGAAGGATATCCCATTATTATGAAGTATTTCGTAGAGATTGATAGAGAAGTTTTGAGGGTTTTATTACCTGATGAAAGAGGGATTCTTCCTACTATGCTAGAGTGTGATGAATGTTATAAGACTCAATTGGACGATATTGAGGAAAGTTGATAAAAAAAGGCTTGGAATAATTCAAGCCTTTTTTAGTGCTATTTATGTCCTAAAATATGCTCAACCTCATGCACATTTAATTTACTTGCCTTAGCAATTGTTTCAAGTGGTATACCAAGATCATGCATACTTTTAATCATTTGAATTTTCCCTTGTTGAACCCCTTCTTCCAAGCCCTTTTTCAAGCCCTTTTTCAAGCCCTTTTTCAAGCCTTTTTCCAAGCCCTTTTCCATACCTCTTTTCATACCTTCTGTCTCTGCGTGGGCGAATTTTGCTGCTTCATCCATTAAAACTTTCTCCCTCGCGTCATAGGCTTGTCGGAAAGAGGAATCTTGACTCATACGTTCCCACTTGTTTATTGCTTTTTGTAAAATAGGATCTCGGTTCATAGCAATATCCTCCAATGTTTTAGTTAAGTGTTCATCCTCATTTGCTGAAAGCAATAAGAGCCAACGAACAAATGGATTTTTCCACGGATTTACTTTTTCTTCATGCCATTGTTTTGTTAACTTTGGAATTTCTACAATGTGAATTTCTATGTCATCACTCAAGAGTTTCTGTTGTTGTGAATTCCATAATGTGCCTGTTGTATGGAATTCTTTGTGGTCTGAGAACATTATAAAGTTCAATAAATTAATGGTGATGGTTTTATGAAGCGAACTGTAAGGCATACCTTTTTGTAATTGAGGTGTGTATAATTTTCCCCAATAATATAAACTACGTTTCATCATATCGTGATTATTATTGAGCTGTATTTCTACATTTACTTTTGTTCCTGTGTTTAATGTCGCTGAAATATCTAAAATAGATAACTTATCCTCTTCATATTCCCGATGTAAATGTGGATCTTCTAGTTGTAGAGAAGCAATGGGCGAATCTAAAGACTCTTGTAACATAGCGTTTAAAAATGCAATTAGAATATCTTCACTACCATTCGTACCAAACAATTGTTTAAATGCAAAATCAATGCGTAAATTAACTAACTGTTGGTTGAACACAGTTTGTCCTCTCCCTTGCATCAGGTTGCTTCTTTCCTTCATTGTATCTAAAAAGAACTAGGGCATGCAAATAGGCCATTCTGTAATTTTTTTAGCAATATTATTAGAAAGTCACAGGCAAGAAAGTCTATGTTATACTCTAGTGAAATTGAAAAAAATTATATAGAGGTGAAGATGATATATATGCAAAAAGATATTTTAAAACTATTAGATAAAAAACAAAGTAACTATGAATTTCCAGCCTTTGATAATGAATATGTAGATATTTCGCAAGTGAAATTCTCTCTTTTCTTTAAAGATAATAAGGATTGGTTAATGGTGTTTCAAATTGTCGGTGTAGGTTCATTAGGTGTATGTAATGATATTCACGTATACGGTGATAGAATAAATCATACAATTGGTGATGATGGTATTTTGCAATTAAATGATGGAGATTATGAATTATTTGATAATGAAGGTGAATTTATACCAGATATTCATAGCGGTGGTGTGAAAATTCGCGATCATCATTTTGAATATGAATTTACAGAAGAAGAGTACGTACATAACGGAATAAAAGTACAAACGACAGAGTCTTATCCGAGAGATTTCATGCGTATGCTTGCTACTCATGACGAAGCTCGAAAATTAGTATGGTGGGATAAAGAAGAGATTTTAGAAGAATTCGGCTTAGAAGGTGATTGGGAAGTAACATATGAAACGGAAGAATGGCAACATGTTGAAGAAGAGAAAGTAAGTGAAAATGAATTTTTCCAATCAGTAGCCGCTGCAATAGAGAAGAAAGATCCAAGTATTATTGTGAGTAAGGATTCTAATACGCACTGGAAAAATTGGGTGGAGTTTGATTACGAAAATTTATATTAAAAATGTAAGAGTAAATCCAAATGCCGTGATAATAAAAAGCCGAGCCAAAGTGTTGAAACTTTAGCTCGGCTTTTTGCATTACACAACCGCAGGATTATAAATCATCGTAAAGTGCCCTTGTAATAACTCAATATGACAAGGTGTATGAAGCGAGCTTTCTCCATCTGTATCTACTTCTTTTTCTTCTTTTGTTTCAATATGAATGGATTTCGCTTTTACGTGGAAGATGTCATTTTCATTTGAGTCTTCAAATAGTTTCTTTCCGATATAATCTTTAAACGCTTGAATGCCTGTTGATTTTACAACGAAAATATCAAGTGTTCCGTCGTCGCACTTTACGTTCGGAATAAAGGACGGGATACCGCCAAGATATTCACCGTTTCCAACCATAACAAGGACAGCTTCGTCTTCATATACTTGTCCATCGTACGTAATTTTTACGGGGAATGTTTCAGCATTTTTGACAGTTCGAATGGTACTTAAATAGTAACCAATTTTCCCAAGCTTTGCTTTCTCTTCCGCATCGATATTGTTTGATACTTCAGAGACGAGTCCAATGCCCCAGAAGTTTAAGAAGTGTAGGTCATTTGCTTTTGCGACGTCAATTGGTTTTACATGTCCTTGTGTAATAAGTTTTGCTGCTTCAGCGATGTTTTGCGGAACACCTAGTGTGCGAGAGAAGTCATTGCAAGTTCCGCCTGGAATGATTGCAAGTGTAGGTCTAGTTTCAAGAGGTGCTAAGCCATTTGTGCATTCAAATACAGTGCCGTCACCACCAAAGACGATAATTAAATCTACTTTACTAGCAAACTCTTGGCAATATTTTGTTGCATCACCTTGCCTTTTCGTATGAAGGATATGTAAGTCAGGAAAGGCTGCCGCAAGAGGTGGTACGATTTTCGTTAAGTTCGTATGTAAATCACCTTGTCCTGCTTTTGGATTTACGATGAGGAGTACTTTTTCAAATTTTGTTTTTGTCATTTTTTTCTCTCCCTTTGTCTTTTACGAATCGTGATAGAAAATAAACTTCCACCAGTAATTGATGGAAGTTTATTCTATTATATTATTCCGTTACAACTGAAGCGATAAATGGTAAGTTACGATATTTTTCTGCGCAGTCAATACCGTAGCCAACGATAAATTCGTCTGGAATTTGGAAGCCAACATATTCAGCTTTTAAGTCCACTTTACGTCGCTCAGGTTTATCAAGTAACGTACAGAATTTCAATGCTTTTGGTTTATGCATAAAGAAATGATCTTTTAGGAAGTGAAGTGTTAAACCAGAATCGATAATGTCTTCTACGACAATTACGTTTTTTCCAGTAATGTTTACATCGATATCTTTTAATAGTTTTACTTTTCCAGTTGTTTCTGTTTGATTTCCGTAGCTAGATGCAGAAATAAAGTCGATTGTTACATCGTTTTTAATGTGACGAATTAAATCAGCAGCGAATACGAAAGATCCTTTTAATACAGCGATTACTACGATTTCTTCTCCTTCAAAGTCACGTTCGATTTGAAGTGCTAGTTCTTTTACTTTTTCTTGTAATTGTTTTTCAGAAATTAAAGTGTCTTTTATTTCAATATTCATTGGAGTCCTCCTACAGTGTAAAACTTGTGAACATTTCGACTGTAAAGGATAGAAAGGAAAAAGTCAAAGAAGATATAAGTTTTTTACAGAAATCCCCACAAAATAGTCAGATGATATGATATACTGATTACATCAAGAAAACGCTTCCATAAAGGGTGATTATGATGAGAAAGAAAGAGTATACAAGTGCAACATTTATAAAAGCATTGCTTTTAACAATTGTTCTTGGCAGTTTGGCTTACATAATTGATGTACCAGCGATTCGGATTTCACTAATTGGAATGACTTTAGTATTAGGCGCAATTTCCCACGGTATGATGTCACAGCTGCAAGAAGCTGGAGTGGATCATATGAAAGATCACATAGATGAGAAATGAGAAACCTTCACGTATAGAGAGTGAAGGTTTTTTGTTTCTTACAAAAATGTAAGGTAGTTGTAAGGCAAATCGATAGTTGCCTAGTAGTGTTTTGGATAAACTATAGGTGTAAGGTAAAAGGCAAGCATATTTTAGGTAAATTAAGTTTTAGGCACTCTATATGTGAAAAAGGAGTAGGAGGGCATGGAGAAACGTTGGACGACCTTTTCTTTTTTAGCAACTAGCAACACCGTAATGCTAGCTGGCGAAATGGATTTTTTGCACTTGTTTGATCGAGAAGACGATCATTCTTCTACATTTACAATGAAATGGAATAAATGGAGCGAAAGTTGTAGGTTTGAAGAAGAGGCCCCTAACGAAGAGCAAAAGATTATTTTGACAAACCCTATTAAAGCGTGGGTTGTTCAACGTCGTAAGTGTAACGTCAAAAATCACTTAAAGAAAACTGAGCCGAGACAATTAGTTATCGCTCCGGCCTATTCTACTTCTAAATCACGCGAAAGTAACATGTAAATATTGAGACACACACCCGAAAAAAACATCGTATATATTGCGATGTTTTTTTTATTTTTCTACAACGAAATCTTTAAATGAAATATATTTCATCTGCATCTTATATTTATATCTCTTGTTTATTCTAGTGATACATCCGATGCGAAGTGATGTAAAACGTATAAAAGGAGAGATATAAAATGAAAAAGAAACTATTACCAATCTGTGCAATGGCACTGTTAACAGTAGGATATTCTTCAGTAGCAAGCGCGGATACTGGAACAGTAACAAAGGAAGAAGCGGCGCAACTGCAGCAAGATAAAGCGAAAAAAGAAGCAGCGATTAAAGAACAGCAAAAAAGTGAAGAAGAGAAAAAGAGACTAGCACAAGAACAGTTGAAAAATGATAAGGAAAAAAAAGAAGCATTGATTAAGGAACAGCAAAAGAGTGAAGAAGAGAAAAAGAGACTAGCGCAAGAACAGCAAAAAAATGATATGGCCAAAAAAGAAGCGGTGATGAAGGACGGTCAAAAGAAAGAAGTAGCAAAGCCAGTTGTACAAGGTGAAAAATTGCCAAACACAGCATCTAATAATGCAGCAATGATGGCACTAAGTGCGTGCTTTGTAGGGATAGGGACATTATTTGGTTTGAAACGTCGTAATAAAGTTAAGGTGTAAATAAAATATTGTCCTATAAAGAATGGGATAATTTCATATATTAAAAATGGTAGGTTATTCCTACCATTTTTGGCATGGAGGGATGAAACATGAAGTTACTCAATTATATCGGTATCATATTGATGGCGATAGGACTATGTATGGGATCATATTACGCTATGGAATGGTATAAAGGAAAAAGCTCTGCTCAACAATTAACGAAAGAAGAACTAAAGAGCCTTGAAAATATACAACATAATCAACTTGCTTACGAAACACCTGTAGCTTCCCAAGTACCTTCATCTCAAACAGAACATAAAGAAGGAGAAAAGGTTGCACTATTAAATATACCGAAAATAAAGAAGAAGTTTTCTATATACTGGGGAGCGAATGAGGTAACGCTGAAAAAAGGAGTTGGAATGTTCGTTAGTGATTTAACGACAACGCCATCTGGAGGGGGACATACGGTACTAAGTGGGCACCGGGATACGGTATTTACAGATTTAGGAGAGTTGAAAGAAAAAGACACTCTTGTTTTAGAGTATGATAATAAAACGTACACATACGAAATTCAAAAGATATGGATTACCCATGCGGATGATCGTACTGTTATTATAAAAAAAGAAGAACCGATATTAACACTGACGACTTGCTATCCATTTGATTATATAGGTGATGCACCAGATAGATATATTATCGAGGCGAAGTTAAAGGCTAGTTATTCGAAATGAAGTTGTAGTTTTTGAAAGCGAGAGGGGGATATATGGGTTATGTCAAAAAATATTTTAATTGTGGAAGATGAAGATATTTTGCGTGAAATATTAAAGGATTATTTTTTGAGTGAGCAATATGTAGTGTTTGAAGCGAGGGATGGGAAAGAAGCTTTAGTCGTATTTGAGCAAGAAGAGGTGGATTTAGTTATTTTAGACATTATGTTGCCGGAACTTGATGGGTGGTCCGTTTGCCGAAGAATCCGTAAGACATCCGAGGTTCCTATTATTATGCTGACGGCGCGTGTAGATGAAGATGATACGTTACTTGGATTTGAACTTGGGGCGGATGACTATGTGACGAAGCCGTATAGTCCACCCATTCTATTAGCAAGAGCGAAACGATTATTAGAAAGTAGAAAAGCATTGAAGAAACCTTTAGAGAACGAAGATGATACGTTATCGATTCATGGCATCCACGTCCATTTTCCGTCACGTACTGTTACTGTTGATGAGGCAGATGTTAGTTTAACGCATACGGAGTTTGAAATATTAGTGTATTTCATGAAAAACCAAGGAATTGTACTAACAAGGGAACAATTAATTTCAAGAATTTGGGGATATGAATTTGCTGGTGATGATCGAACGGTTAATAGTCATATTCGTAATTTAAGAAATAAATTAGGAGAGAAAGCAAAGTACATTACAACTGTAGTACGAACAGGTTATAAATTTGAGGGGAATGTATGAGAAAAGGGATTGTACTAAAATTATTTACTCTCACAACAGCATTATGTATGTTAATTTTAGCGACGATATTTATTGGACAAACGATATTTTTTAAACAATATTATGCGAACCGAAAAGTAGAAGATATTAAAGTGAATTTAAATTCCTTTGAGAAGAATTATTTGAACTATGCAGGAAGTGCAGAAGGAATTCAGAAACTGGAGCAAGACTTTTTTCGGGAAAATAATACGTGGATTACGACATTAGATCAGAATGGGAATTTAAAACATGTGGATGATTTTTATTTTGAAGTAACAATAAATCGTATGCAACAAAAGAGCTTTGGACAACAAATATTCAAGATTCCCTTAGGTAATCTCGTCAATATAGAGGAGATTGATAATAAATCATCAGGGCATTTTTTAGAACAAGAAATTTATTTTTCTGGCGTGCAAAAAGATGATAGTTATATTCCATTCTCTTTCTCGTTAGGCAAGCAAAATTTAAGCGGATCTAATAAACCGTTAGAAAAAGCATTTCAGGAGAAAATGAAATTAGATGAGGAGAAAAAGAGAGCGGCTCAAGAACAACTTATTAAAGAAAAGAAACCAGCTGTCCAGGAAGAATCTGCTCAAGAATTAGATGCTTACATAAGTGGGCGTGTTACGAAAGTTCAGCTTCCTGATGTAACAGGTCCTATAAATCCAATTTATAAAAATAGCATCTTCTTAGATAACATAAAAGAATTTCAAACTAATTTATTATTAAAAGAGAGCAAGCAAATACAATATGCAATACAAACAATGGACTATGAAAAAAATGATATTAAATATAAATTATTAATCAAGCCAACAAAAGAAAAAGATGGATCAGTAACTTATATATATGCGATGGCTTCTTTACAGCCTGTAGATGAGGCTGTACAAATGGTGCAAGATTACTATATCTACATCATTGCATTTGTAGTCGTTCTCATTTTTCTCACTTCGTTCTATTACTCTAAACAAATTGCAAAGCCGTTATTAAAAATAAATGATACGACGAAGAAAATAGCACACTTAGATTTCACAGAACAAATACCGATTACTTCAAAAGATGAAATTGGTGATTTATCAAAAAATATTAATGTATTATCCAATAAGCTCCATTCGCATATTGGACAGCTAGAACAAGATATTGAAAAGGAAAGAAAGTTAGAAAATACGCGGAAAGAATTTATTTCTGGTGTGTCCCATGAATTGAAAACACCGCTCAGTATTATGAAAAGCTGTATTTCTATTTTAAAGGACGGGGTAGCTGAACATAAAAAAGAGTATTATTTTCAAGCAATGGAACGAGAAGTAGATAAAATGGATACGTTAATTTTGGATATGCTTGAGCTAGCTAAATTTGAGTCAGGTACATATAAAATGAAAAAGGATGCATTTTATATTGATACAGTAATTGAAGATATATGTGAACACCTTTCTGTGGAAATAGAGAAAAAAGAACTGCATGTGCATAAAAATATATGTTCATTTGAAGTAGTTGCAAATCAAAGTCGGATTGAACAAATCATCGTGAACTTCATTACGAATGCTATACGTTATACACCAAATAAAGAAGATATTATGATTTCTACAATAGATGAGAAGGACCGTATAAAAGTGTGTATTGAAAATAAAGGTACTCACATTGAAGAAGAGCAATTAGATAAAATTTGGGATCGTTTTTATCGCGTGGATGCAGCTCGCAAGCGTTCACAAGGTGGAACGGGGCTTGGGTTAGCTATTTCTAAAAATATTTTAGAATTACACGATGCTGAATATGGAGTAAAGAATACAGAAGACGGTGTATTATTTTACTTTTACTTACCGAAAAAAGCGTAGATGGCACATGCTACGCTTTTTTTAATTTATTTTCATATTATCTTTACCTAATCTTTATTTTTAAGCGATATAATCTGGTTAGAAAATGAGGTTATGTAAGGAGTCGATGAACCGTGCATAGCAATTGGCTAAGTATAATGGTATTTATTTTCTTTTGTGCATTTATTGTATTTTTAATTGATATTACGATATGAAAAAAAGAGCGCTTATTAAGCGCTCTTTTTCTTCGAATTCAGTTGATAAGCATTGATGCTTTTGAATAAACGTGGTGAAGTAAGAAATAAAAAGATAAGTAAAACGGTACATAGAATATAGGAACCAATCATTACACTACCGTTTACAATTAATGAATATAGGACAGCTGATTGACCTTTCGGTGCATATTGTCCCCAGAAAATAATACCGGTGATAAAGTGACAGAAATAGCGAGCAAAGCTACCAACAAATGTAGCAACAATAATGTAACCAATAACTTTCTTTCCTTCGTTTTGTTTTTGTGAAGGTTTGTCTTTACGGCTACCTAAACTGGATTGTTCTAAGCTATTTTCATTGGATGTTAAAAGGGCTTTTTGAATTGGACGGTAGAATAAACCAGCAAATCCAATGAATGCAAAAGCAACGAAGTATTCAATTAGTACTTGAATTGGTGTGACGATAATAGCATCGCCTACGACAATTTGTAATAATCCCCAAATTAAGCCTCCTAAGAAAGCCATTTTGAAGCCCCAGCGGTATGCGATAATAAAAATAGGAATCATAGCAAATGAAATGGAACCGCCTGTTGGAAGTTTGATTGATATTGGTAAAATGTCGATGACCAAGGCGAAGGCTGCAAGAATAGCAGATTCGATCATCGCTTGTAAATTGGTGTTACGCATGTTGTCTCCCCCTAAATCCAAGTTGTACAAAAAAGAATAGGTATCATAGGAGGATACGAAATACGTAAATAAAAAAGAGGTATGTGTATTTCGGACGTTTGCACAATCCCTGCGTTAGCATTAACTAACAGGTTCGAAGGGTCGGAACGAAGTGTTCCCTCTCAGCGGCATGGCTCCCCCAGTGATAACGAGATTCTTTATTTGCTATTGTTTATTGTAAGCGAAATGGATGAGAATGGCAAACGAATACAGTATGACAATAATTGAAATAGAATTGTAGCGAAATGTTAATAAATATGAAGCAAAAGGGTATAGTACAAGAGAAATAGATTGTGCTATAATTTTTCTGAAAATAATTATCATTCTCTTCTGAGGGGGAAGGTTATGAGCTTAGTAGATATTAAAATTGGTGAGAAAGTGCTAGTAAAAAGTGTTCAGTCTTTAGATCATCTATTAAAGAGAAGATTGGCTGCTTTCGGTCTTTCTGAAGGAAGCGAACTTCGCATGAAGCAAAAGGCGATGTTCAAAGGTCCTTGTACATTGGAGTGTCGTGGACAGTTAATTAGTATTCGTCATTGTGACGCGAAAATGATAAAGGTGGAATTAGCGTGAATAAGGTAGCTTTGCTAGGGAATCCGAATACAGGGAAGACATCATTATTTAATGCACTTACTGGTTCTTATGAATATGTAGGAAACTGGAGCGGTGTAACAGTAGAAAAGAAGGTTGGTAAATTAAAAGATAAGCAAGGAACCTTAATTGATTTACCAGGTGTTTATGATTTAAATCCAGTTTCGCGTGATGAAGGTGTCGTTACGAATTTTCTACTAACAGATGAATTCCATCATATGTTAAATATAGTGGATTCTTCACAATTCGAGCGAAACATGCATTTAACGTTGCAATTACTTGAATTTGGAAAGCCAGTTTCAATTGGATTAAATATGGTTGATGTGGCAAAGCAAAGAGGCATTGTAATTGATGTAAAACGATTATCAGAACGATTAGGTGTAACAGTCGTTCCTGTCGTTGCAAGAAGCGGAAAAGGCTGTGAAGAACTACTTGCGACTCTTAAAGAAAATGACAAAAAAGAGAAAAAGCCATTCGTTATTTCATATGGTGTACAAATGGATGAAGGTATTGGAGAGGTAATAGCTCTTTTAGAGACAGCGAATTATAAGCATCCAAGATGGTTAGCTCTTCAATTTTTAAGCAATAACGAAGTAGTAGAAAAAGAAATGAAAGCATTACCAATTTATAAGGAACTTGTAGCCATTCGATCTCGCTTAGAAGGAAAACTTGATTGTACGTTGGAAGAGCATATTTACAAAACTCGTGAAGCGTATATTGAAAAGTTAAAAACAAATGTTATGCAGCATGAGAAAGAAGGAAAAATTCCTTTTTCGGAAAAAATTGATAGATTAATTACACATAAAATTTTAGGACTTCCAATCTTTTTAGCAGTTATGTTTTTTATTTTTCAGGTTACGTTTACGTGGATTGGTACACCTTTATCGGATATATTAGATGGCTTTTTTGGTGGACAGCTTACGGATTGGGTGACAGCTGGGCTCTCAAGTGTTGGAGCTTCTGATTTTATTCAAGCACTCGTTACAGAAGGTATTATTGCTGGTGTTGGTGCGGTATTAGTATTCGTTCCACAAATCTTTGCACTTTTCTTTTTCATTTCATTATTAGAAGACTCAGGATATATGGCACGAATTGCAGTTGTTATGGATAGAATTATGGAGTTCTTCGGTTTAAACGGAAAAGCGTTCATTCCGATGATTATCGGTTTTGGATGTAACGTTCCAGGTATTATGGCAGCGAGAACGATTGAACAAGAAAAAGAACGTTTACTTACAGTTCTTGTAACACCGTTTATGTCTTGTTCCGCACGTTTACCTGTATATGCATTATTTGCGGGAGTATTCTTCCCTAATAGTCAGGCAACTGTTGTATTTTCTTTATATGTTGCAGGTATTGTTCTTGCATTACTCTTTACAAAAATTATGTCTCTTACCATTTTAAAAGCGGAAAAGTCTATTTTCGTCATTGAACTACCGCCGTACCGCGTGCCACAAGCGAAAACGTTATGGCTAAGCACGTGGGAGAAAGGGAAAGGGTTTGTTCGTAAAGCAGGTACATTCATCTTCGGTGGTTCTGTTGTCATTTGGTTATTAAACTATGCAGGTCCATCAGGATTTGGTGTTGATATGGGAGACAGTTACTTAGCGATAATTGGTGGATTTATCGCACCGCTATTTGCACCGCTTGGATTTGGAACGTGGCAAGCTGCTGCATCCCTTTTAACAGGATTTTTAGCGAAAGAAGTTGTCGTTTCTACAATGGCAATTATTTATGCGGTGAAAGAAGATGTGTTAGGAAATGTAATGGGGGCACATTATACGGCGCTATCAGCATATGCATTTATGTTCTTTATTTTATTATATGTTCCGTGTTTAGCGACAGTAGCCGTTATTAAACGTGAAACAGGATCAGCGAAGTGGACGATTTTCTCTGTCGTGTATCCACTTGTTGTTGCTTATATATTAACGCTCATTATATACCAAGTTGGATCCTTACTCGGATTCTAGAAGGAGATGTATTGTGATGATGGTCAATATTATAATTGGAGCTATCATTTTTGGTTATGCAGCATACACGTTAGTTAATTTTGTAAAGAGAAGTAAAAAGGGAAAATGCGCAGCATGTTCTTTAAATAAGTCATGTCAGTCGCAAACTTGTAGTCCGGATATGGAGCAAGTTGCTCATAAATAGCAAAAAAGCTTTGCGAATTTCGCAAAGCTTTTTTTGTTTTACTTTTTAATTTTTACAAGTTGAGAAGCTTCTACTCCATTTGCTCCAGGTAGCTCTTTGCTTGGGTCTTTATCAAATTTCAAAATACCTACAGATTTTTCTTCACCTTTTACATTTACATATGTTGCATCATCAACGATAGCAAACATATCTGCATAAGAACGGCCATCACCGATAATTGTGTTGCCTTCATATTTTAATTTTGCTCCATCAAGCGTAGCGTTTTCTACCTTCTCTTTTGCGAATAGCACGCCTTCGTCTGCTGTTACAGCTGGCAATTTATCGATTGCCTTTGTATCATCATTTTTACCGACTTTTTTAAGTAGTTCTTTCTTAACGAGTTCATCACCAGTTTTCTTATCCATTACAAGTACTTTTTTACCCTCTAATGTTGCCATTTTCATTTTATAGAAGTCTTTTTCTTTTACTTCTTTCTTATTTTGATCTGTAATTTTTTGAACTTGTTCTTCTGATCCGTATAATACTAAGCCGTTCGCTTTCTCTCCTAATAAAGAACAACCTGATAATGCTCCAAGTGAAATTGCTGCTGCTAATCCGATACCTACTAATTTTTTCATGATGATTTCTCCTTTTACATGTTTTATTGTAAATACAGTTTTTGTATTAGTTCTGAAATGATGAGAAGCTTGTTTGTTGCTTCTGGTATTAGTGTATAAGAAATATCGGAATGCAACTATCGAGTTAGCTTACAGTAACATTACAATAATGTAATTTAGTGAAAGTGCATAAAAATAGGTCAATTCTAAAGAGAATGAATGAGAATATATTAGGAATACAATGTTTTATATGGAATGTCATATTATATTGGCTGTATTTTGGAAATAACATGTAAGGACATCTTAGTTTTGTTATAATAAACACATAGGTTGTAAAAATGAATATTCTTTACTGTAAAGGGAGATTTTTCAGTTTTCCAAGTAGTGAATTTGAAATATGAGGTATATCATAGGAGGAATTTGGATGTCTGTATTTAAACGATTAAGAGATTTAACTATGTCGAATGTGTATTCATTAATTGAAAAAGCGGAAGATCCAGTTAAGATGACGGATCAATATTTACGCGATATGCAAGCTGATGTACAAGAAGCTGAGAAAAGTGTAGCAGCTCAAATCGCACTTGAGAAGAAATTCAAAATATTATTTGAAGAGCAAGAAGCACTTGTGAAAAAACGTGAAGAGCAAGCTCATATGGCTGTGCAAGCAAGCAATCTTGACCTTGCGCGTCGTGCTCTTGAAGAAAAACAAAACGCAGAGCAAAAGATGAATGAATATAAAGCAAGCTATGAGCAAAATAAAGCTGCTGCTGATAATCTTCGCCTGAAGCTAGAAGAAATGCGTAAGCAATTAACAGAGCTGAAAAATAAACGTGAAACACTTGTAGCACGTGTAAATGCAGCGAAAGCACAAAAGAATATTAATCAAGCGATGTCTGGATTTGATTCAAATTCAGCAAAAGCTGGTTTAAGCCGTATGGAAGAAAAGGCTCTTCAATTAGAGGCTGAAGCAGAAGCAAGCGGCGAAGTGTACAAAAAAGAAAAGTCATTAGATGATGAATTTGCAAGCTTAAACAAAAATTCTGCTGTTGACGATGAATTAGCTCGTATTATGAAGCAGTATGAGAAATAATATAGAATAGACAAAGAAACCGACATGTCTGAAGAGAATTCATGTCGGTTTTCTATTATTTTTTAGAGGAGGTTTTGCAATGACATGGACAAATGTATTAGCCATGCTTGTATGGACTGGAGCAAGTGCAGTACTTTTATTTGCAATTATGTGGGTTGATTCAATTTTTACTAAGTACAATGATTTAAAAGAAATAAAGAGTGGGAATACAGCTGTAACAACGCGTTTCGTTATGAAATTGTTCGCGCAAGGGTACATTTTATCTCAATCCATAACGAAAGCAAATGACTTATGGCAAGCGCTACTTGCATCAGCAGTTTCTTTTGTTATTTTATTAGTGGTAGAAATGTTTATCGAATTTGTGCTAAAGAAAATGGCTGGCTTAGATTTAGAAGAAGGTACGAAAGAAGGCAGTGTTGCGCATGCGATGTTGGCCGGATCATTACATATCGTTGGTGCACTTATTTTAGGTGCTTGTTTATAAAGAGAGAAGGAGGGGTAAATCATGAGTTTATTTAAACGAATTAAAAATATAATGAAGAGCCCAGAGCCACCGAAACCAGAAAAAAGTTTGTTAACGTTAGCTCCTGGCGATATGATTGAAGTTTCATTAGTTATGTACGAATTAACTGGGAAAACGAGTATGCATTCTCGTAAAGAAATTGTTTTAACGCTGCAAGACGGGAAAGATATTCGTTATTTAAAAATTGAAGACCGTGAAAATACGTATTACAAATTATATACACCCATTGATGGTCGCTTAGATTCGATTGATGAAATTCCGACGACAATTGAAATGGATGATACAGAGTACCATATGGAAGAGCAATATAACGGACGTGTTGTTGGGATGGGGAAAACACCATTCTCTGCTTCAGAGGAACAGCATGTATGGGAATTCCAATCCGATAACCGAAAATTATTGCGTATTGAATGGCAAAATGGTCGCACAATGATGTATGAGGGAGAAGCAATTATTCCTGCTGATGTACAAATTATAAGAGCAACGTAAGGGGGCGTAATCATGTCAAACCGATTGTTTACCATGATTAAATCGTTCGTGATCCCTATACTTGCTATCGTTACATTACTTGTTGTTGCTGGATATGCCTTATCAGGTTGTCAAGGCGGGCAGACAAAGTCGATTCAAGATCGTTATCCACTTGAGTCTGTTGCAAAAGAAGGTAAACAAGAATCTTACGTGTATAGGGCCGCCAATCGGTCAGTTCCTGAAGTCGCGAAGGAACTTATAGCCGAAAGGAAACCGAAGCAAGCATCTAAAGAAGACGAAAATCAAATGTTCCTCGTTTATTCTGATAAAATGTATAATTTGCAAAAGGATAAAGAGAAACCATCTGATACGTTAATTGAAGTAAGCAATGAAGAATTTGTCCGTCAAAATTACCAACCATCCTTCCTGCAAGGATATATTATGGGAAGTATTTTAAATGATATATTCGGTTCACGAAAATCATCATACGGTGATTACCGAGGATATAATGACAGACAAAATCATAAGCCAGTTGTTCCAGAAAGACCGCCTACGAAAGAAGAAAAGAAAACACCTCCTCCAATTACGAAGGAAGGGAAAGGATCTATCATTAAGCGAGGCGATAATGTAGATTCGAAATCTTCTGTAGGAGATACAGGAAGTATTACGAAAAAAGGAAGTAGTACCCCTCCGCCGTCTACTGGAAGCAAAGGGACAATCACAAAAACACCAGGTGGCTCGAGCGGATCAGATGTGAAGCCGAAATCATCTATTAAAACGCCGCCAAAAAATACATCTCCCCCAAAAACGAGGGTTGGTGGTTCAGGAAAGATTACGAAAAGAAGGTAGTTATAAAGACCGGAAAGTAGAATTTGCTTTTCGGTCTTTTTTTTGTTATGGAAATTAATTCCTTGTAGCTGGTACAATTAAGTTATAAGGAGGAGGTTATTATGACTCTATATAAAAGGTTTAGTTTGATTATGTTCCTCGTCTTATTTCTCAGTTTGTTTATTAGCACAACGATGAAATTTCATTTTGTAGTTGGTGTTCTATGGATATTATGTACATGTACTCTTTTTCTATATGTTCCGCTTCGTTTTCAACAAGAAGTGCCCGCCTTTCAAAAATATGTAGTATGGATTAAGAGAGGGGGAAGGTGGGGAGAGTAAAAATATATTAGCGATTATTAGAATATATTGATCGCAACTTAATAATAAGAAGAGGGTGTGCCAAATTGTTGGCACACCCTCTTTATCCATAATGATTAATGAATATCACGTTTCTTAAAGTTACCGCCTTTTACTTCTGCTACGTCATAAACTGTAATAAAGGCATTTGGATCGATTTCATTAATCAAGTCTTTCATTTTACTTTCTTCTAAACGGTTAATTACACAAGAAATTTCTTTAAATTTCTCTCTTGAATAACCGCCATAAACTTCATTGTACGTTGCGCTTCGGCCTAAGCGATCACGAATTGTTTCTACCATTAATTCAGGCTCTTTTGTAATGATTTTAAATGCTTTTGAACCACTTAAACCAACTTCAACGATATGAATCACTTTCGAAGCGATAAAGTAAGCAATTGCCGAAAGGATAGCTCCTTGAAGACCGAATACTGTTGATACGAAAATAAATACGAACATGTTTAAGAATAAAATAAGGTCACTCGTTCCAAATGGTAACTTACGAGAAAGTAATACAGCTAGCATATCGATTCCATCTAACGCGCCGCCGTTACGTAATGCTAGTCCCATACCGAAACCGATAATAATACCACCAACAACTGTAACAAGTAATGTATCACCTTCAATAATAGCTGGTATTCCGTGCATGACAACGGTACCGATTGCTAATGAAGCGATCCCGATAATAGAATAAATTGCAAAACTTTTACCGATTTGTTTATATCCTAACCAAACGAAAGGAATGTTAATAACTGCGATTAGAGCTCCTAATGGCAATCCAAATAATCTTGAACTAACGATACTTAAACCAGTTACACCACCGTCGGATACGTTATTTGGAATTAATACCGCTTCTAATCCGTATGCTGTGATAAATGCCCCAATAATAATCATCAAAGCTTTTGAAGCGATTTTTAGCTTATTGGGCTTGTTTTTGATAATTTTCTCCATGTAATTTCCTCGTTTCAAACTAGTTTCTTATTTGTTACGTAATTCACACCTAACTTCCATTTTAACATTTAATTTGAAAAAATTCTCCTTTAATGGATGTATGCAGGAAACATTATTATTAAAATGTTATGGAAATAAGTATAAGAAATCCCATCCTTTCAAAGGATGGGAGGTTATTAAGAAATGATAAAACTAAGTACAGATAGGAGTAAAAAGAATCCTAAAATAGCTCCGCAAACTTTCATATGACGTTTACGTCCCATCACAACAATTGCGACATACTCACGAATCATTGCATTAGGCCAGTAATAAAATGCAGTTTTTGATCCTATTCCTTGGCTATTAAGCCCCGCTTGTCGTGCATATATACCAGCGCGGAAAAGGTGGAAATTATTCGTTGTAAAAATACTTCTATACTTACCTTCAGGCTTTAAAGAATCCATAATTTGTTTAGAGAATGACATATTTTGATACGTGTTTACAGAGCGATTTTCTTGCACTGTATGTTCAAGCGGAATTCCTTTTTCAATCGCATAATTTTGCATCGCTTCTGCCTCTGGGAGGCCTTCATCTGGACCTTGTCCACCAGAGAAAATGATTGTTGGTGGTGTATTTACAGCGACTTGTTTCCAGTAAAAGTCGATTGCCTTATTAATACGACTTGCAAGTAAAGGCGGTACTTTATCATTAATTAAGCCACTACCAAGAACGATGATGAAATCTTGATTACGCCTTGGCCTGTTGAATTGATATAGAAAATAAGCGCTTAAGAAATTAGATAAGTGTATAAAGAAATATACAGTTATAAGAGAAATTCCAACAAAGATAGGTTGGAAATGCGGTGAGAACAAACTTGCTGGATTTAGGATAGGGATTAACATCATGAATAAAATCCCTAAAGCAGCAAGAAGTGTTAAACAGTTAGTAAAACGTCTGCCTTCTCGTTGCATTAAAATTCTCGCATTAAGAAATAACCCAAACATTAAAGCAACAACACCGAAAGGAATCAGAACGATAAGTGCTAAGGTAGGTAAAAATATAATGTAGCGTAGAATATCACTATCCGAGTAATAGGATGCAATCATGCAAAAAACAAGGAAAAAACAGAAAAAGGCATTAAATAAAAAACCATTTATTATTTTCCGTGGATCTTTTAAATAAGAGGTAAGAAAAATAATAAACAATATAAGAGGAATAATTCCAAAATACATAAATAGTGTACACCTCAATTTGTATAATAATTTGACATACCCTTTATATTACATGATTTTATAATTGAAAATGAAAGGAAAGATGATTTTGAATTTTCTCAATAAAATATAAAGATATATATGTTAAAATATATGTAAGGCGATATATTAAAAGTAAAATGGTTGTAGAGACACTCTATGGAGTGTCTTTTTTTTGGTATGTAATTGTGCATATTGTATTTATTTTCAGAGGAATAGGATTAAAATGTAAGTGGTAGACAGGCTTTATAAAGCAGAATTTCGTACAAACATTTCCCTCTACTTTTTGTATCTAACAATCGTATAACAATAAAAAATTCTGTTTTATAGTGTTTGTTTATGAAAGGTGTCTTCTTTGAAGGCACCTTTATGTTGTTTCATGTAGATACTTTTCACTGTTTATATAGTGGAAAGTATCTATACTAAACATTAGCAATCTTCCGTATAAATATTATCAATTTACTATATATTCCAGTGGTGTTAACCTACATATGAAAGGCTTTCTTTTTCAAAATATTACCCCTAATAAATTTTTGAAGAAGTCAACTGTCTCCAAAATTGTCATTCATGCTTAGCGAAAAAGAATCCTTCTGGATTCTTTTTTGTGTTCGACATAATGTGACAAAATACATTTGAATAATTTGTTATATTGTTAAATGGTTATTATAGGAAAGAGAAGGAGACTCAATTATGGGATTAAAAAAATTAATTTTAACAGGTGCAATTGTTGCAACTACAGCATTTACTTCAATTGGAACAGCGCAGGCAAGTGTAGATTTTAAAGATGTTCCAAACAATCATTGGTCTTATAAAGCAATTATGGATTTAGCAAATAAAAACGTTGTTGCTGGATACGGAAATGGGATTTTTGGATTTGGTGATGATGTAACACGTGAGCAAGTTGCAGCTCTTATGTTCCGTCATTTAAAACCGACAGTAAAAGAACAGTATAACAATCCGTATAAAGATGTTACGGATCGTTCAACTATGTTTAAAAAAGAGATTCTTGCTTTAACAGAGATGGGTGTATTCGTTGGAGATAACACAGGGAAATTTAGACCGAAAGATTCGTTAACTCGTGAAGAAATGGCGCAAATTTTGACAAGGGGATTCCAATTGCAAATAAGAGGAGATCATAATTTCCCTGATGTAGATAGAAATGGATGGGCGAATCCTGCGATTACTGCAATTAAATCAAATTATATTACGGCTGGAACTGGTGATGGTAAATTCGCACCTAAAATGCATGTAAGTCGTGAACAATACGTTCAGTTCTTATATAATGCAACGTTACCATTTGAAGAAAGACCAGGAGCAAAACAACCACAACCAGAAGTGAAGCCAGAAGTAAAACCTGATCCGAAACGTTTTGCTAACTGTAAAGAAGCAAACGATGCTGGATATTATGATATTACAAGAGACAGCCCGTATTATGGTAAGCATTTAGATCGTGATGGCGATGGAATTGCTTGTGAAAGAAATAAAAAAGGTAAATAAGAAAAAGCACTCAATCTGAGTGCTTTTTCTTATTGAAACATGCTATTTTTTTAGGCGCCTTTCATAAAATAAAAGTAACGAAATGAAAGTAGGTGACAAAATGCCGTCAGTTGTGGAAGGTGTTATTATTGAAAATTGTAACGGAACAATTAACTTAGGTGATAAATATAACGTGCAGCCAATTGAAAAAACGAAAGCTTATAATGGATCAGGATCATCCAATACTGGAAAAACAGTACAAACATTTAGTGGTATTAGTACAGCAGATGTAAGGGATAGCGATGCGAATGATCAGGGAATACAATTTACTTTATAGATAAATATGTAAAATTGCATAAAATGATGAACTTGTCCTGTGCTACAATTTAGCTGTGAGCTGTTAATGATTCTTCTGTATTATAGTTGTTAGATTAGAAATATAACATCTTATCGAAAATCATACGTACAAAAAAAGACACTTCAAGTGAAGTGCCTTTTTTTATTTTAGTGATACCCTTTAGCAGAGTCTTTATGAATTTTATTTTTAAAGATACTGTAGCTCCAAAGTTGATATCCAATAACAATTGGTACCATAACCATTGCAACGAAGAACATAATTTTTAAGTTTAACTGACTACCTGCCGCGTTGTATAACGTTGTGCTGTATGCGTCGTTAATACGTGACGGTAACATTCTTGGGAACATGCCCGCAAAACCAGTCGTCATAAACATCGCAATTGTTAAGCAAACGAATGTGAAGGCAAGACCGATTTTATGTTTGTACACCATAATAAGTGCGAGTACACTCATTAACATAGCAAGTACTGGAAGAATGAATAGTACCGGATACTCTGTGAAGTTTTGGAATAAGTTTGTACGATTGGCAGTTGCTACATAGAAAATAGCTAAAATGATAGCAGCTGCCATTGAAAATGGTCTTGCAATTTTATAAGCACGATCAGATACTTCACCAGTCGTTTTGATCATAACCCAAAGGGCACCAGATACGACGAATATAGCAGTGAAGAATAGGCCACCTAAAATACCGTAATGATTTAGTAAGCTAAGTAAATTTCCTTCATAACCATTTTTTCCGATTTGTAGTCCGTAATAAAGGTTAGCGAACGTAACTCCGAATAAGAATGCGATTAGGAAACTACCAATTGTAAATGCCCATTTGCAAGTTTTTTGCCAAATTGGTGAATCGTCTTTATGCATAAATTCAAGCCCGGCAGCACGAGCAAACAGTGCGAGTAATACTAAAAATAGTGGTGTATATAGGTAACTAAACATATTTGCATACGTGATTGGGAAGGCAGCAAATGTTGCACCACCAGCTGTAATTAACCATACTTCATTACCACCCCAGAATGGGCCGATTGCTTCTTGTAATTGATTTCGTTCTTGTCGGTCTTTCGCAACGAAAGGAAAAATCATTCCGTTACCAAGTGCATACCCATCAAGAATGAAGTAAACTGTCCAAATTACGCCCCATAAACCGAACCAGATGATCGCAAGCATATCATGAGACATGAGCTGTACCTCCTTCAGTAGCAGGCTCTTCTAATGCAGCAGGTCCTTTTTTCGCGAACTTTAGCATTAAATATACGTCTGCAATTAAGAGTAGAGTATAGAACAATATTAAACTAATTAATGAGAACCAAATCTGCGGAACAGATATAGGTGATACAGATTCTGCTGTACGCATTAGTTTATAAACTGTCCATGGTTGACGACCTACTTCGGCAACAATCCAACCAGCGTTAATTGCGATATATGGTAGTAAAACAGAACATATTGTGATTTTTAAATAACGTTTTGAGTTTTCTAGTTTTCCTTTTCGGTTTAAATAGAAGCCATACCAAGTTAATGCCATAAAGAACATACCAAGTGCAACCATTAAGCGAAAGCTATAGTACACGAGGTTAACGTTTGGACGATCTTCTTTCGGAATATCTTTTAAACCAACAATTTCTCCATCAAATGAGTTTGTGTAGAAGAAACTTCCTAGTTTCGGAATCGTAAGGAATTCAAAGTTTTTTTCGTTTTTTACATCAGGAATTTGAACAATCGAGAAGCCTTGTCCTTTTCCAGTTTCCCAAACTGCTTCCATCGCAGCTCCTTTTGCTGGTTGATATTTAGCTGCGGATACACCAGATTGATGTCCCATAAACGGTGTAACAGTTGCGGCGAATAAGCCTAACAGTAAACCAAATTTGAATGATTTTTTGAAGAATTCCACTTCGTTTTTACGTAATAAATGATAGGCACTAATTGCCATAACGAAGAAAGCACCAACGATATAACAACCAATTACAGTATGGAAGAACATGTTCCAAGCATATGGATTTGTAACAAGTGCCCAGAAGTCATTTAATTCAGCGCGGCCATTACGTACGACGTAGCCAACTGGATTTTGCATAAAGCCGTTTGCTGTAATAATCCAAAGTGCGGAAATATTTGTTCCAAGTGCAACCATCCACATACAGAAGGCACGGAACTTTGGTGAGATTTTGTCTTTACCGAATAACCATATTCCCATGAAAGTAGATTCTAAGAAGAAGGCAACGAGTGCTTCGATTGCGAGAGGTGACCCGAAAATATCTCCCATATATTTGGAGTATTCAGACCAGTTTGTTCCAAATTGGAACTCCATCGTAATCCCGGTTATAATCCCCATGACGAAGTTAATTGTAAATAATTTACCCCAGAAATTTGCCATTTTGCGGTATGTTGGATTCAATGTGCGGGCGTATTGCGTTTCCATACATGCTACTAAAATAACAAGTCCGATTGTCAAAGGTACAAATAAAAAGTGATAAAAAATAGTAATTGCAAATTGAAAACGACTCAGTAACAGAACGTCGGACATAATAAATATTCACTCCTTTTTTACATTATCTACAATTAGTTTATAGTGAAAATAGGAGTATAGTATGTGAGACTTGTTACAAAGCTGTGTGTATATTTTGAAAGAATTATGTCGGTTATCTGAAAATATATTGCTTTTATAATAATACAATATGCTTTTTGTGTTTTTCATATTTTGGTACACTGTTTATGTAGTGTAAATGAGAGAAAAGAGGGTTCCTTACTATGAAGTCATTAGAAGAGATTATGCAGTACAATGAAAAATTCGTTGAAGAGAAAAAATATGAAGAGTTTGTAGCAGGGAAATTTCCAAACAAAAAGATGGTTATTATCTCTTGTATGGATACACGTCTTGTTGAACTATTACCGAAAGCAATGAATATGCGTAACGGTGATGTGAAAATTATTAAAGTAGCAGGCGCTGTTATTTCACATCCTTTCGGAAGTATTATGCGTAGTATTTTAGTTGCTGTATACGAGCTTGGTGCTGATGAAGTATGTGTAGTTGGTCACCACGATTGCGGTATGGCTAAAATTCAAGCGAGCAGCACAATTGAGAAGATGAAAGAACGCGGTGTAACAGAAGAAAAATTAGATACACTTCGTTATTCTGGAATCGATTTAGAACAATTCTTACGCGGTTTCTCTAGTGTAGAGGAAAGTGTAGAACATAGCGTATCAGTACTTCGTAACCATCCATTACTTCCTGAAGAAGTACCTGTTCATGGTCTTGTTATTCACCCTGACACAGGAAAATTAGATTTAGTTGTGAATGGCTACGACAATTAAGAATTTACTTTGTCATCCTTTTTATCTGGGACAGGATCAAATCCTCCCGGGTGGAAAGGGTGACATTTTAATATACGCTTACAAGTTAGCCAAAATCCTTTCAGGGCACCATGCTTTTGAAATGCTTCTAATCCATAATGAGAGCAAGTTGGGTGAAAGCGGCACGTTGGTGGTGTCATTGGAGAAATGAATTTTTGATAAAAGCGTATAATCCCAATAAAAATCTGTTTCATAATGGTCTCCTTTTCAGCATAGTCTTAAAGTATTATAGCACGACTGTACATAATACTTTACTAATGTTGATTTACGTTATATCATATTGGATATAACGGAATTAAATTGAAAGCGGGAGAGATGTTGTATGCCATCAGTAGAAAGCTTTGAATTAGATCATACGATTGTAAAGGCGCCTTATGTAAGACATTGCGGGGTTCACAACGTAGGTAGTGACGGTATTGTAAATAAATTTGATATTCGTTTTTGCCAACCGAATAAACAAGCAATGAAACCAGATGTTATTCATACGTTAGAACATTTATTAGCATTTAATTTACGTAAATATATTGATCGTTATCCGCATTTTGATATTATCGATATTTCACCAATGGGCTGCCAAACAGGATATTATCTTGTAGTAAGCGGGACACCAACAGTTCGAGAAATCATTGATTTATTAGAACTAACATTAAAAGATGCGGTTCAAATTACAGAAATTCCAGCTGCAAATGAAACACAATGTGGCCAAGCGAAGCTTCATGATTTAGAAGGAGCACAACGCTTAATGAACTTCTGGTTAAGCCAAGATAAAGATGAACTTGAGAAAGTATTTGGATAAAGTGAAACTGCCTGTGAAAGGGCAGTTTTTTTATTTGTAGAAATGTATGTATGAAGAGTATTGACTTTAACGTATACATCAAAGTTTATAGTAGAGATAAATAAAGTAAAGGGAGGAAATGATGGATAAGTATAGCATTGGCGAAATTTCAAAAGAAACGAATGTAACGACGAGAACACTTAGATATTATGAGGAAATTGGGTTGTTAAAACCATCGTACGTTGCCGATTCAGGATATCGTTACTATTCAAAAGATGATGTAATTACATTGCAGCAAATCACAACTTTTAAAAAGCTTGGTTTTAAGCTTTCAGAAATAAAAGAAGTATTAAAAGAAGAAAAGGGGATTTTAGAAGAAGAAAGATGGAAGAATGCGATTCAAAATGAAATTCAAACGATACAAGGGGAAGTAAAAAGATTACAGGATTTAGAAAAGCTACTATATACAACATTTCATTCTATTGAATTAACAGGGGAGCTTAGAACAGAAGATTTAATGTTATTTATAAAATCCGTACAGGGAATTGATCAGAGGGAGAAATTTTGGAAAAGGTATTTTAATGAGGAAGAGCAGCAGATTATTCAGGGCTTACCAACATTTGAAGAAAATGATAAAAGAACGAAAGAGTGGTTGCAAGTATTAAGAGAAATTCGCGAGTGTATAAATGAACCAGTAGATTCACCGGAAGTTCAACAATTGGCGGAAAAAGTAGTGGGTTTTTCTATGCATGTATTTCAAGAAGATGAACAATTAATAAATAAGTATTGGGAATTAATTAGACCTGAAGAGGGAGAGATTGCAAAAGTATATGGACTTGATTCAGAAACAATGAAGTATATAGATGAAATGGTAGAGTGTTATTTGAAAAAGGAGGAAGATAAATGACAGCTATGCAAAAAGAGAAGCTATATGGAAAGGAGCATGCACGATTAGAACGGCAATACTTTTATAAACATGTGGGCATTTTCATTCTTGCACAGCTTTTATTTATTTTTGTAATAGGGCTTGTACCAGCTCAAGAGTTACCAAGTGGATCTTATATTCTTCATATGAAAGAATGGATTTTGAATAAACGAATCGGCTTTTATCAAAATGAAACTATTAATACCATTGTCAGTGTTTGGACATCGGTACTTATGATTCATTTTATATGGGCGATGTCTTACATTCTTTTTCCAAAAAAGAAACGTAGCTCTTCAAAACAAGAAATACGACAAGAGGTAAAAGAAGAAGTGCAAAAGAAAAAGGAGATTAGTACAAATAGGGCGTGGCTGTATTTAGTATTTGGCGGCTTAATCGAAATATATTGGGCAACAGGATTAAAAACAAATTCGATGAGTATTTTGACACTTATTGCAATTTTAGCTAGCTTTCATCTATTAATTGAAGCAACGAAAAGAATCCCAATTGGAACCGCATATGCAGTATTTACTGGAATTGGGACAGTTGGAACGATAGTAGTAGATATTGTGTATTTTAAAGAGCCATTTTCGTTTATTAAAATTTTCCTTGTTTGTTTATTAGCACTATTTATTATCGGATTGAAATTTAGTGGCGACAAGGAAGAGGTGAAATAAAATGGCGTGGATGTATTTAATTATAGCTGGGCTTTTTGAAATTGTCGGTGTAATTGGGATAAAGAAAGTAGCAAAAGATAATAATTGGACGAATAATATTATTTTAATAGGTGGATTTATTATTAGCTTTCAATTTTTAACGATGGCGCTTCAAGAAATACAGTTATCAATTGCATATGCAGTTTGGACTGGAATTGGGACGCTTGGTGCAGCAGTTGTCGGTATTTTATTCTTTCAAGAGCCGAAAAATGCTTTTCGGATTATTTGTATCATTGGAATTATGGGGACGATTATTGGATTGAAAATGGTGAGTTAAAGAAGAGCTGAAATGCTCTTCTTTTTTTATGAAAGTATACTAGACACCCCAACATATAAAATAAAGGCAGAACCGAGAAAATAAACAAATGCTTTTGCTTGTTGCCGCTCTTTTATTTCATCGATTCCAAAAAGGATAAACATAATACTCAAAAGGATAAAAACGTATGGTAACAGCATAGAGAGGTTTGCGAAGAAGCTAAATAGGGCGAGAATAAGTGCGATAGTGGCGATTATAATTCGAATGTTTTTTAACATATAATCCTCCTTTAAAAGAACATGATAAATGGAATAACAAAAACAATCGTAAAAAGACTTAAACCGATGCTAATAGCTCCAATTTGTTTTTGCTGTTTTTGAATCGTCTCAATTCCTACTAAAATGCCATATAAACTAAAGAGGAGCAAAATGATAGGTGAAAAGATTTGAAAGTTCATTGTAAATGTGCTGTATAAACATAAGATCAACGTAATAAAAACGATGGTTAGCTGTAATTTTCTTATATGCATTTGAACCTCCTAGTAGAAAAATAATTACCGAGAGACAAAAATTATAATAGCAACGATTAAAGTGAATACGCCAGAAAAGAAGGAGAGTGTACTGTGTACTTTCTTTTGTTTCTGTTTTTCTTCTGCACTCATGATGAAAGTCATAATAGATAAGGCGAGGAGCATATAAGGCATTGTAACAAGTGCGTTTGTCAACATTCCGGATAGAGCGAGAGCGATGACAATAAGAGCGGATATAATGCGAAAGATTTTTAGCATATAAATCTCCACCTTTTAAATAGACTACTTACCGGAATAGTTCTGAGAAACTAAGAAATAAAGCACCAGCTCCAGCCATGAAAGCGAGTATACCGCTAGATTTTCTGTCTTGTTTTATTTCTCCTAGCCCTACAGTGAAAGCCATTAATCCTAAGAAAATGAACATATAAGGCATGATTTCTCTATTGCCAGTAAAAAATCCATAGATTGCTATACATAAAGCGATAAGTGCAAAAGTAATCTGTACCCCTTTTAGCATATATACCTCCAGTTATTTTATATAGTTGATAATGAGAATAATAATAATGAATCCTTTTTCCTTATTTGTTTAATGGTAATAACAAACAGTAAAGCACTTAATAGAAATTGTGAAAGTGATAGAAAGTTATGCTGACCTGCCAGTAAACGAATACTGTATATGACGTTTGCTAAATAAGTAGTATACGAAGCGTATTATGAATTCTTCTTGCTGTTTTTTGTATAAGGGTTATCTTCTGGCTTATCAACAGAATGTTTATAAGCGTAGCCTTTATTAATCGTCATGACGGAGAGTACTAGTATGACTAGGACGATTATAATACCGATAATTAATATTTTGAGCATAAAATCCCTCCTTCTCTTTATTTTACATAATTTTGTAATTGATGAAAACAATAGAAATTAAAAGGATGAAAGAAGGGTGTTACATGGAGACGAAAAAAACATATTATATATCAATAGGAAACGGTCAAATTTCACAAGTGAAGACGGCGGATACGTATAATTTTGAGATTTCCGCAAGTGATGAGGAAATTACGGAGTTAAGAGAGTACTTCGATCAAGCATATGTAGAGGATTTAGGTTCATTTGTACGTTCTCACGTTCCGTTTGTTGAGTATCATCACGATTCAAATAATGACCGATATGATGAACAACTACAAAAAGCATATAAAATGATTTACGATTTAGGAAATCATGAGACGAAAGAATTAGTCGCGCAAATGGGAATAATCAATGGATTGTAATTGGATAATATTATGCAGAAAAGCGAGAATATGCTACAATTTGTGGTAGGAAAAACTTGTAACCATCAATAGGGGAGTAATGGCATGTACAAATTTAAAGATTATTACCACAACACTGTACAATTATCGTTTGAACGTTATCCATTTTCTCCTGAGCCAAAGCATGTTTGGGTTGTATGCCGGTACGGGGATCAATGGTTATTAACGCATCATTTACGTCGCGGTCTTGAATTTCCAGGTGGTAAAGTGGAACTCGGGGAAACACCGGAAGAAGCGGCAGTTCGAGAGGTTCATGAAGAAACCGGCGGCATAGTTTCTGATTTAACTTACTTAGGACAATATAAAGTATCTGGAAAAGACAAAATAATCATTAAAAACATTTATTTTGCAACAATTAGTGCGGTAGAAGAACATACGCATTACGAAGAAACGAAAGGATCTGTTTTATTAACAGACATTCCTGACAACATTAAAACGGATAGAAAATTTAGCTTTATAATGCGTGACGATGTATTGGCACGTACGATGAAACATATAGAAGAAATCGGCTGTTTTACGAAGTAAAGTAGCCGTTTTCTTTTTTTTTGTGTGTAAGAATAAATGTAAATATATCTTTATATTATTTTGGATATATTATACAATTTTGTAAAGATATATTTACATTTTAGGAGGGGAAAGATGGAGAAAAGAAAAGAAACGACTGTTACTGTTTCGATGGGGAAATTAAATTTCTATTCATGTTGTATAGCATTCGCTCTGGCGATAGGAGTTAGTTTTTTACATTCACTTCTTTCAGGTGGGTTTCAAATTGAAATTACGTTACCAACCCTGTTTCTTTTTATTATCGCAATGATTGTTCTTGTTTGTATTCATGAAGCGATACATTTAATAGGATTTCGCTATATCGGTGGTGTGCCGTGGAGTGAACTGAAATGGGGTGTAAATTGGAAATTAGGTGTTGCATATGCGCATTCTAAACAGGAGATTACAGTAAAGCAAATGAAAAAAGTGTTAATGCTGCCATTTTTACCAACTGGCATTTTGCCAATTGTAATCGGGTTAGCTACGAATATGCAATCCATCTCATTTTTAGGGATTTTACTAACAGTGGGTTGTATCGGCGACATTGCCCTATATAGAAAAGTTTCAAAGTTTCCAGATGATGCGCAAGTGAAAGATCATCCGAGTAAACCGCAGTTTACAGTATATGAATCATAAAGGAAGAGGAGGCGCTAGAGTAGCGATCTCCTCTTGTTATTTTCACTTTTTGTCGGTAAGTCGATATATTGCAAAAAATCGCCGATATAATTTGAGTTGTGGTCGATATATTCGAAAAAACGCTCATATAATTTTCTAGAGGCTGGCGCCAATTTAAGTCGAAGAAGACTGCTCGAATCACGGAAAATCTCTTTGCAGTTTGTATAATTAAGTATCGCATAGTCGTTAGAAATTGATTATGATATTTTTGTAGAATGGAACGACGGAGGTTTATATGAAGAGACTGTATGGCAAGTTAGTAGGGTTTGTCGTTGCAATTGGTTTAACAACAGGATGCGATAGTTCTATGAAGAGTGTGAAGGAAAAAGAAGTTTGTAAGGCAGAAGAAGAATGCGTGAAAATAGGAGATAAGAAACTTCAAAAAGTATATGAAAAAATAGATGGATTATCTGAGCTTGAAGCAGTAGAAGATTATGATATAGAAGAGCATAAAAGTGCGGATATGAAAGAGGTAGCGCAGAAAAAAGAGGATGACGAAAATTATTTCTTTTTAGCATCGTATTATATCGATGGTGATGAAATTGTAGATCCTTATTTTGAAAAAATAGAACGGAAACGTTTAAATAAAGTATTTGCTGAAGATAAAGAAGCGAAAGAAGAGGTGCTACAACAACGGCAAGATAGAGGTTATCATGAAGATTTATGGGATATGTACCGCACTCTGATCCCAGCTAAATATCGCGGGAATATAACAGAATTCGATTTAATAACGGACGGTTATGACGGCGTTGTTGCCCACGTTATGCCTAGTATGGAGAATCCGAAAGATTGGACTCTAAGCTTAGATATACTGGATTCTGCTGTAAATATCGATGAAGTGATGAAAACATTAATTCATGAGACGGCTCATGTGTTGACGCTTGGGCATAAGCAAATACCAGTAGATGAAAAGTATTTGAAGGATTTTGACGAAGATAAAGATATTTCAAATTACAGAAGTAACTGTGAAATGCTGTTCTTACAAGAGGGGTGTGCGAGGGGGAAATCTTATATTAATCAATTTTATAACTCTTTCTGGAAGGATATTGAGCAGGAGTGGACAGAAAAGAAAGTGGAAGAAAGTGAAGAAGCTCAAATTGAATTTTTTAAGGAAAAGCATGAGGAATTTGTATCGCAGTATGGAACGACAAATGTAGCGGAAGATATTGCAGATACGTTTACAGCGTTTATTTTGCAAGATTCCAAAAAGGTGAAAGAAGGATCGGAGTTAAAGTATAAAAAAATTGCGTTCTTCTATCAGTTCCCTGAGCTTGTAAAAATGAGAGCGGAAGTGTTGACGGGATTATATGATGTTTCGAAAACGTTAGAACAACAAAGTGGACACTAATGCGAGTTATATATGTAAGCCAAGAAAACGTAAAGAATTTTAGTTCTTTGCGTTTTTTCACATTGATAAAATTGAAAATTCTGTCTCTTTTATAAAAAAGAAGAAGGAACTGAAGCTTTAAAAGAGAATTAGTATAAAAATGTCACAAATTAGACACAATTATAATGCGCATATTGTAGGGACTATAAGTTTACTCTCAAGGAGGTAATGAAACGTATGAAAACGATTCTTGCGGTTGCTGGTCTCATTTGGGTAATGTCTCACGGTTTTCCGATTTTTGAAGGAGAGCAAATTCGTAGTGCATTAAATAAAAAGTATGATGATTATCATGTAATAGATCGAAAAGAAAATGTCGTTACAGTACGTGTGAAAGATTGTTTCCATACAGTTACAGTCGCGGATGGCAACGTTACAAATGAAACAAAGATGTGTGATAAAAGGTAAAGAAAGAAGCTGACTATAGTCTATCGCTCTAAGTCAGCTTCTTTTTCGTTTCCCAATTAGAAGTTTTTCAAATGCCTCAACAAACACATACATAAGTGTTGCGAGGACACAGGTGAGTAGTACGCTCAGTAAGACGAGCGTGAAATTAAATACTTGGAATCCGTAGCTAATTAAGTAGCCAAGACCTTGTTTAGAGACGAGAAGTTCACCGAATATAACACCGACCCACGATAAACCAACGTTCACTTTTAACGTTGAAATAATTGCTGGGAAGGATGCAGGGAGAACTACTTGTTTATAACATTGCCATTTATTTGCGCCAAATGTGTCCATCACTTTTATATAGTTAGAATCGACTTCTTGAAATGCACTGTAAATAACGAGAATGGTAATGATGATGGAAATAATTACGCCCATTGCAATCGACGAAGAAATATTTGGACCGAAGATTACAATGATAATAGGTCCAAGTGCCACTTTTGGCATGGCGTTTAGGACGACGAGATAGGGATCGAGTACGCGGGCGAGAAGCGGCATCCACCAAAGAAAAGTAGCGATAATAGCGCCGAGCACTGTTCCAAGAATGAAGCCTACTCCTGTTTCAAGTAATGTCGTCCATATGTGAACCCAAAGCGAACCGTCAATCCATTTACTAAGGAAGAGATCCCAAATGCTTGAAGGAGAGCTAAAGAGTAAAGGATCAATCCACTCTTTTTTGCTAGCTATTTCCCATAGTACAAAGAAAAGAATGAGCAGTAAAAGCTGTAAAGACCGTGCTAACCATGCGCGCTTGCGTTCTTTCTTCCGAAACTGTTCATGTAGTTGTTTTATATTATCCAAGTCGCTCCAGCTCCTTCCATATATCTTGGAAGAGGGATGGGAAATCATGGTGGTGGCGTGATTCTAACGGTGATAAGGAACGGATGCTTTCTGGGACGATAAATGTTTTCGCAATTTTTCCAGGGTTTGCTTGCAGTAAATAAATACGATCACTCATCGCAATGGCTTCTTCAATATCGTGTGTTACAAGTAGTGATGTTTTTTTATAGTTACGTAATAATGTGAAGACGAGATCTTCTAGTTTCAACTTCGTTTGATAATCGAGAGCCGAAAAAGGTTCATCTAGCAATAAAATTTTCGGATCGGTCGCTAACGTTCGAACGAGAGCGGCACGTTGACGCATACCACCGGACAGTTCACGAGGGTATTGCTCTTCTACATCATGTAGACCGACTTGTTTTAAAAGTTGTAAAGTGTGTTCTTTCGTCTGTTCATTGTAAATTTTTCGGGTGTGAAGTCCAAGCATAATATTCTCTTCAATTGTTTTCCAAGGGAACAAGTAATCTTGCTGCAACATATACCCCATAGATGAAGTTTTCGTTGTAATGGGCTCACCATCTAAAAAGACGATGCCCTCAATTGGATCAAGCAGCCCAGCAATAATGGAGAGGAGTGTTGTTTTGCCGCAACCACTTGGGCCGAGTATAGAAATAAATTCTCCTTTTTCCACTTGTAAACTCATGTCTTCGAGAATCAACTTAGCATTCTCTTTTGCGAAAAAGCAGTGAGAAACGTTACGTATTTGTAAAAAACTCATACACTTCGCCTCTATTTCTTAATAACGCTTTCGGCAATTTTTGTATTGACGAGCGCTTCATGTGGAACTTCTTTTTGTAATTCGCCAGCTTCTTTCATAATCGTTTGGAGTTGTTTCCATTCTTCAGCATCTAATAGCGGATTTGTCGCATAAGAATGTTGCTTTTTATACCGTTCAATTACTTTTACTGTAATGTCTTTTGAAGTGTCTTTAAATAACGGAGACAGGGCATCAGCAATCTCTTCTGGACTATGTGTATCAACCCATTGTTGTGCTTTATAGAGCGCACGTGTGAATTTCTCAGCAGCATCTTTATCTTTCTTTAAGAAACTTTCTTTTGCCATGAACGTTGTATACGGAACAGTTCCAGATTCATTTCCGAACGAAGCGACGATGTAACCTTTACCTTCTTTTTCTAATATACTTGCAGTCGGTTCAAAGAGCTGTACAAATTCTCCAGTGCCAGATGCAAAGGCATTTGCAATGTTAGCAAATTCGATGTTTTGAACTAAGTTTGTATCTTTGTGAGGATCAATACCATTTTTCTTTAAAACGTATTCTCCAACCATTTGCGGCATGCCGCCTTTACGCTGTCCTAAAAAAGTAACACCTTTTACGTCATTCCAATTAAATGAGTCTAATTTTTTACGCGAAACTAAAAATGTTCCATCTGTTTGTGTAAGTTGTGCGAAGTTAATGACAGGGTCTTTTGCACCTTGTTGATGAACGTAAATGGAAGTTTCAGAACCGACGAGAGCAATATCAATTCCGCCAGATAATAGGGCGGTCATCGTTTTATCTCCGCCAGCTGTTGTTTGGAGGTCAATATTTAATCCTTCATCTTTAAAAAATCCTTTTTCAATCCCGACATATAACGGGGCGTAGAAGAGAGAATGGGTAACTTCACCAACGCGAATGTTTTGCGTTGCTTCTTTCGTACCTTCTTTTTTACTACTGCAAGCAGCAAATGTGAAAACAGCTAGTAACATGATGCAAAAAACAGCTATAAATTTTTTCACTATATGACACCTCCTAGAAGTCACTCTACAAGCATGATATGTAGGTAAGTGCCCATATGTGAGTGTGGATAGCAGGAATTTTTTGGGTGATAAAGAAGTACAAATATAAGGGGTGATAAAATGGAGTACGAATATGATGATAGCGTACATTTACATCTTGATTATTTCGGAACAGAATGTGATATGGAATCGATTGCTTATAAGCGGAAGAATGAAGACGTGTGGGATGTGTATTTTAATTTTGGGGCATATGGTCTTCAGAAAGATGAGATTGAGACAGGTAGATTTATGGACGAATATGCTGGTCATTACGTTTTTTCTGTACATGCTCGGGATCTTAGTTGGGAATTTGGAAGTGCTCAATTTGAAGAGTGGGTTTTGAGAAATCAAATAGTAGAAAAATCGCTGCAAAAATAGGGAGGAATTTTGTGGTCGATTTTCTCATTTTCTTATTCATTTTCGTAGTCGGATTTTTTATTATGCAAGTACTCATTTATCGATTTGCAAAGAAACACATTCAAAAATATACAAAAATAAAATGGGTTCATATGTGGCTCGAGATGAATATGAAAAAGGGCCCGAGATTAGATCTTTTTGATTTTGTAGTTATCGTACTTGTATGTATTATATGGAAAGTATGGATGTATTCTCTTATATAATACATATGTTCATGTCTGTTAGAATGAAGGAGAACCTGTCAGTGCTGGTAGGTTCTTTTCTTATTGGTAATAATTTTGTGAAGCATAGTTCATTTATCCCGCTTTAATGGGCAGTAAGACCCCCACCTCAAAATGCAGCGAAAGCAAAGAAGTTAGGTGGGGGATTAACTGCCCATAAAAGTCCGATTGGTTCAACTAATAATCAGTGGGGGATGAAGAACCCCCCCACTGATTAAAGTTTCACTTTATGCTGCTAGAATATAGAGCGAAGAAGGTTTATCCCATTCAACCTTGAATGGGGCGGACTCATTACAGTTTCATTGTATTTTTAAGGGGAAATTAAGGATACATGTGTATATTATAAGCACATAGGGAGACTAGCTGTATACAAATATGGTATTTTGTATAGGACAATATGTTTGTTGATGCGAGACGAAGGGGTAAAGGAAAGAGGGAATCAATTGCGTTTTAATGTTTTTACACAGCGACGAAGAAGAGATGAATTTCATTTTAGTTTTTCGGCTCAACAACCGAGAAAGAATCTATTAATTTCTATCATTCTTAGCGGAATGTGGGCGATCTGTTTAGAAACGCTATTCTTTGTTATGTTAAGGTCTTTCGAATTTGAGAGAACTAAAGAATTTTTCAATGGAACAATACAGATAAGTATACTCATTATCGTTTTGTGGAGTGTACTACTGTACATCATTCATTTAAATAAAGGCATCAGTCATAAGCTTAGGCCGGCTATTCGAGTTTATGTCGTATTATTTTTAATTGCTCATACAATGAATTGGATGTATATCGTAGTGCAGGAGGATATGAACCTTATAGTAGTAAATACATGGGTGTATTTACAATATGGACAGTATATATTAAGCCTGTTATTTATTTATATGGTATACGTTTTTGCATATAATTTGCTTGGAAGAGTTTTCTTAAGTACAACGATAACTAGCATAGTCTTACTTATTTTTGTGATGGTGAACCATTTTAAACTCATTTTTAGAGGAGAACCATTCTACCCATCTGATTTTACACAGATTGGTCATATGAATTCCGTTATACCGATGGTCATGGATTATTTCAGTGTTTGGAATATGTTTCTGGCAATAGTGGGCATTGTTTTGATTATATTTGTAATTATGTATATACGAAAGTATATTCCAGTTATAAAATCACATATTATTATGAGGATTATTTTAATATGCGGCTCTGCGTTTATGTTGTATGGATATAGTAACTATCCTACTACCTTTATGAATAATATATTTATAAAAAGTGGAGTAGACATCCGCGCGTGGAATCAAGCCGCAAATTATAAGGTGAATGGCTTTGTTATAGGCTTTTTAAGCAACTTAGATACGACAGTCATTAAAGAGCCGAAAGAATATTCAAAAGAAAATATGCAGCAAATTGCAAAGGATATAGAGAAGCAATATGGTGGTAAAGTAAAAGCGCAAAAAAAGGCAGAGAAGCCGAATATTATATTTATTATGAGTGAAGCATTCTGGGATCCGACAAAATTAACGAATCTGTCATTTAGCGAAGATCCAGTGCCGAATTTACATCATTATACAGAGAGTTTCCCAGGGGGACAAACGATAGCTCCTACATTTGGAGGGAATACAGCGAATACAGAATTTGAAGCATTAACGAGTTACTCGATGAGTCTTTTAATGCCTGGTTCTATACCATATCAACAAGCTATCCCAAGTCAGAAAGAAGTTCCATCTATTGCAAGTGAATTGAAAAAACAAGGGTATTATGCAAGTGCAATTCATACTTATAATCGATCGTTTTATAAAAGGGATGATGTTTATAAAACATTGGGATTTGATAATTTTAATGCAGAAGACACGATGAAAAATACAGAAGTAGTTGGAGATAATATTGGTGATTTATCTATGAGTAAAGAAATCATAGATGAATTAAAGAAGAGAAAACAACCTACGTTTATTCATGCGGTGACGATGCAAAATCATTTTCCGTATACGCCAAATATGTTTGGAGAAAATAAAGTAGAAATTAGTGGATTAACAGAAGAGGAATCGAAGGCAGAATTAGAGGCATATACAGAAGGGGTAAGATTGTCTGATGAAGCGTTGCAATATTTAATCGAGCAGCTTGATGATTTAGACAGACCTACGTTATTAGTCTTCTTTGGAGACCATTTACCTATGTTAGGAACTAATAAATCTATTTATAAAGAAGCAGGATATATAGAAGATGAAGAGACGGTAAGAGAAAGATTAATTATGTCAGAAACACCATTGTTAATGTATGCAAACTTTGATTTGCCAAATGACAATTTAGGTTTAGTAAGCCCAATTTATTTTTCTAGTCTTGTTTTTGATTATGCAGGACTAAATCAATCACCGTTTTATCAATTTTTATCGGAAATGCATAAAGAAATACCAGTTCTTAGAGATGAGTTAAAGGTTAATAAAGATGGAGAAGAGATAACAGATTTAACAAAGGAACAACAAGAAATGTTAGAGCAATATAAAATGATTCAATATGATTTACTTGCTGGAAAGCAGTATAGTAAAAGTATACTTTTTAAATAGAAAAACAAAAAGAACTTGTATAACGATACAAGTTCTTTTTTTATAGTATTTAACGGGGTAACCAGACAAGCTGGGTTTAGGGAGTATTACCTGTACATTTAGTATAAATGTACAGGTAATCGTTTTATTAATTGATTTGTGAGAAATATGTGAATTTTATTCTTTTCAAAAACGGCATTCCTATCAAAACGATTTGGCATAGATTTTTATGAATGCAAAAACTTTATAAGTTCTTCATTTAATTCATCCGCTTGATCGATTGGAGAGCCGTGACCGCTATTTGTAAGAGGATATAACTGAGAATTTTTGATCCGCTTTTGCGTGAGTTCAGCACTTTTGTAAGGGATAAGTTGATCGTGAACACCGTGGAATATTTTTGTTGGGACGTTAATTTTACTTAAATCTTTCGTTACATCTTCATTTGCGGCTGCTTGCAAGATTTTGATGAGAGCGTAGGAGGCAGACTGCATACCGAGATAAGAAAACCATTCTAACGTAGCAGAACCTAAGTTTCTATTAAAAAATGATAAAGATACATCATTTAAAAATTTGGGCATATTGACATACATTTGATTAATGAGGGTATCTGCTTGTTCTTTTGGGACACCATAGGGTGATTCTTGATTTTTAACGAAAGAGGGGGAAACTGCATCGACTAATACAAGTTTAGAAATGCGATGGCCATTATGGCGGGACATGTACCGAATAGAAAGAGCACCACCTACTGAGAAACCGACTAATGTAGCATTTTCCACTTGAAGTGCTTCTAGAACAATGGCGATATCGTCTGCTAAACGATCGTATGTGTAACCGGTCCACGGTTTATCAGATTGCCCGTTCCCACGTATATCCATAGCGATGCAGCGGAACCCGTGCTGTGGTAACACATTGAGTTGATATTGATACATTTGATGATTTAAAGGCCAGCCATGGACGAAGAACACAGTTTTACTACCGGGTCCGGGATTTACGTCTTGCACAAAAATATGCACATCTTTCTCGACCGTAACAAACATAAATTATCCCCCTAACCTATTCATATGCTCTATCCCAAAAGCGTTGTTTCGTCATAGCTTTAATAAATGCATTCGCCAGGAGCGTAGGGTTCTGTTCTACTAAGACACCAGGCTTTCCGTTAATATTTAAAGATTGAATAACAGTAGATCCATTTTGGAAGGCACCAATGGGCTTAAAGTGATTATAGGATTCTACGACAAATGAAGTCGCTTTATTAAGAAACTTTTCATCAAGGTTTCCTCCAATAAGAAGTAGCCCGTCATAAAGAAGTGAGGATCCTGTTAAAAAAGTATCATTCACGTCCCAGCGTACATTTTGTGTTCCTTGCACAATACCTAACCGCTCGGAAACAATCACCGGCTGCAACCCAACTTGTTTGAATTGATTTAGTATATATTGCGCGTTTTGTCCGTCATATCCATTTGCAACAATGACACCTACTCGTAATGTATTAGGACTAAATGTCGTATTTGCCATACTGAGTGCTGGCGATGATTTCGTAACGCTCGATTCTTGAATATTTGGGACTTTTGCTCCGACCGCTTCAGCGACTAACGTAGCTAATTCAGTACTAATATGACCAATCATATTTACGACTTGTTGACGGACGGATTTACTTTTTACTTTTCCTAATTCAAAGGAGAAGGCTTGCATAATATGAACCTTCTCGACGTTACTCATACTATTCCAAAATAAACGTGCTTGAGAGAAATGATCTTTGAAACTGGCGGCTGTTTCTCTCGTTTTATGCCCTGATACAGTGGAAGGATATGTAACGAACCCACCCTTTGTACCGGGGACCGTGTAAGGCGTGTTATTTGCTAAGGAATTATTATGGTAAGCGACTTTTCCTTTATCAATTATATATTTAGAGGCACCATCTCTTTGGTTGTTATGAAATGGGCATACCGGACGGTTAATCGGTAATTCTTGATAATTGGTACCGACGCGTGCTAATTGAGTGTCAGTATAAGAAAAGAGCCTACCTTGTAAGAGTGGATCATTGGTGAAATCAATACCGCGGACGATACTTCCGGGATGAAGTGCGACTTGTTCCGTTTCAGCGAATACATTATCGACGTTGCGATTTAATGTCATTTTTCCGATGAGTTTAACAGGGAAATCTTCTTCAGGCCAAATTTTCGTCGCATCTAATATATCGAAATCGTATTTAAATTCATCCTCTTCTTCTAAAATTTGAATGCCAAGTTCGTACTCCGGATAGTTTCCAGCATTAATATTTTCCCATAAATCACGGCGATGGTAATCTGGATCAGCGCCGCCTAATTTTTGAGCTTCATCCCAAATTAATGAATGAATGCCGAGCTTCGGCTTCCAGTGAAATTTTACGAATCGCGACTTTCCATTTTTATTCACTAAGCGGAATGTATGAACACCAAATCCTTGCATCATTCGAAAGCTTCTTGGAATGGCACGATCAGACATAATCCACATCATCATCGCAGCAGATTCTTGGTTATTGGCGATGAAGTCCCAAAATGTATCATGTGCCGTTTGTCCCTGGGGAATCTCATTATGCGGCTCAGGTTTAAGGGCGTGAATAAGATCAGGAAATTTAATGCCATCTTGGATGAAGAAAATCGGGATATTGTTTCCTACTAAATCAAAATTTCCTTCTTCTGTATAAAATTTAACGGCGAACCCTCGTACATCTCGATTTGTTTCATTCGCCCCTTTTGATCCAGCCACTTCAGAGAAGCGAACGAAAAGGGGTGTTTTTTTTGAAGGGTCTTGTAAAAAATCGGCCATTGTTAGCTCTTCTAAAGATTCATATAGTTCGAATATACCATGTGCGCCATATCCACGTGCGTGAACGACTCTTTCAGGAATTCGTTCACGGTCAAAATGAGCAAGCTTTTCTCGCATTAGGAAATCTTCTAGAAGAGTAGGGCCACGATCACCAACGGTTAAAGAGTTTTCATCATTTGAAATTGTAACACCTGTATTTGTCGTCATTTTCTTGCCTTCATTCTCGCGGGTGAAGGCTTCCAATTGTTCTGTTTTTTTATTTTTTTTGCCGTCCATATAAAACACCTCCCATAATATACGTATTATTGTTTATAGCTTTTATGCTTATATATAGCCTGAAGATACTTTGCTTTATTGGGATGATTTTCCTCAAATGTTCGATTTATCTTTGTTTGTCTATGAAAATCATTTATTATAATAAATGGTATTCTTCGAGATATTATTTTGAAGGGGTGTTGAAGTGAAAGGAAGTTTTCTATCATATAAAGAAGAAGAAAGGAATGCCAAAATCTTTTTGTGGGTGCTGTATGTCATTGTTGTTTTATACCAAATTTTCTATGTAATCTTATTAGAAAATAAATCACTCATGGATAAGGGGCATAGCATAATATGGCAAGTTATTTGCGGAACAGCAATACTGGGTGCAAATATCTATTTAATAAAAAAAGAGAAAGCACCTCTTGTCAAATATGCATGTATATTTGCATACATAGGGATAGAAATGGCTAATATACTTTCGTATATGCTTTATAATAAAGCGGTATTTGATGCGGTAAATATAATAGAAATTATTCTCATTTTCTTTGTACCTATATTCTTAAATAAAAAGTATTTTGTGTTTGTACTTTCGACTATTGTGGGGAAATATGTAATTTATTTATTTGTATTAGAGGAAGTAAAAGCGTTTATGTTCCTCATTATGTATACACTCGTATTAATAGCGGCATACATCATTTTAAATCGATTTATACAATACCTTTCAGCGGTAAAGAAAAGTATTAAGATTGCTAGTGAATCACAAAAATTAGCAGTAGTCGGAAAAATGGCAGCGACAGTAGGACATGAAATTAAAAATCCACTTGCTTCATTAAAAGGATTTACGCAATTACAACGAGAGAAGCATGGAGAGGATCCTGTTTACAAACAGATGATTTTTGAAATAGAAAATATGAATAGTATGATAAGTGAGTTGATGGAAGTTGCTACATGTAAACCTTCTATTTATAAGAAACATAATATAGGAGAAATTGCATTACAAGCAGTAACGATTGTTCGCGAAAAAATGAATGAATCTAGCGTTCAGCTTATTTCTAGTGTAGAAGAAAAGGCGATAGAAGTTGAATGTGATGAGCGGAAAATAAGAGGAGTCGTGCTATATGTCATAAAAAATGCTCTGGAGGCAATGGAGCAAGGTGGCACTTTAGATTTAAGATTAGACAATGAAGGACAAGATTATGTAGTCCTAAGTGTAATTGATAATGGTTACGGTATTAAGAAGGAAAATTTGGCGCGTGTTAAAGAGGCCTTTTATACAACGAAACAAGATAAAATTGGCCTGGGACTTACTGTAGCAGATCGTATTGTCAACGAACACCTTGGTGAATTACATATTTCAAGTGAAAGAAATAAGGGAACGAGAATAGATATTATTCTTCCAAAAAAGTGTGGAAATAATGAAATCCAAGTGGGAGAAAAGCTAGGAGTTACCATATGAATAAAGATGATATATTTAAAAATGAAGAAATCAAGGCGCTGAAAATATATTTAAGTTTGTTTTTTATTATATTTTTTGTATACGATCTTGCCTACGAATTTATTGTACCTCTAATAGGAGGGGAGCAAGAAGGAGTAGGGAAATTCGAAGATGGTTTAGGGTTATGGCTCTATTTTCTGATGGTGATCTTATTTTGCACTGGAATATACTTTATGAAATGGAGAAATCCATTTGCAGTAAAATATATTATTCTAATTGGATATAATCTATTAGATTTTATCCATAATTTTATGATTTATTACGGTAGTGACGCTGAGTTTGATGGTGGGAACATAGTAGAAGGATTTTTTATTTTATTTGCACCAATCTTTGTGAACAAAAGGTATTTTTGGTTAGTTACGGGGATACTTGTTGGAAAGTATGCTCTTATAGGAATCATGATTCAATCGTCACTCGTTATAATCCCAATGGCATTATATAGCGTATTTACTATCATATGTTGGATTATGTTTTTGAGATTTCAGTCTTACATCCGTACGCTTGAGATGATGGATAAAGAAATAGAACAAACAGAAAAACTAGCAACGGTTGGGAAAATGGCAACAGTTATTGGCTACAAAATTAGAGGACCTTTAGCGAATCTAGATAAATTTGTGAATAAGCAAGCAAATAAATATCCTGAGGATAAAATATATAGTGATATTATGAAACAAGAAGTAGAACGCATTCATACAATCGCTACAGAACTTAGTGGATTTGAGAAATCTAAATCACCAGAATCAGAAATTCATAATATAGAAGAAATTATCGCTTATGTTATTCGAGTTATGGGAAAGCCTGCTTTAAAGCAAGGAGTGCACATACAAGGTATTTATAGTAAAGACATACCATCGATTATATGCGATGAAAAACGATTAAAACAAGTATTTTTTAATTTAATTAAAAATGCAATTGAAGCAATGTCAGTTGGTGGAACGATTACGATTAAAGTGACTGTAGAAGATGCAATCATTGTCCAAGTTAAGGATGAGGGTTGCGGCATTCCAAAAGACAAAATTCCGAAGCTAAATGAAGCTTTTTACACAACGAAAGAAACAGGAACAGGTTTAGGGTTAGTAGTCACAGAAAAAATTATTAAAGACCACAACGGTAAAATGAGTTTTGAAAGTGAAGTTGGGGTTGGAACGACGGTGAAGGTTATGTTGCCGATGTAATAAAAAATATTTTAAAAAGGGAGATCACTTATTTGAGCGTGATCTCCCTTTTTTATCGTGGATGAGAGGAAGACATGTTGATAAAGGTAGGAAAGTTAGTTGCATTAACATAGTGTATATAATTTAAAAATCCAAAATATGGATATATTTACAATGATAGTATATAATGAACTTGTCTGTTATTTGTTTTAATTCATTTATGTTTCTATTTGTTGGCCCCGATTATTGGGGTCTTTTTTGTTAAATAAATCACTTTTAAGAGGGGGCTAAATATTAGTGATTAGAAAAATTGAGTATACAGCACTGGCAGTAATTCCAGGGTTAATATAAAGGGAGATAGCATCTCCTCTCGAAATGGGATTTCCAGTTGTAACGCTAGTCCAAGTTACAGTAGCGGGACCTACCGCTGGAGTGGGGTTAAACACTTGAATTTGTCCTGATCCAGTATCTGTCGGTTTAATTGAAAATACTATAGTTCCGGTAATTTTGTCAGTAGTAGTTAAGGTAATGGTAGATAGGATGTAACTAGCAGTAGGGGCAGTGAGGTTTGTAGGGACATTCCTGCAAATATCAATCGTATAAACAGCAGCAGGTAAGTTATTTACATTTATAGACGCAGCAAATCCAACTATACTACCGGCTCCGGCAGTGACATATGGAATAACATTGGAGTCAATTCCAGGAGAGCCCGCTATACGTTGAAAACCAGCATTTGTTCCTTGAAAAACAATACTTTTTGCTGATGTACTACCGGCAGTTCCCGTAGGTCCAGTGATGCCGGAAGGTCCAGTGCTACCAGAAGGCCCAGTACTACCAGAAGGTCCAGTGCTACCAGAAGGTCCAGTGCTACCAGAAGGCCCAGTGCTACCAGAAGGTCCAGTGCTACCAGAAGGCCCAGCGATGCCAGTAGAGCCAGTGCTACCGGAAGGTCCAGTATTCCCCGTAGGCCCAGTGCTACCAGAAGGTCCAGTGCTACCGGAAGGTCCAGTGCTACCAGAAGGTCCAGTGCTACCAGTAGAGCCAGTGCTACCAGAAGGTCCAGTATTCCCAGAAGGTCCAGTGATACCCGTAGGTCCACTTTCTACTAATACGATATAATCTGGAGATATATTCGGAAACCCTTGAGGGGCATCTTTTTTTACAACATAGCCGCTGCTCGTATAAGTGACAACTTGTCCTGTTTTATAGGTGGAAGCGGCTGCTAGACTAAAGGCGGTAGTACTTTGTAAGCCAGCTCCGGAAGGTCCAGTGCTTCCGGTAGCGCCGGTGCTACCAGTGGGACCGGTACTGCCTGTAGGCCCAGTGTTTCCGTTAGAACCACTGTTACGTCTGCCGTCGCAACTAAAACAATTACGTGGGTACATGTACGTTCTCCTTTCTATATTTTGAAAATCTATTTTAAAAATAGAACTACTATATATATATTATGGATTCTATAGTTTTGTGTGGTCGATCGTATTGTATGTCTAGATTTCAAAAATAGGGGAGAATGAGATTGTGCTAGATCTAACGATGAGTGACATATTTGTTTCTCCTGTTTAAAAGAATTCCTGCCTTGTTAGTTTTTCGTATTTTTTATAGCAAAATAGGAAGCGGATAGGAAACAAATAAAGCCTGAAATCCAGCCAATAGAAGGAGAATAGGGAAGTATATGTTGTAATACCATTCCGCTAGAAGTAAAAAAGCTACCGAGTAGACCTAAGAAGATGGGGTATCGCAGTAATTTGAACATAAGTGATAATACAACCTCCTTTATGACATACATTGTATATTAGTCTTAATTTTCTGTATACAATGTTTTAGAAAAATAGTGGTACAATATATGAATGATACGAGAGAGGATGAACATTAACATATGTACGTTACTGTAACAGAAGCAGCATATAAAAAGATTATGGATACGATTCCAAATGAAGCGAAATATATAAAGTTATTTTATGATAATGAAGGTTGCGGTTGTGTTATGAGTGGAATTATCGATTTAGTAGCTGTAGCAGAAAAAGATGAGCGCGATGTGGATATCGAATCTAGCGTAATGAATTTTATTGCAGATCGCACAAAGCTTGTATTTATGGATGATAAGTTAACGGTTGATTGGCATGAAGGTGGAGGAACTTTTCAACTGAAGAGTCCGAGTCAATTTTATAATCCAAATATGAAGTTACACGTTCGAGTGTAGTAAAGGAAAGGTAGTTCCAAAATATGTTTTGGAACTACCTTTTTTATTGTATAAGTCGATATATTTAAAAAATCGCCGATATAATTTGAGTTGCGCTGATATATTCGAAAAATCGCTAATATAATTGCATGTGTCAAACAAAGCAAACCTCTCCATACGATAGGAAGATTTTTTCACATAATGAAATGTACATATGATTGAATTTTCTGTATAATCTTATGTGCGGAGGGGATACACATGAGAAGATGGGGGATTGAGTTTTTAATTTTAACAGTCGTTACTATTTGGGGGATAAATTTTACGATTGCGAAATATGGACTTTTAGAATTTACAGCAATTGAGTTTACTGCACTTCGGATGATATCGGCGGCACCGCTTATGTTACTCCTTACATTTTTTATTGAAAAGTCGGTTTATATGGAGCGAAAGGATATACCTAGGTTAATCATCGTTAGCGTTGTAGGTATTGTACTGTATCAAACATTGTTTATGGAAACTGTCAAATATACGTCCGCTACAAATGCCTCATTACTCATTTCTATTTCACCTATTTTTACAACTGTATTTGCTATTTTTTTGAAACAAGAAAAGTTTTCTTCTCGAAAGCTCATTGGTTCTATCATTGCCTTTGGCGGTGCAGCATTAGTTTTAGTAGCAGGACATTCACTTGCTAGTTCTTTTTATGGTAACGGAATTGGACTTATAACATCAATATGTTGGGGACTTTATCCTGTTTTAGCAGGTCCACTAATTACAAAATATTCAGCACTACGTGTTACCGCATGGTCAGCATTAGTTGGCGCGATTCCGCTTTTATTGTTAAGTGGACCACATGTATTTATAATGCCATTTCAAATTACACACGAAATGACACTATTCGCTTTACTATATTCCATTTTCTTTGTAACAGTATTTGGTTTAGTAATGTGGTATGTTGGTATTCAAAAAATTGGCGCGTCACATACGATGGTATATATGTATATAACGCCGCTTGTAGCTGTTTTATTTGCAGCTGTATGGGCAAATGAATATGTATCGTTTCAACAAATAATCGGTGGCATTATTATTTTCTTCGGTCTATGGTTTGTGAAATCGGAGAAAGTAAAAGTTCATTCTATTGCGGGGAAACCTATATCAAAATAGGAAAACAGATCACCTATGATCTGCTTTCCTATTTTTTTATTTTTGGTAAGAAGACGAGAAATAAGATAGCAGTAATAAGAGGAATTAAGTTTAAAAATGGAATACGGAAGAGTGTGATAAGAATAATACCTGGAAGAAGAACACCGAGGACAGCGTAAAAAATACTGTGATTTTTCGTGTACCAATACAATGAAAGTCCAATAAGTGCAGGGATAATGAGGTGAATGAGAGCCATTAAAAAATAAATCATTAGACGCCCCCTTTATTTGTGTGCTTATTACATCATATCCGTATGTTCATAGATTGATATCACTTTTTTCATAAATGGACGAAAAATGTTTGGAAAAACGTCACAAATTATGAGAATATGATGTTTGAAATCTTGTATAATATTATTTCCTGAAAACATTAAAAACAACATAAACAAACTGTTTATGTTGTTTTTAATTTGAGTGAAATGAATTTTAAGTAGTATGAACTCGAAAGAACTGAGTTATACAGCTTTTGTTGGATAGATAAAGTGAAACTTTAATCAGTGGGGGGGTTGTTCATCCCCCACTGATTATTAGTTGAACTAATCGGGCTTTTACGGGCAGTTGAGCCCCCACTTAACTTCTTTGCCTCCACTGAATTTTGAGGTGAGGGTCGTACTGCCCGTTAATGCGGGGTAAAAATTACCGAAGAGGAGAACAGCATGATTAGTATGTCATTAAGATCGTTTAAAATTCAATCGTATTATTTACTAGGTTTTCTTTTACTAGGCTGGATGTTAACGCCGTTTTCAGCTCATTTTCTAGGTGCAGGAATTGGACTGATTGTAAGTATGTATTGCGTTTGGCTTTTAGGGAGACGAATTGAGAAGCTTGGAGATAGTATCGTAAAGAAAACGAAAGCACCGACGCTCGGTATGTTTAATCGTTTTGCAGCTGCTATTTTAGGTGCTATTATTATGTACGAAATTGAGCACCACATGGTTATGTGGGCATTTGCAGTAGGGATTCTGGGCGGTTATTTCTTAATCGTTGTGAATTTAGGCTACTATAGTATGAAAGATGAGGAAGAATTAACGAAGAGCTAAAAAGATAAAAAGATAAAAGCCTCTTTTAGATGGAATAGAGGATCCGGCGAAGGATAGAAGAGGTCAGGGCCTTTTTTAGCCCCATGCGATGTGAAACCAGAGAGATGTAGTGAGTAGGGATATAATTTATATGTTCGAAGCTGTGAATTGTCTGTGTGGAAATGGGCTTACTCTGGGATAAGTGATTCAGTGATGGATAGTACAACAGGAAGCGTAACTTTTTATAAAATACAGGTTGCTGCTTCCAATAAGTTAACATGAAATCACGTATTTGTATGATTCTCGGGTTCTTTAAAAAGGTTGGATATAATACAACAAGTTATTCCGGTAATTAGAATAATATATTTTCTCGTTTCACTTGTATGCTCAAATAAATTAACGTTAAGCATCACAAGTCCCCAAAACATTTGAATCGCTCCGTAACTGAATAAAATTTTTCCTGTACGAGAAAATTTTTTCATAGGACTCACCCTTTCCTGTATATGTAAATTTTATCATAAAAAATGAAAAGTGAATGGTTATAAAATGAATTTTCTGTAATTTTTCCGAACTACATCACGGATGAAGAGAGAAGATATAGAAAGAAGCTTACGTAAAAACGTAAGCTTCTTTTTTATGTAAGTGTGTATAACCGTTAAGCCGCATTGGGTTTTGTCGGTGAGTACGCGGAACTTTACGGTTACACGACACTTATTCATATGAGTAAAAGGGTTATTCCAACAGAAAGTTTGTACTTAAGCGATTGGACCGCCTAAGTTAATAATATTTTCAGAAACGCTGTCGAACTTTTTGAAGTTCTCTTTGAATTCGCTCGCAAGCTCGATTGCTTTTGCTTTGTAAGCAGCTTTATCAGCCCAAGTTTGTTCAGGCATTAACACTTCGTCAGGTACACCTGGTACGTGAAGTGGAACTTCAAGACCGAAGATGTCATGTTTAGCTGTTTCTGTTTTCGCAAGTTCGCCGCTTAATGCTGCTTGAATCATTGCACGAGTGTAACCTAAGTTCATACGTTTACCAACGCCGTATTCGCCACCAGTCCAGCCAGTGTTTACTAAGAATACTTTCGCATCGTGTTTCTCGATTTTTTCACCAAGCATTTCAGCATAGCGAGATGCATCAAGTGGTAAGAATGGTGAACCGAAGCAAGTTGAGAATGTTGCTTGCGGAGATGTAACGCCGCGCTCTGTTCCTGCTAGTTTACTAGTGTAACCACTTAAGAAATGATACATAGCTTGTTCTTTTGATAACTTACTGATTGGAGGCAATACGCCAGATGCATCAGCAGTTAAGAAAATGATTGTATTTGGGTGTCCAGCAACACTTGGCAGTACGATATTGTCGATCGCATGCATAGGGTATGCAGCACGAGTATTTTCTGTTAAAGTAGTATCGTTGTAGTCTGCGATACGCGTTTGGTTATTAATGATAACGTTTTCTAAAACAGATCCAAATTTGATTGCATCGAAAATTTGTGGTTCTTTCTCGTGAGAAAGGTTTACACATTTTGCGTAGCAACCGCCTTCAATATTGAATACACCGTTATCAGACCAACCATGTTCATCATCACCGATTAATTTACGGTTTGGATCAGCAGATAATGTTGTTTTACCTGTTCCAGATAAACCGAAGAATAGTGCTACGTCTCCTTCTTCACCTACGTTTGCAGAGCAATGCATAGAAAGAATATCTTGTTCAGGTAGTAAGAAGTTCATAATAGAGAAGATTGATTTTTTCATTTCTCCAGCGTATTCTGTACCACCAATTAGTACGATACGTTTTTCGAATGAAACCATAATGAATGCTTCAGAGTTTGTACCGTCAACAGCTGGATCAGCTTTGAAATTCGGTGCAGAAACAATTGTGAACTCTGATTCATGAGTTGTTAATTCTTCTTCAGTTGGACGAATAAATAATTGATGTACAAATAAATTGTGCCATGCATATTCGTTAATAACTTGAATTGGTAGGCGGTAATTGCGGTCAGCGCCTGCAAATCCATTGAAGACGAATAACTCTTCTTTTTCTTTTAAGTATTCTAAAACTTTAGTATATAATTTATTAAAATGTTCTTCAGAAATCGGTTGATTCACTGCTCCCCAAGCAATTTTGTCAGCAACCGATGCTTCTTTCACAATAAATTTATCTTTAGGAGAACGTCCTGTATATTTTCCTGTTGAAGCAGAAACGGCACCAGTAGAAGTTAATTTCCCTTCATTTCGCATTAATACTTTTTCCACTAATTGCGGAACACTTAGTTGAATCTGTGCATTGCTTCCGTTCAATAATTCGTGTAAACCAATTTGGACATTCACAGTACTCATATTTATATACCATCCTTTTCATTTAATGAAATATTTCTCGTAATCCCCAACAAGAGTATAACACAATTATATAAATAATGTATACTATTTATTTCTTTTTGTTTGTGTGAATGCATTATTTCCTTATTAATATTTCATTTCAGGCGTATTGAGAAAAACTTTCAGGAAAATGTGAATATTAATTGACAAATGAATATCATTTCTTTAGTATAGGTTGGGACGGATACTCTCTTATCCCGAGCTGGCGGAGGGACAGGCCCGATGAAGCCCAGCAACCTCACTTGTAGTGGTAAATACAGGTGAATAGGTGCTAAAACCTGTGCGAGGCTAACGGTCTCGAACGATAAGAGCAAAGGGCAAAAAGCAGTATGCAAGTAGCAAATTAAACCTTTCCTCTATGTAAAGTAGGAAAGGTTTTTCTGTATGCTTGTGTGGGAGAATAAATGTATGTCGCAGTTTGTGGCAAATTAAGGATGAGTTCCGTACAATATATACAATTACTGTAGGGAGGTTTACCACATGACAAAAAAACGTCATCTGTTCACATCTGAGTCTGTAACTGAAGGACATCCAGATAAAATTTGTGACCAAATTTCTGATTCAATTTTAGATGCGATCTTATCAAAGGACGCTAATGCACGTGTAGCTTGTGAAACAACTGTAACAACTGGTTTAGTATTGGTAGCGGGGGAAATTACGACTTCTACTTACGTAGATATTCCAAAAATCGTTCGTGAAACAATTCAAGGCATTGGTTACACACGCGCAAAATACGGATTCGATGCAGAAACTTGTGCAGTTTTAACATCTATCGATGAGCAATCTGCTGACATCGCTATGGGTGTTGACCAAGCGCTAGAAGCACGCGAAGGTCTAATGACTGACGCTGAGATTGAGGCAATTGGTGCAGGAGACCAAGGTTTAATGTTTGGCTTCGCATGTAATGAAACACAAGAATTAATGCCACTTCCAATCTCGCTTGCTCACAAATTAGCTCGCCGTTTAACTGAAGTACGTAAAGATGACACATTATCATACTTACGTCCGGATGGAAAAACGCAAGTTACAGTTGAGTATGATGAAAATGGTAAACCTGTACGTGTAGATACAATCGTAATTTCTACACAGCATCATCCAGATGTTACATGGGAAGAAATCGATCGCGATTTAAAAGAGCATGTAATTAAAGCTGTAGTTCCAGCAGAATTAATGGATGGAGAAACGAAATTCTTCATTAACCCAACTGGTCGCTTCGTAATTGGTGGACCACAAGGTGATGCTGGTTTAACAGGACGTAAAATCATCGTTGATACTTACGGTGGATACGCTCGCCACGGTGGCGGTGCATTCTCTGGTAAAGATGCAACGAAAGTTGACCGTTCAGCAGCATATGCAGCTCGTTATGTTGCGAAAAACATCGTAGCAGCTGGTCTTGCTGACAAAGCAGAAGTACAACTTGCATACGCAATCGGTGTAGCACAACCAGTATCAATTTCAGTTGATACATTCGGCACTGGTAAAGTATCTGAAGACGTACTAGTAGAACTAGTTCGTAACAACTTCGATCTTCGCCCAGCTGGTATTATTAAAATGCTAGACTTACGTCGCCCAATTTACAAACAAACAGCAGCTTACGGCCACTTCGGACGTACTGATGTAGATCTAACATGGGAACGTACAGACAAAGCTGCAGCTTTAAAAGAGCAGGCTGGTCTATAATATATGAAAAAAAGCTTTGCGCGGTGAGCGCAAAGCTTTTTTTATTTTGTTTTACTTACAATTTGAATGCATGAGCTACAATACACTTCACCGTCTAGCTCAATATATTTTTTCATATTCGTCATGCCACTTGCCGGAAAGGGCATATGAATCCATGCTTTTTCATACGTTTGGATTTCTTTTTCACATGATTTACAAAGGATTGGTTTCTTCTGGAACATATGTAATCAACCTTTCATTTGACGTGCTTTACCCGCGCAAAAGGCACTGCTTAGTAAAAATAGTGTTGCGAATATAATGCTTACTAATGTAGCGTATGGAATTGCGTCTTTTAGAGAAAAGCCAACAGTAATGGAAGCGACGAATAAGAGGATGAATGTTGTTGTTAGTTTTTTGTAAAGTTCCATAATATGTAGACCTCCTTATTTAGAGATAGAACGTTTAAATATATAATCTACTCTATAGGCAAGTACGAGAGGAATTAATGTGCTAGTCAAATAGTAACGAATACCACCATCAGGCATAAGCACATACAATTTTAAAAAGTTAATATCAAACCCGTAAGCGATACATTGAAAAAGGGATAATATAATTAGGAATGGTATAATGGGTACGTATCGTTTCATATTTTGAATCATATAAAGCTCCTTTATATGGATAAATATGCTTATATTGTATCATATTGAATTCTTTAATTTATACATAATTTTACAAAGTTAAATGAAAGGAAAGATGAAAAATGAGTGTAACTGAACATAAAAAACAAGCGCCAAAAGAAGTGCGCTGCAAGATCGTGACGATTTCTGATACACGTACAGAAGAGACGGACAAGAGCGGACAACTATTACATGAATTGTTAAAAGAAGCAGGGCATACAGTGACCTCTTATGAAATTGTAAAAGATGATAAAGAAAGTATTCAGCAAGCGGTGTTAGCTGGTTATCATAGGGAAGATGTTGATGTCGTGTTAACAAATGGCGGTACTGGCATTACGAAACGTGATGTGACGATTGAAGCAGTATCAGCGTTATTAGATAAAGAAATTGTCGGGTTTGGTGAGTTGTTCCGCATGATTAGTTATTTAGAAGATATCGGAAGCAGCGCAATGTTAAGTAGAGCGATTGGCGGTACAATTGGCCGCAAAGTTGTCTTTTCCATGCCAGGGTCTAGCGGAGCAGTTCGTCTTGCGATGAATAAATTAATTTTACCGGAATTAGGTCATATTACATTTGAGCTGCATCGCCAATGAGTAAGTATGCTGGAATTGTATTGGCAGGCGGTATGTCGAGTCGATTCGGTGAGCCGAAAGCGTTAGCGAGCTGGCAAGGTAGTACTTTTATAGAGCATATTTTGAAAGTGATGACGACTGCGTTGCAAGAAGTTGTGGTCATTAGTAACTCCGATATAAAAGAGCGAGTAGAGCAACTCGTACAAGTTCCTGTTATAGAAGATATTCCGCATTATAAAGGAAATGGACCACTTGCTGGAATTGTATCAGGAATGGAATATATAGAAGCAGATTGGTATGCTATTATGCCTTGCGATGCGCCAAATGTTTCGCAAGAGTGGTTTACCATTTTACTAGAGCGAACGAGTAATGAATATGATGCAGTTGTCCCTATTATTAATGGAAGGAAACAACCATTACTTGCAGCGTATCATAACCGTGTGAAAGAAAAGATTTATGCTTTGCTTCAGGAGGAAAAAAGAAGTATGGGCCAACTTTTATCACAATGTAATGTGAAGTATGTTTCTGGAGAAGATGTACAAGCGAATGCAGATTGGTTTATAAATGTGAATACGAAAGAAGAATATGTGCAGGCTCAAAAAGACCTTTCAAATGAATGAAAGGTTTTTTGATATACAGAAATTGGGGAACAATTACTGTATAAAGGTATGTGAGTAAGTTGATTTTAAGGGGAATCACTTAAAATCACCATACAGTAAAAATACTGTATAACCATATATTAATTTTTATGGGTTTTTATTACAAGTCTATTTAGTTATATGTCTTTTTGTTATAATGAATATAGAAATAAATAGATATTACACCTAATGTATCATTTAGTAAACTAAAATTTACAACTGTGTAATAAACTCCCTTCGTTTTTTCGAAGGGAGTTTTTCTGTTTAGGCGAGTAATTCTGATGTGGTGTGCTGAAGGACTGTTTCATATTGGTCAAGTAAGCCACGAAAGATCTCATCCCAGCTTTTTGATTGGGCATAAGACGAAGCCGCTAGCCCCATTTGCATTAGTTTCTGTTCATTTTGCAATAAAGAATAAATGGATGATAGAAATGCGTCCTCATTTTTGGGGGGACAAAGAACTCCCGTTTTGCCATCCGTAATAATATTTTTAACTCCGCCACTATTTGCACCAATGACAGGTGTACCACATGCAAGTGATTCGAGTACGACATTTCCGAACGTTTCAGTAGCAGATGGAAATACCATGATGGTAGAACAAGCATATGCTTCAGCTAAATCCTTCCCTTGTAAATATCCAGTAAAAGTAATATTTGCATGCGGAACAGCTTCACGCAAATTTGTTGCTAGCGGACCGTCTCCCGCGATGAGCCAATGAATGTCGTTTCGAGTATGTGCTGTTTTCACGATAAGGTGTTGCAACGTATCAATATCTTTTTCAGGGGCAATCCGTCCAACATAGGAAAGGACATACTTCGCTGTAATATTATATTTTTTTCGGAATAGGTCTGTATTGTAAGATGGATGAAAGAGTGTGCAATCTACACCACGTCCCCATATGGAGAGGGCCTGAAAACCTTTATTTTTTAGTTGGTGTAACGTTTCAAAGGAAGGAACGAAATTTTTTTGCATATGACTATGAAACCATTTTAAATAGTTCCAAAGCATATTAGAGAGAAATTCGATTTTGTAATAGCGTAAATAAGCATCGAAATCAGTATGATAAGAACCGACAACTGGGATGTTTAATTTTTTTGCATAATACAATCCACAAAGGCCCATGTTGAAAGGTGTAGCAATGTGAATAATGTCAGGTTTAAAGGAAAGAAGTTCACGTTTAATGCGCGGAGTAGGAAAAGAAAAGCGGCATTCTGGATATAATATTGTTAACGGAATACTTCTCATCTTATTCACGTTAGCTACGAAATCATCTTCAGCTGTATGCTGAGGGGCGAAAACAGAATAGGCGATCTTTTCTTTCTGAAAGTAATGTGTTAATCGTTCTAATGTTTTCGCAACCCCGTTGACTTGTGGTGTAAAAGTATCGGTAAAAATGGCGACTCTCATCATATCACTCCTTTATGTGAAAAGTGGGATGAATTGATAAAAAGAGATGATGCCAGAGCAAGTGCCGAGGCACATACCGACGAATACATCAGACGGATAGTGAAGCCCTAAATAAATACGAGAAATACCGACGCATAATGCTAAAGGTAATAGAAAAACAAGTAAGTTTGGATTATAGCAAATAAATGGAATGAAGACAGAGAAAACGGCTGTTGTATGACCAGACGGGAAAGAGTGGTCTTTTAATGGATGGACTGGATATTTCGCATCCTGAATTGTTAAATAAGGACGTTTTCGCGGGTACCATCTTTTTAATATTTGTACAGGAATATGGCTAATTGCTAAAGAAATAGCAGTTGCGATTGCAGCTTGATGCAAAGTCCCTTTTGCAAAAATTAAAAAGAAAAGTGTGAGTGCGATTGAGAAAGTAGCACCACCGATATGAGTAATATTGCTGAAAAAGATATTTAATGTTTTTTGATCAAAGTATCGGTTAATTCCTTTGAAAATGTAACATTCTATTTTATACAGTCCACTGACCTTCATGGAAATTCTCCTCCCTCGTTTACATATATATGGAGATATTAGCTTTTATTTTAATAAGATTTTATTGAGGGAGTAATAATGTTTTGTAAAGAAAAAGTTAGTTTTTATATAAAAAGCTGCCACTTTAATGGCAGCTGGAAAAGTTACTTCTGTAATGACTTATAATACTGGCCTTTTTCAACATATTGTGTGCGAATGCGCTCCATGTCTTTACGGTCTTCCTCTGTTAACTCACGGACGACTTTAGCTGGGCGACCGAAAGCTAACGTGTTAGGTGGAATTTTCTTTCCTTGTGAAACGAGGCTTCCAGCACCGATAAAGGCTCCTTCGCCAATTTCAGCACCATCTAATACAATAGATCCCATTCCAATTAAAGCATCTTTTTTAATATGACAGCTATGTAAAATAACTTGATGCCCAATGGTCACGTCGTCTTCTAAAATAAGAGGATACTGTGGGCTTTGGTGAAGTGTACATTGATCTTGTACATTTACTCGGTCTCCAATGATTGTTGGTGACACATCACCGCGTATGACTGTATTAAACCAAATACTTGATTTTTCGCCAATGGAAACATCGCCTGTAATGGTAACATAATCAGCGATAAAAGCACTACTCGCAATTTTCGGGTTTTTTTCTTTGTAAGGGTATATCATGTAAAGCCTTCCTTTCCTAGAGACTAGTTTCAGTGTATCAAATTATAAGAAAGAGTGAAATGGAGGAGAGCCGTATGTGGAATTATGAAGCAGAGGAAGCGAAAGCTGTCGTTGTTATCGTGCACGGCGCAATGGAATATCACGGACGTTACGAAGCAGTTGCGGAAATGTGGAATCATATCGGCTACCACGTCGTGATGGGGGACCTTCCGTCACATGGAACGACTTCAAGAAATAGAGGACATATTGATTCGTTTGATGAATACATAGAGGAAGTTAAATTATGGGTGAAAGAGGCAAGAAAGTATCGATTACCTATTTTTATATTCGGTCATAGTATGGGTGGTCTTATTGTTATTCGTATGATGCAAGAAACGAAGAGAGAAGATGTAGACGGTATTGTTTTAAGTTCGCCATGTTTAGGCGTAGTAGCTGGACCTTCTGCTCCGCTTCGAGTCGCCTCAAAAATATTAAATGTTATTGCTCCCAAATTGCAATTTGCAACGAATCTTACAGTAGAAATGTCAACTCGTAATCATGAAGTTCGAGACGCAATGGAGAATGATTCATTGTTCTTGCGCAAAGTATCAGTACGTTGGTATAGTGAATTGATTAAGTCTATCGAAATTGCTCATAAGAAAATAGATGATTTTCCAGATGTTCCGCTCTTGCTAATGCAAGCTTGTGAGGATAAACTTGTAGATAAAATACGTGTCCGCACTTGGTTTGATAATGTTAAAATGAGTGATAAGGCTTTTAAAGAATGGCCGAATTGTTATCACGAGTTATTAAACGAGTATGAGCGTGATGAAATTTTGAATTATATTCAGTCATTTACTGAAATACGCATCAATAGCATAATAGAAACAAATAAGTAAATTATTTGTACATTGAATAGAGGAGATGAAGGAAGAAGTGAACGTACCGAGTAATCCCATAACGCTCATGGCCAAAGTATACCGTGATGTGTTTCCGGTTGTACACCATGAGCTAGCGATGTGGAAAGAGCGTGCCTACCATATTCCGAATGATGAGCTTCATAGTCAGGCAATCGCAAGTATTGAGCATAAAACGTTTCATTGCGAAGGCGGAGGCATTTTAGCGCTATTAGCAGATGAACACCGAGAGGAATGTATTCGTTTTATCGTAGCGTATCAAACGATCAGCGACTATTTAGATAATTTATGTGATCGCAGTACATCACTTGATCCAAATGATTTTGCCGCACTGCATGAATCGATGTTAATGGCATTATCACCTGAAGTAGAAGGTGGCGGTAATTATTATCGCTATCGTGATGATCAAGACGATGGTGGTTATTTAGATGAACTTGTTGAAACATGCCAAGATGTTTTAAAGAAAACGAAGCACTATGACAAAATTGCTCCTGTTCTTCATGAACTTGCTTGTTATTATTGTGATTTGCAAATTCATAAACACGTGAAGTTAGAAGAAAGAGAACCACGCTTACAAAAATGGTTTGAAGCACATAAAGAAAACTTACCAGAGATGAGTTGGTTTGAATTTTCAGCATGTGCAGGTTCTACGCTTGGAATCTTTTGTCTTGTCGCATATGCATTTCATGATGAGCTACATGATGAAGATATTGCGAAAATTAGACAAGGGTATTTCCCTTACGTACAAGGACTTCACATTTTACTTGATTATTTCATCGATCAAGAAGAAGACCGTATGGGCGGGGATTTGAATTTCTGTAGTTATTATGAAAACGAGCAAGCGATATTAGATCGTATGAAACACTTTGTAGAAGAAGCAGAGAAGAGCATTGGTGATTTGCCTCATGCGAAGTTTCATCGTCTCATAAGCCGAGGGTTACTTGGTATTTATTTATCAGACCAAAAAGTATCAGCACAAAAGAATATGCACAAAATGGCACGGCGCATTGTAAAGTACGGAGGCCTCACTTCACGATTCTTCTATTGGAACGGGAAGATGTACCGAAAGAAAATGGCGCAGTGATGAAGAAAACCACTCATGTAGAGTGGTTTTTTGTTATAATATGGTAAAGGTGGTGGCGGAAGTGAAGCGATTGTTTCAAAAGCTATATGACAATATTGAAGTAACATTACTCGTGCTACTTTCCATTTCATTTGTAACTGGAATGTATGTGATGATGAATAAAGCTGGTGGTCCTACAACGATGGATTATGTAGCCCAAGTTATTATTGCATTGATTATTATAGTAGATATTGTCTTTTTAATAAGTGGTAGAAAAAAGGAAAATAGTAAATAAAAAGCATTTGTACAAGAGAGTACAAATGCTTTTTATTTATGATCGTATTTTTGCAAATACATATATGAGAAGTTCAATCGCAAAAATAACTAAAACAGATAGTCCAAATAAAGGCATGACAGCGCCTAGTATAACCGTCATGATAAAGAAAACGAATATGCTTTTCTTATCTCTTTGCTTTGGCGGTGCTGCTAATTTTCCTTTTGGTTTTCTTGCTAACCACATTTTTATTCCGTAATAAATGAGAAGTAATAAAGATAATGTCGTTAGTAAGCATAATATTTTATTTGGCCATCCGAATAAATGTCCTTCGTGAAGCGGGATACCGTAAGTGAACCATTGTGCAAATAACCCATAATCACGATAGTCCGTTTTTGAAATGAGTTCTCCGCTATATTGATCAAAGTAAGCTGTTATTTCTTCATTTGGTGCCACATCCATGCCCGTAATACCGGAACCACTTGATTTCGAAACGGTGAATACACCTTTCGGATCAGCTGGTAGTGAGATAACATATGGCTTCTTTATTTCAATTCCTTTTTGTAATTCATCGACAGAAATTGCTTTTGGTTCATTTGAATTCGATTCAGGCGGAGCTTCTTTTCTTGTTGCCCATGGCAATTCTTTTACCTTTGATTCAGGCGGTGCCATATACAACTTTGGATATCCAATCGTTTCATTCGACGATGCAATTTTATAAATTTGGTTACCCATAAATCCTGACCAAGGCAATCCAGATGCGATTAGCAGAACGAGTGGAATTGTAAATATAATACCGATAATAGAATGACGTCGTTTTGCTTTTTCTCGCTTATTGGATGCTGGTGTGTTTTTGAATCGGCGTATACTCATATACAATCCAGTCACAATTAAAAAGATTGTCCAGCATGCCGCAAGTTCTACAGTATAGTTGACGACAGTGCCACCAACTATACTGTAGAACTATGTAATTCCCTCATGATATTGGCAAACGTTTCACTGGCATTTTGATCCCCAACAATTTGATTATTGCTATCTAAATACACAAATTTTTGTTGCCCAGTATACTCATTTGCAATCGTAAGTCTCGTATTATAATCCCCATTAAACTCACTAATTTTCGCCACGCTATAATGTGGATATTTTTTCTCTGTTAATGAAATCGAATCAGATATCGAAATAGATTCTGTTTGGGCGCTCTTCCCAAAATATAAATCTTTATAGATGAAATCCTCAACTTCCTCCCGAAATAAATACCCAATTCCGCTCAGTGACAACGTAATAAGAAGCGGCGTAATAAAAAGCCCGGCATAAAAATGCCAACGCCAAAAAATGTAATGAAGCGAACGATTTACTTTCATACTTTCAGTTCCCCTAACCTTCCCTATATGAATAGATTCCTCATTTTAATATAGCGAGATTAAGTGTGGATACTTTGAAGGAATTGTGAAAAATGTTAAAAGTTTTGGGGATTTCCATCAAACATAAACCACATTTCAGAAAGGATGTTTTCTATTTTACGAAGATTTCTTTATATTTGATACATACATCCTAACAACCGCCTCAGCAAGACATTGAGCAGAATCAACAAAATCCTCATTCGCTACAACATTCAAATCAGTACATGCGATAATGGCGGTATCTACTTCATCTTTTAACTGTAAAACGAACGCATTCCATAATTCTCGAGCTGCTTCAACTTCTCCAGATTTAATATAGGTAATAATTTGATTAATTGTTGTCTGCCATTTTTCATGATGAATGTACTCTATATTACGTTTTGCAATCCCGTCTTGATAAATACCAGCTTGAATTGTCGCTTCTGTTGCGAGAAGAGCGACTCTTTTTGTATTTTCAGGAATTGCTTGTAACGTCTCATCAACGATATTTAAAATCGGAATGGACAGAGAATGCTGTAATTCTTCAAAATAAAGATGCGCAGTATTGCACGGCATAGCGATAAATTCTACGCCAGTACTTTCAAGTTTTTGTGCCCCTTCAATAATGGCTTTTTTCATTGCTTCGTGATCAATAGGGCGATCCATGTAAAACGGTGTTGGGCAAGAATAAATCATCATATGAGGAAAGTCCGTATCATGCTTTGCTCCGTATATTGTTTGACACTTTGCTACAACTGTATCGACGAATGGTCCAGTTGATTTTGGCCCCATTCCTGCTAGTATTCCGATCATGGTTTTGTCTCCTTTAATATGTAATTAAAAACGTTTTTTGTGAACGACAAAAAGAAATAAAGTAAGTAATAAAAATGAATATACGATAGCCCAAGCTGTGAGCCATAGCGTGTGAGTAAGTATATTATATTTGTATTGTCCAAGCATTAGAAAGCTTTCGACGGGTGGTAAAAACCATAGTAACTCTTTTTTAAACCGGATTGAGGCGATCGTTATAAGTAATATAAATGTCAGGCTAAGCCAAGCGGTGCTTGCTTTTTGAATAATATTTCTAGTAAATAAAGTTGCGATTGAAATTCCTAGTATAGAGAAAGACATGTGAGCGAGAAATCCGACTAAAAATAAAGAAACTGTCATTTCTTCATTAAACATTTGCAAAATAATTGGGTAGATTACGGATATAAAAGATAAAACAGTACAAATGAGAAGAGCCGTAATATATTTGCCAACATATAGTGCGGAAATATTATTTGTGTGAGAAATAGTAATTTGTTCTTGTACAGGGTCTTCCGTATGGAAAATTGTGACCGTAATCCAGGCAGATAATAAATAAAGTGCGAGTGCCGTTTCTAAGTATGTCGGCACAATAGGAGTCGGTTTATATGTATATACAAAAAGTAAGCTCACAAAGTACATCGCAATAGGAGGGACATACTTATATGATTTTGTATAGTCGAGAAAATGGTAACGAATAAGAGCAAACATTAATAAACCTTCTTTCGATTTAAAAGTTAGGTTGTAGCAGTGTGATAGATGCTTTTTTATGTAATAAAAACTGAAGCATTTCGTTTGTATATTCTTTTTCGATTTGTAATTGAATAAGGTTTTGATTTGAATTGTGTGTAACGTGTATAAATCCTAATTGCTTGCGTAGTTCTATCGCTGAAAATGTTTCATGAACGATTGCTTCAATATAGACTTGTTCTGCTGATTTTTGCACAGAGATATCTTCCGTGATTGTATGATTTGCTAACGACACAATTCTATCGGCGAAGTTTTCTAGTAGTTGTTTTTCATGACATGTGAAGAGTATAGATATGCCGTGTTGTTTTAATGAGAGTAAAATATGTTCTAATTCTTGCTGTGAGTTAGGATCAAGTCCAGAAAGAGGTTCATCTAAAATTAATAAATGGACGTCTGTAAGCAATGCTTGCATAATGCCTGTTTTTTGTTTCATGCCTTTTGAAAAGTTTCGTACAACGGAATGTCTTGCATGATGTAAGTGAAAAGATTCAAGAAGCATCGGAATTTTATCTTTTAAATATTTTGTTGATAAGCCGTGAATGTGCCCGAGATGATATAAATAATCCTCTAATGTAAAACGAATCCCTTCAGGAAAATGTTCAGGTACATAACCGATTTGTATATGTTCTTTTCTTTGAAGTGTCCCTGTTGTAGGTGAAATAAATCCTGCAATTATTTTGAGTAGAGTACTTTTTCCAGTGCCGTTCCCGCCAATAATAGCGAGTGCCTCTCCTTCTGGAATGGATAAATCGATGTTATCTAGTATCAGTGATTTGCCATACTTCTTTTGAATTCCCCTTAGTTCTACTAGCAAAGTTCTATCCTTCTTTCTTCAAATATTGTATACATCCATTATATAGGAGAATAAGAAAAAGACGTGCAATGAGTGCACGTCTTTTTTTGTTATGTTTTGTCGAATCGTCGATATATTATCGCTTTTCAATCGCCACAATAAATGGCGGGTTATTTTGCTGGTTAATGAAGCCATATCGCAGTACGTGAGCTTGTTTTTGGTCTAGTTCTTCTGCAAATATGAGAACAGCGTCGCGTTCTACTTGTCCCTCTGGATGTCCGTGGTAAATGACAAGGACGATGATTCCTTCAGGTGCCATTACTTCTAGTAATTGTTCTATAGCCGAAATTGTTGAGTTCGGTTTTGTAACGATATGCTTGTCACCGCCAGGAAGGTAACCTAAGTTGAAGATAGCACCTGTTACTTTTCCTTTTGCATCTTCTGGTAGTACGGATAAAAGCGTATCGTGACTATCGTGAACTAAAAAAGTACGTTCGAAAAGCTCTTTTTCTTTTAACCGGATAGTGGAGCTTTCAATTGCTTCTTTTTGAATATCAAATCCAAATACTTTTCCGCTATCTCCAACGATTTCAGCTAGGAGGCAAGTGTCATGTCCATTTCCCAGTGTTGCATCTACAGCGTAATCGCCTTCTTTTACTGCCGTTTGCAGCAGTGTGCGAGCAAACGGTAATACACGTTCTAATTTCATTTTTGTTTCTCCTCATTTGCATATTTTCCTTGCCAGCTTCCGCGGCGTACAAATTCTGCATCGATGGAATTTAATACTTCCCATTTATTTAAGCTCCACATTGGACCAATCATTAAATCAGGTGGGCCGTCACCTGTGATGCGGTGCACAATTACGTCTTCTGGAATTATTTCAAGTTGGTCAACAACGAGACTTACGTAATCTTCAAGAGAAAGGAACTCGAGTTGTCCTTTTTCATATTGCTTCACCATTGGCGTTCCTTTTAATAAATGAAGTAAATGAATTTTAATTCCTTGTACATCAAGCTTCGCTACTTCACGAGCTGTTTCCATCATCATGTCATAATCTTCAAGGGGAAGACCGTTAATAATATGAGAGCAAACTCTAATGCCATGCTTACGTAATTTATTTACACCTTCCACATAAGACGGATAATCATGAGCGCGATTAATAAGGTTTGCAGTTCGCTCATGAACAGTTTGTAAACCGAGTTCAACCCAAAGGTAGGTGCGTTTATTTAAGTCCGCTAAATATTCAACAACATCGTCTGGTAAACAATCTGGACGAGTTGCGATAGAAAGACCGACAACGTCTTTTTCTGCTAGAAGCGGTTCGAATTTTTCTTTTAACACTTCAAGTGGTGCATGTGTATTTGTGTACGCTTGGAAATAAGCGATACATTTTCCATCTTTCCACTTTGAGCGCATTTTTTCTTTCATTTCATGATATTGCGTTATAACATCATCGCGGCGATCACCAGCGAAGTCGCCAGATCCAGCAGCACTGCAAAATGTACAACCACCGTAAGCAACTGTACCGTCATGGTTCGGGCAATCGAAGCCAGCATCTAATGAAACTTTAAAGATTTTTTCACCAAATTCATTTCGTAAATGGTAATTCCATGTATGATAACGTTTATTGTCGTTTGTATATGGAAAAGGGTTTTGAACCTTCATTACTTTCCCTCCTAAGCCGAGTCAAAATGAAACAAAATCCATTATAACATACTCATAAGGTAGAGATGGAAGGGACACACTAAAGGGGAATTGAAGCAAGGAGGGACAATTATGGCAGAGCGTCAATCACTTGAATCGTATATTACGCAAGCGGAGCAAGCTGTGGAATATGCGAAAGAACAATTAGATCTTGGTATGAGACAAGAGCATTATAATACGTTGGAGTATGGAGATGCGCAGTTACAATTAGAACAAGCATATAACGATTTACAAACGATGCAACAACATGCGAATGATGAGCAACGTGAGCAGTTAAATAGAGCACGCATGGCAATTCGCCAACTGCAACATCAAATGATTATTACACCGCACTAATAAGGAGTGAATGTAATGGCGAAACGTTCAGATCAAAATAATCCAGAGCAAAAAACGCAAAATGGACATAACGCTGAGTTTTCGAATGAACTTGATCCGGTTGTGCAAGTGAAACAGCGTAATAGTAAAAAAGGACAACCGCAAAGATCAAAGCAATCAGAGTAAACCAGGTCGCAATATGACCTGGTTTTATTTTGTTATATGACAATAATGTAAGATTACTGTAAGGTTTGCCGATAGTTGTAAGATAACATTTCCAGTAGAGTAAGGGAGGATTAAATTTTGGACAAGGAGTTGCTTTATGGGGAACAATATTACAAACAAACGAATTGATGAGTTAGATTACATTCGTGGCTTCGCATTACTGGGGATTATTTTAGTAAATATTCTTGCACTACTTAATATTAAAATTCCAGATCCTAATACAGTAGATGCTAGCTACCAACGGTTTCTATACCTATTTGTAGAAGGTCGTTTCTTCTCTATTTTCTCATTCTTATTTGGAGTAGGATTCTACATCTTCATTACAAGAGCAATTGCGAAAGGGAAGAATGGATACGTTCTATTTCTACGCCGTGTAGTTGCACTATTTATTTTTGGTTTGATTCACCAAATGTTTCAGCCTGGAGAAGCACTAGCGTTATACGCAATTTGTGGATTAGTCGTTTTACCGTTTTATAAAGCGAAAAAAGAAGTGAATGTAGTAATCGGTTTTATTCTTACGATAGCTTTTAGTATTATGGCAGCTAAGGAATTATTACCATTAGGTTTAATTTTATTAGGTCTTGCTGCGGGGCAGTATAAAGTGTTTGAAAATCTTTCAGCAAAAATCAAGCAAGTCGCTATTTTTACAGGTATTATGTTTGTTTTAAGTGTTGTAGCGTTATGGTATCAATATGGACACGTTCCTGCTGAGCCATTCGTAAATATGATGCTCATGAATGAGGATGGAACAATGGATGCTGCAGGTCAATTCTTAAAAATTGGCGTTACAGTTGGACCTATTATTTCAGCTTTTTATGTAGGAGCACTAATTTTATTACTTCAGTTAAAACCAGTTCAAACATTGTTAGCACCACTGAAATACTACGGTCGTATGGCGTTAACAAATTATATCGGACAAACTGCAATGATTTTAATTGCTGGTAGCGTATTTAACTTTGCAGAAAACTTAACATACATGCAGACGCTATATGTGTGTATCACAATTTATGTAATTCAAATTGTGTTTAGTGTAATTTGGATGAAAATCTTTAAAATGGGTCCACTAGAATGGATTTGGCGTGTTATTACGTATTGGACGGTAACACCTTTAAAGAAATAAAGTGAAACTTTAATCAGTGGGGGTCTTACTGCCCATTAAAGCGGGATAAAGAGAGAAGCGGGCTGTTCCTTTTGTGGAACAGCCCATTTTTATTGTTATCTTTCGTCGGTAAGTCGATATATTTTGAAAATCGCTGATAAAAATTTATTTATGCACGAACCTTACACGCGCCCATTTTTTATATTACAAAAGTGTAAGGTAAATGTAATGTTAACAAATAGCAGTTCCCTTCCAAAAAGCGCAAAATAGGTAATGGAAAAACAAGCGTAGGAGGATATATATGACGAAACCAGTTGTAGACGTGAAAAACGTTCAAAAAGTGTACGGTAAAAAAGGTGAGAACCAATCACACGCGTTAAAAGGTGTTTCATTCTCAATTCAAGAGGGTGAGTTTGTTGGGATTATGGGACCATCTGGTTCTGGTAAAACGACATTATTAAATGTAATTTCAACGCTTGATAAAGCAACGGGCGGCGTTGTTGAAATTGCGGGTACGGATATTACGAAAATGAAACAAGGTGAGCTTTCTGATTTCCGTTCACAAAAATTAGGATTCATCTTCCAAGACTTTAATTTATTAGAGAACTTATCTATTTATGAAAACATTGCACTTCCGCTTTCTCTTCAAGGTGTTCCATCACGTAATATTGGACCGAAAGTAGAAAAAGTAGCGGATATGTTAGGGATTACAGAAATTCTTCAAAAGTATCCATCTGAAGTATCGGGTGGACAAAAGCAGCGTTCAGCAGCAGCGCGTGCGTTAGTGCATGAGCCGGCAATTATTTTAGGGGACGAGCCAACAGGAGCTCTTGATTCTAAAAATGCAACGAGTTTACTTGATGCAATGACAAACTTAAATAAAGATCAGGGCGTATCGATTATGATGGTTACGCATGATCCTTACAGTGCAAGTTACTGTCAGCGTATTTTATTCATTCAAGATGGTGAGTTATATAAAGAAATTCATCGCGGTGGTACGCGTGAAGAGTTCTACAAAGAAATTTTAGATGTACTTGCAGATTTAGGTACACAAAAAGCGTAAGGAAGGAGGTTTCAGTATGTTATTTAAACTTTCCATGTCGGGGCTGAAAAGTAAGCTAAAAGATTATATCGTCTTACTTGTCGGTCTTGTCATGTCGATTTCAATTTTTTATATGTTTCAAACGTTAGCGCTTAATAAAGCGTTCCTTGAATCTAACTCAATGATTAAATCTATTGGATTCGTATTCCAAGCGGGATCATTTTTACTAGCAATTATAACGTTCTTCTACATTTTATATGCAAACTCATTCTTATTATCTCTTCGTCAAAAAGAGTTTGGAATGTATATGATGTTAGGAGCAAAAAAGCATAAAGTTACATTACTTATGTTTATTGAAACAATCGTATTAGGCGCTGCGTCTCTTGCGATTGGTATTACAGTTGGTGTAGGACTTGCAGAAGGTATTGGACAGTTATTAATGAAACAGCTTGAATTTTCTGGTGAAGGATATAAAGCATTTTACCTTCCATCTATGACTGTTACTTGCATCTTTTTCTTTGCACTATTTGTATTATCAGCAATTATGAACAGTATTAAGTTATCACGTATTTCAGTATTGCAGCTAGTACATGCAGATGCACAAACAGAGCGTGTTGCGGTAAAAGGAAAAATGACAGGTTTAGTTGCATTCCTTGCGGTTATTTTATTAGGAATTGGCTATGCATCAATGATTTACATGGAAAAACTAAGAGAGATGGGAATCCTTATTGCATTAGTTACAACAACAGCTGGTACTTACATGCTATTTGGATCACTTCTTCCGGTTATTATTAAAAAGTTAAAAAGTAATAAGAAGCGTAGTGAAAAAGGACTTAACGCTTTTACATTTGCACAGTTAAATTTCCGTATTAATAGTTTAACGAAAGTACTTGCGACAGTAGCGATGTTAGTAGCGCTTGGAGCTGGTGCAATTTCAGGTGGTATGGCGTTTAAAAATAATGTTATAAAAATGGTTGATGGTTTAGTAATCTATGATTCAGTGGTTCATAATCCAACAGCTGAAGAAAAGAAAATATTAGACGGTATTACATTTAAAGAGAAAAGTGAATATCGTTACAAAGTAGATGATAAATATGTTTACTATGTAAAAGAAGATTTAGAGAAAAATCGTCCTATAGTAAGAGATATGGCAAATATGGAGTCAATGAAAGATTTAGTGAATACGAAGAACGTTTCAGAGGAACTACAAGTAGGTGCAGTTTCTAGAGAAATGAATGAAAAAGATGCGAACGCTAAAGAACTTTCAGCAGAATGGGTTGATGCTTTTAGTACAATCCATCCATATTATTTATACGAAAATCATGCAATTAAAATTGTAGATCAAAAAATGTACGATGGGATAAATGGTAAAGAAGGTATAGCATTTATCGGAAAAACAAATGACTTCTTAACATATACAAAAGAGTGGAAAAAACTTGACGAGTTGCAGCTAGTTAAATATAAAAATGTAAAAGCTGAAAGAATGGATAGTAAATATCAAACTTACAATGGGTTCTACGGCGTTGCAAGCGGAACAGTGTTTATGGGATTCTTCCTTGGAATTGCGTTCTTAGCAATGATGGCAAGTTGTTTAATGTTTAAAATTCTTTCTGGTGCATCAAAAGATATTACGCGTTATCAAATGCTTCGTAAAATCGGTGTGCGTCGTGAATTATTAACGAAATCGATTTATAAAGAGTTATTCTTAGTATTCTTATTCCCAGCAATTTTAGGCATTGCTCACGTATTAGTTGGTATGAATATTTTCGGATTTATTTTAGTTGATCCGTACTTCCGTATTTGGGTACCAATCGTAATTTTCGTAGTTATTTATGCGATTTATTATTTCATTACAGTTCAATTGTATAAAGGAATTGTTCTTCCAAAAGAAGATTAATACGTAAAAAGTCGAGTGAAAGTGCTCGGCTTTTTGTATTTTCAGAAAAAAACACTTTAATGTTACTGAAATGTATAATATAATGTAAATAAGTAACATAATATGTGAGTATCAGCAACTGAAAAGTGAAAGGAGGAATCCGATCTATAGAAAGAAGCTGAACTTGTATCCCCCTATTTTTTCTACCCACACCGTATTTGTACAATCATAAATTTCCAAATGAAAAATTGTCGTAAGAGTATATTGTGAAAATAATGGATAATACATGGAAATCTCATAGCATGATAAGGTAAAATGGACAGGATAATGAGAAAATTACCGTTCATAAGATGAGGAGATACATGTATGGAAGTTGTAGAGGCATTAAAAGATATAAGCCAGATTGAGGCTATGAAAAAGTATTTAAAAGAGCACTCGCTGCGAGATTATCTTTTATTTGTTATTGGAATTAACACTGGATTAAAAATTACTGAACTACTTAGTATGAAATTTGAAGAGGTATTAAATGAAGATAAGACTGTTAAAGAGTTTTATTCCCTTCCTGTGAAAGATGAAAAATTTAAACAAGATATTTATTTAAATACAAAAGTAAAAGAAGCTCTCTTAGAGTACGTACAAACTATTGATGCTCAAAGAGAAAGCTACGTATTTCAATCTAATAAAACGACAAATTCAATCTCACGCCAACAAGCGTATCGCGTTATTCATAACGCAGCTGAAGCGGTTGGAATTATTGGAAAGATTGGAACGAACTCAATGCGAAAAACATTTGGATTTCACGCGTACAAAAGAGGAATAGCAATTGCGCTATTGCAAAAGCATTTTCATCACGCAACTCCATCAGAAACACTCAAGTATTTAGGAATCTCAAAAGATGAAAAGTTTAAAACAGAGATTGATGTTGATTTGTAAAAGCCGTAACTAAAAACTTTAGGAGGCGGAAAATATGAATATTAGAGAAAGTGAATTACCGGGCATTGGATGTAAATTTGAAGTGATAACAAAAGGTAATGAAAAAATGGTTATTGTGATTCATGATGATGGCCGAAGAGAAATGTATCATTTTGATGCGGATCATGATGAGAGTATTTCAAGCATTTCTCTTCGTGATTCTGAAGCGAGGCAAATTGCGGCTATATTAGGCGGAATGGTATATAGACCGCAAGCGCTAGACACAATTGAGATGGCTTTTGAAGGATTATCAATTGAATGGTTTAAGGTGGAGAATAACGCACCGGTAGTACAACAAACAATTGGCAGCTTACATGTCAGAAAAACATATAACGTAACGATTATTGCTATTTTGAAAAAGAATATGAAGAAATTCTTTAATCCAGGTCCAGACTCTATTATTGAAGCTGGCGATATGCTCGTATTGTCAGGCGAAAGACATGAAGTGAAAAGAATTATTAATGAATTGCTTTCAGCAGGAGGTGATTCCTAATCGATGGATACTTTAATCTTTGAAGTTGGAACTGCTTTAGTATTAGTAGCTTTTGCAGCTATCCTCGCTGCGAAGTTAAAGTTCTCGATTATTCCGTTTCTCATTATACTCGGTATGTTAGTGGGGCCTCATGCCCCAGATTTAGGACTTATCGATTTAAGGTTTATTGAAAGCGGAGAAGTTATTTCCTTCCTCGGCCGCGTTGGCGTCATATTCCTCCTATTCTATTTAGGCTTAGAATTCTCAATAAAAAAATTAATTAAATCAGGAAAATCGATTGCTTTCGGGGGGACTGTCCACATATCGCTTAATTTCATATTAGGTTTGCTTTATGGATATGTGATGGGCTTCCCTTTATTAGAAACATTAATTATTGCTGGAATCATTACAATTTCATCGAGTGCAATTGTTGCAAAAGTAATTGTTGATTTAAGAAGATCCGGTAATAAAGAGACTGAATTAATATTAGGAATCATTATGTTTGATGATATTTTTTTAGCTGTATATTTATCAGTCGTTTCAGGGTTAGTACTTGGGGGCGCAACATCATTTGTAGGTGCTCTTACATCGGTATTAATCGCAGTAGGATATATGCTACTATTCTTTGTAGTCGCTAGAAAAGCTACGCCGTTCTTAAATAAAATATTAGATATTTCGTCAAATGAAATTTTTATTATCGTAATATTCGCTATTTTATTCTTTGTAGCAGGATTTTCAGAAACGATTCATGTTGCTGAGGCGATTGGAGCATTATTGTTAGGGCTCGTTTTTTCTGAAACAGAGCATAGCGATCGGATTGAGCATCTCGTCGTTCCGTTTCGTGACTTCTTTGGAGCTATATTCTTTTTCAGCTTCGGTTTAAGTATAGATCCGTTTTCACTTGGAGGAGCAGTGTGGTTGGCGTTAGGAGCAGTTCTTATTACACTCATCGGTAATTTTACAGCTGGAATGATGGCGGGACGTAAAGCCGGGTTATCGCATAAGGCTTCTACGAATATTGGTTTAACACTCGTATCACGCGGGGAATTCTCTATTATTGTAGCCAATATCGGCATTGCGGGTGGCTTAATGGCAGCGATTAAACCATTCTCTGCACTTTACGTTTTAATATTAGCATCGTTAGGTCCGTTATTAACGAAAGAGTCCGGGAGAATATACTCTCTATTAGATAAGATATTTAAATGGAGTGCGAAAGAACGTGCGAAGCGAGAAAAAGAAGTTGGATAGTATAAAAAAGGGGAGACTGCATGAACTTCATGTAGCCTCCCCTTTTTTGTCGGTAAGTCGATATATTTTTAAGTGGCAATCAATATAATTTCATTTACCTACATACCGTTATCTGAATTTCATCAACTATTAATCAGTTGCCTTCCTATTTAAAAACGACTACAATTTTACTGTTATAGATGAACGAAAAAATAGAATAGGAGGGGAGACTATGCCAAGGAAAGTATGGCTATTAGTAGCTGGGATGATTATTAATGTCACGGGTGCTTCTTTTTTATGGCCTTTTAATACAATTTATTTGCATGATCACCTAGGGAAATCTTTATCTGTGGCCGGAATGGTATTAATGATCAACTCGCTTACTGGTGTAATCGGAAACTTGCTCGGCGGTGTTTTATTTGATAAATGGGGCGGTTATAAATCAACTTTAGTAGGGATTGTCATTACACTCGTATCGATTTTAGGTCTTGTGTTCTTCCACGGTTGGCCGTTATATGTTGTGTGGTTAGCGTTAATCGGTTTTGGTTCTGGAATGGTCTTCCCATCGATGTATGCGATGGTTGGTACGGTTTGGCCAGAGGGCGGAAGACGAGCATTTAATGCAATGTATGTTGGACAAAACGTTGGTATTGCAATCGGAACAGCGTGTGGTGGATTAGTTGCATCGTATCGTTTTGATTATATTTTCTTAGCGAACTTTATTTTGTACTTTGTTTTCTTCTTAATTGCTTTTATTGGATTCCGTGGTATGGAAGACAAGAAAGAGCCAGGCGTACAAAAAGAAGTCGAAACGAAAAAAGGTTGGTCGCTTACACCAGGATTCAAAGCACTTCTTATCGTATGTGTAGCATATGCTTTATGCTGGGTTACATATGTACAGTGGCAAGGGGCAATTGCGACTCATATGCGGGAATTAAATATTAGCCTCCGCCATTATAGTTTATTATGGACGATAAACGGAGCGATGATCGTTTGCGCGCAGCCGCTTGTTAGTATGTTAATTCGTTGGATGAAGCGTTCTTTAAAACAACAAATTATGATTGGAATCGTCATTTTTGCGGCGTCATTCATTGTGTTGAGTCAAGCGCAGCAATTTACGATGTTCCTCGTTGCGATGATAACATTAACAATTGGTGAGTTATTTGTATGGCCAGCAGTTCCGACCATTGCAAATATACTTGCGCCAAAAGATAAACTTGGGTTTTATCAAGGCGTTGTAAATAGCGCAGCGACTGTAGGGAAAATGTTCGGGCCGGTCGTTGGCGGAGCGATTGTTGATTTATACAATATGGAAGTATTGTTTATAGCAATCATGGTAATGCTTGTAGTAGCGCTTATTGCAACGAGCATGTATGATAAACGAGTAAAAGTAGAAGAAACAGTTGAAGAAAAAATTGCAGTTTAGTTTGACGGAACATGTAACATGTTTTAGAATATATTTAAATAAAACAACCTTTAGAACAAGGGAGATAGCTCGGCTGTCGTAAGACGAATTCGTTAGTGATTAAAAGTAACGATTAACCGAGAAGCCTTCACTTTAAGTAAGCTTTTTAGAGATACGAAGTGGTGGGTAGTTCACATTAACTCATATTTGTAATAACAGTGAGAAGGAGTAGTAGTAATAGAAGCTGGTTTAGAGAGTTGACGGTCGGTGCAAGTCAATCCACGTTTCGTTATGAACTCGCCTTTGAGTTGCAGTTGTGAAACTAACAGTAGCAATTGCCGTTAATCCACGTTACGGATCTAAGCGAATGTATATTTGTACATTAATTTAGGGTGGTACCGCGGGAATCTATAACCTCTCGTCCCTTTCTAGGGATGAGAGGTTTTTTGTATTTTGGGCGGTGAAAATAAATAGAATTTCAAGGAGGGTATCTCATGAGCTTTAATCATCAAGATATTGAGAAGAAGTGGCAAGGGTACTGGGAAGAGAATAAAACATTCGGTACGCCAGATGAGACAGAAAAACCAAAATTTTATGCACTAGATATGTTCCCATATCCATCAGGTGCAGGCCTACACGTAGGACATCCAGAAGGTTATACAGCGACAGATATTTTATCTCGTATGAAGCGTATGCAAGGATATAACGTTCTTCATCCAATGGGATGGGATGCATTCGGTCTTCCAGCAGAGCAATATGCACTTGATACTGGAAACAGCCCGGCAGAATTTACAGAGATTAATATTAATACGTTCCGTAATCAAATTAAAGCATTAGGTTTCTCTTACGATTGGGATCGTGAAGTAAATACAACAGATCCAAACTACTATAAGTGGACACAATGGATCTTCCTAAAACTATTTGAAAAAGGTTTAGCTTACGTTGATGAAGTACCTGTAAACTGGTGCCCAGCACTTGGTACAGTACTTGCAAACGAAGAAATCATTGACGGTAAGAGTGAGCGCGGCGGACATCCAGTTGAGCGTCGTCCGATGAGACAGTGGATGTTAAAAATTACAGCTTACGGAGATCGTCTATTAGAAGATCTAGATGAGCTTGATTGGCCAGAAAGCTTAAAAGATATGCAACGTAACTGGATCGGTCGTTCTGAAGGTGCAGAAGTACATTTCAATATCGACGGTACAGACGAGAAATTCACAGTTTTCACAACGCGTCCTGATACACTATTTGGTGCAACATACTGTGTACTTGCTCCGGAACATGCACTTGTTGCTGAAATTACAACAGCAGATCAAAAAGAAGCAGTAGAAGCTTACATTAACTCTGTAAAAATGAAGAGTGATCTAGAGCGTACAGAACTTGCGAAAGAGAAAACTGGTGTATTCACTGGTGCTTACGCAGTTAACCCAGTAAACGGTGAGAAATTACCAATCTGGATCGCTGATTACGTTCTTGCAACTTACGGAACAGGTGCTGTAATGGCAGTTCCAGCTCACGATGAGCGTGACTATGAATTCGCATCAGTATTCAATCTTCCAATGAAGGAAGTTGTAAAAGGCGGAGACATTACGAAAGAAGTGTACACAGGTGATGGTGCACATGTAAACTCAGCATTCCTTGATGGTTTAAATAAAGAAGAAGCAATCGTAAAAATGATTGAATGGCTTGAAGTAACGAGCGCAGGAAATCAAAAGGTAACGTACCGTCTACGTGACTGGTTATTCAGCCGTCAACGTTACTGGGGTGAGCCAATTCCAGTAATTCACTGGGAAGATGGCACAATGACAGCTGTGAAAGAAGAAGAATTACCATTAGTTCTTCCGAAAACAGAAAATATCCGTCCTTCAGGTACAGGTGAATCACCACTTGCGAACATTGACGAGTGGGTAAATGTTGTTGATCCTGAAACTGGTAAAAAAGGTCGTCGTGAAACGAACACAATGCCACAATGGGCTGGTAGCTGCTGGTATTACCTACGTTACATCGATCCAAACAATAGTGAAGCACTTGTAGATCCTGAAAAAGTAAAACAATGGCTTCCAGTTGATATTTATATCGGCGGAGCAGAGCACGCTGTACTTCACTTACTATATGCTCGTTTCTGGCATAAAGTATTATACGATATCGGTGTAGTTCCAACGAAAGAGCCGTTCCAGCAATTATTCAACCAAGGTATGATTCTAGGTGAAAACAACGAGAAAATGAGTAAATCAAAAGGTAACGTTGTAAACCCTGATGATATCGTAGCAAGCCATGGTGCAGATACACTTCGTCTATACGAAATGTTCATGGGACCGTTAGATGCTTCGATCGCTTGGTCTGAAAATGGTCTTGACGGAGCTCGTCGCTTCCTAGACCGCGTATGGCGCCTATTCATTCAAGATAACGGTGAATTAAGTGAGAAAATTACTGATGCACCAAACAAAAATCTTGAAAAAGCTTACCATCAAACAGTGAAGAAAGTAACAGAAGACTATGCAGAGCTTCGCTTCAACACAGCGGTTTCTCAAATGATGGTATTCATCAACGATGCATATAAAGCTGAAACACTTCCAAAAGAATATGTAGAAGGTTTCGTAAAAATGATTGCACCAGTTGCACCTCATATCGGGGAAGAACTATGGAGCAAACTTGGATACAATGAAACAATCACATATGCAAGCTGGCCAACATTCGATGAGTCTAAACTTGTAGAAGATGAAGTTGAAATCGTTGTTCAAATTATGGGCAAAGTTCGCGCAAAACTAACAATGAGTAAAGACGCATCAAAAGAAGAAATGGAACAACTTGCACTTGAAGCAATTCAAGACCAAATTGAAGGGAAAACAGTTCGTAAAGTAATTGTTGTTCCTGGAAAACTTGTTAACGTTGTTGCAAACTAATGAATGAAAAGCTCAGAGCATTTATGCTCTGAGCTTTTTTGTGTGGAACATAATCTCAAGATTACCTTCATCTAAGTGTTCAATTATTCCACTACGTACAAATAAAAGAGCGGAATTCCAATACAGACAAACACCTATTTTTCTATAGGAAATATGATAAAAAAGGTAGGCTAAATTGAGTAGAAGAGGTGAAAGGAATGAAAGGGATGGACAATAATGCACCACATGGCTTCTTCGGAGGTGGATCGGGTAGTTATGAACAAATGATGTTAATGGGAGGAGCTGGCCAACAAGGGTACGGTGGAATTCCGAGCTGGATGGGTGGAGCAGCGGGAGGATTTCCAACATCGGTAGCTGGCATGCAAACGGGAATGCCTACATCAATGGGAGGATTTTCGACATCAGGGGCTGGAATGCCTACAGTAACAGGAGGATTTCCGACGTCAGTAGCTGGCGTACAGACAGGAATTCCAGTAGGGGTACCAACTACATTTCCTTCTTTCGTTGGAGGAGTGCAGACAGGATTTCCAGTACCAGGAGTAGGTGTTGTAGCAGGCGGAGTAGGTGGTTATCCGCAAGGTGTTCACGGTCACCATGTACATCACCATCACCAAGGCCAACATGGCCACCATGTACACCATCATCACCAAGGCCACCAAGGCCACCACGGCCATCATGGACATCATCATCAAGGCCAACACGGTCACCATGGACACCATCATCACCAAGGCCACCACGGCCATCAACAACAAGTACATCACCACGGTCAACACCATATTCATCCACAAGCTGTTCTTTATCAAACGCATCAAGGCCAGCATGGTCACCATGGTCATTATCACCACCAAGGCCACCAAGGTCACCATGGTCACCAAGGCCACCAAGGTCACCATGGTCACCATGGTCACCACCACCAAGGCCAGCACGGTCACCATGGTCATCACCACCACCAAGGCCAACAAGGTCATCATGGTCATCAACATCAAGGCCACCAAGGCCACCAAGGCCACCAAGGCCACCAAGGCCACCAAGGCCACCAAGGTCAACAGGGCCATCAAGGTCAGCATGGTCAACAACATCAACAATATCAGCAATATCAACAACAGCAACAATCTTCTCCTTGGACAGGTGGAATTGGAGCAGGAGGAGCAGGGGCAGCAGCAGGAGCGGCTAGTATTGGTGGAGCAGCAGGACACGCGGGACACGTGGGTCATTAATGAACTAAATGAAAAAAGACATAATAAAAAAACTGCTAGGATTTCCTAGCAGTTTTTTTAGCTTCTTGGCGCTGACGTTCGATTTCAGCACGAAGTTGTGGTTCTGGTGCTTGCCAGCCTTCTGGTTTTAGAATTTTGCCGTCGCCTTCACGGAATCGAGGTTTTCCATCAGGGAATAGTTTTGCCATGTTTGCGTTATTTACAATTTCGAATCCTTTATCAGGACGTACGCCCATTTCGGCAAACGTTCCGAATGCGAAGTAAATAAGGTCAATCAGTGCATCATATTGATCTTCAACAGTCGTTGCTTCTAGAAATTCTTCTAGCTCTTCTTGCATAAAACTTGCACGGATTTTTGCACGCTCTTCTGTTAGTTTTGTTGGAGTATTTGTCACAGGGTGTCCGAACTCTTCATGCATTTTTGCAACAAGTTCGTATCCTTTATCTAAACCTTTTTCGTTTGTCATGTTGTTTCATCCTTTCTCGCTTTGTGCCGAATCCCATTGTAACATAAGGTGATTATGAAATGAAAAGGGACTGTCCAAAAGTTTCATCTTTTAGTTTAGATAGGGAAAGACCATATCGACTAAACGACAAAACATAACCCATTAATAAAAGAAAGCCATCCCGGAATATTTTTGGGACGGCCCTGCTCGTTATTTTTCTTCTTTTATTAAAATAGATAAAATAAGGTCGATGCCAAACATACCAACGAGCAACATTGGTATAACGACAAGTAAATAACGTGTGAAGGAAACATTTTTTAAGTATGTATGAGCAAATAAAAAGACGCCGAGAAATAAAATACCATTTAAAATAGGCTTTACTAATTTTTTAGACATAAGCTCCCCCATAAATATCTTCTCTCTCTATCTAAAATAAAAACTCCTCTTTCCGTTGTATCATGCCGGAGAGAGGAGTTCAATCATTTCTCATTCGATTACACCAGAATTTGTAATATTTACGGTGTATTTTATAGTGACGGGGACATCTTTGTACATCTGTCTCCATTTTTCTAATTTGAATGGACGATAATGCTGCTTATATTTAGCCCCTAGTCCGAGAGGATCGACGCCTAAAGATTTAAACTGCTTAACTAATTTAGCAGCTTGTATATCTAATTGTTTTTGTACATCTTTTTCAATATTTTTTGAGTTCTTGTTATTTTCTAAGTTAATTTGTTTCGATAGTTCTTGAATGCGCGCCTCAAGATGAACGTGAATGAAGAAAGAAGGCTTTCCGTTTTTAATCTTAATATCGTAAGTTGGAACAGAACGAATATTATTAATCATTACGTACGCAGAATCGGTTTTAAATTCATGTGAATCTAATTTATGCTTTTCTAATAGTCCTTTAAATATGAACATATCCTTTTCCGCAATTTTACCAATATATTTATCCTTTTTAAAAAGACCAATTCCATTGATTTTTATTTTATCACCATGTTTTTTTAAAATTGGAATATAGTAGTCTTGCCCTTCTTGATAATAACGGAATGCTCCTACATGCAGATTATCCGTTGGTAAAGGACCAGTTTCCATGTTATGCTCTAACAATTTTTTTATATAAATTGCAACATTGTATGAAGTCGAATATTTCCCTTTCAAAAGTTCAGTACCATTACCTTCAAGTAAAGCAACATATAAAGCGTTCCCTATATTCACATCTCGAAGTAATGTATCGAATGAAGTAGACATTCCTTTTTTTGCAAGTGGTATAGTATATAGAGCAACACGCATTTGTCCACTAGCAAATGGTTGAGAAGATTCTAAAGATGTGTCTGCTTTTACTTGTTTTACCGCATTTGCGCTGCCTTCAAAAACTTGAACTTTATTTCCTTTTTTCTGAATGGGACAAACGAATGTTACTTTTACTTTATGATCCTTTGCTGTATCAAAAACGGTTCCTTGAATAAGTTGTACATCATCGATAATATTTTTTTGTAAACATCCAGTTAAACTGAAAAGTGCTATACAAGAAATAAGTATTAATTTGCTTTTGATTTTTTCCATTTTCTTTTCACCCACACAATAATAAATAGGATTGGGATGTATACATAAATGAGCCAAAAACTAACTTTTGATGCATTACTAATAAAGTTATTAATATCGTGTCTGTTCGTTAAAAGTTGTGAAACAATGAGAGTGATAATGATAAAAGCGATTAAAACACCTCTTTGTTTTACACGGAATATTTCGTGAGTTGCTCTTATTGACGCCCATAAAGGGAGGATAAAACTTGAAATAATAACGAGTGCATAGCCTGATATTGCGATATATTCTAGTCTTTCTATGAAGGGTAATTGAATGACTTGAGTCATGGAAAGTTGCGACCATATCGTTTTTAACAATTGTTTCTCACTAAAAAATGCAAAGGCTAAAAGGGTACTAAATAAATATAGAAGATTTGAAAATAGTGCCCCGAGTTGAGCATACTTATGAGATTGCATAGGCTTTTTCACGAATGGATACACCATGAGGTAAATCTCAAATCCTGTCATACTGTGGATTGACAGTTGAGCGGATTTTAAAATGTCTGAAAGAGAATGTGTGAATATAGGTAGTAAATTCTCCCAATGTGAATATTTCAAAACGAATAAGCTTAGAAATAAATATCCTAGTGTACCACCAACAGAGATGACGCAAATACCAGTAATGACACGGAAGCCAGAAGAAATAATGTAATAACTAACTAAGCATAAAAAGAGTGTTAACATAAAGGTGGAAGCAGTTGGGAACATCCATACTTGAATAATTTCAACATACGTTCGAATGACGGAAATACTGACGATTAAAAAATATGCTGCAAAGATGATATTAAAGAGGTTCCCTATCCACTTTCCAAATGTTTGTCGTTGTAAATCAATTAAATTCCCGTTTGTTTCTTTTAATAAAAAATACATCATCCATATAAGAATGTGGATACATATTCCTGTGATTAGAACCCCTATCCAGCCGTCGTATCCAGCAGCTTTCGCAATAATTCGAGCGAAGCCGAGAACGCCAGCTCCAAACTGTGCACCGTGAATTAAGAAGAAAACAAAGACAGGAGATATTTGATATTTTTCTTGAACTTTACTCATCAATGCACCTCATTCCTTAATCATCAAAATCCGATCTATGTTTTGTTGAAATCCCTTTTGCTGCTTTCTTTACATGTTGTGGTCTTGCTTGTACATCCCTTGTATCAATCATTGTTAAGGGAAAACGAATCCAAGAATCTTTAACAGATTGTTGTCTTGTCGGGTAAAACAAAGCGTACGGCTTACGCAAGGAAGTAAGTCTAAAAAGATGAGTAAATAAAAAGATAAATCCAAGAGAGATACCGAAGAGCCCCCCTATTTCTGCGAATGCTAGAAACGGGAAACGTAGTAATCGAACAGCATTACCCATTTTATAAATAGGTGTAATAAAGGAAGCGAGTGCTGATAAGGCAACGATAATTAATAAAATGTTACTCGTTAAACCAGCTTGTACAGATGCTTGTCCGATTACGATACCGCCTACAATACCGAGCGTTTGACCAACTTTCATCGGTAACCTTGCGCCAGCCTCTCTCAATAAGTCGATTGCAAGTTCTAAAAATAGTGCTTCAATTAAAGGTGGGAACGGTACTTGAGCTCTTGATAAAATCAAAGTTTCAAGTAAATCGCTCGGAATAAGTTCATAATGATAATTTAAAACTGCAACGTATAACGGTGTAGCACAGATTGAAAATAGAACGGCGATTAATCTTAAAATCCTTGAAAATGTAGCATATAGCCAAGAGACGTTATAGTCTTCTGGCGAAATGAAAAAATCGAAATAGGATACAGGCGTTAGTAGAACGCTTGGAGAACCATCCACAAAAATAGCAATTTTTCCATCAATAAGTGCTTTTGTAACTCTATCAGTACGCTCTGTATTGATATAGAGGGGGAAAATTGACTTTTCTCCCATTAGTTCTTGTATATAAGCACTATCATTAATTTGATCATATTCAAGAGCGCGTAATGACTCCTCGAGAAAATCTACATTATCTTTTTCAGCGAGGTTGTCTAAATACATCATGACAACTTTTGTTTTTGAAAACTCACCGACAATCATTTCTTTTGTTTGTAAATCTAAAACAGGAAGCCGTTTTCGAACTAAATTAATATTTGTATCAATATCTTCTACGAAACCTTCTTGAGGACCGATAACAGTCGATTCGTTTAAAGGAGGAGTTGGTGCACGATAATTATCAATCGCGATGTTTGCAAGCATACATTTTTGATCTTGCTGGTTCAATTGAATAATCGCATGTCCCTTTAACACCATATCCTCAATTTTTTGTAAATCGTTCGTAATTGTAATGCCGCTCATCGGAATATGTTCTTTCAGCTCTTCTAGTGAAGCACTAGGTCGTTCTAAAAGAGTAGGCATTAAATATTTTTGCAATTTCTCTCCATCAAGCGAAGGTCGATAGTAAGAAATCCAATAAGGCATCGTTTCATCATCAGATGTATGGTAATTAACAAAATCACTAGACTTTTTGAGCTTTTCTATTAAATCTTGTAGAGAATGAATACGGTCTTTTCCTGGTTTCGTAAAATCATAAATACTATTATTTCCAGCGTTTTGCTGCTGATTTTGATCCGAGTTACCTTGTTTAGAGCTTTGTTGTTTATCCTGATTCGAGTCGTCTTGTTTAGAGCTTTGTTGTTTATCTTGATTCGAGTCATCTTGTTTAGAATGTTGTTGTTCATCTTGATTCGAGTCGCTTTGCTTAGAATGTTGCTGTTTATTCTGATCCGAGTCGTCTTGTTTAGAATGCTGTTGTTGATTGTGATTCGAGTCATCTTGTTTAGAGCTTTGTTGTTTATCTTGATTCGAGTCGCTTTGCTTAGAATGTTGCTGTTTATTCTGATCCGAGTCGTCTTGTTTAGAATGCTGTTGTT
>NZ_JAQFNK010000012.1:0-153432 GCF_027710505.1 Bacillus cereus group sp. TH152-1LC | reverse complement strand
GCCCCTTTACTTATTGGTATGGTAAGCAGTATAGACAATTTTAAAGGTTGTTAAAACATCAAACGGGACTTATATAGAATGCCCTTGCTTTCACACGTCGATACGTACGCTCACTCATGCCAATTTCGTTATACACCATATAATCGCATACATCTTCGTCTTCTAAATATCGTTTAACTATAATGTCCCTCTGGTTTTTTCCAGCTGTACTGTTTCCAAATCGACTTAATGCTTGTTCCACTCGAAATGCCATTTTCTCTAACCATTCTTCACGTTTGCTTTGTTGAATATTAGAGATTGCTACATCCTCTAATGGGTTGCCAACTGCATGTGTAGGACCATGCTCACGTATTTCATAAGAAGGAGTGACTTTCATTTCCTTACGCATCATTCCAAATTGCTTATATATACGTACACTTTCCAGAATCCGCTCTAATTTCTCTTGTGTTGCTACTCTATCGATTTTTGGTAAAAATGATAATTGTTCAGTCATATAAGACCACTCCTTTTTATTTTTAGATTACTTTTGTCTTATTGCTCCACGTCTACGCTCGTAACAAGGTCTATGCATCCCCATTAAATCTTCAATGTCGCGAGTACTTAATTTCTCTTTTCGTTTTTTCTTAGTTTTCTTTTTTGCTTGATTCGATTGCTTTTTCCATTCACGTAGCTGATCCTTTAATACCTTCATTTCCCCATCTCCCTTTTCAAAATAAAAAGGACACCTATTCCTAAAACAGCTTTAATTGCTGTTTTAATGAATTGGTGTCCTCTAGTTTTCTAGCCGGACTGTATTCTGTTTGCGTTCACTTTAAAATACCAGCTTGTACAAAAATGTTTCTCCAAGCTTTATTGACTTTATGCTTTTCCACTTCTTTTGTACGACGAGCAATTGCTTTTCTAATTTTTCTTTTCTTCAAAGGTTTCATTCTGCTAACCTCACTATCTATTAAAAGGATTATTTTGTTCGGATTTTAAATTATAAAATCACTGTGCCGTACATTAATTCACACAACCATCTATTTCTACTGAATCCAATACAGTCACACCTAACAATTCATAATTTCCAACTCATTCAGTAGCTCGCCAATACCTTCTTAAACAGGTTTATTTTTCATTTTTGACCTCTTATTTTCTATCCATCTATCTTTTTTTATTACCAACTCGCTTTATTTGGTTTTAAAAACCATTTTTTCTGGTTTCCTTGTATAAAAAAACGCATTCATGTGCATGCTGTAAATACCTCCTTAAATTGAATTTTTTGTCATTTCAGTCATCCTTTTGTTTAAGCAGTTAGCTTTTGCTACCTGCTTCTTTTTTGGTTTAACGAACCATTTTATTGAACGTACATATACTATCTTGAATCCTTACTTGCCCAACTATTCTATGTTCATGACTCACACACATAAACATGGATAAATGGTTTAAGGTTTCATAAGCGGGCACTCTGGCACAAGTGCTCGTTTTATTTTTGCGATTTCTTACCAAGTTATTTTTTAATGGTTAATATATAGTTCCAATTTCCATAATGGTTATATGGAATATTTATAAGATTATTCCTCTTAAATATAATTCCAACGCTCTTTTATTACCCTATGATTTAATCAAATTAGCTTTCACTTTATGGTTTTTAAAACTTGCTCAACTTTGATTGGAATAAACCACATTTTTTTAGCAAACATAAGAAATACAATCCCTTTGAAAAAGGAGTTATCGATAATGCACGACTTTAAACAACAAAAGATTTTCACTAACAATACTGATTTTTACATGTTGGTTGGAAATTATACTTCTATACTCAGTTATCATAAAACATTAGAAGCTGCCATATTAGCTTTAAAGTCTATTTCTGGATCTGATAATACATGGCCTTCAGTTTGGATTATGGCACCTGGTGAAACTTTTTTTGAACCTTATATAAATACAATCCCTGAGGAAAATAGTAATACTTCATACGATTCTTTTACTTCACTTAAAAACATCATAGGTGTGGAGGAAGCTGCTAAATTTTTAGGACGTTCCTCTCAAACAGTAAGAAATATGTGCGTTGCCGGCAAATTACCTGCTAAAAAAATTGAAGGAAAGTGGATTCTCGATAAAACTATGCTCAAGTTCTGAAAATGAAGATTCTTGTCTTTCTAAAAAATGAAATTTTTATACAAAAGACACACAATTAAACAAACATAAATTCATATGATATATTGCATCCTTTCTTTTTGGAGTGCATAGTTGTTACAAAAGGGCACTTTCCGAAGTTCTCTTCCATTTACACGCCAAATAGCGTTTTTATAAAAATCTTTTCACCTTTTAATGAGACAAATTATTGTGTGGGGCATTCCAGTCCATACGTTCACACCTTTTAGGCTAAAAGCACACTTATATGTATGCTCTTTTTTATTTACTTTCAAATAACGCTTTTGTTCAGTTTTCTTGTGAGTTCTCCCAATCTAAATCCGAACAATATACTGTAATTCTTTCGCCTTCGATATCTGGATCATCTCCTGGTTTCCACTCTTCATCTCCAACAATAATATCCGTTACTTGCGGAGTGAGAACCGGTATACGATGACCTCTATTTTCTAAGATATATTTTTCAGCTTGTTCAACAAATTCTTTTTCATCTTTGAAATTTCTAATGTCACTGAGAACAATCAACCCATCATAATCTTCAAGAAACCCTTTAATAATTGTTTCCATCTCTCATTCTCCTTTTCTACAAAATTCAAATTTTATTTGAACTTATTCGTAATCGTTGTTTGTGTATGAGACACTTTTCCCTTTACCCAATATAAGACTTGCTGTCCATATCCGCTCTTTGGGGCTTCTTCAAAGTTGATTTTCCCATCCACCACAATGTAGATGCCGTTTGTTTTCATTTCTATTTCTCTTTTCATCTATGCCTGTTCTCCTTTGCATTGGCTTGTCCATTTTAGGCAATTCCTGCGCTCCCTTGATAAAAATACCCTTAGTCCAACTCCATAATTTCTTTCAACGTTCGATTGGACACATATACTTTTATAATTTGAATTCCCCCATATTTTTCTTCTGCCTTTTCTTTTGCTTCACTCTCTGTATTGACTTCAAACCAACGTAACTTCTGCTTTTTATCTCGATCATAAAATTCTACTGCATAAGTTGGTGTTACTGAATGATTAGAGAGAAACTTCGCAGCCGTACTATGTGCTGTATAGTCCATGTTTCCTACGATGTCTTCAAAAGTTAATTGTTCCATGCTCTCAACTCCATTCCCGCAAAATGATTCATTTCTCTCTTTTACCGTCTATAGCTTTCTCCCTCGACTTCAATCAAATAATCTTTTGCCATCCCTAGCAATCTATCAGCAGCTGCAAAGCCGATTTTTTCAGGTAAGGTATATTCATCTTCATTCGAACTGAAAATAATGGGCGCTTTACGCTTATATCGCTCATTAATGATTTCGTAATACATTTCTTCACGGGATTCTGTATGTTTACTCTTACCTAGATCATCCCAAACCAGCACATCCGCATACTCTACGACTGTATGGAGCTTTTCAAAGTACTCCTTTTTATCATCACGCTTTGCTGACATAATCTCTGTCATAAAAGTGACATCACTTATACAAACTACTCTGCACCCTCTCGGCTGTGCATTTACAATCTCTTTATTTACAGTTTGAATATTTTGTATCACCCACCTAGCAGCTGCTATCTGGAGATGTGTTTTTCCTAATCCATAATTGTTATGAAGCTTCATTTTTTCAACCCGTTCATTGATGGATAAGGATTTTAATCTTGCTTCGCCATATGTAGCGATATATCCAAAACTATTGCGTGTCGTACTTCTGATTTCATTGAATTTCTTTAAGTATTCCATCATGCTGTTAAACATCTTCTTTTGCATATCTGTATTGCGTATATAATTTTTGAATCGCGCTTCTTCAAACTCTTCTGGAATCATTGCGTTTTTTAATCTTGCCATTTCAGATTTTTTCTTTTGGCAATCGCACATCCTCCCTGTCCATCCATCTAAGATCATTCCCGTTCCACTACATAATGCACAGGTATCATCAGGCATCTTCTCCGAGCCATTCAACGTTATTTTCATATTCTTTTTGTGATGCTGCCCGTTCTTCGTCAGTAAGTTCTCTCCACTTTCTTGTTGGCTCTGGCAGTTTTTCATAGCCCTCTTTTGCAAATCTGCCATGACTTCCGCTATGCTTGCGAATCTGCTCATTTTTCTTCACCTCGTGTTCTTCTTTGGCTTCAATCACTAGCCTGTCCCATTGCTTTCTCAACTTACTAGGTGACAATATATTCTTTTTCCAGAAGGAATGACCCTGAGACCATTCCAAGAGATACACAATTTGTTGATTTGTTTTCTTGTCTCTTTCGCGAATTAAGCGGAATTCATTGGCCCACTTCTCGAAGTTCGGTTCTTTATGTTCTGGGTTAGTTTCTAAAATTAACTGGAATAACAATTTGGCATGCTCCATGTCGCAAGTTTCAAACTTGTGACAAGAAGTCTTTTTATTTGTAGTAATCTCTGTAGTATTCTCTGTAGTAATCTTTGTATTTGTCCCACGTTTCAATGTAGGAGCCTCCTCCGTTTTAGTGTGGGAGCCTCTCTCATTAGAATGTGGGAGGGTGTCACTTTCTGATGTGATAGGGTCTTGATATAAAATAGAAATTTTTTCGATGTTCTTCACAATTGGTTCTACATACATTACGTTGTTATGCTTTATTCCGTTAACTATAATCGTACGAAATTCAATTGCGATTAACTCTCTTTTCACTAAGTATTTGCACGCTTCTATTACTTGTCTTTTGGTAAAACCGAATGAATCAGCCAATTGTTGATAACTTTTTTGAAGTTTGTCTGCTTTAAATTTTTGTTTATACTGGATTTCATTCGTTCTTTCATCCTTTATTTCAGTTGGTTTATACCAATAAAAAATTTCGCTAAGTATTGTAATCGCAACCATATATGGTTTGCCATTTTCTAAAGTAAGGTACTTAAACCAACCTTGGTCTAAAGTGTTACCTTGAAGGTTTATTCTTGCGACTTTTATTACATTGGTATTCATCCACGTCACCCTTCTCTATCTAACATTTTTTCAATATATCTTTACTGCTAGGGTATTTGATATTTCTCAACAAGAAAGATTTAATATTTTTTATTTTCAATCTTTTATCATTCACTTTTTCCTGTTAGAATGATGAATAAGTTATATTCTTTCACGAAATACCCTGACTTTTGACCTGCTATAACAGGTCTTTTTTTGCATCTCGTACGCAACATGTGTTATGATGACACCACATGTGTTTCTATTAGATCACCAGCCCCAACTGGTGGTTTCTCTTTATCATTCTTTTCCCCAAGAAAAAGGATTTTTGTTTTATTGGCTTATAATCTGGATTCATCTTTAAAAATGCCCGTGTCTTTCTTGTTTGAACAGTAGATTTTTTCATCTCTAATTTTCTAGCTATTTCTTCTGTGGTATACCCTTCACCGACGTGCAGAATAATTGACTTTTCTTGTTCTTCAAGTACACTCGTCACTTCTTCAAATTCAATGGATAATATCGCTTCTTTTTCCACATCAATAGGAGATACTGCATAAAATTCTTTTACTGTTTCCTCATCTCGATGCAAATCAATCGAATGAATATTCATTTTATTCCGTTCCTCATGACCAACTCGTCTGCTTATCTTAAAAGGCGTCCCTTTCAAGTGAAGCTCATCACTCATTGCCCATTTCATGCCTTTCATCACGTATGCATTGAATGTATCTACTCTGTCTGGATCATAACTCACACAATGCTCCCATAAATACAGATGGCCAACTTGTATTAAATCATCTAAATCCATATTGTTCATTTCTGCAATCTGCCCAGCTCTTGCGATACTTCCAAATTGTTGCTTGATTGCTGCAATTACTAAATATTTCTTTTCTTCAAATAATTCTTCATCTGTCATTTTTTACCACCATTTCTGAATTGGAATTAGAGAATTTTGTAGGATTTTTCTCCTTTTTGTCGAATTTATAAGATTGAAAGGAGAATTAAATATGCTTAAATTTCACTGCCATTCATGTGGCGAAAAATTTTAAATAGCTTTTGAAAACCTATACAATAAGGTCGCTATTCAATGTCAAAACTGCAATCAACCACTACCGCCGGGCGCTGTTAAATCACTACGAGATTTTAGTGAAGCTTATATGGATACAATTGATACACTTTATAAGACTGGTGAATATCAACAGTGCTGGAGTGTTTCTATTGTTGGCACAGAAAAAGCAATTCCTGAAGAAGCCCATAAATATAGATTTATAAGCACCGTCGATAAAGAAAGTCACTGGAAACATCGACGTAAACCTTATGTTCCTAATAAAGTCGAAAATTCAGAATTAACATCTGATATTTCTGATGACGAATTACCCTTTTAATCTTTAGTCACGCGACGACTAACGCTCATTTCATTAAGAACTAATTCAATCTCCGGTAAGAAATCTATAGCTTTTTTGAAAGTCCAACCACTTTCGATAAATACATTAATAATTCCAAGCATTACTTTTTCTTGATTTCCAGCCTCTGTTACCGCAGGGGCTGTTGTTTGGTTCTGTTGATTATTATTCATTTTTCTTTCTCCTTTTCTTGTTAATTTGCCAAGGTACTACCATGCGCTTTCTTCACAACTGAAGCATTAATCCCTCTACTTCTTAAATAATCTACAATCCCCAAAATGCTTTTACGATCCTGTTCAAGTTGGTTATCATATTTTTCTTTCTCACGGTATAGCGCTATAAGCTCCCGCCGGGCCAATCGTGCTTCTTTAATCCAAATACAAAGTAACAATGGGTCATTCTTTTGAATTGCTTCTATTTGTTTCTTTTCACAATGCTGCAAGAATTCATCTAGTATTTGTTTTTTCTGTACATCTTTCTTTAAAACTGATAACGTCATAACACTTTCTCCCCTCAAATTCATTCCACATCTTTTGTAAATTCTTTAATTGGTTTATCTAGTGCATAAACAGCAAATAGAAACCCACAGATGCTAAATCCAGCGATACATACTGAGACAATACTTTCTTCCATCATGGTTATCTTCCCTTTTCGGCTTGTTCTACATCTCAGAGAACTTAATTTGAGAGTTTACTACATTGATTGTTTCGCTCAACACGATTGGCAACGTGTACTCTCCGACAATCTTTGTTGCTAATGCTAAATGACCACGTTTAATTGCTTTATGACTTGTTACTCCGAATTCACGGTATAGCTGATTATAGATATCACGGTAGACCTTACCTCTTATTCCTGCATGTTGGTACGCATTAGATTGTTTACCACCTAGTAGCGCAACGCCATGACGCTTAACTGCATTGGATACTTCGTCACATTCTACTGCGAATAACGGGGCATTCTCTCGTAAGTCTTTGACATCTGATTTGATGTGCTGAAGTTCTTGTTTTTGCCCTTCTAACGCTTCGAAAGTAAGCTTTAGAATACTCATGGGATCTGTAGGAACTTGTTGTTGTTTTTTGATGTGGTTTTTCATACGGTTAAACTCATTGATGTATTTTACCTTTAGCAAAATTGCTTTTTGCGTTGTATAACTCATGGTTACGAGCATAAACGCATCGAAGTTTAAAATGTATTTTTCTTGTATTCGATTGCGGTTATCTCGATATTCAATGGGCTCAAATTTGAGCGTATTAAAATTAATACCTAGTTCGTTCACTTCAGCACTATGTTGTAGACTGGCTAATTTCGAAATTGTTTCTAAGATATCTCGTTTTATATTTTTGTGCTCCTTGCCAAACATCTCAGCAATTGTTAGACTGTCTGTTACTACCTCGCCGTTGTTTTCAAATACTAGTCCATTTGACATTTGATCGTTTGCTACTGTTAATTCATTCATATAAATTCCTCCTCATTTTTAATAATGCTTGTCCACCCTATGCACTTGGAATGACTCGTATTGAGTTCGTATGACGATGTACTAAATGTAATTCATCATCTACTTTCTTAAAGATTAGCCAATTATCAGGATTTAAATTATATGAATTGATATGAATTGATATGTATCTTCTCTCTCTTGGTTGGTCTTTTACCGTTTTTCATGGGTGCCCTCCTTTTTTGTTTATTTTGCAAACAGCTCGTCCACTGTTGTTTTGAAGTATTTTGCTAGTTTCTGAGCTTCTTTTAGGGTGAAATCACTTTTACCGTGTTCCTTAGCAAAATATGTTCTCGGTGAAATGTGAATTAAATCTGCCGCCTTCTCTTGTGTCATGCGTTGCTCTTTTCGAGCGATGAATAAGTTTTTGTGCATAGGGATCAGCTCCTTTTAAAAAAATTTCTAGATTCCACACATATAGTTACTTATGTTAACGTAATAATCAAAAAAAATCTATAAACAACTCATCTATAGAAACCTTAAAAATACTTGAAATACCTAATAATTTGGCAGTTGTTGGTTGAAGCTTTCCATTTTCCATCAAGTTAACTAAAGAGTGACTACAATTTAACAACTCTCCTAATTCCCTCTGCGAAAATCCTCTATTTTTCCTTAATAAATACAGTTTCTTACCATCAAATCTTTTCATCTTCACCCTCCTTAGTTACTTGCGTTAACATCATACAACGAAATAAAGTTTTCTGTAAACCTTTTTTATGTACTTTAATGGTTTTGTTAAAAAAGCATTGCTTCATTTACTTATTTTAGTTATTATAATCATAGAAATGTTTAATCCAGTTAACCGGAGGGTGTTAGTAATGGTAACATTAGGAGACCGCATAAAATTTATTCGTACAAAAAAAAATATCTCACAACAAGAATTAGCGGACATTTTAAATGTTAATCGCTCTGCAATATCCTTATACGAAACCAATAGAAAAAGCCCTTCGAGAGAAAATACCTATAAAATAGCTACCGTATTAGGTGTATCAATAGATTATTTATTAGGTTTACAAACTGAGACTTCTTTTCAAACTGAAAACATCCATTCTGAAACTGCCCAACTTATGAAGCGTCTTGATAATATGCCATCAGAAACAAAACAAACCATTCTTAATTTAATTGATGACTTACTTAAAATACACGAAAAAAGCCATGATTAATTATTATTAATCATGGCTTTAATTTTACTAACTGCAAGTATGTAATCTTCATCCTCACTAAAAATTCGTTCTAACATTAACATCTTTTTAATTTTGTCTTCAGTGTTTTCCTGTTTAATTTTTTTATCATTTATTTTGTTCATTTGTCTAATCTCTCCTATAAGTAATAGTCTCATCACCCATTGTAAATTAGCACCTTTTTTATAATTTTATTACTAATTCTTATAGATGTCTCAAGACTAGCCAAAAAACAAAATGCTTTTTTTCAGCAAAATATATTGACAAATAAAAAAGACCTACTTAATGAAGTTAATTAAGTGGGTCCAGCATATTCATCCCCCAGGTTTAATATCCATATAATAATTAATCTGTTTATCCAAAGCCTTTTCTTCTAATCCTTTATTAGCAACGAATGGCATTATCATTAAAGTCAACATCATTGAAAATATCAACATTATCTTCTTCAAATTCATTCACTCCCACCTCTGGTTTATAGTCCATCATCCATTCAAGTATAACAGAATCTTCCCCACGCTTATACAATTCTCTTGCACTCAAACTGGAAAAAAAATAATTTCCTTGAGTAAAAAATTGCTGAAGACATTTATGTAAACTCTTATTAGAAGTGTCTTGCATTGCCTTAAATAACACAATAAAGTCTTCATTTTCTTTCTGATAAAATACTGATGAGAATTTATCAATTTCTCTTAGTGCGATAACGGATCCATTCTTTTCTGATTCGTAATACAATTCGACCAATTTTAAGTTATACAATGCTTCAGTTTCTAAAATTTCCTCCCCAATCGCTTTAGATAACTCATAACTCTCTTTTAGTAGTGATAAGCATTTTTGCTTATCTTCAAGTAAATAAGACATACCCATTAAATACGTTGCATCTGAAACTGTCTTTGCGCTAATATTCGAATTTTTTAAGATAGTAGCGTATCTTCTTGTTAATTCTTTATTATTTAATCTTAAATGAACAGGTGCTAGAACCTCATATACCTTGTGGAAATAGCAATGTAGAATAAAATCTTTACGCCCACCACTTAACTGCTTAAGCCTCTGTTCTACTTCTTTACCCAATCCAATCATCATTGGAAAATCTTTAGAAAAGTAATAATTATAACATTTCATGATATCGATTAATATTCGTAAACAACAATCCGTTGGTTGCCTTAATTCACACAATTTATCAATTAGTGATCTACCGTCAATCTCATTCACTATATATTGATACAATATTTCATACACATCCACAAACTCCTGAATACTTCCTTTATCTTTTCGATATTTTCCTATCAAACGTTTTAACAATTCAGTATCCCTAGTAATTGAAGCGTACTCAAAGCTTTGTTTGATTAGTTCTGTTGTATCAACTTTCAAGCAAAAGTCACGCATTATAGTTTTGTAGTTTTCATCAGGAAGCGTTAATACTTGCGACAATTTCAAGAGACTACAAAAACTAACTGTCCCACTTTTTTTGAACTTAGACATATATTGGGGGCTTACTCCAATAGCCTCAGCAACACTCCCATATGTTAGCTCTGGGCTATTGTCAATTAATTCACAAATTTCAACATGTAGCGGCTTCAAAGTATTCTTCCCTCCATCCGATAACATAAAAAGCCCCACCCTTAATTTTCTCAACTCAGGACACATTTTAAAATTACTAGGTGTGTGTTACACTGACGAGGAACTCGTATGATGCAAGTGTTTGTCCTAAGGTAGCTAGGATGAACGATTTAAGAGGTTTTGTCAGGATCACCTCTTACACACGCTCTGCGAGTTTTTATGTTTTTGTTTATTTTATTTTTAAGATTATTCTGTCTATTATTACAACAGAAATCCATATACTGTATACAGAGCCAATTTTAGCACGGGCTCATATTCTATTCCACCCTAAAATTTATTTCTCAATATAACTTTAAAGAAAAATCTTGAAAGTATTCGACTACAAGTTCACATATTTTACAATTCGTAATGAATATTGATTTATTATTCATTATATTCCACTCAAATCAACGTGAAAACCAGCCATTCCCCACGAATTACACCCAACCAATCCAAAAAAACATTACAATATCAAAATAAACAAACCTCCGACTTTTTCAATATGCGTCACGACATTATTATGGTAATATGATTTTATCCTTACTTTATGTATCATCCCGATTGGTTTCCCTAACCAATCTCCCCACTAACATTAGTGGGGATTTTTATTTTTTGAGTATTTTCAAATTTAAATATGCTATACTGTTTTAAACGGCAATTTTATTTTCATGTAGGTAATATGTTATTAAAATTAAAGTGGTTAAAGTCGAAGAAAGGCGCTCAACTTATATTGAGCGTCTTTTCTTTTGGTAACAAACCAGTTATAATCTACTCAATAAATTGAATTATCAATCTTTATATATACAGGAGGGATTCTTATGGTGATCTACAAAGATAAAGAACGAGGAACATATTTTTTTGTTGTCAGAGTCCGTCAATTTGATGGTACTCAAAAACAAGTAAAACGTCGTGGATTTAAAACGAAAAAAGAAGCACGTGAAGCGGAAGCTAAAATGTTAGTTGAAAAAGAAACAAATTCCAGTTTAACATTTGCTCAAGTGGCGAATAGTTATTTTGATTGGTATTGCCAGAGGAGAAAACAATCTTCAATTAACACCATTAAAGCCATCCTTGAAAATCATTTACTAGAAAAGTTCGGGAAATCAAAAATTAATAATATAACTGCTAAGCATATCATGATCTACCAAAACGAAATTATTCATAAGTATTCAGCTGTTTATTTGAAAAAGATTCATACCGTACTGTCCTCAATTTTTAATTTCGCAATAAAATTTTATGGTCTCACAAGTAATCCTGCGAGAATTGCTGGCAACTTTGAAAAAGAATCGAATAAACGATTAAACTTTTGGGAATTTGATGAGTTTAAACAATTCATTCATGTAGTAGATGATTTACTATATCAAGCCTTTTTTACGACTCTTTATTATAGCGGTGCAAGAACTGGCGAATTGCTAGCATTAACATGGGCAGATATTAATTTTGAAGAAAAATCGATTGATATTAATAAAACCAACTATAACAGACAGATTACAAAACCCAAAACCAAAGCATCAAATCGTATTATTATGCTACCATCTCTTGTCATAGACTTATTGAAAACATTAAAAGGACATGCTACATTAGGAGCACCGATAAAAAATGATTATATTGTATTTGGTGAATTTTACACAAGTATAGCGACAGCTACTCTTCATAAACGTTTTGCCAAATATGTTGTCGCTTCTGGAATACCCAAAATTCTACTTCATGAATTTAGACATTCCCATGCATCTTATTTAATAAATAGAGGTGTTAGTCCACTTGTGGTAGCCCAGAGATTAGGACATTCGGATGTGTCAACAACGTTAAATACATATAGTCATTTATATCCGTCAAAACAAGCGGAAGTAGTAGCGTTTATGGAACAAGATTTATCATTTTCGTTACCAATCCGTGACCTACGCCCTTTAAAAAGCTGATATTATGCAATTCGTAATGATCAGAATAATCATCATACGTATATTTTTTGAGCCATGATGTAACAGTCCACTGTGGAGATTTCGGCTGTAATACTTTATTCTCTACGAATGATGGATTTGCATGATCTTTACTCGCAATAATATAATCTAAATGTTCAGCAGGTGCATCTGGATAATTGTATTTCGCAATACTGTTTGTCGTCGCATCCCAAGTTGCTGTATGTCCTATATAAGATGGAATAGAAGCGTGCAATGTTTTGAACATGGATGCGTACTCTGAATCACTATTGTTCTCTGCATTTATTTTATTCACGTTCATATCGCCACCAAATAAGACGTACTCGTCATTTGGTATGTTCTTATTTTTAATGAAATCTTGAATTTCTTTTAACTGGTTTGTACGTACAGATGCAGGTGAAGTTTTTCCGCACATACTATCTTCAGCCTGCAAATGCGTCCCAATTACATGAACGAAACGATCATTTTTCTTAATTTTCGTGTATACAAACCCTTTATTTGATAAATTATCTGGCCCGCATCCGTTTGCAAATACATATTGAATCTTTTCAACGATTGGCCATTTACTTACGATTGCAACGCCCCCATCTTCAGGAGTTGAAGATGAATAGCTACCTAACGTTTTATCCCATTCATTGCCGTTACTACGACCTAATACCGCTGTTTGATTTGGATATTCTTTCTTCAAATTCCCTAACAAACGATCTGATGCGCTATTATCAAACACTTCATTTAATATAACTACATCCTGATTCTTAATATAATTCGCTGCCCCAATTAAATCAGCACGCTCGGTTTGTCCCCAGTTCGGATATAAGTTTGTTGATAGCATGTACACGTTATGCGTCATCACTTTCAAAGTGTTATTTTGATCTGTAGACATTTCTGCCTGAGCCAAGGATCCACTATATAAAGCCGATAAACCGAGTCCGACGCTAAGTATACTCTTTAGCAATTTCCTTCTCACGATTCATACCTCCATGTATTAGTAATAAAAAGGCCAAATACTCTATTCTGAGATTTGACCTTTCTTAAATACTTAACGATTTCCGTACGTATCAAACCAAAGCTGAATGTATCCAGCAGTAACACGTTGTGCATCCATTAATCGCTTACCTGTCATTGGTGTAACTTCAGCGCGCCATTTATCAGCATATTCTTGTGATACAGCTGCTTTTACAAACCAATCTTTCGTATTATCATTTACAATTCCAGAGTAATCTTGTTTCGCTGCTACTGCCGCTCCATGAATCCACTCTTCTGGATTTGTACCTTTCCAGTTCCAATATCCATTTCCATCCGTTACTTTATAATTATCTTTTATCGTATCCACAAAGTTTTCATATTTAGAATGGAATCCTTGTGGGTATGAAAGATTTGTAAAGTTTGCCGCATGCATCGGTTGGTTTACATCTCCCAAATAATGAAGAGATAATCCTAAATAGAAGAATGCTTGTTTCATATCTTTATTTTTGTATGACTCACCAGCTAATTTAAAATATTTAGCCCCAGTTTCTTTTGCCTGCTTTGCAAGTGGAATATATGTTTTTCCATTGTCTGGATCATAGAAATGTGAAGCAAATGTGCTATTATCATAATAAGGATTTTCATAGTCAGCAGCATAAATACCGTTCTCTAGCTCTGTACGCCATTCATTTAATTGTGCAACTCGATCTTGTTTTACAAGTGTTGTATTACGAGACATAATATCAATGGCACGGTTTACAATCCATAAATGAGAGTTTACGCCTTCTTTATGCTTATCTTCAGCAGACCAGCGGTGAACTATTTTTATTTTACTTCCCCCATCATTTTCATGAGCAAATGCAACACTTTGTAACGGAGCTACTAATGTAATAGCTGCTGCTAAAGCAAGTACTTTCTTTTTCATCTGAAATCCTCCATTTTATAATTGAATTATTGTAAACTTTTTGTTAGGATCCTATGATATCGTCCGGTTAACCTATGACTAGAATATCCCACCTTTCATAAAATTTCTATCACTAAATTAAAATATACAGATTTTAATATTATTATAACTTTATACATAGTGAATATAATGATTGAATGCACTTATATTGTAATAAAGTATTGTTAAGCTACTGCAAATACTTGTCTAAACTAATGTAAAAAAGAGTAAAACATCCACATGCTTTACTCTTTTTTTCTACTTGATAATATACTTGGTAGTTGTACATTAACTGCCAACTTATGAATAAATCCAAATACTAGTCCAATCCCAATAAATATGTATAAGATTGTAAATACCTTTCCGAAATCCGTTTGCGGGCTAAAATTCCCATCACCGACAGTCGTCAACGTGACCACACTAAAATATAAAGCATCAACAGGACGTAACCCTTCAACTGTACTATAAAAAATTGTACCAGATGTTAATGTTAGAAATGTTAATACGAATAATACTTGAAATTCTTTATCTTTCCACGCTCGTAAACAAGCTTTTAACATCCGTTTCAATGTCAACATAAATGAAAGCATTAGACTTCCCCTTCCAAACAAAATACCTGTAGTTAAAGGAAAGTCTATCACCTTTCTGTATAGAAAAAAAGTAGCCCTCTTCTATTTCTAGAAAAGGGCTACTTTTTACTACTCTCTATTATTTAGGTGAAACAAGAATTTTCACTTGTGTTTTATCTTTTACAAGTGCTTCAAATCCTTCTTCAACAACTTGATCCACTGTGATTTTCTTCGTAATTAATTTCTCTGCTTGAATTTGGCCAGAGCTAATTAATTTAATAACAGCTGGGAAGATATGACGGTATCCAAGAATACCGATAACTTCTTTTTCTTTTAATACAAGGTTGTTTGGCGTAATTGTTGCGTCTTTTTCCCATACACTAACAATTACAGTTTGTCCTTCAAAGCTTGTGCTTTCAATTGCTTGACGAAGTACTACTTCAACACCTGTTACTTCAAAGCTCACATTTACACCTAAACCATTTGTTAAGTTACGAATTTCTGCTAGTACATCTTGAGTAGCTGGATTTAATACGTAATCCGCACCTGCTAATTTTGCTAACTCTTGACGTTCTTTAGAAAGTTCTACTGCAATAACAGGAGTTGCTCCTGCTGCTTTAGCTGCTTGAATGACAAGAAGTCCAATTGGACCACAACCAAATACTGCTACTGCTTCTCCTTCTTTTAATTTACTTTGACGTACTGCATGAACTGCTACTGCTGCTGGTTCTACAAGCGCACCTTGTTCATACGTCATTTCATCAGGAATATGGTGAACCATATCTTCTGGTACTACTGTATATTCAGAGAAACCGCCGCCTTCTCCGCCAAGACCGTGGAAAACAAGTTGTTCACAAACATTGTAATGTCCATGTTTACAAGCCTCACATTTACCACAAGAATAAATTGGTTCTACAACGACGCGATCTCCCACCTTATGAGAAGTAACGCCTTCACCGATTTCAACTACCTCACCACTAAACTCATGACCTAAAATAACCGGTGCTTTTACGTGTGTTAATGGGTGCTCTTCTGTTGGAATAAAAATAGGTCCTGCTAAATATTCATGCAAGTCTGTTCCGCAGATACCACACCATTTCACTTTAATCTTAACTGCTCCTGGTCTTACAGTTGGTTCTGGTACTTCTTCTACTCGTACATCACGTTGATCATGCCAAAGTAGTGCTTTCATTTTATACATCCCTCTCTACGTATATACTTAACCTGGTGAAGTTTACAAATCTATTATAATACTTCCATCCATATATTTCAAAAAAACAATATCATTTCCACTAAATTTTAACAAATAACGTTCAATATTTTGTCACTTTGTACTTTTTCCCACATCTGTTAATGCTAATTTCATTGCGGTTGAAATTAGCATTATGCCATAATAGCATAGGAGAGGTGAATATCGCTTGAAATATTTCATTTACTTTATTGTTATCGTAGCGTTTCTAGATACATTTTCACAATTGCCTATTATGAGTACATTCGCTCAAAGTCTTGGAGGATCTCCTCTTATTATTGGGCTAGTTGTCGGTATGTACTCATTCGCTAATATGATCGGTAATATTATTGCTGGCGCTGCCGTCGATAAATTTGGTGCAAAAAAAATACTTTATATAAGCATGGGACTTACGAGTTTCATAGTCTTGTTATACACCGTTGTTCAAAGTGGTGAACAACTATTAGTTGTGCGCTTTATGCACGGCTTTAGTGACGGATTTTTAATTCCTGCTGCCTTTACGTTTTTATCAAAACAAACAAATTCAGCAAGACAAGGTAAGGCAATGGCTCTATCTGGTGCTGCTGTTGGAACAGCGGCAATTGTAGGACCCGCTTTCAGTGGGATTATGAAAGCTACTGCTGGTATAGAGTGGGTGTTCATTACCATTTCTATTTTAATGGTCCTTGGTACAATCGTATCTCTATTCTTCTTACCAAATAACGTATCAAGAAAAGATACTTCAAGAACACAAATGATGAACAAAGAAGATATGATTGAACTATTGAAATCAGAACCGTTATTGCAAGCATATATTGGTGCTTTCACGCTAATGTTTTCACAAGGAATTGTCACGTATATGCTACCAGTGAAAGTTGAGGCATTGGCACTTAAAGCATCTACAACAGGCATGATGTTAAGTGTATTCGGTATTACCGCTATCCTCTTCTTCTTGCTACCAACAAACCGTATTTACGATCGCTTTAATCGTTCAAAACTAATGTTAATTGGGATTGCAGTAATGGCATTCGCGTTATCTTTACTTGGATTATTTGCAACAAAAGGTATGCTCTTTTTCGTTATGATTATTTATGGCATTGGATTCGCTATCCTTTTCCCATCAATAAATGCATTACTTGTTGAAAATACGACAGATGATAAACGCGGAAAAGCATTCGGATTGTTTTATGCTTTCTTCTCATTAGGAGTTGTTGCTGGATCCTTTACAGTTGGTGCAATCGGGGCATCCCCTAGCGTCAGCTTCGTTATCGGAACTGCATTCTTATTAACATTCGCTGGAATGATTTATGTAAGAAGCAAAATAAAAAGTAAAGCAAAAAGCAAAGTAAAAAAGACAATGATGGGTTAATTCCATCATTGTCTTTTTTTGCCGAATATATTACTTTTGTGTATAGCCAAGTAACAATGTAAATAAATTAAACTGTAAAGGCAATACTACATTCCTTCTTTTACAAAAAAAGTTTATAAATACTGACGATACTTCGACAATTTCCTCGGAAATATTTCCTTTCTCCACATAATTTGATACACTACATGTGAACAGACACTTGTATTACATAAGCTAAAATAATAACTTACTGTACAAATTAAAAAGCACACTCTTCATATGAAGAATGTGCTTTTATGTTATTAACGTTTAATCCAAATAGCACCTGCGGATTTATCATCTGCCTGTCCAACAACTTGGAATTTAAGTCCAAGGTTTGGAACTTTTCTTCCTGCATCTGCAATTTGTTTGTTACTATATACTTTTGAATCGTCGAAAGTTGTAACACCTTGTAATCCAGAATAGTTAAACTGTCCACGTGTTAATGAATTTGCACTCCATGCTGGTGTTTGATCAAATGAAAATGCAGCGTCAGCAATTTGCATGCCTGTATTACCGTATACTGGTTTCCCGTTTAAATTACCAACAAGTGCTTCTGGATGAGAGTCTACAACACCAAGGAATCCTTCACCTGGATGCACCCCGACCCAGTTATCTTTAAAGCTATCATCTGCATACCAAACGACAAGACCTGTATTATACACAGGGCCTTTTCCTGCTTTTAATCCATTATCTGATCCCGCATAGTTTCTCCACTCTAAGTAGTAATACTGAGCTTTCTTCTCTGTCCCATCAGAAACAACAAAACCATTTACATTCATTTTAGATTGTCCTTCTGCATCATCAGAAAATACAACTTGTCCATCAACAGTTACATTTACATTATCCATCGCGAAACCTTTATATGTTACAGCTGGATCTGTAATATAATCGAATTGCAGTTTCACTTTTTTTCCTTTAAATTGACTTAAATCATATGATTTATCCATCCATTTTCCATCTGTTGTATCTTTATCTCCTTGGACTATTTTTTCTCCAAGTCTATCAATTAATGTTTTCGTTCCATCTTCTGTTACTGCATGCACTTCGACAAAATCACACTCTGCTTCTAACTCATAATTTGCTTTATAATCGAACTTTGCACTTGTTCCTTTTGTTAAATCAAAGAATGGTGTTTCTAGTGTTGTATGCATATCATCTCCTCTCGTACTATAATATGCATGCTTTCCAAACTCAGGTTTAATCGTTTCAACACTTTTACCTGGTAAGTTAACACGTATAACGCCTGGACGATTGGATTTCGTAACACTTTGATCGATATATGTAGGAATTCCTACTCCACGCTTAATTTTATCGTAATCTACTTCTAAAATTTTTGCCCAGTTGCCACCCATATTCTTTTGTAAGAAGTCTTTATTTTGTGGTGAGAAACTAGTTGGCTCTGTTCCTGCAATTTTCCCTGTCCAACTACCTCCACTCATTAATGACCAAGCTTCAACAGGTGAACCAGTTCCAGTATATTTCGTGTCATATTCATCCGGTAAGCCAAGGTCATGTCCAAATTCATGTGCAAATACACCTACTGCTCCATCTTCCGGTTCGATTGTGTAATCATGCGCTGCTACTTTTCCACCAAAGTAATCTACATTTGATTTTGTACCTTCAATTGCTACTGGATCTATTGCTAACTTTGAACGATGTGACCAAATTGCATCATCACCTAATTTACCGCCACCAGCTTCTTGACCAACACCAGCATGGATTACCATTAAATGATCAATTACACCGTCAGGTTCATTTTGATTTCCATCACCATTTGTATCATATCTATCAAATTGGTCAAATTGAGATAAATCTAACCCTTTCTCAGCAGCTGCATGTAAAGCTTCTTTCACTAAATCACGTGCGCCTTTTGGTCCTTTATTATCGTGACCACTACTACCATCAGCACCGTAGTCAGACGCTTTTCCTGGAACAGTTAGCCATTCCGTTACATATCCATCTGTCGTATAACTTCCGCCAGACTGCTCTTCATAATATTGTTTAAACGTTTTTACTTTTGAACCATCAAATAATGTGTACGGTTCATTACCAAATAACATTTTTTGATAATGCTCTCTACTAAAGTCATTCGAATACATATACCCTGGCGTTTGATCAATATTATTATGTTTATAATCACTAAATTCAACGAGTAATACTAATACTTTATCAGTTCGAACAGACCCTTTATATGGCGCTTGCTTTGCTTTAGAAGTTGGAACTTGTCCATTCAATTGTTTTTTATTTGGTTCTGGCTTTTGCTCAGGACTCACATTTTTTTCAGGTTTCTTTACTTTCTCCTTTTCTTCCATTTTCTTGTCTTTTACTTTTTTCACATAATCAGATGCCTCTTTAGCAGTATCCGCTGGAAGAATTTCTTTATTTGCCTGATCACCTTGTTTCTTTTCAATATACTTTTCTACAGCCTTTTTCGTCTCTTCTTTAGAAGAGGCTGGATTTATTGTGCCTCTTTCCTTCAGCGCTTCAGCTAAACGATCTTCTTGAATTAAATTGTAATCAATTGGTGTTGTAGATACATTTTCTTTCTCTTTTGCTGGCGTTTCTGCGTATGCTAATGGAGTACTCATTACAGATGTGCATCCGATAATTGCCGCAATTGCTAATGATGATAACACTTTAAATGGCGCTTTTCTTCTCATTCTATTTCTCTCCTTTTATACACAAAACTTAAAATTCAGATAAATCGGTGCGTTTTTGTCGAAATCTCTGTTTACTACCCTCCCTATATAAAAAAGCATAATTCTATAAACGTTAAGCTTTCTGTTATAGAATCATGCCCTCCAGTTTTCTGGTCAGAACCTCTACCTTTTTATGTCGAAATATGAAAAATAAAAAGTGATTTGATATATATTAAATAGCTTATATAACAAATTTAAAAGACAATATGCAAAATTGCATGAAAATTCTTTTAAATAAAAAAAGAACCCTAGTCAATTAAACTAGGATTCTTGATTTTCTATTATTTCTCTTGTGTTTTTTCCCAATCAGCTAAGAATTTCTCAATTCCTTGATCTGTTAATGGGTGCTTCACTAATGAAGCAATTACGTTTGCTGGGATTGTTGCAATATGTGAACCATTTAATGCTGCTTCTGTTACGTGGACACTGTGACGTACAGATGCTGCAATAATTTCTGTTTCGATGCCGTGAATTGCAAAGACTTCTGCAATTTGGCGAATTAAGTCCATGCCGTTATGACCGATATCATCTAAGCGACCTAAGAATGGTGAAACGTATGTTGCACCAGCGCGAGCTGCAAGCAATGCTTGCACTGCTGAGAATACTAATGTAACGTTTGTACGAATTCCTAAATCAGAGAATGCTTTTACTGCTTTTAAACCTTCCGTTGTCATTGGTACTTTTACAACAACGTTTGGAGCAATCTTCGCTAATTCTTTCCCTTCTTCAATCATTTTATCAGCTTCTAAGCTAATTACTTCTGCGCTTACAGGTCCTTCTATAAAGCTGCAAATTTCACGAATACGCTCATGGAAATCTACGCCTTCTTTTGCTACAAGTGATGGATTTGTCGTTACTCCAGCTACTACGCCTAATGCATTTGCCTCTTTAATTTCGTTAATGTTTGCTGTATCAATAAAGAATTTCATTTGTTATTCTTCCTTCCTGGTTTTCATTTTATATTTATTTATTTTTCTTAATAAGCTCTAATTCAATCGGAATAGATTTGTCCACTTTTTTACCTTGCGTGATTTCTTTTGCTGTTTGCATCGCCTTCTCCCCGATTAATTCCGGTTTTTGAGCAACTGTTGCAGCCATACGCCCATCTTTAACCGCCTTTACAGCATCTTCTGTTGCATCAAAGCCAACAACGATCACATCTGTTTTTCCAGAAGACTTCAATGCTTCAAGTGCCCCTAATGCCATTTCATCGTTATGCGCAAACACGGCTTTAATATCACCATTTGCTTGCAAAATGTTTTCCATAACAGATAATCCTTTTGCTCTATCAAAATCAGCTGCTTGTTTTGCAACTACTTTTAAAGACTTATCCGCTACGTTATGGAATCCTTTCCCGCGCTCACGAGCAGCAGAAGAGCCAGGGATTCCTTCTAATTCAGCAACATTTGCTCCCTCGCCAACTAATTCACGAATGTAATCACTAGCCATTTGACCACCTTCAATATTATTAGAGGCAATGTGAGAAACAACTTTACCTGAATTTGCAACGCGGTCTACAGTAATAACAGGGACATTTGCTGCATTTGCCGCACTTACTGCTGAAGCAACAGCATCTGAATCGGTTGGATTAATAACAACTACATCGACACCTTTTTGAATTAAATCTTCAACATCATTTGTTTGCTTTGCTGCATCATTTTGTGCATCAACAGCAATCAATTCAATGCCGCTTTCTTTCGCTTTCTTTTCTGCCCCTTTTTTCAAAGTCACAAAAAATGGATTGTTTAAAGTTGAAACAGAGAATCCAACTTTAATAGTTTTATTTCGACCTTTATCGCTAGAATCCTTTGCCCATTCTGGTGGTTCCATTGAACAACCAGCAGTAATGACCATAATACATGCAACGAGTATAAGTAACCATTTCTTCATGAACTGTCCCTCCATTACGCTTCTTTTCGACGATCAATTAATACAGCTAGTAAGATTACAAGTCCCTTTACAACTTGTTGGAAGAAAGAAGATACACCTAATAAATTTAAACCGTTATTTAGTACACCGATAATGAGTACACCGATGAATGTACCAACGATCCAGCCTCTTCCTCCAGAAAGACTTGTTCCACCTAATACAACTGCTGCAATTGCATCTAATTCGTAAGAAGTACCTGCAGTTGGCTGTGCAGAATCTAGTCGTGATGTTAAGACAATACCTGCAAGCGCTGCCAAAATTCCGGAAAGACCATAAATCATTACTTTAATTCTCGTAACATTAATACCTGATAGTGCTGCTGCTTCTTCATTTCCACCAATTGCAAATGTACGGCGACCAAATGTCGTTTTCTTCAAAATGAAGTACAGTACTGCGAAAGCGATCATCATTGTAACAGCTGGTACCGGAATACCGAGAAAATAACCACGTCCAAACATTTGGAACATTAAATGATCACCAAGACCAGTGATCGGACGTCCGTCCATATAAACAAGCGTCAACCCACGAAAAATAGTCATTGTTGCTAACGTCGCAATAAATGGAGCTACTTTTCCCTTCGCAATAATGATACCGTTTACAATCCCCATTATAAGACCAGCCACTAATCCAACTGCCATTGCAAGAAACGGGTCCATGCCACTTGCCATCATTCCAGCAACAAGTGCACTTGATAATGCTAAAATAGAACCTACCGATAAGTCAATACCCCCTGTTAAAATTACAAAGGTCATTCCGAATGCAATAAGCGCATTAATCGATACTTGACGCAGTATATTAAATAAATTTGGAATTTCAATAAATGCTGGATTTAAAGCTGTAATTACGACGATAATTAATACTAAACCGATTAAAGAACCGAGTTGCTGTAATACATTCCCCTTCTTAGCCATTCTTACTCTCCCCCTGTAGCTAGTGCCATAATAGACTCTTGTGATGCCCCATCTTTCTCTAAAATGCCTCCGACTTTTCCTTCATGAATGACAAGAACGCGATCACTCATTCCTAAAACTTCTGGAAGCTCAGATGATACCATAATAACGGCATCGCCTTGCTCAGTAAGCTTATTCATAATCGAGTAAATTTCTTTTTTCGCTCCAACATCTACACCCCTTGTGGGCTCATCTAAAATGAGTAACTGCGGGTGGATACCTAGCCATTTTGCAATAACAACCTTTTGCTGATTTCCACCAGAAAGAGATTTCACTGCTTGCTCTCCACTAGATGCTTTCACATTAAGTAGCTTCATCATATCCGCTGTAAACTGCTGTTCTAATTCGTTACTTAAGACACTGCCCTTTGAAAGACTCTCTAAATTCGGTAAAGCTAAATTTTCTCGAATTGAGAAATCTAACACTAACCCTTCAGATTTTCTATCCTCTGTAATAAAGGCTATTCTTTGTCTAATCGCATCTATCGGACTATCAATCTTTACTTCTTGTCCACTTATGAAAATTTGGCCAGAATCTAACGGTTCGTATCCAAATATCGCTTTCATAATATCTGTACGGCCAGCTCCCATCAAGCCAGCAACACCAAGGATTTCACCTTTTCTAACTTGAAACGAAACATTTTCAAACTTCCCTTTTTTCGTTCCATTACGCATTTCAAAAATAACATCGCCAATTTGACTATTTCGTTCTGGGTAACGTTCACCAATGCTGCGCCCCACCATCATACTCACTACTTCATCAAACGATGTTTCCGGAATCAATCTCTTTCCGACATATTCCCCATCACGTAAAATCGTAATGGCATCACATATTGAAAAAATTTCTTCCATTCGGTGTGAGATATAAACGAACGAAACGCCTTCTTTACGTAATTTATTAATGACAGTAAACAACGTTTCAATTTCACGATCTGTTAATGCAGCTGTAGGTTCATCCATAATAATAACGCTCGCGTTTGTCATTAACGCTTTCGCAATTTCGATAATTTGCTGTTGTCCAACCGATAACTCTCCTGCCAACATAGCACCTTTTACGTGTAGCCCTAACTCCGCTAGTTGCTGCTGCGCAATCGCGTTCATTTGACGAGTACGTAAAATACCTGTCTTCCCATACATTAACTCTTTACCGAGAAACATATTTTCAGCTACTGTTAAGTTCGATAATATGTTCAATTCTTGATGTATAAATGCAATACCGTACTCTTCAGCTTCTTTCGCATTTTTAAAAATTCGTTCTTGTCCATCAATCGTGATTGTTCCACCATCTTTTTTGTATACACCTGTTAAAATCTTCATGAGCGTTGATTTACCCGCTCCATTTTCCCCCATCAATGCATGAACTTCTCCTGTTTCAATCATAAACTGTGCATTCTTCAAAACAGGATTGCCATTGAACGCCTTTGAAATACTTTTCATTTCAATACGCATTCCCATCACTTCCCTTTATTAAAAAATCACGCCTGCATGTAAAATTACATTGGCATAAGGAGTAGCCTCTCCTGTACGAATAATCGCCTTCGCTTTCTTCGTATGCTCTTTAAATTGTTCATGAGATACATATTCAAATGCTGGCTCTATTAGTTTCAGCTCGATCTCTTTATTTACTTCCACATTATTATTAATGACTTCTTCTGCTAACGTCACTTTTTCAATTGCCATATCATCAGCTACCACTTGCAATACGTCTAAAAAGCTAGGTTTTCCAATCTCAACTGCTAAATCAATTCGTTTTACTCCGTCGGGAATTGGTAACCCGCAGTCTGCGATTACAATTGTATCTGTATGCCCAAGTGAAGCAAGGACTGATGCAATCTCACTGTTTAATACACCGTGCTTTTTCATCCGACAATCACCTGCACTTCACGTACTTTATCTCTCGTTGGCATACCGCCTTGTGCCCCAAGCTTCGTTACAGAAAGGCCACCAGCAATATTCGCAAAACGAATTGCTTTTTGAAGTGCTTCTCCTTCAGAAAGTGCAACTGCTAATGCACCATTGAATGTATCACCAGCTCCAGTCGTATCTACTACATCAACAGCAATGCTAGGAACATGTACAATCTCCGTACCATTATGGAAACGAACACCGTTAGAACCTTCTGTCATCAATAGTTTATTTGGATATTTAGCCAGTAAATCTTCAATTGGTGATGTGAAATCATCTAATACGATGCGGCACTCATGTTCATTTGGCGTAATATAAGTTACCTTTTCTAAAATACCTTCTGATAACACTTGTGCTGGTGCTGGATTTAACATAACTGGGATTTTGTGTTCCTCACAAATGGCCAATACATATTTTACTGTTTCAAGTGGAATCTCTAGTTGAAGAACAACCATATCTGCTTTTATAAGAAGATCTTTTGAACGATCTACAATCGACTCATTTACAAGAGCATTCGCCCCTTGCACGACAACAATACTGTTATCCTCTTCTGCTAAAACGATATGAGCAATTCCTGTTGCCACATCTGTAACCGGTACCACATAGTCGATAAAAACACGTTCGTTCTCCAAATTTTTCCTAACTACAGTTCCATAATTATCGTTTCCTACCGCGCCAACCATCGCTACATTTGCGCCTAATCTAGCCGCAGCCACTGCTTGGTTAGCTCCTTTCCCTCCTGGGATTGTATGAAATGCTTCACCAATTACTGTTTCTCCTGCTTTTGGGCGTTTTGTTGATACAGCCACTAAGTCCATTGAAATACTACCTACTACTGCAATATTTGGCACCTGTTTCATCTCCTTACTTCGTTGTATTTCGTTCTATAATTTCAATCGGTAAACGATAGTGTTTCTCTTCTAATACGTTTCCTTCCATCTGCTCTAACAACAGCTCTGTTGCAATTTTCCCCATCTCATAAATTGGCTGTGCAACCGTTGTAATAGATGGATACATCATTTCGGTTAAAGAAATTCCATCGAATCCGATAATTTGTAAATCATCTGGAATAGAAATCCCCTTTTGAAGTGCAGCCTTTACAATACCTATTGCAATTAAATCATTTCCAGCAACAATTCCATCAATATGTGGGTATTCTTCTAATAATTCCACCGCTACACGCTCACTATTAGCTGGATCAAATGTACTCTCTGCAATCATATAAGAAAGATTATTTTGCGTAATAACGTCTACAAAGCCTTCAAAACGTTCATTAGCAGTGCTTATGTCACGCGGTCCACGAATATGCGCAATATGTTTACAACCTTTATTTATTAATAACTTTGTCGCTGCCTGACTCCCTGCATAGTTATCTGCATATACAGTAGGTATACGCTCATTAAACATACGGTCAATTGCAACAACTGGAACAGACAACTTCATGTAATTAACACTATTTTGTGGATTTGTTGCTACAATAAATCCATCCACATTATTTTGCCTAAGTACATCAATATATTGCTTTTCTTTCTCTAAACTCTCATCAGAGTTACAAAGGACAACTGTGTATCCTTCCTTATGTGCTACATCTTCTACGGCACGTGCAACTTCTGGAAAGAATGGATTCACGATATTTGGAACAACTAAGCCAATTAAACGAGATTTTTTATTATACAGTGAACGCGCTACGGTACTAGGTTTATAATCTAGCATCTCAATTGCCCGCTCTACTTTCTTTAATGTATCTTCATGAACATATCCATTTTTATTTAACACTCTGGAAACGGTCGCAACAGATACTCCCGCTAATTTTGCAACGTCTTTAATCGTACTCATTCTCTTCCCTCTCCATTTCGTGTAACCGTTTACAGAAAATAATATAACGCATTTCTAGAAATACGTCAATCATTTCTCACGAAAAAAGCTTTTAAGGTTATACTCAAAAAAAGCACCGCCATAAGGCGATGCTTTTTCATTACGAATATGATACAGTTTGTTCTTTTTCCTCTGCAGCTGGCTCTTCAGTACCTTTTTTACGATCTGATAGTTTAATCTTCTGTAAGAAAATCGTAAAGATGGCACCTACCACGATAAATACTAATCCTGTTAAGAATACAGTATGAAGTGAGTCTACTAATGAGTTTTTCAGAATTGGTACAATGCTGTTAGCGAATGCTTCTGGCATTTGTTTTAATGCCTCTGGACTAAATAGCATCGAGTATAAACCTTGTGGGTCTGTATGAATCATATCTTTGAATTTCGTTACCATTTGTCCCGCTTCTTTCGGGAATGTATCTAATACAGGTACTAAATTCTTTGTTAACGTTGTACCTGAAGTGTTATTCATAATTGATCCTAAAATTGTAATACCAAATGTTCCACCGATTTGACGGAAAAACTGACTTGATGATGTTACGACACCAAGATCTTTTTTCGGGAAACTTTCTTGTAACGCTAATGTTAATGTTGGCATTACAAGACCCATTCCTAAACCGATAACCATCATATAAGAAGTGGCAGTTAATTTAGTTGTGTGCATATCCATCGTTGTTAATAACCAGAAACCACCAGCCATAATAAGCATTCCTGTAATAATTTGCGGTTTTACACCAACTTTTAATACAAGTTGCCCACCGATAATACTCATCACAATCATAGTAATCATCATTGGCGTCATGATTGTTCCGGATTCAGCAGCACTTACTCCTACAATTCCTTGCATGAAGAATGGTACGAACATAATCGCACCGAACATTCCGATACTCATAAAGAATCCAATCGCATTCAGTAATGTAAACGTGCGATTTTTAAAGAAATGCATCGGTAAAATCGGTTCTTCTGCTTTTGTTTCAACGATAATAAAGCTAACAATACCAATTAGAGCTAATGCAAATAACCCGATAATTTGCCAAGAATCCCATGGGTACTCTTTCCCGCCAAACGTTAATGCAAGTAGTAAACTTACAACACCGAGAATCATCGTAAAGATCCCAGCAATATCAATTTTAATCGGTCCTGTTTGTTTATGTGATTTTAATCCCATTGCAATAAAGATTGTTGCTAAAATACCAACCGGTAAGTTAATGTAGAATACCCATCTCCAGTTCACTGCGTCTACAATCCAACCACCCACTTGTGGTCCAATTACAGAAGCAAGACCGTATAACGCACCAAAAATACCTTGCCATTTCGCACGTTCTTTTCCCGTGAACATATCTCCGATAATAATCATAGCCATTGGCATCATAATACCGCCACCAAGACCTTGAATACCACGGAAAATAATTAATTCTGTCATACCATTTGCCATACCACATAACGCTGAGCCAACCATAAAGATAACTAGCCCTGTTATATATACGTTACGACGGCCAAGTAAATCCGCTAATTTACCTGCAATTGGTACAACTGTTGTTGATGTTAACATATAAGCTGTTGTTAACCATGTCATTAAGCTTAATCCGCCTAGTTCACCGACGATACGCGGCATTGCTGTACCAACGATTGTTCCATCTAATGCAGCAAATAGCATCGCGATTATTAAACCGATTAACAGCAACTTTCTATTTATGTTTTCTTGTTGCTCCATGTAATCTCCTCAATTCCTCTTAGTTATTCTCTTTTTTCTCTTGTGTCCCGCAAATAATTGTTTCTAACTTCTCAAAGAGGCGTAACAAATCTTCTCTTTCTTGTAATTCTAAATGTGAGAAATATTTTGCAATGTGCTCATTACGAGCGATCATTGCCTCTTCTACTCTAGCTTTCCCCTTTTTTGTTAACTCAATGATGACAACACGACGGTCATCTTTGTCGTGGTAGCGTTCTACAAGCTCTTGATCAATTAGGCGATCAATCATGACTGTAATTGCACTAGGCTTTACATACATCTTTTTCGCTAATTTTGTCGCTCTTGAAGCACCGTAATGATCTAAAATCTTTAAAATATAAAACTGCGGTGGTGTAAGTCCTGTTGCTTGCATTTGTTCTAATAACTCCGTCTGCATTTTCTTTCCAATCGAAAAGGCAAGAGCTTGAATTTTATCGATATGCGTCATATCATTTGGCATGTTATCCACCTCTTATTTAAGCAATAAAATATTTAATGTATTTAAATATTAATCCCACGAATAAAATTCGTCAACACTTTTTATTTATAAAAACGTTTACATTTTTGTCACAAAGTTGTATAATTTTCGACGAAGTTAATATTGACAGTCACGGAGAATCGGAGTATACGGCTATGAATCATAAAAAAGGAAACTTTTTTATATTTCATGGCCTTTTTATATTCTCTCAGACTTACAACATTTCGAATTCATTAGGGGAGGATTTTCATTTTATGTTTTTCACACAATTATTTAAACCTGCACCCCACGCGGAACGCTTACCAGCTGATCGCGTTGATAGCGAATACCGTAAATTACGTTTACAAGTATTCTTAGGTATCTTCATCGGCTATGCAGGTTACTACTTTGTTCGAAAAAACTTTTCACTAGCAATGCCATACTTAATCGAACAAGGCTTTAGCAAAGGGGAACTTGGGGTTATCCTTTCAGCAGTTTCTATCGCTTACGGATTAAGTAAATTTCTTATGGGTATCGTATCCGACCGTTGTAATCCTCGCTACTTTTTAGCAGCTGGGCTATTTTTATCAGGTATCATTAATATTATTTTCGGCTCATTTTCTTTCATTACAACGAGCATTATACTTATGTTTGTCCTTCAGTTTTTAAATGGATGGGTACAAGGTATGGGATGGCCTCCTTGTGGTCGTACGATGGTTCACTGGTTCTCTATTAGTGAACGTGGTACAAAAATGTCTATTTGGAACGTTGCTCATAATGTCGGTGGCGCACTAATGCCTTCTCTTGTGACATTAGGCTTATACTTCTTCGCAAATGACTGGAAGAGTATTTTTTACTTCCCAGGTATTCTTTCAATTTTAGTTGGTATTTATGTATTAATTACGATGAGAGATACACCTCAATCTTGTGGATTACCTTCTATTGAAGAACATACTGGAGAATATCCATCAGATGAAAAAGTAAAAGATCGAGAACGCGAACTTTCAGTAAAAGAAATTTTATTTAAATACGTACTAAACAATAAATTTTTATGGTACATCGCTATCGCGAACGTTTTCGTTTATTTCGTACGTTACGGCGTTGTAGACTGGGCTCCTACTTATTTAGTAGAGGAAAAAAGTTTCACTCATAGTAGCTCTCGTACAGCTTACGCTCTATACGAATGGGCTGGTATTCCAGGTACACTTCTTTGCGGATGGATGAGTGATAAACTGTTTAAAGGACGCCGCGCACCTGCTGGTATTTTATTTATGGTTGGTGTATTTATCGCCGTTCTTGTTTACTGGCTAAACCCTCCTGGTAATCCAATGGTTGATAGTATCGCACTTGTCGCGATTGGATTTTTAATTTACGGACCTGTTATGTTAATCGGTCTACACGCACTAGACTTAGCACCAAAAAAAGCTGCTGGAACTGCCGCTGGTTTAACTGGTTTCTTCGGTTACCTAGGTGGAGCTACTTTTGCTAGCGCAGCTATGGGCTTTATCGTTGATGCATTCGGATGGGATGGCGGATTCATCTTATTACTTGTATCTTGTGTACTTGCAATGTTCTTCCTTGCTCTTACTTTAAAGACAGGACCTGCAAAACCAAAACAAGCTTAAGTACTAATATTATTCTTATCAAAAAAAGAGAGACTGTTCTTTCCAGAACACCTCTCTTTTTTCTACATATAAATCTTTTTTCTTACAAAAGATTTATTCTCCTCTTTTTATATGTTAGCGTTTTCAAATTACTTTAACACCTTATATAACAGCATTCAATCTCTGTATAAAAAGATTTTTGAATATTTTCTCAACTTATACTTGTCAAACATTGTCATTTTATATTAAAATAACAACATACAAAATATTTAGTCTTTTCTGAAAAGATGGAGGGATAGCCATGAAGAATCCACTTCTTCGCATTGAAAACTTACAGACTTCCTTTCGCATACAAGATCACTATCATGCCGCAGTTGATGATGTTTCGTTAACTGTCCATGAAAATGAAATTGTCGCGATCGTTGGTGAATCAGGTTGCGGAAAAAGTGCACTTGCCCTTTCTATTATGCGACTGCATAATGAAGCAAATACAAAATTACAAGGGCAGCTTAACTATAGAGATAAGGATCTACTAACTATGTCAGCCGCAGAGATGAATAAAGTACGCGGATCAAACATCGGTATGATTTTCCAAGAACCTCTTACAGCACTTGATCCTCTCATGACAGTTGGAAAACAAATCGAAGAAAACTTAGACTACCACACAAGCCTTTCAAAAGTTGAAAAGAAAGAACGCACCTTAGAACTACTCCATCAAGTTGGTATTCCAAAACCAGAACTTACATATAAACAATACCCACATGAATTATCTGGCGGAATGAGACAAAGAATTGTTATCGCAATTGCAATTGCTTGTAACCCAGCACTCATTATTGCTGATGAGCCAACAACGGCTCTTGACGTAACCATCCAAGCACAAATTTTAGACTTACTAAAATCTATTCAAGAACAAACGAAAATGGGCATCATTTTAATTACCCATGATTTAAGTGTTGTCGCAGAAACAGCCGATCGTATCGTCGTTATGTACGCCGGACAAGTTGTAGAAACAGGAAAAGTTGAAGAGATTTTTAATAACCCTCTTCACCCATATACTCGTTCTCTATTAAACTCCATTCCATCTGCGTATGCTGAAAAAGAAAAATTGCATGTAATTCAAGGGGTGGTTCCTTCGTTAGCGAAGCTTCCTCGCACAGGTTGTCGCTTCCAAGCTCGAATTCCATGGATTAGACCTGATCAGCACGAGGAAAATCCAATTTTACATGAAGTAAAGCCAGACCATTGGGTGCGTTGTACTTGCTACAAGCATTTCAACTTCCAAGATAAGAAAGGAGATGACGTAACTCATGGCACTGCTTAAAGTAGAAGATTTAAAAGTACATTTCCCAATTAAAGGTGGTTTCTTCGGCCGCACATTAGATTACGTGCGTGCTGTCGATGGTGTAAGTTTTGAATTACAACCAGGTGAAACATATGGGATCGTTGGTGAATCAGGAAGTGGCAAATCAACAACGGGTAAAGCAATTATGCATTTAACGAAAGCAACAGAGGGTAGCATTCATTTTAATAATAGGGATTTAACAAAGTTAAGTCGCTCTGAGCTACGTGAACAACGAAAAGATATTCAAATGATTTTCCAAGATCCGTATTCATCATTAAATCCGAAGAAACGTGTTCTCGACATTATTGCTGAGCCTCTTCGAAATTTTGAGAAGCTCTCACCTGATGAAGAACGTAGAGCAGTTCAAGAATATCTTGATAAAGTTGGTCTAAATCCAGAGTCAATTTATAAATATCCACATGAATTTTCCGGTGGGCAAAGGCAGCGGATTGGTATTGCACGCGCTCTTACATTAAAACCGAAGCTTATTATCGCTGATGAACCTGTATCAGCACTGGATGTTTCTGTACAAGCTCAAGTATTAAACTTCTTACAAGATTTACAAGCTGAGCTCGGACTAACATACTTATTCATTAGTCATGATTTAGGTGTAATTCGTCATATGTGTGACCGTATCGGTGTTATGTATCGCGGACGCATCGTCGAAGAAGCAACTAGTGCAGAAATTTATAGTAATCCGCAACATATTTATACGAAGCGCCTAATATCAGCAATTCCTGATATTCGTCCTGAAAACAGAGAGAGACAGCGTAAGCTCCGTCAACAAGTAAGCTCTGAATACGAGAAATCATACGAAAATTATTTCAATGAACACGGTCGGGCTTATGACTTAAAAGCAATCTCGCCAACGCACCGGGTGGCATTACCATAAGGGAGTGATAAAACATGTGGAAGTTTATATTACGGAGATTTTTAGTAATGATCCCGCAATTATTCGTGTTAAGTGTACTTGTCTTTCTACTAGCTAAGGCAATGCCAGGCGATGCCTTAACCGGCAGAGCGATGAATCCAAAAGCGGATCCAAAAGTGATTGAAGAACAACGTGAAAAGCTTGGATTAAATGACCCAGTTGCAACACAATATGTTCGCTGGATTAAAAATGCCGTCCAAGGTGACTTCGGTATTTCCTATGCACATAAAATGAAAGTAACCGATTTAATTGGAGAACGACTTGGAAATACAGTATCTTTAGCACTTGTCATTCTTATTCTTACTTATTTAATTGCCATACCACTAGGAGTTATAAGTGGGCGGTGGAATGATACATGGGCTGATCGACTCATTACCATTTACAACTATCTAGGATTTGCTACACCGCTATTTATATTTGCATTAATTATGCTCTTCCTATTCGGATTTAAGTTTGCAATATTCCCAACCGGTGGTAGCGTCGATCCTCAAGTTGCAACAGGTACATTTGCTTACTATTTAAGCAAATTGAATCACCTTCTATTACCAGCTTTATCCGGCGCATTAATTGCAACAGTTGGTACAGTTCAATATTTACGAAGCGAAATTATCGATACGAAACATAAAGATTTTGTTCGTACAGTAAGAGCAAAAGGTGTTCCAGAATCAAAAATCTATTCTAGACATATTTTACGAAATTCATTCTTACCAATTGCAGCCTTCTTAGGTTATGAAATTACAGGATTGGTTGGCGGTGCCATCTTCTTAGAAAGTATTTTTAGCTACCCAGGAATTGGACAGCTATTTATACAATCTATCTCTCAACGCGATTTTAGTGTAATAACTGCACTCGTTATGTTTACTGGATTTGCAACGTTACTTGGAACTCTCCTTTCAGATATTATTCTAAGCATCGTCGATCCACGTATTCGTATTGATTAAAGAAAGGAGCAGACGTTATGTTAGCAAACCCTGAAAAACAAACTGAAGTTGTTCATTACGAAAAAAGCCCTTCTGGTTTCTCTATTATGTGGCGAGAACTTCGTAAAGATAAATTAGCAATGTTTTCACTTGTTTTCCTAGCAATCTTATTACTAGCAGTCTACGCAACATCTTTTATTATGAAACAAGAAGATATTGTACGAGTTGATTTATTCGCTATTTATGCTCCTCCCTCTGCTGAACATTGGTTAGGAACAGATTACGGAGGACGCGATATTTTCGGCCAACTTATTATTGGTACACGTAACTCATTTACAATTGGATTAGCAATTACTATTCTTTCTTGTTTAATTGGCCTTTCGATTGGATTAATTGCCGGTTATTTTGGAGGAGCTATTGATAATATCATTATGCGCATTATCGACTTTGTTATGGTTTTACCATTTTTAATGCTTGTAATTGTATTTATTACACTTGTTCCTACATTCAATATCTTTACTTTCATTTTAATTATGAGCGTGTTCTTATGGACAGGAAAGGCAAGATTAATTCGCTCAAAAGTATTAACTGAAAAAGAACTAGATTATGTCTCTGCATCTAAAACTTTAGGAACACCAAACTGGAAAATCATCCTTTTCCAAGTACTACCTAACTTAAGTTCCATTATCATTGTTAGCATTACATTAAACCTTGCTGGAAACATCGGTATTGAATCTGGTCTAACTTTCTTAGGATTTGGTCTACCAGAAAGTACACCAAGCCTTGGTACACTTGTTAGTTATGCTAGAAATCCAGATGTATTACAAGAGAAATGGTGGATTTGGTTACCCGCATCAGTCATGATTTTAACATTGATGCTGTGTATAAATTTTATTGGTCAAGCGCTACGCCGTTCGGCCGACGCAAGACAAAGAAAAGGATAAGGGGTGGAAGAAATGACAAATAAGCCAAAATTTTTCAAAGTATTAAGTACACTTGCGGTTTCAACATTACTACTTTCAGCATGTGGGGGCAGTGGTGGTAGTGAAAAAACGAGCAGCACAAAAAAAGTAGATACAAATAAATTTAGTGCATCTGTTAAAAATGATAAAAAGGAAATTAAAGATGGTTCATTAACATATGGTCTTGTTTCTAACACACCATTTGAAGGACTTTTGAACTTCGCTGTATATGAAGGAGATCCTGATAACCAAGTCATTACCATTTTCGATGAATCTTTATTATCAAATGACGAAAACTGGGAATACACGAATGATGGTGCTGCTACATATGAAATTTCTAAAGATAAAAAGACAATTACACTGAAAATTAAAGATAATGTAAAATGGCATGATGGAAATCCTGTTACTGCAGAGGATTTAGAATATTCTTATCTTGTAATTGGTAGCAAACAATATGCCGGTTCTCGCTATGACACTCAAATGCAAATGATTGAAGGTATGGAAGATTACCACAATGGAAAAGCTGACAAAATTTCAGGTATAAAAGTAACGGATCCAAAAACAATTTCGATTACATATAAAGAGCCGAATCCTTCAGTGAAAACTGGGCTTTGGGCATACCCTCTTCATAAGAAATATTTAGGAGATGTACCAATCGATAAATTAGCAGAATCTGATAAAATCCGTAAAAACCCAATTGGTTTTGGACCTTTTAAAGTGAAGAAAATTACTCCTGGAGAATCCGTTGAATTTGAACGTTTTGATGACTATTATGGTGGAAAACCAAAGCTGAAAAGCATGGTTTTAAAAGTTGTTAATCCTTCCGTTGTTAACGCGTCCTTAAAAAATGGCGATATTGACATTGCTGAAGTAAGTGCAGATCAATATCCAAATGTAAGTAAATTAAAAAATGCACAATTAGTCGGTAAAACCGATTTATACTATAGTTATATCGGCTTTAAATTAGGCCATATGGATAAAGAAAAAGAAGAAGTAGTGATGGATAAAGAGAAATTTAAAGATGTTCGTGTACGTCAGGCGATGGCGTATGCTATTGATCGAAAAGAAATTGGTGAAAAATTATATCACGGCCTACGTTATCCGGCTAACTCACCAATCCCACCATCTCTACCAAAATATCATAACAATAAAATTGGTGCCTATGATAAAGATGTAGAGAAAGCTAAAAAGTTATTAGATGAAGCTGGCTATAAAGATACGAACGGGGATGGATTCCGTGAAGATCCGAATGGTAAAGAATTTAAAGCTAATTTCTTATCAATGAGTGGTAGCGATGTAAGTGAACCACTTGCAAAATTCTTTATTCAATCTTGGAAAGACATCGGGCTAAAAGTTGAGCTTCTTGATGGTCGCTTGCATGAATTCAACTCATTCTACGATATGATTAAAAAAGATGATCCAAAAGTTGATCTTTTCGCGGCAGCTTGGGGAACTGCATCTGATCCAGACCCTTCTGGTATTTGGGCTAAAGACGCATCGTTCAATTACACACGTTGGGCTACTGACAAAAACACAGAATTATTAAAAGAAGGTATTTCTCCAAAAGCTGCTGATGAAAAGTACCGTAAAGATGTATACGATAAATGGCAAAAATTAGTTCATGATGAAGTGCCATTAATTCCACTTCATTATAAATTTGACTTAAAAGGTGTAAATAATCGCGTAAAAGATTATAAATATACACCAGTGGATCAATATAAATGGGGTAACGTTAGCGTAACAAGCGATAAAGCAGAAACAGAGAAATAAGAAAATAGCTCCTGGCGCTGAGATACATGCCAGGAGCTATTTTTTATTTACAATCCTTCTCTTGCTATTAATAACAACCAATTCCTTCCCTACTCTAAAATTAAAAGATTTGATGAACCATCTTTATTAAAATAGCTAACGTAACAGATGCAGCGAATCCCCCTAAACAAATAAGACCGACACCTTGGCTATATGATAAATTTTGAAATGCTTTCATCTTTTTCATCCTCCCTCTCTCCCCTTCGATATGTTTATTTTACCAATGGAATAATTTTCATAACATCGATTTCACTAACAACTAACTTACAAATTTGTAAGTTAACTATTCCCCTTTAAAGCTATATATCTAGTATGTCCAAGCTCTCTCCCTTTATACGTCAAAAAAGACCTCGAATTATATCAAGGTCTTGCTTACACTACAGAATATATCACTCAATTTATTTAATAATCATCACCGGGCATTTCACACGTTTTGCTATTTTATGACTGACACTACCAAGCACCATTTCTTGCAATGTATTTAATCCTCTACTCCCAGCAATAACAAGGTCTATATCCCCTGTATTTACATATTGAACGATCGTATCTCCAGGATCACCATGTAATATCGTAATTGTATAAGGAATGTCCTCTTTCTTTAATAAACCTTCAATCTCTTTTAATTTATCTTTTCGACTAGCCGATATTGTTTCTAAATCTGTTTGACCTTGTATAATATCTGATTTTGCCGTTCTATTATCTACTACGTACACAACTTCAACATTTGTTTCTTCATTAAATTTCGCAATATACGTTGCATGTTCCGCTGCTCGAAGTGCATGTTCAGAACCGTCACATGCTAATATAATTTGTTTGTACATATGCTGAATCCCCTTTTCGTTATCCTACCCGTATTATATAATAAAGCCCCCTAAAAAGGAGGCTTCTAACTAGCAATTCTTTTATTATAAGTAGCTAAATTTGAAATGATCTTCGAGCTTCGTTCATTTAATCCCGTTATACTTACTTTCACGCCACTTTGTTCATACTTCATGATAACTTTATCAATTGCGGCTACTGCTGAATCGTCCCATACGTGTGCGTGAGTAAAATTCAACTCAATTTCTTTTACATCTTCATTGAATGCAAAGTTATTTATAAAGTCTGCTGTAGATGCAAAGAACAGTTGACCGTGAATTTCGTATATTTTCTTATTTTCAATATATAAATGTTTCACGTGAATCTTTGCCATATTGAAAGCAAATAAAACTGCACTAATTACTGTTCCGATAATTACACCTAATGCTAAATTATGTGTAATTAAGACAATCACAACTGTTACGATCATAACTAATGCATTTCCTTTTGGTACTTTATGAATCGTTGTTACAGAGTTCCAATCAAACGTTCCGATTGAAACCATAATCATAACTGCAACTAATGCTGCCATCGGAATATGAACGACATAGTCACCTAAAACAAATAGTAAAACGATTAAAAATCCACCCGCTACAAATGTTGATAAACGACCTCGTCCACCTGATTTAATATTAATAACAGATTGTCCAATCATTGCACATCCTGCCATTCCTCCGAAGAAACCAGCCACAATATTTGCAATACCTTGCCCACGTGCTTCCTTATGTTTATTACTTTCCGTATGCGTCATATCATCTAAAACTGAAGCTGTTAATAATGACTCTAGTAAACCGATAATTGCAAGCATAACTGCGTACGGTAAAATAATCCCTAATGTCTCAAGTGTAAAAGGCACGTCAGGCATACTAAAGAATGGTAATTCTTTCGGCAAGCTTCCCATATCTCCTACTGTTTTCAACTGTAATCCGCTCATAAGTGCAATACTTGTCACAATAATAATGGAAATCAGTGTAGACGGTACAGCAGTCGTAATACGTGGAAATATATATATAATTGCAAGTCCTAATACGACAAGTGCATACATTTGCCAAGTTGCATTTTTAAAATGCGGCAATTGCGCTGTAAAAACTAAAATTCCAAGTGAATTTAAAAAACCACTCATAACAGATTTAGGAACAAACTTCATAAATGAGCTCAGTTTGAACACGCCAAAAATAATTTGGACAATACCCGTTAATATTGTTGTAGCAAATAAGTATTGCAAACCGTGATCTTTAACGAGCGTCACCATTAATAATGCCATTGCACCTGTTGCAGCTGAAATCATCCCAGTTCGTCCACCAACAAATGAAATGGTAACTGCAATACAAAAGGCTGCGTATAACCCAACGGTCGGATCCACGCCTGCAATAACAGAGAAAGCAATCGCTTCAAGAATTAATGCTAAAGCAACGACAATTCCCGATAGTACATCCCCTCTCACATTGGAGAGCCAATCATTTTTTATCGTTTGAAACAAAATACCACTCCTCTACTCTTTTCTCATTTGATTTTCTCCATAAGAAAACCTGGCCGACTGCACGAAGGCTATTATATAACGAGTAGAGAGATTTTTGCTATGTAAAAGTTTCCTAAAGAAAAAGGCACTACCTTAGTAGCGCCCTTGTTCATTATATTAATGTCCACCGTGCCCTTGACCACTTTCTTGTACAATCTCTAACCTCTCATCCAATATACCTTGTGTTTCAAATGAAATATCACTCGTACTTCCTAATAGGAAGCCGTGGTTATACGGTCCAAGTGTTGGGTCATCTTTAAACTTCGGCTGAATACTAGCAAGGAAGTCATACACTGGTTGTGAAGCTTTTCCTTCTTCTAACAATACAATAGGGGCATGTTTACCCATATGTGAAAAAGGTGCTCCCGCAACTGCTAAGTCTGGTGTTTTACTTGAAACAAATGATAAACCGTGACCTGGTTTTGTGAACCCCCACCCAAATTTCGTTTTTGTATCTTTAAATTTCGCAAACGCAACGGAATTTTCTGTTGGGGTTTCACCACTAATACGCGTTACTTTCCCGTATTTACTTAACTCTTTTTCTACTGCTTTTGAAATGATTTTTTCTGGTCCTAATACATATATATTCGCTTTATCTTTTCTCATCTTTAATGCCTCTATCGTTGCTTCTGGCACCTTATCTTTCTCTGTATATAAAAGCGGTTCTGGCATATGAGAGATCCAATTTACAGCTGGTGTTGTATATAAACGCCCTTCTTCTTCAGACGAACCGATAATAACACTATTTGGATAGCTTCCTGTTATATCGGCATATTCTTTATCCACATCTTTAGCAAATATAGCTGGATTTGTTTCTTTTATTTGCTTTACTTTATATGCTTTTAATTGCTCTAGGATAGATGCACCTACATCCCCCATCACCATAATTTGTGTTCCATCTTTCGTTCCGAGCGGATTTAATCGTTGTATTTCTTTTAACGTCATTTCGGGTATCTTTTCTTTTTCTATAAATAAAATCGGCCCGTTATTCGGATGGTGAATAAGGTCCGCACTCGCAATACCTAATTGCCATTCGGTTACTGGTACTAAAATAATAGCGCCTGGCTGATTCTCTTTATGCGTTGCTGGCCATATCGTTTGCGAAGTTAATACTGCCATTTGCAACGGATCGTTTGTGTTTAATCTCGTTACATTTTTTAAGCTTGTCGTTAATAAATCATTCGATGCACCTTCGTTCATTTCTTTCGGCGCAGTTACCTCCTGATTCATTTTCATTTCCTTTTGCTCTGTTTTCTTCTCTTTTGTAGATTCATGATTTTTATGATCTGTATTCGTTTGTCCACACGCTGCAAGACCAACTGCTGTAATTATTGTTATCCCAAAAATTCGGGTCATCTTTTTCACTATACCGCCTCCGTATGAATCGTTTTCGAGCCAATATGATTACCTAAAATGAAATTTCACCTTTACAATAACAAGCAATTCTGAAGAAATTATGCAGATGCATGATAATCTGCACCATTTCTTCATGATTTTGACTTACAATTTAAATAATAACTACAAATGTGGAGGTACTCTATGGTCGATATACTACTCGTAGATGATGAGCCGAGAATGCTTGAATTATTAACACTTTATCTTACTCCGATCGGATACAACTGCGTATGTGCAATATCCGGGGAAGAAGCTATTTCACATATAGAAAATCGAAACTTCAAATTTGTTTTACTCGATATTATGATGCCAAAGATGGATGGTTGGGAAACGTGCAAAAGAATTCGATCCTTTAGTAACGTTCCTATCATTATGGTAACGGCTCGTGATCAAACGATAGATGTCATTCAAGGGTTAAAACTTGGAGCCGATGATTACGTAACGAAACCTTTCCATGAAGAAGAGCTTTTCGCAAGAATTGAAGCTGTTTTAAGGCGAACGAATCAACACGCGCAAATACAATATCACGGCATTTTATGGGATGAGGCAAAACACTTCGTTTCTGTCTATAATGAAGAACTTCTTCTCACTCCAATCGAATTCTCTTTACTCGGATTATTTTTACGTCATGTGAACTACGTATTAAGCCGTGATCAGCTCATTGAACGAATTTGGGGATTAAATACAAATACAGAAGATAGAACAGTCGATTCACATATTCGTAATTTGCGTGATAAATTACGAAAAGTAAATTTCCCTATTGATCACCATTTAAAAACTGTTTACGGAGTCGGATATCGATGGGTTGATACTCTAGAGTAAGGAGCTAAACGATGAAGCGCATTTCTATTCAACTCGGATTTTATTTTTTAATTGTTACACTGTTAATCGAAAGTGTTCTATTTGTCTTGCTTTATTATAGCCTTGTCAACAATAGAGTAAATGAAGAAATGACAGCTTTATTAAAGCGCGGAAATAGTCACCGAGATGTCCTTGAAAAATATTTTGATAAGCAAACAATTTCCCATGTTGCACTAATGGAATCCGAAGCCGAAACCACTGTCGTTATTACAAATGCAAATAAGGATGTACTAGCTAAATCCAACGAAATAAATACTACTATAAAAAAGCATATTGAAAAGATGCAAACACGGACAGATCATGACGGAGCAATTATAGAGAATCATTGGAAAACATCTAATTATATATGTACAGTTAGCCCCATTGTAGTGGCTGGAAAAACGGAAGGCTATGTATATATGTTTCTCGGAACAGAATCAATCGAGGAAATGGTTAACGGGCTAACAAGACAATTCATTATTGCTGGAGTCATTACGTTCCTATTGACAGTCATCACCATCTTTCTCTTATCACGGTTGTTAACAAAACCATTGTTACACATGAAACATGCCACTGAAAAAATGAGTAAAGGCGATTTATCCGTTTCGTTAACGACTACTCGCAATGACGAAATTGGTGAACTAGCATCGTCTATTCAAACACTTGCTAATGATTTACATTATATGAAAACAGAGCGAAGTGAATTTCTAGCAAGTGTTGCTCATGAATTACGAACACCGTTAACATACGTAAGAGGTTATGCTGACATTGCTTTAAAAGAAACCACATCTCCTGAGCAACGTTTGCGATATTTATCTATTATAAAAGATGAGTCTGATTATATTACGAACTTAGTTCAAGATTTATTTTCACTTGCACAAATGGAGCAACATAACTTTTCTATTCAAGTAAAGGAAGTACATTTACACACCTTCCTTACTCGCATAGCCGAAAAAGTAAATGCCATGTATAAAGAAAGATACATTACAGTTTCTTTCTCTTGTCCTCCTACACTGGTAGTAAACTTAGATGAACAGCGATTTGAACAAGTTATAATAAACATGTTAAATAACGCTTATAGACATTCAAAAGAACATTCTCATATAAACATTTCTGTTACAGAAGAACATAAAAGTATCTCCATTACAATTGAAGATGAAGGCGAAGGTATTCCTCCTGAAGACCTCCCTCACATTTTCGACCGCTTTTATCGAGTTGATAAAGCAAGATCACGCGCTACAGGTGGAACTGGTTTAGGACTATCTATCGTTAAAGAAATTGTAGAACTACACGGCGGAGATGTTACTGTAACAAGCGAAGTCGATCACGGGTCTTGCTTTATCATTTCATTACCATCTATACAAAAACACGACTACTGATGGTAGTCGTGTTTCTTTATCCCGCTATTTGCCGGGCAGTAAAACCCCTACCTCAAAATTCAGCGGAAGCAAAGAAGTTAGGTGGGGTATCAACTGCCCGTAAAAGCCCGATTGGTGAAGGCTAATAATCAGTGGGAGATGAACAAAAAACCCACTGATTAAAGTTTCACTTTATAATATAAATTGACAAATTGCCCAAAACGTTTCGTATCCGTTAAAGTTAAATTAATTTCTGGATTCTTTTCTTTAAATAACGGAACACCAGAGCCTAATATATGCGGTGTAATCGTAACAATATATTCATCAATTAGATTATTCTTAAAGAATTCTCTCAGTAGCTCTCCTCCACCGACCATCCATATTTTAGATCCTTCTTGTGCTTTTAACCTTTTAGTAAACTCCACTACATCTTCATTTACAAACTCCACGTTTCCGTCTGAACCTTTTTCTGAACGAGAAAAAACATAGCATGCTTTATCTAGGTACGGAAATGTTTCTGTATGCTCTACTACATAATCGTACGTTCGTTTTCCCATAATGATTGTATCAATCGTTTCATACATTTCTGTATAACCGTTATCTCCCTCTCCTTCGGTTTCCATTAACCACTCTAAATCATCATTCTCTTTCGCAATATATCCATCCAAACTAGCGGCTATAAATAAAACAACTTCACGTGACATCTCTTTTCCTCCTTACAACGTATATTGATAAAATTACCTTATACACACTATACTAACCTTAAAACATGACAATTCATGTCATGTTAAAAAAGAAACGAGTGAGATAGTTGTCAAAAGCAAAACGTTTACTAGACATTCTTATATTCGCGTCTGCGAAAAGAACATTTACAGCTCAGGAAATAGCTGATGAATTTAATATTTCCGTTCGTACTGTTCATAGATATATTTTAGATTTAAGTGATATGGGATTACCCCTTTACGCAGAACAAGGTCGTAATGGAGGATATAAAGTATTAACGAATAAAGTCATTCCGCCTATTTTATTCACCGAAGAAGAAGCAGTATCCATCTTTTTTGCTTTTCAGTCTTTAAGCTACTACAGAGACTTACCATTTAACACAGAAATCAATTCCGTTACGCATAAACTGTATAGCTCTCTACAACATGATGCGAAAGCGAAAGTTGATAAAATACGTTCTTATATTGCTTTTTGGAATCCGAAGAGAGCAATTGATACCCCTCTTTTAAACGAAGTGTTAACCGCGGCTATTGAAAATAAAGATTTACACTTTCAATACGAATCTAAATCGGGGATAAAAACAAAACATGTTCATCCTATCGGGGTATATGCTCATGATGGGCTATGGTACTTACCATCCTATGACTTCAGTAGAAAAAAAGTATTACTGTATCGCGTTGATCGTATTCTTTCTATATTATCAACAGAAGAAAATGAAGATACGTTCATGAATTTAGAAGAATGGTTCGACTCGAGCCCTAACGTAGTACACATTCCTACCCAGTTACATGTCTCATTAACAGCAGAAGGCGTGCGCCAATGTAAAAGCGTTCCTTACCTTGAAGAATTCGTGGTAGTAAACGAAGACGGGACAGGGTATATACATTCAACAATTGATAAAGGTGAAATTAACTTTATTACCCCTTTATTTTATAGACTTGGAAAAGGTGCACGAGTTTTAGAGCCGAAAGAATTAATAGATGGTTTACGTATGCGTGCGAAAGAATTTTTACATATGTATGAAGACTAAAAAGGCGTAAGAAAATCCCTCTTACGCCTTTTCCATATACATTATTTGTTCTATTGCATCTTTTAATAAATTCTTTGTCTCTTCAAAGTTATGATTCTGCTGTTCTCCTGACTGCACCGCATAAAACTCAGCAAACGAACGCTCTTTATATCTCGGTACGACATGCATATGATAATGTGTTAACTCATTAAAGATTCCACCATTTTGACAAACTGTAATTCCATCTGGTTTATATAATGATTTAATCGCTTTTGCAATCAGCTTAGCAGCATCCATAATGGATTTCGCTATAACATCATCTAATTCGTCCACTTCTACAACATGCTGCTTCGGCACAATTAAAGTATGTCCTGGATAGAAAGGTTCATGATCTAAAAAGCAAGTTACATAATCATCTTCATATACTTTATATATTTTTTCCTCTTCGTTTGCTAATTTACAGCCTAAACAGTCCATTACACTTTCCCCTCTTTCAAAAACATAAAAACGTGAGAATACGGCTCTCACGTTTTTATGTTTCACTTTATTAGTTCAATTGTTTCCGTAACCTTTATACTATCTTTTACAGATTGAACAATCGTGCAATTTTTCACTGCAAGTTGTAGCGCCTGGTCCAATTGCTCTTCTGTAATGTTTTGTGCTTTAATTTTATAGTGCAAATGAACACTTTCAACTGGTTTTGATAAAGCTTCACTTCTACCAATTTCAGTCTCAATTGTAAACGTATCGTATGTAATACGTTTCTTTTCTAAAATTGTTCGAAAGACAATTGCACTGCATCCTGCGATAGAAGAAACGAGTAATTGTAACGGTGAATACCCATCTTCTTTTCCAATTGCTAATGGACCATACGATAAATCTGCCTGTATATCATCATGCTTAATTTTTATTTTCATACTTCGCTTCCATCTCCACTTTCATCGGTTTCTTCCGTTTCTTACTCATATAATAATATATATAGCAGAAAATGATAAATGGAATACCACAGTATAACGCCATTCGTTGTTCTGGAATAAACGCTAAACTAATAACAACGATACTATTTGTAATTAAAGCTAAAATAGGAACAATCGGATATAACGGTGTTTTATATTTTAAGTCCTCTAACTTTCCTCCGCCTTTTATATACTGACTTCTAAAGCGAAGTTGCGATAGAGCAATAATAATCCAACTTGATACAGCTGATAAACCAGCTATAGATAATAAATACATGTATACTGTATCTTCTGCAAGGAAGCTTGTGAATAAAGATAACCCTGCTACTGCAATCGTTACGACTAGCGCTGTAATTGGAATACCTCGTTTATTTACTTTCTTGAAAGAAGTTGGTGCCATTCCTTCATTTGCAAGTGACCATAATATACGAGTTGCCGCGTATAATCCTGAATTCGCTACAGATAGTAACGCTGTAATAATAACGAAGTTCATAATATCAGCTGCGTATGGAATACCGATTTTATCAAATACGACTACGAATGGGCTTTCAATTACGCCAGCTTCTTTCCAAGAAATTAATCCTACTAAAATCGTCATTGTTAAAATGAAGAATAACATAATGCGCCATACTGTATTACGAATCGCACGTGGAATTGTTTTTTCTGGATCTTTACTTTCTCCTGCTGCAATCCCGATTAACTCTGTTCCTTGGAATGAGAAGTTAACCGTAATCATCGTAAGTAATACGGCAGCTAGTCCATTCGGGAATAATCCGCCATCGCTTACAAAGTTAGAGAAAAGAGGTGCTGCTTCTTTTCCGTCATATGATATAAACCCTAGTAATGCACTACCACCAAGAACAACAAATGCAAGAATTGTAACTACTTTAATACTAGAGAACCAAAACTCTAATTCAGCATAACTCTTCGCTGAGATAGCGTTTGAAGCATATAAAATAACGCCGAATACGAGACACCATACCCAAACATCAACATTCGGAAACCATCTTTTCATCATTAAACCGATTGACGTTAATTCTAGTCCTACTGTTACTGCCCAGCCAAGCCAATATAGCCAGCCGATCATAAAGCCCGTTCCTGGTCCAATAAACTTCGTCGCATACTTTTGAAAAGAGCCTGAAACTGGCATTGCTACCGTTAACTCTCCAAGACAAAGCATTGTTAAATACATAATAAATCCGCCTACTAAATATGAAAGGATGGCTCCCCCTGGTCCAGCCTGATTAATGGTGTAACCTGAACCTAAGAAAAAACCAGTCCCGATTACACCACCTAGTGCGATCATAAATAAATGTCTACTCTTCATCGTACGATGTAATTTCTCATTCGTTGGTTGCTGCATCTAAATCCTCCCCCTACCGATACCCCTATATCTTGTTAAAATTTTCTGATAATAAAAATATACACGAAAGCGATTACAATTTCTATATAAAATTAAAACTTTTCTGATAAAACAATACAAAAAATCGAATTATCGTGAGAATCAGATTCTAATTAGAGGAAAATAAGGATAAACAAGGAAAAACCTTTACATATATTGTAAAGGTTAACGGAGTTCTAATCTTCTCGATAAAATTGATAAACTATAATTTACGATAAAGTACATACAAGCTACTACTATAAACGTTGGAATCATATAATTTACATTCTGTCCGCTAATAATTTGAGCATTATGCATAAGCTCTGGCAGTGATATACCAACTGCTAATGATGTATCTTTCAGCAATGAAATAAACTGACTGACAAGTGGCGGGACCATTCTCCTTAATGCTTGTGGCAAAATAATATGCCAAAGTGCTTGAACATACGTTAATCCTGAAGACCTTGCGGCCTCAATCTGTCCTTTTTCAATAGATAATAGACCACTTCGAACAATTTCAGATATCATTGCTGCTTCAAATACTGTTAAAGCAACAATTACAGCTGTTATAATTTCTAATTTCAATCCTACTTCTGGAAGTGCAAAATACGTGAAAAATATAATTAAAAGTAGTGGTAAGTTTCGAATCACTTCAACGATAATTCCTAATACTTGTGAGACTACGGGGATTTTCATATAGCGCAATATCCCTATTACACTACCAATAATAAAGCTAAGTACAATTGCAACGAGCGCTACCTCTAACGTTATAAGTAATCCTTTTAATAAAAACAGAATATGATCCCCTGTTATTGCTCCCTTAAAATCCATTTACACCGCCTCCTTTGCCAAGCGTTTTTCTAAATAACGCACTAGCATACTGAGCGGAATTGTTAATATTAAATAAAATACCCCGACAAATATATAGACGTCGAACGTAACAAATGTCTTCGTTGAAATTAAGTCTCCTTGATACATTAAATCCGTACCAGCGATAATTCCAAGTATGGAAGAGTTTTTTACTAAATTGAGAAATTGATTTCCTAAAGGAGGGATTACGATTTTCATCGCCTGGGGTAAAACAACATAATACATTCCCTGTACATACGTTAATCCTGAAGACCGCGCCGCTTCCATTTGACCTTTTGCAACTGATAAAATACCAGCGCGAATGACTTCTGCAATAAATGCTGCCGTGTATACGGTAAGCGTTACTGTCCCTGCTACAAAACCATTTAAAGTAATTCCTATTACAGGTAAAGCGAAATAAAATATAAATGCAATTAATACGAGTGGAATATTTCTTACAAACTCTACAAAAGCTGATCCTATCCAATTTAAAATACGAATAGGTGCAATACGCATTACAGCCAAAATTACTCCCAAAATAAAGCTGCCTATTAACGCAATTACACTAGACATCACTGTATATTTAAAGCCTTCTAAATACATATCAATGTTATTCGTTAATATAGAAAAATCAGGCACATATTCTCCCCTCTTTCTTTACAAGAAGAGGATGAGTATCCCCTCATCCTCTTGCTATTTATCAATGGGAATACAGCTCCATTCATGAAACTATCACTTTACTACTCTTGTTTTTGCCCAATCCATTTCTCATACAATTTGTCGTACTCCCCGTTCGCCTTCATATCTTTTAGTAAGCTATTAATCTCTTTTGTTAAATCATCTGCACCTTTTTGTACCGCAATTCCGTACGGCTCATCCGTGAAAATTTTCCCTACAACTTCATAATTCGAATCTTGTTTTGCCATGCCGTAAAGAATTGCATTATCTGTCGTTAATACATCGCCTTTCCCTGCTTTTAACGCCGTAAATGCCTCACTGTAATTTTCAAATTCTAATACAGTCGACTCTGGAGATTTTTGGCGTATATTATTTGTAGACGTTGAGCCTTTTACCGCTAACACTTTCACACCTTTTTTCACATCATCAATATTTTTAATATCGCTTCCTTTTTTAACAAGTAACGATTGCCCTGCTTTAAAATATACATCTGAAAAATCTACTTCCTTTTTACGTTCTTCCGTAATTGTCATTGTTGCGATAATTGCATCAATATCACCGTTTTTCAGTAGTGGAATACGCGTTTTAGACGTTACTTCTTTTAATTCTAGTTTCTTTTCATCTCCAAGGATTTTTTTCGCAAGCGCCTTTGCGATATCAACATCAAACCCTTCTACTTGCCCTGTTGAAGGATTTTTCAATCCGAATAAGTTCGTATCATTCTTCACCCCAACTACTAGCTTCCCGCGCTTTTTAATTTGCTCCACAGCCCCGCCTTGCTTCGTATTCGTTTCTTTCGCCTCATCTTTTTTACTTCCACATCCAGCAACGACAAGTACGAATAAACATGAGAATACGATTAACGTAAATAACTTTTTCATTTTAAGCATGAAATTCCTCCTTTAATGATTTAACACTCTTCTTAAAAATAGACGCGCCCTTTCTTGTTCAGGACTTGCAAAAAATTGCGCCGGTGTTGTATCCTCAATGATCTTGCCATCATCCATAAATAAAATCCGATCTGCCACTTCTCGCGCAAATCCCATTTCATGCGTGACAACGACCATCGTCATCCCTTCTTTAGCTAGCGTTTTCATAACATCAAGTACTTCTCCGATCATCTCTGGATCAAGGGCAGACGTAGGCTCATCAAATAGCATAATTTCTGGCTGCATTGCGAGCCCCCTAGCAATTGCTACCCTTTGCTGTTGTCCTCCAGATAGTTGATGCGGGTATACACTAGCCTTCTCTGGGATTCCTACCTTCTCTAAATAAAACATCGCTGTTTTCTCAGCTTCTTCTTTTGAAACTTTATTTACTTTAATCGGTGCTAGTGTAATATTTTGAAGAACCGTTTTATGTGGATATAAATAAAAATGTTGAAAGACCATTCCAATATTTCGGCGTAATTCATTCATATCTGTTTTTGCATTGTGTACCTCCGTACCTTGTACAATTAACGCTCCATCTGTAATTGTCTCTAACTGATTTATACACCGTAGCAACGTACTTTTTCCTGATCCGGACGGCCCAACAACTACTACCACTTCACCTTTTTTCACTTGTACATTAATATCTTTTAAAACTTGAAAAGTACCATAATATTTATTTACATTACGAAACTCTATCAACATACTCCCCCCCTTCCCCTAACAAAGCATGTACATTCTTTTTATATTCAAAAATAGGCAAAAAAATAACTTCCAGCCTCATTTTGCCCATAAAAAAAGCAAAGGGATTTTCCCTTTGCTTTTTCATTTCTATTCTATTAAGATACTTCTTCTTTCTTATCTTTTCCGTATTCATGCTCCCAGAAATCAGCATTTTTAATTCCTAATGGCCCTGGATCGAATACTGGATCTTTTCCTTCTTTTTTCTGCTTTTCATAATCCTTTAATGCAACTAATGCAGGTTTTTGTAATAGTAAAATCGCAATGATATTTACCCATGCCATAATTCCTACACCGATGTCGCCTAAAGCCCAAGCTATTGCTGCTGTTTTTATACAGCCGTAGAATACAGCTCCTAAAAATACAAATTTTAGTACCAGGGAAAGCCAAGGGCGGTCTTCATCACGATTTAAGTACGCGATATTCGTTTCTGCAATGTAGTAATACGCCATAATTGTTGTAAAGGCAAAGAATAGTAACGAAATTGCAACGAAACCGTTTCCAAATCCAGGGAAAACAGATTCTACCGCTGCCTGTGTATATCCTGGTCCTGGCTGAGCACCATTTAATTTATTTACGATAAAGTTTTTTCCGCTTGCATCAAATACGTTATACATGCCTGTAATAATCATCATAAATGCTGTTGCTGAGCAAACAAATAATGTATCAATGTAAACGGAAAATGCTTGCACTAAACCTTGTTTAGCTGGATGTGATACTTCAGCTGCTGCTGCTGCATGTGGTCCAGTTCCTTGTCCTGCTTCATTGGAATAAATACCACGTTTTACTCCCCAAGAAATGGCTAAACCGATAATACCACCGAAAGCCGCTTCTAAAGCAAAAGCACTTCTTATAATTAACATAAATGCTTCTGGCAATTTTTCAATATTCATAGCAACAATAACACAAGCTACTAAAATATAACCAACTGCCATAAACGGTACAACAACTTGTGCAACGTTAACGATTCGCTTTACGCCACCGAAGATGATAAGAGCTAATACAACAACTAATAAAGCCCCTGATACGGTAGTGTTAATTCCAAAAGCTGTTTCTAAGCTTACTGCAATACTATTTGCTTGCACACCTGGCAGTAAAAGCCCCGTTGCAAGAATTGTAGCTGCAACGAATACTAATGCATACCATTTCACACCTAAACCTTTTTCAATGTAATAAGCCGGTCCACCACGAAACTGTCCTTGATGTTTCGTTTTATATATTTGCGCGAGTGTTGATTCCACATAAGCTGATCCTGCTCCCAAAAAGGCTACTGCCCACATCCAAAATACAGCTCCTGGTCCACCGAAGGCAACCGCCGTTGCTACCCCAGCTATATTCCCTGTCCCAACGCGCCCTGATAATGAAAGTGCTAACGCTTGGAATGAAGAAACACCAGCCTCTGATTTTTCACCTTGAAATGTCAGCTTCACCATTTCTCCTACATGCCTTACTTGTAAAAACCTCGTTCGAATGGAAAAATATAAACCTACTCCTAAACATAAATAAACAAGTGCTGGACTCCAAACAATATTATTTAACCAGTTTACGAAAGCTTCCAACATTCCCCCTCCTTCTTTATAAAGAATATTCAGAATATATAAAATTATAAGTGTATAACGAATCTAGGACAATATTATTTTAATAAAGTAAACATATTTTTGTATAAAAAAACAAAGTATACATTTATTTTATATACTTTGTTTTGAACAAAATGTATTATATATTCACAATTGCTTCTCTTTTTATAATTCTTTCGTACAGCTCTTCTGATAATTTCCTGAAGTTATCTGGCATATCTTTCCCTTTAAACTTCTTTTGAAGCGTGCCATATAAACCTATATCGCGTAAGCGTAAAAATAGCGGTAACGATTCATACCAACTATCCGCCAGTCTGTGCTCATACTCATATCCTTTTCGTAACACTTGTAATTGTTTACGAGCAAAACCTGTCTTCTCTTCCGCTGTCCACGGTGTAAATAGAACAGAGTAATAGAGAACCATCGCTAAATCATGTATAAAGTAATTATAAGCCGCATCATCAAAGTCAAAGATTGTTAGCTCTTTACCATCATAATGAAAATTACCTGGATGAATGTCACCGTGCATAAGGCCGAATGTTTCTCTTTCAATTGGAAGAGCCTTTATTTCATCCATTAATACCGCTGCAATCTTTTTTACTTGATCATCTTCTAATTCATTAACAATGCCACTTTCATCTTCTTCCCACGTATCACGATAGTCTGTTTTAGGATAGTTCATTGTTAGGCGATGCAGTTGTCCAATTGCTTTGCCCCATGCTTCAAAATAAGCATCTCCCCAATAAGGCGACTCTTCTCCTTTTACTTGCTCACCTTCTGCATATGTAAATAAAGAAGCGAAAAAGAAACTTTCATCCTCTGCTCCGATTTCTTCTACAAGATTTTGAGACGTTGAATAAAGAGGCCCTGCTACCTTTGCCCCATGCTCTGCAACATATCGTAAAAAATCTAGTTCCGCTTCGACTTCTTTTTTTGAACGGTGAGAAGAGTGGGTTAAACGTAATACGTAATCTTCACCACGATTGCCCTTCGCCTTAAAAATATAATTTTCAAAATCTCCAAGTGGTTTCTCTTCCACTATTACATGAAATGCCTTTGCTGCTCTTCTTAAAATCTCTTTTGTAAAAACTCGTTCTACAGATATTTCCATATGTATCCCTCCTATATATCTTCTTAATTCGACACAAACGTGAGCAGTACTGCTATGAAATTGAATAGTGCGTAGAAGATAATAGAACATAACCTTCAAGCCTATTTTTTCAAACAACCCAAGCATAATTTTCTCACAAAAAGCAAAAATTAACAGAAATGATTTCAAAGGAAAGGAGATGGAAAGTATGACTGAACAGAAAAGTTCACAACAAGATAATAACAAAAAGCATATGTTTCCATCACTTCCGGAGAACATTAATTACATTGAAAATAAACTTTTCCATTCTGATGATATAAAAAAACTAGATCTCCCTTTTCAAAACGGAAAAGGAACGATCTTATATATCGAATCCTTATCAGATCCAAATTTAATTCATCAATTAGCTCTTGAGCCATTATTAACGCGGTCTGATTTATCTTTAGAGAAAGCTTTTTCCACGTTAAATATGAAAAAAGAAACGAATTTGAATTATGGGGTACAGCTTTTATTACAAGGAAAATCCTTATATTTTCATGAACATGTCGACAGTTTTTGTATTTTCAAAACGGCTTTATCTTTAAAGAGAGATATAACAGAACCTGATAATGAAGGTATTGTACGTGGACCGCATACTGGTTTCGTAGAAGATTTAGCAACCAATTTAGCTTCTATTCGTAAACTCATAAAAAGTCCAAATGTCGTCGTTAAATATTTCACACTTGGTGAAGAAATGCACACGAAAGTGGCAATTGCTTACATGCAAAACATAGCGAATGACGATCTCGTTACAGAAGTAAAAAGACGGTTAGAAACGATTAAAACGGACGCACTTATGCCTCCAGGATACATACAAGAATTTATAGAGGATACGTCTTTCTCACCCTTCCCGCAGCAATTAAATACAGAGCGTCCAGATAGAGTCGCAGCAAATTTAATGGAAGGGCGCGTCGCTATTTTATCTGATGGAGATCCAACAGCGCTCATCGTACCTGTTACGTTATTCGCTTTCTATCAATCACCAGATGATTATAATAACCGCTGGATTGTCGGTTCTTTCGTCCGAATGATTCGTTTAGTAAGTTTTTTAATTGCTTTTCTCTTACCAGCTTTATATATTGCAACTGTCGCTTTTCATCCTGATGTGTTGCCGCTCGAACTTGTGTACACAATTAAAGCTTCATTAGAGAAAGTACCACTCCCACCTATTTTTGAAGCGCTCTTAATGGAGTTAATTTTCGAGTTATTACGGGAAGCTGGTATTCGTCTACCGAGCCGCGTTGGACAAACAATCGGTATTGTAGGTGGTTTAGTAATTGGTGATGCAATTGTAAAAGCGGGACTCGTTTCTTACACAATGATTATCGTTGTAGCTTTAACTGCAATCTCATCTTTTCTCGTTCCATCAAACGATATGAGTTCAGCTGTTCGAATTCTCCGTTTTCCATTAATGCTCCTTGCTGCCATATTCGGTTATGTAGGAATATCATTCGGTCTAATTATAACTTTCGTTCACTTATGTCAGCTTCATTCTTTTCATACACCATATCTTTCTCCCCTTGCACCAATGCGGATAAAGGATATGAAAGATTCTTTCGTAAGGCTACCAATTTGGTCATTTTGGGAAAGACCACATGATCCAAAACCGAAAAAAATGCAGCGCCAACATGTAACGAGAGAGGATGAGGACGGTGACAAACACGCAAAGTAAAATTTCTCTAGTTCAATTTACCCTTTTCGTTATTCAATGCCAAATCGGAGTCGGTATACTTTCTCTCCCAAACCGTCTTCACTCAATAGCGAAAGGTGGTGGGTGGATTTCTGCTCTCATCGCTGGACTTGCAATTCAGCTTATTATTTTACTTATGTGGCTTTTCTTAAAACGATTTCCTGATGCTGATATGTACGAAAGTGTTTGTATGTTATTTGGTAATAAATTTGGAAAACTATTAGGTTTTCTTTATGTTTTTTATTTCACTCTTATTGGTATGACAGTTATGTTAAGCGCTTGTAATGTCATTAAAGTTTGGATATTACAGGCCACTCCTTGGTCTGCCATTCTCATGCTATTTACAATAGCTTGTTGTTATGTAGCTTATAATACGTTTAAAGTCATCGTACGATTTTATGTCATGGCCTCTATTCTTATTTTACCTATGGCGCTTTTAATTGGACTTGGGCTCTCACGGGCTGATTTTTCTTATATTTTTCCCATTACAGAGGCTGGATGGTGGAATATTATTCAAGCATCGAAAGAAACAATTACGGCTATGTATGGTTTTGAAATCTTTCTCATCGCATTTCCTAAAGTAAATGGGACTGCTGTTGCAAAACTAAAAGCAATTTCTATCGCTAATGGATTTGTAACTCTCTTTTATGCTTTTACCGTTTGGATTTGCTTTATCGTATTTAGCCCAAAACAAGTTGAGCTTATTCCAGAACCAGTTGCTTACTTATTACGCTCCTTGCATATCGGGATTATAGACCGAACTGATTTACTATTCATACCAATTTGGATGATAACTGTTGTAGCTTCTATTGCTAGTTATTACTGTGCAGCCTCTATAGGAATCGGGCATATCTTCAATCTTGCTAATCATAAAAAGGCTGTTCCAATCGTTGGTATTATTGCTTTTAGTGTAGCCTTATTTATAGATACACCTGAAGAATTAAAAGTAATTTCAACTTTCACTGATAAGTTCACCTATATTTTCATCGTTGTCCTCCCTTTTTTATTTCTACTTTATTCAGTAATAAGAAAGAAGAAAGGAGAACAGTATGTTCAAAAAAAGAGTTAAATTACTTTTTATATTATGTACTAGTTCCCTCCTTTCTGGCTGTTGGGATCAAGAACCATTAAGAGAAGCGAGATTAGCTTATAGTATTGGATATGATATTACGGAAGAGAATAAACTTCAGCAAACGGGCATAACGTAAGGGATACAAGCGATGCCTTAAAAAAAAATGTGACTGGTAATATTCGCTATTTCAAATATGGTGTTCAATTACTAGGAACCAAAATTCTAAAAAAAGGTATACTACCCTATTTAGATGTCAGCTTTCGGGACCCAACAAACCCAACGGCTTTAGTAAAACTTATTGCAGTAGATGGTGAAACGTCCGAAATACTGGAAAAAAAGAAAGTAGGAAATTTACTAATTGGAGATTTTCTAAAGAAAAAAGTGAAAAGCTTAGAAGATATGAGTGTATTTCCAAAAGAAACTTTAGAAACAGCTGCTACAAAAATGTTAGATCCCGGTAAAGACTTTACCCTCCCTTCTATAAAAATAAAAGGAAAAGAAGTAATTACAAACGGGTTAGCTTTATTTAACAATGATAAATTAACTGGGCATTTATCTTTGAAACAATCTGTTTTATTCGTATTATTAACCGGAAAAATGGGAACAAGCGCCCGTATAACCCAAAAACTTACTAGCGATGAATCAGAGAAAACATCTGATTATTTAACAATGGAAATTAGCAATCGAAAGTTAAAACGAGACTTAAAAATAACAACAGATAAAAAAGGAAATGTTTATGCTCACATTAAGCTCCAACTAAAAGTAATAGCACTTGAAGCCCCAAGAGATAATATTTATAAAATGGAAGCAAGAAAAAAACTAAATAAGGAATTATCAAAGCAACTTACGAAAGAAGCGAAAAAAATAACAAACAAACTACAAAAAGCAAATTGTGATGCTTTCGGAATTGGTAGACATCTCATTGCTTATCATCCTGACTTATGGAAGAAAAAAAATTGGAATAAAGATTATGCAAAAGTAAAATTTAAGCCTGAGGTAGAAGTAAGCATTTTGTATAGCGGTGTCTTAAAATAAAAGGTTGTATGCCACGCGGGCATACAACCTTTCTATTTCGTATAACGATATACAATGGATTCATATGGTCTTAAGTTAAGGTTTGTAATATTCTTGCTGGAATCTTTATAATTCGACAGTAGTATTTCTTGTTTCATTCCATCTAATTGAACATGTGCTGGTACAGCGTACGTTATTTCTTCTCCATAGAAGTTATTGATAACAAGTAATATTTCATCATTTACAGTACGTGTGTATGCCCAAATCTTAGGATGATTTCCATCTAAAATAGCATATTCTCCTTCTGTAATAACATCATACGTTTTTCTAAGTTCTATTAACTTTTTATAATGATAAAATACAGATTCCTTATCTTCTAATGCCCTCTCTACGTTTATTTCTGTAAAGTTTTCTGCCACTGAAATCCAAGGTGTACTTGTTGTAAAACCACTGTTTACCTTTTCATTCCACTGCATCGGAGTACGGGAGTTATCACGAGATTTTTGTTTTAAAATCTCGATAATCTCTTCTTTTGATAATCCTTTTTCTCGCTTTATATCGTATATGTTTAATGATTCTACATCGCGATATTGCTCAATGGATTCAAATTTAGGATTCGTCATACCGATTTCTTCGCCTTGATAAATGTAAGGTGTGCCCTGCAACATATGCATAGCTGTTGCTAACATTTTCGCAGATTCATTTCGGTACTTTCTATCATCACCGAAGCGTGACACAATACGAGGCTGGTCATGATTACACCAGAATAATGCATTCCATCCTCCGCCCTTTTGCATTTCAATTTGCCAATTAGACATAATCTCTTTTAATTTAATAAAATCAAAATCTGCTTTCGTCCACTTGTCTCCATTCGGATAATCTACTTTTAAATGATGAAAACTAAATGTCATACTTAATTCACTGCGCTCAGGGTTTGAATATTTAATACAATTATCAATTGTCGTAGATGACATTTCTCCAACTGTAATTACATCTTTCCCTTCAAAAACATTTCGGTTCATCTCTTGTAAATATTCATGAACCCGCGGACCATCTGTATAATATTTACGGCCATCGCTTGTCGCCTTACTTCCGTCATCATTTAAAAACTGTTGATCTTTTGAAATTAAATTAATAACATCTAATCGGAATCCAGTTACCCCTTTATCCAGCCAAAAACGCATCATATCATATACTTCTTCACGAAGTTTTTCATTTTCCCAATTTAAATCCGCTTGCGTCTCATCAAATAGATGTAAAAAATATTGCTCTGTCTTCTCATCATATTTCCAAGCTGACCCACCAAACTTAGATTGCCAATTATTTTTTTCATCACGCCAAATGTAATAATTACGATATGGACTATTTTTATCTTCCTTCGCTTCCTTAAACCACTTATGCTCCGTCGAACTATGATTTACAACGATATCAAGCATAATTTCAATATTACGTGCCTTTGCTTCTTCTAAAAGCTCTTCAAACTCTTCCATCGTTCCGTAAGATGGATCAATGCTGTAGTAATCACTTACATCGTATCCATTATCATTTTGTGGTGATTGGTATATCGGTGTTAACCAAATATAATCTACTCCGAGTTCTTTTAAATAATCTAGTTTCTCTGTAACCCCTTTTATATCACCGGTTTCTTTATTGTAATAGCTATTAAAGCTCTTCGGATAAATTTGATAAACTACACTTTTATGCCAATCCTTCATGTTTAACTTCCTCCTACTTCTGTTTTGCTCGTTTTGCAAATAACCACGTTAACGTAAATGGGATTACAACCGCGATAATCATTCCGACAATAAATATTGGAATCGATTTCGGAATGATAGAAATAAATGCTGGTAATCCGCCAATTCCGATGGCAGGTGCTAATACACCATTTAGCGTAATAAATATAGCTGCAGTAGCTGATCCTATAATCGCTGCATAGAACGGGAATTTATTTCGTAAGTTTACACCAAACATAGCTGGCTCGGTAATACCGAAATATGCTGAGATTGCTGATGTAGATGCCATACTTTTATCATTTTGATTTTTAGAAATCCAGAACATCGCAAGTGCCGCACTACCTTGCGCAATGTTAGAAAGAGCAATCATTGGCCAAATGAATGTACCACCGTGCTGTGCAATTAATTGTAAGTCGATAGCAATAAACATATGATGCATACCTGTAATGACAAGCGGTGCATATAATGCTCCAAACAATACTGCTCCAACTACTGGTACTGTTTCATCTACACCTACTAATCCAGCTGTTAATAAATCTCCAATATGACGTGTAACTGGACCAATAATTCCTAATGCTAACACACCTGTTACAACAATCGTTGTAATGGGTACAACTAATAATTGAATTGCATTTGGTACATGTTTCTTCAAGAAAATTTCCACTTTACTTAATACGAATGCTGCTACTAAAACCGGTAAGATTTGACCTTGATACCCTACCTTTTCAATTTGAAATAATCCTAAAATATCGAAGTACTCAATCTTTTGTCCATCTAAACCAGTCGCTGCTTTACCATAATCCCACGCATTTAATAAGGCTGGATGCACAAGCATTAATCCCATAACAATCCCTAATATCGGACTACCACCAAAACGCTTCGTTGCTGACCAACCGACAAGTGCTGGTAAGAATACGAATGCTGTATTCGCCATCATATTAATTAAATCCCAAAGACCACTTAAGTTTGGATACACATCTAATAAATTTTTACCTTCAAAAAATAAGTCCTTCGCCCCTAATAGATTGTTAATTCCCATTAGTAAACCAGCTGTTACGATTGCTGGTAATATCGGCATAAATACATCTGAAAATACTTTTACAAACTTTTGAGCTGGATTTAACTTTTGGTTTCCAGAGTCTTTCACGTCAGCTACTGTCGCTTCCTTCATACCTGCAAGCGTTATCAATTCCGCATATACTCGATCCACATCTCCTGGACCAATTACAATTTGAAATACCCCAGCGTTATGAAACGCTCCCTTCACTAATGAAATAGACTGCAATTTATCATTATCTATTTTACTTTCATCTTTTAAAGCGATACGGAGCCTCGTTACACAGTGTGCAGCTTGTTCAATATTGTCTTTCCCACCAATATACTGCAACACTTCCTCTGCTGTTTTACGATAGTCTTTCCCCATATTCCCGTCCCTCTTTTCTTTTTTTGATACCGTTTACAATTACATATTAACTCGTATATATAAGTTAGTCAACACTCGTATATACGAGTTTTTTATTTTTTTATAAAAAAAGAGATGAAACAATAGTTTGTTCCATCTCTTTACTTCCTCCGCGCCACATCCGAAAAATGAAAAATATCTAAACGATGGCGTGATTCTGTATATTCGAACTGACTTCCATCATAAAAATGCGTAAAGTTTTTCACAACGACAACATAGTCTGTTCCATTTAAATCTAAATACTTTCTATCGTCCTCTGTACATGGCTGCACTTCAATTACCCTCTGTGAGTAACTAATATGAAGATCTAGTTCTTTCTCAATGTATTTATAAATAGACTTCGCTGCAATTTCACTCGTTAATCCAGGAATATATTCCGATACAAAATGATTGATATCCAAAATTACTTTTTCTCCATCAATATTTCGTACGCGTTTAATGTGATCTATTTCTGTTTTCTCTTTCACATTTAATAGCTTTGCAACCTCTTTTGTCGCTTTTACTCTCTCCATTTCCACGACTTCTGTAATACAATGACGTCCTAAACGTTCATTTTCTTCTTGGAAACTTACAATACCACCAAAGTTGAATTCAATGTTTTTTCGCTTTAAAACAAAAACACCTTTTCCATGTATTTTTTGAACATATCCACGCTCTTGTAATAAATCTACAGCTTTTCTTACCGTACCTCGGCTTGCTTCATACTGCTTCATTAATTCAGTTTCTGATGGGATTTTGCATCCCTCTTTTAATTGTTTATTATCAATTGACTTGCTGATTTCTGTATAAATTTGTTCATACTTGCTCATCATCTACAATAGCCCCTTGTCACCTTCTAATTCTATATGTATTATACCACGCTACACTCTTCTGCCAATCTCTCACTTATTTTCCAGTATAGGAAAAATACAGGTAAATATTTAATCTCTAAAACGTATTTTTATAAAAATTTTTATATTTTTCTTTTCATTCAAAAAAACATGTAGTATACTAACTTCAAAATCAGAGGAGAAAGGGAGCAAAGAACTATGCTTACTTATACAACAATTGTAGTTACATTTGCACAAAAACATCATCATCATACGTAACCCTTGAAACCTAGCGGGAAAATTACGCGTAGGTACAAGGGTTATTCCCGTTGTACCTACGTTAGGCGAAGAGCCATGTAGGTATTTTTTATCTACATGGCTCTTTTTTTATTGCCAAAAAGCTAGTAAAAAATGATGTTTACGCAAAACTTACTACAAAGGAGTTAACAAAAATGGAAACGAAAAAATGGGGATTATGGATTTTAACAGCTTTTGTGATCGGAAATATGGTTGGCGGTGGCGTATTTATGCTCCCAGCAAATTTAGCACACGTATCGGGTCCAATGGGTTCTACACTTGCGTGGAGTATTACAGGACTTGGCGTATTTATGATTGCACTCGTATTTGGAAATTTAGCAATCCGAAAGCCAGAATTAAAAGCTGGACCACAAAGTTATGCTCAAGCAATGTTCCCTTCAAAAAAAGCGGGTAAAGTTGCAGGATACAGTATGGCATGGGGATATTGGGCTGCAAACTGGGCTGCAACCGCATCTGTTATTATTTCCTTTGCTGGATATTTATCAACATTCTTTCCAGTTTTACAAAGTAAGCAAATTCTCTTTTCAACGAACGGATTTTCACTAGAACTCGGAAAAGGATTAACTTTCCTCGTATGTAGCCTTATGTTATGGGGAATTCAATATATTCTTTCTCAAAATATTGACCGAGCTGGGAATATGAATCTTCTTGCTACCATTGCAAAGATTATCGGATTTACAATGTTTATTGTAATCACATTATTCATTTTCAATGCCTCTAATTTCGGAGACGGTCAAACATTTATGAATGAAGCGGGACAATCCATTTCGTTAGGTGGACAAATCAACTCAGCTGCTATCGCAACACTTTGGGCATTTATCGGTATTGAATCTGCTGTAATGCTTTCTAATCGTGCAAAATCTCAGCGCGATGTAAAAAAGGCTACCATTTTCGGATTAATTATCGCTCTTCTTATTTACATGTCAATTACTCTACTTACAATGGGAGCACTCTCGCAAGATGCTTTAAAAGAATCGCAAAAACCATTAGTAGACGCGTTAAATTTAGCAATTGGTACTAAAGGCGCATATATCATGGCTTTACTTGCACTTGTATCTTTATTTGGATCTACAGTTGGATGGATCGTTGTTAGTTCAGAAGTACCTTATCAGGCAGCAAAGAATGGACTTTTCCCTAAGTTTTTTGCGAAAACAAATAAAAAAGGTAGTCCTTCAAAATCATTATTTATTACAAATGTGATGACGCAAATTTTCTTATTCTCAACGATTTCCGGCACTGTGTCAGAAGCTTATAATTTCGCTATCGTTGTAGCAACATTAGCTTATTTAATTCCATACCTTGTTTCTACGCTGTACCAATTCAAATTGGTTATTACAGGAGAAACGTATGATGTAATGCCAGGCTCTCGAATAAAGGATGGGATCATTACTGCATTAGCATTTGTATACTCTATTTGGGTTATCAAAACCGGAACTGCTGATTTAAAAACGTTCTTCTTAGGAATTGGATTGTTCGTATTAGGTCTTATTCTTTATCCAGTACTAATGAAAAACTCACAAAAAACGAATTAAAAAAAGAGAAGCTACCAGCTTCTCTTTTTTTATTAAAAATCTGTAATTAACTTTTCTTTTAACTCTCCTACAGATAAAGGCTTCGCATAATAAAATCCTTGTACGTAATCACAGCCCATAGATTGTAATAAACTTTCTTGCTCTACTGTTTCTACCCCTTCAGCAACTACTGCTAAATTTAAACTATGAGCAATTTCAATAACAGATTTTACAATCGTTCGCTCTGGCTGTGCATGATCATAATGAAATTCACGAATAAAGTTACGATCAATTTTTACTATATCCAGTGGTAGTTGTTTTAGGTAATATAAAGAAGAATAGCCCGTTCCGAAGTCATCTAAAGCAATTAAAATACCCATATTTCTTAATTCTTGTAATGTAGCAATAATATAATCAAAATGACGAACAGCAATGCTTTCTGTTATTTCTAAAATTAAACGATTCGGTGGAAAGCCAGTTCTCCTTAAAATGCTACGTACAGATAAAATAAAACGCTTTTGCATTAATTGTTGTATGGATAAATTCACAGATAACTTTAGTCCTTCTTCGTAATCTGGCAATGTTTTAAACAAGCGACATGACTTTTCTAATACCTAGTCTCCTAATTTTATAATAAGTCCAGATTCTTCAGCTACTGGAATAAATTCGTCTGGCGAAATAGGGCCTTCTTCTGTCGAACAACGTGCTAAAGCCTCAATACCAGTATATTTCTTCGTTTTCAAATCAATAATAGGCTGCAGTGCCACATCTAACTCTTCATCACGAATTGCCTTTTGCAAAGCGAATTCAATTTTCATTCTACGATTTATTTTCGCACGTAACTCATCTGTAAAGAAACACGCGGCATTTCTGCCCTGTTCTTTCGCGCTATACATAGCTAAATCCGAATTCTTCAATAAAGTTTCTACATCTTGTCCATCTTGCGGATATGAGCACAGCCCTAGACTAGCTGAAATGTATACTTCATGACCTTCAAGCATAAATGGTGCCTGAAAACACGACAACACTGATGTCGCTAACTGCCTCATTTCATCTTGCGTATGTTTTTTTGTTAACAACACAAATTCGTCGCCACCCAGTCTAGCCAGGACGTCTTTCTCTCCTAGCACATAATGCAACCGTGAAGCAACTTCGCTCAAAAGTAAATCCCCTATCATATGACCTAGCGTATCGTTTACTAATTTAAAACGATCCAAATCAAAGTAAATCATACCAAATTCTTTTTTGCCTGCAATCATCTCGTTTACAGTCGTTATTAACTGCAATCGGTTCGGTAAACTCGTTAAAGCATCATGATACGCAAGTTCCCTATAACGACTTTCACTTAACCGTAGCCTCTGTTCTGCTTCTTTCCTACTACTAATATCATTTCGGATTGCTATAAATTGATATGGCTCTCCTTTTTCATTTAAAAATGGAACAATTGTTGTTTTAACCCAATAATATGTCCCATCTTTTGCTTGATTTCGAATCTCACCTCTCCATACTTTTCCGCTCAAAATGCGCTTCCAAAGAATTTGAAAAAATGATTTTGGGTGATATCCTGAATTTAAAATACGATGATCTTTCCCTATTAACTCTTCTCGTGTATATTTGGAGATTTCACAAAATTTATCATTTACATATGTAATAAGACCATTTCGGTCTGTAATCGCAACAATTGAAGACTCATCTAATGCTAACTTTAAATCTCGCAATGAAGAGTCATATAATGCATGACCTCTTTGTTCTAGCATGCGCATCTCTCCTTGCTTCCTATCTGACTAAGACACAACTTGTTTCTTTTCATAGAAATAGAGATATTTCATTTCCTAATAATCGTCCTTTACATAAATCACATTTTGAAATATGCCGATTAAAATAACATAATATTATTTGTAATAAAAAGCAATATAATACCGCTTCAATTATAAATAGTAGTTTCTGACCGTTATAATTAGCTTACTTTATTATACCTTATTCATTCTCTTACATTCCTTTATAACTAGCTCCATACAACCACTGTTCCCTACTAATTCCGCTCACATTTAACCTCTTTACTTTACTAGCGAAATAGAAGTATGATCACACTATACAACTATTCACGAATAATAATATAGAAATTAAAATTCGTATATATGTTTTTGAATTACAATAACAAAATATTAACATATTTCCACCTTTATTTTGGAAGTATTTTATAAATAAATACTTTATTAAACGAAAAAAAGAGGGTAGCCTCTTTTCTTCGTTTAATACGGATATGGCATTTGCTGATAACCCGGATATGGCGTTGGATATGGTGCTGGGTATGGCGCTGGATAAGCTACTGGGTACGGTGCTGGATAGTAGCCTCCACCTGCTGCACCCGTTAATGCACCAGCTGTAAGTCCGCCTAACATGCCTCCAGCAAAACTTCCAGGGAAAAATCCACCGCCCCATGAGCCGCCACCCCAGCCCCATCCACCACCGTGATGATGATGATGATCATAATGATTGTGTCCACCATGATGATTATGCCCTCCATTATGATGGTGCCCGCCATGAGTATGACGATAATACAATCCGTTATTTTCTATATAATTCATGTTCCCTCTCTCCTTTTCCATTTTCTCATCTTAATAGATATTGTATGAATAGTACGGACCTTGTTGGTAACCTATATAATAGGAAGAATCCACGTAATATGGTTATCCCCTTTCCTATATAAGGGGCAAGGATTTTGTCCCTCCTACACTGTTTATTAACCAGCAAATAGCGGGCTAATAACGTAACAATATACTGTATGTAGGACAAATGCGGAAAGCATGAGGAAAATGTCTATATTTTGTAAAAAAAACAAAACACTTTATAATAAGAATGTCGGATTGTACCTTTTTATATAAGAATTCTATATTTAAGAAAGATTAGAGGAATTTTATAGCAATGAAGAAACCTATCGTTCAATTATTATTGGTATTTATAATTGTATCTATCGTACTCTTACTTTTAGATACGCCTATCCTCTCACTATATACCTTTTTCGGTGTATTATGGTCTCTTACAATCATAGGAATATCTTTCGTTATTTTTATCGAAAATAGATCTCCACAAAGCACCTTAGCATGGTTTTTAGTATTAGCACTTCTTCCCGTTGTAGGTGTGCTTTTATACTCTATTTTCGGGCGTAGCCGTTGGAGAAGAAAAAAACATCTCCATCGTTCAGAAGAACAAAGAAAATTATTCCGTGAAATATTAGAAGGAAGACGAGTAGAATTATCACTCACAGTCCCCTTACATGAGCGTTCTACACATTTAACAAAAGTTATACAAAAATTTGGAGGCGGACCTGCCGCAGATAGAACAACTACAAAACTTTTAACAAACGGAGATCAAACATTCTCAGAAATTTTGCAAGCTATCGAGCAAGCAAAACACCACATACATATTCAATACTATATTTATAAATCTGATGAGATTGGTACAAAAGTTCGGGATGCGTTAATAAAAAAAGCAAAATCTGGTGTTATTGTACGCTTCCTTTATGATGGATTAGGAAGTAATACGTTAAGAAGACGCTTTTTAAAACCTATGAAAGAAGCTGGGATTGAAATTGTTGAATTTGACCCTATTTTTTCAGCTTGGTTACTTGAAACAGTTAATTATCGTAACCACCGTAAAATCGTCATTGTAGATGGAGAAATCGGGTTTACCGGAGGACTCAACGTCGGTGATGAATATCTTGGCCGTTCAAAAAAATTCCCCATTTGGCGTGATAGTCATTTAAAAATAGAAGGAAAAGCGTTATATAAATTACAAGCAATCTTTCTAGAGGACTGGCTCTATGCATCTAGTGGGTTGAATACTTATTCGTGGGATCAATTTATGAATAGACAATACTTCCCAGGTAAAGAAATTTCAAATGCAGAAGGTGCTGTGCAAATTGTAGCAAGCGGACCAAGCTCAGATGATAAAAGCATTCGCAATACATTATTAGCCGTTATGGGATCTGCAAAAAAATCGATTTGGATCGCTACACCATACTTTATTCCAGATCAAGAAACTTTAACATTATTACGTTTAAGTGCAATATCTGGCATAGATGTACGCATTTTATATCCTGGTAAAAGTGATAGTATTATTAGTGATCAAGCATCACAATCCTACTTCACTCCACTTTTAAAAGCCGGTGCCTCCATTTATAGTTATAAAGATGGTTTTATGCATGCAAAAATTGTACTCGTTGATGATAAAATCGCGACAATTGGAACGGCAAATATGGACGTACGTAGCTTTGAATTAAATTACGAACTTATTAGCGTACTATATGAATCAGAAACCGTTCATGATATTAAACGTGATTTTGAAGATGACTTTAAGCATTCTACTGAAATTAAATGGAACGCATTCCAAAAAAGAAGTATCAAAAAACGAATATTAGAGTCTTTTATGAGGCTCATTTCTCCTTTACTGTAAGCAGTCAATGTAATATTGATTGCTTTTTCTTTTGTATTTCTCCTCTCCCCTTTTCTTTGCATACCATATTAAAACAAGTTATCATAAGATGTATTACTTTATGAAAATAATGTTAGGTGGGAAATACATGTTAGAACAATTTCATATACATGCTGATTTAAAACAACAGCTCTCAAACATTCACGAAAAGAATAAGCAAGAAGCTGGTGAAAATGCACATTTAATTGGTAAGAAAATATATAAAGCATCTGATAACAGCATTATTGAAGATGCTATTACAGCACTTCTTCTTGGCAAAAACATTCTATTAAAAGGGCCGACTGGTAGTGGTAAAACAGTACTAGCTGAAACTCTTTCTTCTTTATTCCAAAAACCAATGCATAGCATTAACTGTTCCGTTGATCTAGATGTAGAAGGTATTTTAGGATACAACACACTACAAACGAAAGATGGTGCATCTGAAGTTACATTTGTTAACGGTCCTCTTATGAAAGCAATGAAGAGCGGTCATTTCCTATATATTGATGAAATCAATATGGCAAAACCTGAAACGTTACCACTTCTTCACGGTGCATTAGATTACCGTAAAATGATTACTAACCCGTTTACACAAGAAGGTGTATACGGTGATGAAGAATATCGCGTAATCGCAGCAATTAATGAAGGTTACGTTGGTACAAGTGAACTAAACGAAGCATTAAAAAACCGTTTCGTTATTATTGAAGTTCCTTACATTCAAGGTGATACATTAAAAGAACTATTATTAGCTGAATCAAAATTAAATGATGTTGCAACAATTGAAAAGTTCGTTGCATTTGCAAGCGACCTTATGCCTTTAGCTCGTGATGGACGTGTAAGTGAAGAGGCAGCAAGTATTCGTGGCATTATCGACGCATGTGATTTAGGTGTATATATTCCTGTTATGCGTGCAATTGAACGTAGTATTATCGCAAAATTAAACGATGAAACAGAACAAATGACTGTCCGTGAATTAGCAGAAAGTTATTTCTTTGAGGGATAATTCATGAGACAAATTTTTAGTGACAAAAAAATTGATGCGTCGCTGTTTCTACAAATGGAAAACTTAATGTATGCTCTTCTAAAAGAAGACGATGCCTACCTTGAGTATGGCTATAAAGCATACTACGACGAAATTGAAAAAAAGGTTGTCATTAGTCACTTTTGGGATGATCGAAAAGAAGAGGATACAGTAATCGGATTAAAAAGCGAAGTGTTTTTAAAAGCACTTGGTAATAAACATTACTCGGACATGACTTTAATTCGTTCTTATGCGATTGAATTACAAGAATCACCCTTGAAAAAGTTTTTAACGCAATTATTTGTTCTATTAGAAGATTTACGTGTTGAGGAAATCGTAAAAAACTTACGCCCTGGCACAAAGCATGTTTTTAAAAGAAGAAAAGAAATGTATCGCAATTACTTCGGCTCACAAAATGAAATCAATCGTGTTCGTAACTATCACGGTGATCGTCTATTTTGTCTCTGCTATCTTTCATTAACGAGCGATAAATATGAGATGTTTAATAATGAATACTTCGAGCAAATTGAAGCCATTTTGCATGAAACATTCCAAGCTCGTAATACGGAAGATATTATGTATATCGTTGAGAAAATTCGTTATCGATTAGAAGAGCTCCTTGAAAGTGATATGCTGAACAACTATTTCGGACATGCTCCGCTTTATTTATCTGTCATTGCAGACGAAAAGAACTGTCGCGTCGAAGATTTAGCAAATGATGATACGCAGCTCATAGATGACGATGAAAATAAAAACAAAATGGATGAAAGTTTCTCGACATGGCATCGTGAAAATAAAAATAACGAAAACGAGAACTTTTTACGCTTTGAATTAGAAAGCGGAACAAAAACAAATATGATGGGTGACACTGCTCGTGAATCAGAAGATGGTGACCAAGCACTTGGCTCTGTACAAGGTACTTCTCAAAAGAGTACACAATCTAACTTTGATGGTGCTGATACAGAAGAAGCAAGAGCTTCACACGCTTCTGGCCAAAACGACGGTGCATACGGTAAGTATAACGTTGGTGCTTCTCATACATTTAAAGAAGCCCGCAAAGCAAATACCGATGAGAAAAAAAATTACCAAGCCATCAAATCAGTCGTTAATAAAGATGTAAAAGAATTAAAGAAAATTATCGAAAAAACGATTGAAAATAAAACGAATGCAAATAGTGATAAATATTACGGAAGACTTCGTAAGAAATTCCTTCGTATTTATACTGAAAAGCAACCGCGTATGTTTTATAAAAAAGGACAAGAATCACAAGAGCTCGACGTTGCATTCCAATTACTAGTGGACTGCTCTGGTTCTATGTATAACAAAATGGAAGAAACGAAAAAGAGTGTGGTCCTATTCCATGAAGCATTGAAATCTTTAAAAATCCCGCATGCTATTAGCGGATTTTGGGAAGATGCTTCTAGTGCTAAACCTGAAGATAAGCCAAACGTTATCCATGAAGTTGTAACGTATAAAAACTCAACGTTACCAGGCGTTGGTCCTGAAATTATGCAGCTTCGCGAAGAAGAAGATAACCGCGACGGATATATTATTCGTATCGTTTCTGAAAAGCTTGCGAAAAGACCAGAAAAGCATAAATTCTTACTTGTCTTTACAGACGGTGAACCTTCTGCGCTAGACTATCAACAAGACGGTATTTTAGATACGCATGAAGCTGTCAAACTTGCTCGTAAAAGTGGTATGGAAGTAATCGGAATCTTCATCGAAGAAGGCGAAGCGAAAGAAGCAACTTATCAATTAATGAAGAACATTTATAACCATCACTTCTTAGTTGCAAATCACGCTGAAGATTTACGTCTGAAGATTAAACCACTCTTGAAAAAGTTATTACTGAAGACGATTGAATAAAAAAACAGGAGCCTTGCGCTCCAGTTTTTTTATTTCAATCACTTTGTTTCTGGTTGAAACTTGTATGGAATGGCTACTTCTAATAATGCCTCGAATCCTCCATCGTAGAATGGGAATCGCTCATTTGCGATTGTTCGATCCACCCACTCTATTGCAGAAATTTCTTCTTCATCTTCCACAATCAGTTCACCTTTTACTACATTTGCTCGGAATATAAAAAGTATTGCATGATTCCCTGATGCTTCAAAGAATTTTTCATTGATTGCAACAAGTCCACCTGCCACGGCAGTTAAACCTGTCTCTTCTTTCACTTCTCTTATTAGTGCTTCCTCTAATATTTCACCTTTTTCAACAGCCCCACCCGGCAGTGACCAAACGTTTTGTTCTATATTATGTACCATTAATATTGTATCTGTTTCTTCATCATGTATTAGTGCATATACGACGTCAACTCTTTGCACGTTGCTTTTCTCCTTCAATTAACTCAGCCATTGTAAATAACGAATGTAGCTGTAAGCCATCTTCTAATAAGTTTTCTCTTCCCTCTTTCGTTCGCTCAATCACGCCTAGAACATGGTGGACTTTCGCACCCAGTTCCCTTAAGTCTTTCGTGCTTAATAATATTTGACCGCCTGTCGTAATAACATCTTCAACAACACAAACATTTTTCCCAGTAATATCAACGCCTTCTGCTAACTTACATGTACCGTACTTCTTCGCTTCTTTTCTTACAAATACAACTGGTATACCTGTTTGTAAAGATAATGCTGTTGCTACTGGAATTCCTCCCATTTCTAAACCCGCGAGTACTTCTGTCTCAGGAGGAATGAGCTCTTTCAATTGTTTAGCAATTTCTAATAACAGTACTGGATTAGATTCAAATAAGTACTTATCCAAATATTGATTTGATACTTGTCCTGATCGAAGTTTAAATGTTCCCGTTAAACGTGACGTATTGTAAATTTCCTTTGCTAACTCCCATTTCTCCATTGTATCTCTCCCCTTTATGCACAAATTAACTCATTCTATCACGCTTATAATTGTTTGTATATTCCTAAAATACAAATAAAAGGGTCGATTCCTAAGAATCGACCCTTCCTATTAATTCATCACTAACTCAGCTGTGAGCTTTTTTTTTAACTTAGCCAACATGTCCGTTGTCATTTTGTCTAAATCGTACTCTGCTTTAAAGCCCCACTCTTTCATTGCTGCTGTTGCATCAATAGAGTTTGGCCAGCTATCAGCGATTGTTTGACGAGCAGGATCTACAGCGTAATCCATTGTAAACGTCGGGATGTGTTTACGAATTGATGCTGCGATCTGCTCTGGCTCAAAGCTCATTGCTGTAATATTGAACGCGTTTCTATGCACAAGTTTACTTGGATCAGCTTCCATTAATGAAATGATCGCTTGTAAAGCATCTGGCATATACATCATATCCATGTATGTTCCTTCTGCAATGTATGAGGTGTATGTGCCTTTTTTAATCGCCTCATAATAAATTTCAACTGCATAGTCAGTTGTTCCGCCTCCTGGAGGAGCTACGTAAGAAATTAAACCTGGGAAACGTACACCGCGCGTATCAACACCAAACTTTTGATGATAATAATCACATAGTAATTCTCCTGCTACTTTGTTTACCCCATACATCGTAGTAGGACGCTGAATTGTATCTTGTGGCGTATTATCTTTCGGCGTTGACGGACCGAATGCACCGATAGAACTTGGCGTGAAAAACTTACAGTTTAATTCACGAGCTGCTTCTAATGCATTTACAAGTCCACCCATATTTAAATTCCAAGCAAATAGCGGATTTTTTTCTGCTGTTGCTGAAAGTAAAGCTGCTAAATGAATAATTGTATCTACTTCATTACGCTTTGCAATATCATGTAGTTTTTGTCCATCTGTTACATCTAACGTTTCAAATGGACCAGACGTTACTACCTCACTATCTGTTTCACGAATATCTGTTGCAATAACATTTGATGCACCGTATACATCACGAAGTTTCATTACTAGTTCAGAACCAATTTGCCCTAAAGAACCGGTTACTAGAATTTTTTTCATTTTCCCCACTCCTCATTTGCAAGCTATTCAAAAGATGTCGTTACTTAAATGATGCCCATTTCTTTCCCTACTTTTTCATACTTACGAATTGCTTCATCTAACATTTCTTTCGTATGAGCTGCTGTAGGCATATTACGAACGCGTCCTGTTCCTTTTGCTACAGTTGGGAACACGATAGATTTTGCGTAAACGCCTTCTTCATTTAGACGTTTACTAAATTCTTGTGTTAATACTTCGTCACCAATAATACAAGGTGTAATTGGCGTTTCACTTTCCCCGATATTAAAGCCAAGTTCTTTTAACCCTTGTTTTAAATAGCGACCATTTTCCCATAAACGATCGTGCAACTCTGTGCTTTCCATTAAGATTTCAATTGATCTCATGCAAGCTGCTGCATCAGCTGGTGTTAATGCTGTAGAGAATAAGAATGGACGTGAACGAACTTTTAACCAGTCAATTAAGTTTTGTTTCCCTGCTACATATCCACCAATTACCCCAATTGCTTTTGATAATGTACCAATTTGGAAATCAACTTTATCAGACAGACCGAAGTGTTTTACAGTTCCTGCACCTTTACCAAGTACACCTGAACCGTGTGCATCATCTACGTATGTCATTAAATCTAATTCTTCTGCAATCTCAACAATTTCTGGTAGTTTTGCAACATCTCCATCCATTGAGAAGACACCGTCTGTAATTACCATTAATTTATTGTAAAGACCTGATTCTTTCGCCGCGATTGCTTTTTGGCGCAAATCTTCCATATCAGAATGCTTATAAACGATGATTTTCGCTCTTGATAGACGACTACCATCAATGATAGAAGCATGGTTTAATTCATCTGAAAGAATCGCATCATTTTTATCCATAACGGCTGAAATCGCTGCCATATTACAGTTAAATCCTGATTGGTAAGCAATCGCTGCTTCTGTATGTTTAAACTTTGCAATTGTTTCTTCTAATTTAATATGCAAATCTAAAGTACCGTTAATTGTACGAACAGCTCCTGCTCCAACGCCGTACTTATGAATAGCACCAATTGCTGCTTCTTGCAAACGGCTATCTGTTGCTAATCCAAGATAGTTGTTTGAAGATAAGTTAATATATTCTTTTCCGCCAATTGTAATGATCGGTCCATTTGGACTCTCAAGCGGATCAATTACGTTATAAAGCCCCTTTGATTTTAAATCCTCTAAATTTTCTTCTAAAAATTTCGCAAGTGTTTTACTAGACATTGTGAAGCCTCCCATCGTTCATGTAAGCGAATTATTGTCTTAATAGTTCCAATAATCCCTCTACTAGCTTAACACGTTTTCATAATTTATTATAGAAAAATAGTTCAAAGTAACCGCTTACAATTCTAGATTATATATGATTCATTACAAGAAATCTATCATTTACTTTTCATATTTGGTAGAATAAAAAAATATTTAAGGGGGCTTCAATCATGGCATTTACTGAATCTGATGTATATAATAACGAAGCATTTTTTAAACAATATATGAAACGAAGATACCGAGAAAATAGCCCAAATGAATCACTTGAAAAACCAGCCTTCTTTCAACTCATTGGTGATGTGAAAGGAAAGCAAATCCTTGATTTAGGCTGTGGGGACGCTAAATTCGGTGAGGAGTTATTAGAAAAAGGCTGCCACTCTTACACTGGTATTGAAGGCTCCGAACTTATGTATGAAAAAGCTAAAAAACAACTAGAAAATAAAAATGGGACCGTCCATTTTTTAAACCTCAAAGACTACCCATACCCTCCTGCTACTTTTGATTTAGTAACATCTAGACTCGCCTTACATTATATTGACCATCTTCCTATCATTTTTCAAAATGTGTACAAAACTTTAAAAACAAATGGAACCCTTACTTTTAGCGTTCAACACCCTATTATTACTTCTTCATTTGAAAGCTTGCAAACGAGCGGAAAAAGAACGAGCTGGCTCGTCGATGATTATTTTAAAATGGGAAAACGCGTTGAACCTTGGATTGACCAAGAAGTTATTAAATATCATCGTACAACAGAAGAATATTTTACATTGTTACAACAAGCCGGATTTACCATTACATCTTTAAAAGAGGCTACACCAAATCAAACTTATTTTCAGAGCGAAGAAGAATATGAACGACGTTTACGAATTCCCCTCTTTCTCTTATTCTCTTGCGAAAAATGAAAAAGACGATGAATCCTCATCGTCTTTTTCATTATCTCATTATTTGAGCAACCTCTTTACGTATACGTCTTCCTTTTCCATGTGGGATACAAAGTGGCGTCCCAAATAATGGATCCGTACTGATTTGACACTCCATCCGGAATACATCACGTACTAGCTTCTCATCTACTACTTCTTCCGGCTTACCTTGTGCATATATTTGTTTATCTTGAATGGCTACAATATTGTCTGCATAGCGGCATGCTAAATTTAAATCGTGTAATACCATAACAATTGTTCTTTGTTCTGTTTCATTTAATTCGAATAATAAATCTAGCACTTCAATTTGGTGAGTCATATCTAAATATGTAGTAGGCTCATCCAGTAAAATAATATCGGTATCTTGTGCAAGCGTCATTGCAATCCAAGCACGTTGACGTTGTCCACCCGAAAGAGCATGCACATCACGCTCAGCAAACTCTGTCATACCTGTTGCTGCAAGTGCTTTTTGTACCATTTCCTCATCTTTTTCTGACCATTGCTTCAGCCACGTTTGATATGGATAACGTCCTTGCTTTACAAGTTGTAATACAGTAAGCCCTTCTGGTGCTTGCGGTCCTTGCGGTAAAATTGCCATTTGACGAGCGATTTGCTTCGTTTGCATACTTTGAATCGCTTGATTATCTAACAAAATATCACCAGTTGTTGGCTTTAATAATCTAGCTAGTGAACGTAATAAAGTTGATTTCCCGCAACCGTTAGAACCGATAAAGATTGTAATTTCGCCTTTGGGAATTTCTAAATTCAGCTCATCAATAATAATTGCTTCACCATAAGACAACGTCAAACTTTTCGTCTCCAATGCTTTTTGCATACTCATCTCCCTTTATGAATTCCGACTTTTATAAAGTAAGTAAATAAAATAAGGTGCACCAATTGCTGATGTAAATACCCCTGCTGGAATTTCAAGTGGTGTGAAAACTGTACGCCCAATTAAATCTGCAGCGAGCACTAAAATTGCACCAACAATCGCCGCAACTGGGAGTAATGCACCATATAAAGAACCAACTAGTCTTCGTGAAATATGAGGTGCCATTAAACCGACAAATCCAATTCCTCCGGCAAAGGCAACTGCTCCACCAATTAAAGCTGTACTAAGTAATAACATGAATACGCGTGACTTCGTTAAAGGCACACCAAGTCCTACCGCAATATCATCCCCTAGCTCTTGCGCATTTAAATGTCTAGCAGCTATAAATGATATTACCGTTAAAATGAGAACCCATGGCGCAAGTACCATAACGTTTTGCCATGAAGAACCGTAAACAGTACCTGTAATCCATACATTCGCTTGACTCGCTTGATAGATTGGCGCTAACAACATAAACAAAGTCGTTGCCGCTTTCGTTAATGCCCAAAACCCAACACCAATTAAAACAAGACTAATTGGTGATAACCCGTCATTTCTCCATGCAAATAAATATACAAAAAGCGCTACAATCGTTGCCCCAGCAAAGGCTGCTAACGGCATATAATGAATGCTTACAGTTAACGCATTATTTTTATCACTAAATAGGGCTAAAAATAATACAACTGCAACACTTGCACCACCTGTAATCCCGATGATATCAGGAGAAGCCAGTGGATTTCGAACGAGACCTTGTAAAATACATCCGGCTACAGCAAGTGCGATTCCTACAAGGATGGCAATCAAAATACGCGGCATACGAAACTTATTTACAACCATATTGGACATCGCATCGCCATTTCCAGTAATCGCTTGCCATACATCATATGGAGCAATTTTCATGTCTCCCATACCTGCACTCGCAAAAAATAATCCTATTAAAACAACTAGTAAACTGACTAAGACGAGACAAGCTCGTTTATACATTAAAAACGAGAGCCCGCCTTTTCCTATACGAAACGGAATATACTTCTTCATTTGCTAAGCCCTCTCTTACGTGCAATATAAATAAAGAATGGTGCTCCGATAAATGCTGTCATAACCCCTACTGGTACTTCTTGTGGCATAATGACATACCTTGCTGCTATATCAGCTAAGATTAATAGTATTGCACCTAACAACCCGCTATACGGTACTCTCCACCTGTGATCTACTCCAACAAGAAATCTGGCAAAATGCGGAGTAACAATACCAATAAATCCAATTGGACCAGCGACCGCAACTGAACCACCAGACAGCAGGACAATAATAAATAGTACGAATGATTTCATTAAAATCGTTCGTTGTCCAAGTCCTTTTGCAACGTCTTCCCCCATCATTAATGTATTTACTTTTCCTGCCATCATAAGAGATGCAATCCAGCCTACTAATAAATATGGGAATACAGATTGTAAAATTTCTAACTTTCTTCCTTGTACAGATCCGGCAAGCCAAAATAATACCTCTTCAAGCGCCTTTTCATTTAACACAAGTAATCCTTGTGTTAATGATGAAAATAACGCACTAATTGCGACCCCCGCTAACGTTAACTTAAGAGGCGTTGTCCCTTCTTTTCCTAAAGAACTAGAAGCAAATACAAGTACAGCTGCAACTGCTGCCCCTAAAAAGGCAATCCACGTGAAAGCCGATAATGATGTCACGGAAAAAATAACAATTGCTACAACTATGAAAAACGCAGCACCTGAATTTAATCCAATAAAATCTGGAGAGGCAAGTGGATTCTTCGTTAAAGTTTGCATAAGACAACCTGCAATGGCTAAACTAGCACCAACACTAGCTGCAATTAATGCCCTTGGTAGACGCACATTTTGAATAATAATATGTTCATTGGAACCATTAAAATGAAAAAAAGCATCTAACGCTAATTTCCAGCTCGTATTTGTATATCCGAAAATAATACTTCCCCAAATACAAATAACGACTGCAATGATTCCAACAAATAATCCAATCCATTTTGCTTGATTTGTTTTTAATAACATGCAGCGTTTCCCCTTCAATGTATAATGATACGTTGTAAGTGTATTTCAACTTAATTCTCATTGTCAACGATATTGAGAATTATTTTCATTGACAATTGGACCATGAAGTATTATTATCATGCTTGCTATTGAAAAAACTTCTCAGTATGTAGGGGGTACATAATGAATTTAACACGAAAGAAGTCGTTTACAGTATTTGTATTTTTACTAGCCTTTTCATTACTTTTAAGTGCTTGTGGAAAATCAAATACGAAAGAGGAAACAAAAGAAGACACGAAAAAAGAAATGATTACGGTTGAACATGCAATGGGTAAAACAGAAGTTCCTGCTACTCCAAAACGTGTAGTTATTTTAACAAATGAGGGAACTGAAGCTTTACTTGAATTAGGTGTGAAACCAGTTGGGGCTGTAAAATCTTGGACTGGTGATCCATGGTATCCACATATTAAAGATAAAATGAAAGATGTAAAAGTTGTTGGTGATGAAGGACAAGTGAACGTGGAAACAATCGCTTCTTTAAAACCAGACTTAATTATCGGTAACAAAATGCGTCATGAAAAAGTGTACGAGCAACTAACAGCAATTGCACCTACTGTGTTCTCTGAGACGCTACGTGGTGAATGGAAAGATAACTTCAAATTTTATGCAAAAGCATTAAATAAAGAAAAAGAAGGTCAAAAGGTTTTAGCTGATTACGATAAAAGTATGAAAGATTTAAAAGCCAAACTTGGCGATAAAGTAAATCAAGAAATCTCTATGGTTCGCTTCATGCCTGGTGATGTTCGTATTTATCACGGTGATACATTCTCTGGTGTAATTTTAAAAGAACTTGGATTTAAACGTCCTGGTGATCAAAATAAAGATGACTTCGCGGAGCGTAACGTATCTAAAGAACGTATTTCTGCAATGGATGGCGATGTATTATTCTACTTCACATTCGATAAAGGAAACGAGAAAAAAGGTTCCGAATTAGAAAAAGAATATATTAATGATCCTCTATTTAAAAACTTAAATGCAGTGAAAAATAATAAAGCATACAAAGTTGACGATGTTATTTGGAATACAGCTGGTGGTGTAATGGCCGCTAACCTACTATTAGATGATATCGAAAAACGCTTTGCTAAATAATATTTCCTTAACCAGCTCCCCTTCTATGGAGCTGGTTATTTTTCAATTCACTTAAATGTCACATTATTTCATTTTGTATTTTTATTCCCAATATGTTATATTATAAAAGTAAATAGAATATATTTTCTCTATATCAGAATAAATATTTTAATCTAAATTTTCTGATTAATCACTATTTTATTTTCTTTTAGAATTCAATTATTACATTTGAAAACGCTTATCATCTCGTTTTCAGGGCAAAATACAGTAACGGTTGAAGAAAAATAGAATTTTTTCAGGAATTTTCTTTCTATTTCCATATAATTCTATTGACTTCTAAATATTTTGTAAATTAAAATGATTACATAAATATCCGTTATACAGGATTAGGGGGAAACAAACATGGATGCAGCTTTAAAATTAGACAAAGCTGGAGAGCAACAATCACCAAAAAACATCCACCAGGATTATATTTGTTGTTCTTTACAGAGGCATGGGAAAGATTTAGTTATTACGGAATGCGTGGCTTATTAGTTCTTTATTTAACAACGAGTTTAGTAAGCGGCGGTTTAGGATTTGATAAAGCAGTTGCAGTTCAAATTTACGGTATTTTCACAATGTTAGTATACTTCACACCAATTATCGGTGGTTGGTTAACTGACCATTTCATTACGAAGCGCCATGCCATTACTATTGGTGGTATCATTATGGCAATTGGTAACTTTGTACTATTTTCAATGAACACTAAAACTGGACTATTTTTAGGATTAGGATTATTAGTTATTGGTAACGGATTCTTCAAACCAAATATTTCGACTTTATTAGGTCAATTATATAGCGAAAACGATTCTCGTCGTGATAGTGCCTTCACTATCTTCTACATGGGAATTAACTTAGGGGCTCTTATTGCTCCATTCATTTGCGGTTACTTCGCAGATTATAGATACGGTTTCTTAACAGCTTGTATCGGTATGATTATTGGACAGCTTGCCTTTAATTTCTTAGCACCTCGTTACTTAGGGTCTATTGGAACAACTGTTGTCGGTAAAAAGTCTAAAGAAAAAAATGCAAAAGCAATTGAGAAAAAGCCTTTAACAACACAAGAGAAAAAACGTACTACTGCAATTTTAATTTTAACTTGTTTCGTTGTATTCTTCTGGGCAGGATTTGAACAAGCTGGTAGTTCTTTAACACTTTACACAGATAAGTTCGTAGATCGTACAATTGGTGGATTTACAATTCCAACACCTTGGTTCCAATCTGTAAACCCACTATTCATTATCTTACTAGCATTACCGGTTTCTGCATTATGGATTAAACTTTCAAAAACAAAAAATGGTGATTTAAAAATCCCAACAAAAATGGCTTTAGGTATGATTTTACTAGGGATTGGATATTTAGTTCTAACTTTAGCTGTATTAAAAACTGGTAGCGACGAAGGTAACATTACAATGAAAGCAAACTTACTATTCATTGTATTCACTTACCATAGATAATCCAATTGGTGAATTATTCTTATCACCAATCGGATTATCTATGGTAAGTGCAATCGCTCCTGTTAAATTAGCATCATTATTAATGGGTGTATGGTTAGCTGGTACTGGCTTCGCAAACTTATTAGCAGGACAATTAGCTGCTTTCACTCAATCTTTAGGATATTTAGAAGTATTCGCAAGCATCGGTGTTATCGTAATCGTGCTAGGATTAGTACTTCTTATGTTCTCTAAGAAAATTGCACATATGATGGAATAAGAAATAAAAGACGCTTCTAAACATTTAGAAGCGTCTTTTCTATTACTTCTCCTCTAAAGCCGTCACATTCACGTGAACGCTTTCTCCAGGATTAGATACATCATACACCTGCGCAACCCCACTCTGCTCGTCACAGCTCTCAATCCATACTGGTACGCCCTCATATGTAACATCAATTCTACTTGAAGAAGATAAAATTTGTTTCACACGTTTTACATCCATACTACTATTCCTCCTTTTTACTTGCTACACTCCTTTCTATCTTTTCTTTTCCCTTTAGAATATATTCCATATAGCAACATGTTAATTGATATCCTTTTCTTCCTTACATGCTAACATTTTCTTTCCTATTACCTTTATGACAAATAAAAAAAGACGTATATCTCACACGTCTTTTTCCATAATATTCAAATTTTAAGAAAATAATGTTTTTACAACTTCACTTACTTTATCATTATGAATTTGATAATACACTTCTAATCCTCGTCTTTCAAAGCGCACTACTTTATTTTGTTTTAATTTCGTTAAATGTTGCGAAACCGTTGATTGTGGAATTTCTAATACTTCCTGTAATTGTGTTACATTACAAGTTCCACGTTGCATTAGTTCCATTACTAGGCGTAAACGTAAAGGATGCGCTAACGCTCTTAACATTTGTACATCTTCTTCTGAAATACGACATTCGAATTGATTTTGGCTCATAAAGTTCCCCTCATTTTCGTTTTTATTTTCTTTTTATTTATTTATATATCTGTTCTTATATTTCCTGTTACGACATAACTTTATCAACTTATAAAGCCGAAATTTTTTTCCATCTTAACCAGCAAAGAACTCAGGAAATAATCCTTGCTGATTTTGAATATTATACTATATGATATAACGAAAAAGCAAAACAACGGGCTGCAAATACTTTGCTTGTAAACGTTGTTTTATCAAGCTTTTTGTTATATTTTCACCTCATTGCAACGTGCAGTAATAATATCGTAAAATACCATCTATAATTGATAACTTTTCGTAAAGTAGTTGGAGTATACTTAACCTATTTGTTACACTAAAAGGAATTTTCAGTAAAAAGAGATACTGTAACATTAAAAATTAACTTATTGCTTTTTAATTCGTATTTAATAGCTTGAACTGTGACGGAATACTTCCTATTAAGTGCATTTCACTGTCCCCTTTCTGACTTGATCAAATGGGACAAGCTACACCATTCAATATAATGACGGTCTCTAATATAGAGCTTTAGGACCAATAATGTATAAATAACTAAAAGAAAATAATATGCAAATAATTCATCTAGCCCACTCAAACCTATTTGAGTGGGCTTTTTGTCTACTTTATGAACAAAGCATTTCTTTTAACACTATTATGGAATAATTATACTTTTTTACGTTGACAATAGTGTTGAAGGAGAATATACTAAGCATGTAAGTTGATTGTGAATATTTTCACAAATAATGTGAATTTCTTCACATAAAATAGATAGGAGTTGTCATTATTATGAGTACTTGGACACAAATTTATGACCCATTAAACAATATTTGGTTATCTGCACTAATCGCAGCACTTCCAATTTTCTGCTTCATCATTTGTTTAATGGGACTGAAAATGAAAAGTTATATGGCTGGCCTTTACAGTGTGATTGTCGCTATTATTCTTGCTATATTCGTTTATAAAATGCCAGCAACTGTAGCTGTAGCATCTGCCGGATTCGGTGTTTTATCTGGATTTTATCCAATTTGTACTATCGTTATCGCAGCAATTTTCCTTTACAAATTAACTGTTAAAACAGAGCAATTCAATGTCATTCGTGATAGTATCTCAAGCATTACAAATGACCAACGTTTACAAGTATTATTAATCGCTTATTCTTTCGGTGCTTTCTTAGAAGGCGCAGCTGGGCTAGGGGTTCCAGTTGCTATTACAGCTGCATTACTTGTAGGTATGGGCTTTAACCCATTAAAAGCAGCAGGTATTTGTTTAGTAGCAAACATCGCTGGTGGTGCTATGGGTGCTATGGGTATCCCAGTTACAGTACCAGCACAATTAACTGAACTAGATGCATTAACTATCGGTCGTCAAACTGTTCTTATTTTACCTTTCATTAGTATTGTTTTACCTTTCTTACTTGTATCAATGGTTGATGGAATTAAAGGTATTAAAGAAACTTGGCAAGGTATTCTTGTAAGTGGTGTTTCTTTCGCGGTTACTCAGTTCGTTGTAACTTACTTCTTAGGTGCAGAACTTACTAATATTTTCGCAGCCGTTGTAAGCATGATCTCTCTTGCATTATTCTTACGTGTTTGGCAGCCAAAATCTTCTACTAAAGAAGAAAAACAAGAAGAAAAAGTATCTCATACATTCAATCAAATTTTATATGCCTGGTCTCCATTCGTATTCTTAACTGCATTCGTAACAATCTTTAATTTAAAACCAATTAAAGCTTTATTTGCTCCGGATGGCGCACTAGCAAACTTAGTATTTAACATTCAATTCCCTGGTCTTCATAATGCTGTTATGAAAACTACACCTATTACAAAAGCTGATACACCTTTCGCAGCTGTTTTCAAGTTTGATGTATTCTCATCTACAACTACTGCAATCGTATTAGCAATTATCGTTTCACTTATCGTATACCGCGTAAAAGGTAAAATGGTTAAAGAATTAATGGTTGAAACAATGAAAGAACTAAAAGCTCCAGTATATACAATTTGTAGCGTTATCGCTTTAGCTTACGTAGAGAACTACTCTGGTATGTCATCTACACTTGGACTTGCATTCTCTTCTACAGGTAATGCATTCCCTGTTCTTTCTCCGATCTTAGGATGGATTGGCGTATTCATTACAGGATCAGTAGTATCAAGTGGTTCATTATTTGCACCGCTTCAAGCAGTAACTGCAGATCAATTAAACATCGTTCCTTCTACTCTTGTTGCATTAAACGTAGTAGGTGGTACAATGGCAAAAATGGTTTCACCACAATCTGTAGCAGTTGCTTGTGCAGCAGTTGGACTAGTTGGTAAAGAATCTGTCCTATTTAAAACAGCAATGAAATACAGTTTAATCTTCTTAGCTATCATTAGCTTACTTCAATTAAATTCTGTATTTAACATCTTTTAAAAATAAAACACCGATCCAAACGGATCGGTGTTTTTTCACATTACATTACATCTTCTTATTCTTTAGTAAAGAAGCACCAGCAATTTCAGGATGCGTCATTTCGAATGGATCCAAAATAATATCCAATTCTTCTTCTGTCAGTACACCATGTTCTAAGCATAACTCCCTAACAGATTTTCCTGTTTCAATTGCCTCACGTGCAATACGAGATGCTGCTTCGTAACCAATATGAGGGTTAACTGCCGTAATAATTCCAACACTCTTCTCCACATATTGCTTGAGCAATTCTTCATTTGCTGTAATTCCTTTAATACAATATTCACGGAATACGCGGAATCCGTTATTCATAATACTAATAGATTGAATTAAATTAAACACGAGTACAGGCTCCATTACGTTTAACTCTAATTGTCCTGCTTCTGATGCTAAGCAAATTGTATGATCATTACCAATTACTTGGAAAGCAACTTGATTAATTACTTCTGCCATAACAGGATTTACTTTACCTGGCATAATAGATGAACCTGGCTGACGAGCTGGTAATTGAATTTCCGCCAATCCAACACGTGGACCAGATGCCATAATACGAAGGTCATTCGCAATTTTAGACATGTTCATCATACATACTTTTAATGCTGCAGATACTTCTGTGTATGCATCTGTGTTTTGCGTTGCATCAACTAAATGCTCTGCACCAACAAGTGGGAATCCACTAAATGTTCGCAAGTGTTTAACCACTTGTTCAATGTACGTAGGGTTTGCATTTAATCCCGTACCAACAGCTGTCGCCCCCATGTTCACTTCATATAAATGTTGGCGAGACTGTTTAATTCTTTTTATATCACGCTCAAGCACGCGGCTATACGCTTCAAATTCTTGTCCAAGACGAATCGGAACAGCATCTTGTAAATGTGTACGTCCCATTTTAATGACGTGATCAAACTCTTTTGCTTTTGCACGGAAAGCAGCATGAAGTTCTTCCATTGTAATAAGAAGTTCTTCTAACATCATAAGAGTTGCAATATGAATTCCTGTTGGAAACGCATCATTCGTCGATTGAGCCATGTTCACATGCGTGTTTGGACTAATTTTCGCATACTCACCTTTTTCATATCCCATACGTTCTAACGCTCGATTAGCGATTACTTCATTTGTATTCATATTAATAGAAGTTCCAGCACCGCCTTGGATTGGATCCACGATAAATTGATCATGAAATTTTCCATCAACAATTTCTTGCGCCGCTTCTGCAATTTCATGTCCAATGTCTTTAGCTAAGTAACCAGTATCCATATTTGCAAGTGCCGCCGCTTTTTTCACAATTGCCATTGCCGTAATGAGTGACGGATGAATGCGATATCCTGTAATCGGGAAGTTTTCAACAGCACGTAATGTTTGTACACCATAATAAGCTACACTCGGTACTTCCTTTTCACCTAAAAAATCTTTTTCTATACGTATATCCTTCGTTGCTATCATTTTCATCACCTATGCTTTTCATTCTAAATCCTTATCTAAAAAATTCGCCATCTAAAAATACGAGTATCATTCAGAAGAATTTTTCAGTATCCACCTTCACTATATAGCACCTCTTTTGAAAGCGCAAACATTTATTTTTCTATATATACCTTTTATAAAGTGACACCTTAATCAGTGGGGATTTTGTTCATCCCCCACCTAACTTCTTCGCTTTCGCCGAATTTTGAGGTGGGGTCTTACTGCCCACAAATATAGCGGGATAACAATTTATAGAAAATCATTCTTCTACCTTCTTTATTTCCACTCGTTTAATTTGATGCATATCCTTTTCGAGAACTTTAAAAGAAAAGCCGTGTTTTTCAATAACATCTCCTTCAGCAACAATTTGCTTTTGTACCATAATCCAGCCACCAATTGTATCTACATCCTCAGCAATTAAGTGTATGCCAAATAAATCATTTACTTCACTAATAAGCACTTTTCCCTCTACGATTTTACACCCTTCACTTACATGCTCTACAGGCGGGTGCTCGTCTTCATCGTATTCATCTCGGATTTCTCCAACAATTTCTTCTAAAATATCTTCTAATGTAACAATCCCCGCTGTACCACCATATTCATCATATAATACAGCTAATGGGATTCGTTTTCTTTGCATTTGTAATAGTAAATCATGTATAGGAATATTTTCTAGTACTTCAATAACTGGCCTTGTATACGGTGTAATCGAGCACTCCTCATCTCGATTACCATCCATATAACGAATAAATAAATCCTTTACATTAACCATCCCAATAATTTCATCTTTATCTTCACCAAATACGGGATACCTCGTATATTTTTCTTGTGCGATTATTTTAATATGTGTTTCAAATGGTTCATCCTCATATAAACCTACAACTTCCGTACGAGGTACCATAATTTCCTTTGCAACTCTATTATCAAATTCAAAAATATTATTTACATATTTAAATTCCCTTTGATTAATCTCTCCGCTCTCATAACTCTCAGATAAGATTAATCGTAATTCTTCCTCCGAATGAGCAACTTCATGTTCAGAAGCCGGATGTAACCCGAATAACCCTGTCACAACCCTTGCTGAACCATTTAAAGCCCAAATAAACGGATACATTACTCGGTAAAAGTAAATAATTGGCTTCGATAATAATAAGCTAACTTGCTCTGCCCTTTGTATAGCGAGCGTCTTCGGAGCAAGTTCACCAATGACAACGTGTAAAAACGTAATCACTGCAAAGGCAATAATAAACGAAACTGTACTTGCAATTGCAGGAGATAAGTGTAGTTTTAAAAACAACGGCTCGAGTAAATGTTTTATAGTCGGCTCGCCTAACCACCCAAGTCCTAAAGCAGTAATTGTAATACCTAACTGACATGCTGATAAATACTCATCTAAATTTGAAGTTACTTTTTTAGCTGCCAATGCTCCTCGTCGTTTTTCACTAACGAGTTGATCAATACGACTGCTACGCACCTTAATAATTGCAAACTCAACAGCTACAAAAAAACCTGTTAATGCAATAAGAATGACTACCATCAATAATTTTAAAATATCCACATATGCCCTTTAGCTTTCTTAGCTAAAGTTACACCTCCTTTAAAAAAGAAGTTTCACTTTAGTTTCTTCATTTACGCAAAAGCAACCCTATATAAAATTCACCAATTTCAAACCTCATACAATTCTAAAGGTAGCCCATCAGGATCTTGGAAAAAGACGAATTTTTTTCCGGTTATTTCATCCATACGTATCGATTCAGTCTCTACACCACATTCATTTAAATGTTTCACAGCTTCTCCTATATTTGTAACAGCAAATGCTAAATGTCTAAGTCCAGCCGCTTCCGGGAAACTTGGGCGCTCAGGCGGACTTGGAAATGAAAATAATTCGATTTGATACTCTTCCCCTACACATAAATCTAACTTATAAGAATCTCGTTCCTTTCTATATACTTCATTTATCGCTTTAAAACCTAATATCCGAGTATAAAAATCCTTTGACACTTCATAATTTGAACAAATAATTGCAACGTGGTGCACTCTACATATATTCATGCTCTCTCTATTCCTTTCTTTACCAAAGATGCATATTCTCCCTTGAAATGAAAAACATATATAGCAGAATATCTCTTTTAGGGGGCTTACTATGAAATTTATTACTTTTTTCGTGGGACTTATCGTTGTTTTCTTCCTTGCTTATATTGCTAGCAACAATAAGAAACATATTAAATTTAAACCAATTTTCATCATGCTTATTATACAGTTGATCTTAACCTATTTATTATTAAATACAGAAATCGGCCTCATACTTATTCGGGTCATTTCCAGTCTGTTTACAAAGCTACTCGAGTATGCTGCTGATGGTATAAACTTCGTATTTGGCGGTCTTGCCAATAAAGGTGAAATGTCATTTTTCCTTACTGTACTATTACCAATTGTCTTCATTTCTGTCTTAATTGGTATACTACAACATTTCAAAATACTACCATTTTTTATTCATTGGATCGGTTACTTCCTTAGTAAAATAAATGGTCTTGGGAAATTAGAATCTTACAATGCTATCGCCTCTGCCATTGTCGGCCAATCAGAAGTTTTTATTACGGTAAAAAAACAATTAGCTCAAATTCCAAAACACCGTCTTTATACACTTTGTGCTTCTGCCATGTCAACCGTATCTATGTCTATCGTAGGTGCCTATATGACAATGATCGAACCTAAATATGTAGTAACCGCACTCGTCCTCAATTTATTTAGTGGTTTTATTATCGTGCTCATCATTAATCCTTACGACGTTAAAGATGACGAAGATATTTTAGAGATTAAAGGCGAAAAGCAAAGCTTTTTTGAAATGCTTGGAGAATACATTCTAGATGGCTTTCGCGTAGCTATTGTTGTCGGCGCTATGCTCATCGGATTCGTCGCATTAATGAGCTGCATTAATGACCTATTCCTCATTATATTCGGCATTACTTTCCAGCAATTAATCGGCTACGTATTTGCACCTGTTGCATTCCTTATCGGTGTACCAAGTTCCGAAATTGTCACAGCTGGTAGCATTATGGCAACAAAGCTTGTAACAAATGAATTTGTAGCAATGATGGACCTTAGTAAAATTTCTAATAGCCTTTCTCCTCGTACAGTGGGTATCATTTCTGTTTTCCTCGTTTCTTTTGCCAACTTTTCTTCTATCGGTATTATTTCAGGTGCGGTAAAAGGATTAAACGAAGAACAAGGAAACGTTGTTGCCAGATTTGGCCTTAAATTACTATACGGAGCTACTCTCGTCAGTATTTTATCTGCAATTATCGTAAGCATTATGTTGTAATCAGGTAAAATTTTATCATTTTCTTATCCCTATCTTTTGTATACAATAACGAATAGATGTCTTTATAAATAATCAAGACATCTATTTTTTATACATGTACAATCGCTTTTATTTAGCGTACAATATTTTTTATGTGTTTGAATGCGCTTCTAGATGTATACACTTTGATAGCTTTAAAGGAGAAAAAATGATGAAATCCGATATGAACAAAGATACTCGAGCCAAAAAAGGACTCTCAAAGAAAAAACGACTACTTTGGTTCCTTCTTATTCCATTACTGATTATAGCACTTGGAGCAGGAGGATATTCCTTCCATATATACAGTAAAGCAAAGTCTGTATTAAGTAATGCCTATTCTGAACTGGGCCGCGGGGATAAATCCAGCAAACGTGAAAAAGCCGTGAAACCTATGACTGACAACATTTCCGTACTTATTATGGGTGTTGATGAAAGTGAAATTAGGGACAAGAATTACGGAAAAGCAACTCGCACGGATGCGCTATTACTTGCAACAATTAATAAAAACGACAAATCTGTTAAACTTGTCAGTATTCCACGTGACTCACGTGTCTTCATTAAATCACGTGACAAATACGATAAAATTACACACGCACACGTATTCGGTGGTGTAGACAGCACGATTGATACCGTAGAGAACTTTTTAGATGTTCCAGTTGATTACTATGTAAAATTCAACTTTAAATCATTTATTAAAATTGTCGATTCCCTTGGTGGTATTACTGTCGATGTTCCAGTTGAATTCACAGAACAAAATAGTAAAGACGAACCAGATGCTATTCATTTGAAAAAAGGACGTCAACATTTAAATGGAGAAGAGGCATTAGCACTAGCTAGAACACGTCATATCGATAGTGATTATATGCGTGGTCAACGACAACAGCTTGTTTTAGAAGCTATCGCTGAAAAAGCACTATCTCTTAATTCTATTAATAAAATTGGTGGTCTACTCGACGCTGTCGATAAAGACTTAAAGACAAATTTAACCTTTGACGATATGATGACCATTGCAAAAAATTCAATGGATTCCAATTTAAAAATGGACAAAATGCAAATAGAAGGTACTGATAAATATATAGGTGGTATTTATTATTACGTTCCAAATGAAAAAAGCGTCAATACTATTTCGACAACACTACAAGAACATCTCGGTGTTACGAATAAAAATGAACATAAAAAATTATAATAAAAAGGCTGCTAGATCTTTCTAGACAGCCTTTTTATTATAATTTTCAACATATTTCTCGTTCATATTGTGACAAAAAGAGACAATTATTACAACAGTGTAACATTTTTTATAAAATCATTACACACATAGTGGAAATAATAGTATACTAGTACGTATATACTGTTATTTTCATCATTTTTATACAAAAAATGTAATACATATACTTATACAAAAATTTCTGGGGGGAAATAAATGAAGCTAAGTAAAATACTGATCGGTTCTGCAATTACTGGAGGCATATTACTTTGTATCGGCGGTGTTGGTGGATATCAATATGTATCCAAACTAAATAATCAATTAGATACTACTGCATTACCAAATACTACATTTGAAGGTATTTCTCTCGATGGAAAAAATAAAAAAGATATTCAAGCAATTATTAATCAAAAGGTAACTGAATTAGACCAAAAATCTCTTACCTACATATTCCAAAATGATAAACAAACGTACACATGGAAAGATTTAGGGATAAATTATAAAGAAAAAGATATTATCGACAAAATCTTTAAAGAACAAGAAGGAAATGCAATGAATCGTTACAAAATGCGGAAGCAGGCTGAAAACGGTGAATTAAAACGTGATTATAAATTAACAGCTCAATTAAATACAACTGCTTATGAAAGCTTTATGAAGGATAAATATAATGACACATTAAAAACTCCTGTTAATGCCGAATTAAATGTTGAAGGCTCTACAGTAAATATTAGCCAAAGTCAAAATGGAGAAAAAATTGATAAAGGAAAGTTAACTGATTTAACGAAACAGGCCATTACTTCTGGCACATCAGACGTTACGTTACCAGTTACACTCTTAAAACCTGAGCGTTCTACAGAAGATATACAGAAAATGGGGATTAAAGAAGTAATTGCTGAATATTCAACTCCAATGGCTGGTCGTAATGGAAACCAATCCTATAACGTAAATAAGTCAGCTAATACTTTAAGTGGAGTTATTGTCGCACCTGATGAAACGTTTAGTTTTAATGGCCGTGTTGGCGTAACGGATGCTGCACATGGTTATAAATCCGCAGCAGTATTTTCAGAAGGTAAAGTTATACAAAGTGCAGGTGGAGGCGTTTGCCAAGTTAGTAGTACTTTATATAGCGCCGCTTTAAGGGCAGATTTAGGAATTGTTTCTCGAAGCAATCATTCCATGCCCGTAAATTATTTACCACTTGGGCAAGATGCAGCAGTGGCAGATTATGGTCCGGATTTAAAATTTAAAAACAATACAGGCAATCATATTTATATTCAAGCATTTTCAAATGGAGGTAGTATTACTACTCGTATTTTCGGCACAAATACTGGTAAAAATGTTGAAGTTTCTTCTCAAGTAATTAGTAGAGCTAATGACAAAATAACAGCGGTAACGTACAAAAAAGTAACACAAAACGGTGAAGTAATCTCAAATGGACAAATTTCAAAAAGCGTATATAAAAGCGCTCCAAAACAATGAGGTGCTAATAAACAGGTAAATTTCCAAAAAGAAAAAGGCGTGATTTAGTCACGCCTTTTTCTTTTGCAATAATAGTAAAAAAGCTTCGAGATGGTCTTTCGTTTCTTCTAAAGACCACATGCGATTTCCTTGCTTCGCAGCTAATACGCACGCCTCTTCCCAAGTATTCTTTTTCTTCATATATAATAATTCATCGCGTAATTTCAAAACAAGTTCTTCATCCTCTTGCTCTATAAACTCTTCCATCACGCCTACTATTTCCTCTTCATGAACACTTAACGTACAGTACGATTTAAGAAAGTATTGTAATGTCGTATACATATGTACTCCCCCTTCTTATTTGTCAGATGGATAAGAAGTAATGATCTTATATCCTAAATCTCCTGACTTATCTCTCGCCAAAACAGTAACAGTTTTTACTAGCTTGTCTTTTACATTCATATTTTTCTTTATGACCGTTTTTCCAACCGGGAATGAATGAGTTGTATTTAATACAAGACGAGCCTCTTTAGAATTTTTTAACCAATCTTGAATTTCCTTATCATGCTGTTTCAAACTATCTTTTACAGCTTTCGTCGCTGTTTCCTTATCATAGTATGTACTTGCCGCTGATACTTTATCTGTCTTCAAGCGATTCTTCAAATCCTCTTCTGATTTTCCAACATGTCTTTCAATCGTATGACCATTTTTAGGTGGTCCTTCCATTTCATCTAAAATATTATCACTAATTTTTTCTACTGATGTCGATTGATTCCCTGTTTGTTTCTCTGTTTTTTGTTCTTTTCCTGCACATCCACTTAAGATCAGCATGAATGCCAATAAACCACTCAAGAAAAGACTACTTATTCGTTTCATCATATCACCTCTTCCATGATTATTATCGTAACTTCACTAAAAGTCAATTTCACAACGAAAAAACATATACATTTTTTAAATTCCTCATCAATTTTGCCATATTACCACCGGATTTTCATAAAAACACTATTTTCGACCCTTCTGTAAATATACCCCAATGTTTTTCTAATTATTTCCCGAGTTAATTCAACCCTAATACAACCAAATAACCCCTTTTAAAAAAGTTTTTTTTGGTTATTTTCCAAAAAATAAATATACCCCTTTTCCAATACACCTAATACCCATATAAGGTATATTGATGGTGTTTTATCAACATTTTCCTACATTATGTAAATTTGCACTTGCCTACACAATAGAAATATGGTGTAATGCAAAAAAAGATAAAGGATTTTAAACAATGGCTGAAACAATTCAAAACTTCTTAACAGACTATTATTCAATCGCAATTCCACTTAGTATCTTAATCAACATCATCATCAGTCTTTTAGGTTTCATCCCTAGTATTTTTTTGACCGCCATTAACATACAGCTCTTTGGCGTAGTAAACGGCACAATCATTTCGATCATAGGTGAGGCCTTAGGGGCTATTATTTCGTTTTATATTTATCGTATAGGCCTTCAAAAGTTCACTCACGATAAAGTAAATAAGTATCCTAAGGTAGAACGTCTTCTTTACGTAGAAGGTAGAGAGGCCTTTCTACTCGTTCTATCGTTTCGATTCATACCTTTCATTCCATCAAGTATCGTTACTTTATTTGCCGCTCTAGGCAAAATGTCATTACTATCCTTCAGTATTGCCAGTACAATAGGTAAAATACCGTCCTTATTAATTGAAGTATATTCTGCATACCATGTTATAAACGGTACAAACGAAGCAAAGTGGATTGTAACAATCGCAGGTTGTATTGGATTGTATTATTTGTGGAAAAAATGGAGAAAAAAATAAAGAAGGAGCCTATGCTCCTTCTTTATTTTTGAGGTATTTTATTAATAGCTATCTCTTAAAACCTTAGTTTATACCAACAGCACTAAATGATTGCTTAACTGCTGCTACTTCCGCAGAAGTCGCACCATATAAATCAGCTGCAGCTTGTACTGCACCAGCACGAGCTTGGCTAAATGTAGTAGATTGAGTGAAATATTGCGTGTTTGCACGGTAATAAATTGCACCTAGCTTGTCTTTACCGATACCAGTTACAGTTACACCAGAATGCGTACCGCCATTCGCTAATAAATAAGCTTGTTTGTTAATGATACCACTGTTCGTATGAACTCCACCGTTATCACTTGAACCAGTGTAACGCTTAGAGTAATGGTCTGGGTCACCATATTTCGCTGGATCACTCATAGAGCGAAGCGCATCTCCTGCTTTTCCAGGAGTGTAAATATCTTCACCAATCTCCCAATCTGGATTACGATTATCATAGAATTCTACTAAAGTACCAAAGATATCAGAAATTGCTTCATTTAGCGCTCCCGATTCATTTTGATAAATTAAATTCGAGCTATTTTCCGTAACCGCATGCGTTAATTCGTGACCAATTACATCAATACCACCCGATAATGAAGTGAATGTTACACCATCACCATCTCCGTATACCATTTGTGAGCCGTTCCAGAATGCATTATTATACTTACTTCCATAATGCACAGTTGATTTTAACGGTGCTCCTGCATCATTAATAGAGTTTCTATTAAATGTAGCTTTATAATAATCATATGTTCTACCTGCATAGTAATGAGCATCTACTGCCGCTGCATCATACGCTGCATTGAAAACATTATCTGCATCTGCCCATAATGTCCCTGGTAATGTTGAACGGTTTTTCGCATTATATGTGAAAATCGTCGCTCCGCGAGTATTGTCTTGTAAGTAGTAAGATGATCCAGATAATGTTGTATTAAGCGACTTCGTGTCTCCTAATACACCTTTACCAGTTCCTACTTTATTTGTTCCTGTTACAGGCTTTATAACCGCTTTTGCATCCTGCTTAGGAGCATCTTGTTTAACCGGAGACTTATCATCATTCGTCACATGATCAATTGTATTATATTTATTTAACACTTTACCGCTGTCTGCTTCAATGAAATAGTAGTAATTTCCTGGACTTGGATCTAAGAAGTTCAAGTTTACAACGTATGCATATGTTGTTTCTTCACCGTTTTGATATACATATAAGTCCGCTTTTGGTTCTACCTCATATTTAGGTGTAACCCCTAAATCTTTTTGCGCGATTTCAATTGCTTTTGCGCCTTCGATCTTATTTTTATTTTTCAACTTGTCCTTTTTGTCTAAATCAGGCGCAACTGTTCCAGACAATACTTTTAAAGAGCCATCTTTACTTACGTGAGCTACTTGAGTAGACCCCCATACAGGTACTCCTTCGTAAACTTGTTGCAAACGTACTACTGTTGAATCAGTTACAGCATCTTTCTTCACTTGTTTCACTTTGAAAGAATCTTGCGCACTCTTTTCCCCTAGCTTGTAATCACCTTTTGCTGCGTTTAAGTAATCAAACACAACAGATTCTGCTTTCTTGCCAGTCGCTCCAGTTAAATCACCAGAAATAAACTCAGGTGACTGCACCGTCTCATTGTACTTCTTCGTAGAGAGCACATTTTTAGAATCCGCAAATGCAGAGCCTGTCCCTCCAAACGTTGTAACTGCCATTCCTGTCGCTAACACTAATGCTAAACTTTTCTTTTTCATGAACCTTCCCCCTAATAAATTATTTTTTGAAAAAGAGTAGTTTTATCGTAGCACTATGTTTCCACTATTAATATACTAAAAATTCAATTAATTATTTTCTCAAGTGTTGTAGAATTTTGAGGAACAAATATTGAAAAAACCCCTTTCCGATTGGAAAGGGGTTTCTCAACATTATACATTTACAGTTTGTGATACACTCAAATCTAATCCATAAGTATCTGGTTTACTCGTATACTGTACTCCACCGACAATTGTAAGTACTACTGCAACTGCTAAAACTCCAGCTAATGCTTTTTTCATTTTTCATCCTCCTTATGACTTTCTAACATTTCAATAACTAGCTTATAATAGTGATTACTTTGTTCAAAGTTCAGTGATTTAGAAAAGTATTCCGCAAGCTCCACATATACTTTCTTCAGTTCTATTTTATTACCTGCTGATTTATAAAACGGAATAGCTTCTAATTCCAAAAATTGTTTATACTCTCGTGCCTCTTCAAAATACTTATTTCGAAGCATAAGCAGTAAATATAATTTTGTATTAAATCTCTCTTCACGTTTGGCAGCGACAATACCTTTATCAATCCATTCTCTCGCTTCTTCAAACTGTTCTAATTTAATACAAGCTAATGCCATTTCATATAATGTGTCTATATAATTTAAATCTATTTGTTTTTGAAGTTGTAAACTCTCTAAATAATAATCTTTCGCTTGATTATATTTTTTCTTTTTATAATATATATTCCCAATATTACTTAAAGTAATAGCCATTAAAACATCTTTATCCGCAAAAGCCTCTGATTCCCTCAGTATGCTCTTATACATTTCTAAAGCTTCTTCATATTGCCCTTGTTCCGCATAACTTAATGCAATAAGAATTTGACAGTTTATCACGTTCCGAAATTTATACTCATTTCTAAATGCCTCTAGTGCAATATTCGCAAAGTGCAACGTAAGATGCTGGATTTCCAAATGACTATAAGTAAGAGCGATATTATAATAAATTCCTGTCTCATGATACCCTAGCTCTTTTGCCATAATTTCTGTCTCTAATAAATGACTTAATCCCTGTTTCCACTTATATTGTAAACAGCATAATAATCCTTTACTATACGTATACAACAACTTCTGAAAAGGCGAGAATTTCTTATATGCCTTCTTAAGCTGCTCTAATTCTTCTGCGATTACCGGCAAGTCTCTTTTCATCAGTAAATAACGTATATTAAGTAGTTTATAATAATTTATAATTTCAAAATCTAAAACGTGTTGCATATCTTCTTGCAATTCATTATAGATGCGCTCAACTTGTGCCTTTTCCAAACGGATTAATGCATTTAACCATTCATCGAGCTTCCCCTTCACATCTTCTTCTACATCTCTCAAATCCGTCACGGCAATTTCTAACCTTGTGCAGAGCAATTGTAGAATTTCTTCTGATGCTTCGATCTTTCCATTTTCGATTTTACTTAAGTATGAGACAGAACAAATGCCCTGACATAATTCTTCTTGTGTCATTTTTTGCTGTAGCCGTTTATAAAAGACTTGTTTGCCTATTTTTTCTAATGTTTGTTGCATTGTCCTCCTCCATTCTCATTACCCCCATTACTCTAATAATACATAAAATCTTGAGAAATATAAATTGATAAATGTTAATTTTCTAAAAAATATGCAATATTTCATTTTTTTCTTTCTTGACTATACTTTCATATCCATTCTTTGCTACGAGCGATGAAAAATTGGTATACTATAACCAAATTATGGAGGTGTTTTCGCGATGACTTATTATAAAGACGATAGCTATGCCTTACATACAGATTTATATCAAATTAATATGGCTTATACATATTGGAAAGATGGTATTCATAATCGCCGCTCGGTGTTTGATTTATACTTTCGAAAGCTTCCATTCGAGAACGGTTATGCTGTTTTTGCTGGCCTTGAAAAGATTGTAGAGTACATAGAAAACTTCAGCTTTACCGAAAGCGATATCGCTTATTTATCAGAATTACAATTTGAAGAAGAATTCCTTCAGTATTTACAAAATATGAAATTCACTGGGACCATTCGAAGTATGCAAGAAGGTGAAGTTGTATTTAATAACGAGCCTTTATTACGTGTGGATGCACCGCTCGGCGAAGCACAAATTATTGAAACTGCCCTGTTAAACATTGTGAATTACCAAACATTAATTGCAACAAAAGCTGCTCGTATGAAGCACGCTGCAAATAATGATGAACTTTTAGAGTTTGGTACAAGACGTGCTCACGAGTTTGACGCTGCTCTTTGGGGCACACGTGCTGCCTTTATTGGTGGGTTTTCGTCTACGAGTAACGTTCGTGCTGGAAAACGCTTCGGGATACCTGTAGCCGGCACACACGCTCACTCTTTCGTTCAAGCGTATCGCGATGAATATGTCGCGTTTAAGAAATACGCTGAAACTCATAAAAAATGCGTCTTTCTCGTTGATACATACGACACTTTAAAATCAGGTGTTCCAAATGCGATTCGCGTCGCGAAAGAGTTTGGAGATCGTATCGATTTTTATGGCATTCGCCTTGATAGTGGTGATATGGCTTATTTATCTAAAAAAGCAAGAAAACTACTAGATGAAGCTGGGTTTACACATACAAAAATTATTGCTTCTAGCGATTTAGACGAATACACAATTATGCATTTGAAATCTCAAGGAGCAAAAATTGATGTATGGGGTGTTGGAACAAAATTAATTACATCCTTTGAGCAACCGGCATTAGGAGCTGTTTATAAACTAGTAGCGATTGAAGATACGGATGGAAAGTTAAATGATACAATTAAAATTTCATCTAACCCTGAAAAAATTACGACTCCAGGACTGAAACGAATTTATCGTATTATCAATCGAGTTAATGATCATGCAGAAGGCGATTATATTGCATTAGATTCTGAAGAACCTGGAAAAGAAGAACGCTTAAAAATGTTTCACCCTGTTCACACGTATATAAGTAAATTTGTAACAAACTTTGAAGCTCGCGAACTGCATAAAGACATTTTCGTTAACGGCGAAAGAACATATGAACTACCAGGTATATTAGATATTCAAAAATATAATGAACAGAGTCTCGCACTATTTTGGGAAGAGTATATGCGAACTTTAAATCCCGAAGAGTACCCTGTTGATTTAAGTCAAGAATGTTGGGATCATAAAATGAATTACATTCAAACTGTTCGAGAACAAGTTGGAAAAAATATACAAAAATAAAGTGAAACTTTAATCAGTGGGGTTTTTCTTCATCCCCCACTGATTATTAGCCCTCACCAATCGGACTTTAATGGGCAGCCCGCCCCCCACCTAAATTCTTTGCTTTCGCTAAATTTTGAGATAGGGGTCTTACTGCCCATTAAAGCGGGATAAAACAGAGAAGCTTCTCCTTCTCTGTTTTTTCAATACGATATATACCTTTGCGGAAAACATATTAAAATAATAAGACAAATATTTTTTATTTTTAAATTTTAATATTACGTTATTTATTTACAAAATAATATTTACTATTATTTTATTGAGTCAATTTCAACCAAATAACCTAAAAAAGAGGACGCAGGTTGCGTCCTCTTTTTTATAAATCTTTCACTCGTAGTACACGCATTGCATTTAGCACTGCAAGTAGTGTCACACCAACATCTGAGAAGACAGCTTCCCACATTGTTGCAATACCAAAAGCACCAAGTAATAAAACTAATCCTTTTACCCCTAATGCAAAGATGATATTCTGCCATACAATGCGTCGTGTACGTTTTGCGATGTTTAAGGCTGTTGCAATTTTTGAAGGCTCATCAGTCATAATAACGATGTCTGCTGCCTCAATCGCTGCATCTGATCCTAAACCACCCATCGCAATACCAACATCTGCTCTTGCTAATACCGGTGTGTCATTAATACCATCACCAACGAAAGCAACCTTTTCTTTTCCGTTCTTCGCCGCATCAATTTTTTCGATTTCTTCTACTTTTTGTTGCGGTAATAGTTCTGCATGAACTTCATCTAAACCTAATTCCTTACCGACAGCTTCACCAACTGCTTTTGCATCACCAGTTAACATGACTGTCTTCTTAATACCTAGTTCTTTTAATTTTTGAATTGCTTGTTTTGAATCTTCTTTTACCTCATCAGAGATAACGATATAACCTGCATATTCCCCATCTACAGCAACGTGAACTAATGTACCTACAGTTTCTGGTTGCTTAAATGTAATATTTTCTTTTCTCATTAACTTAGCATTACCTGCAAAAATTTCTTTTCCTTGTACTTTTACGACTGTACCGTGACCAGAAATTTCGTTATAATCATCGATTATTTTTTCATCAATTGATTTTCCATATGCCTTTCGAATCGATTGTGCAATTGGATGATTAGAATACACTTCAGCAAATGCTGCATACTCTAATAATTCTTCATTTTTAATGCCTTCGCTTGGTTCCATTTTTGTAACTTTGAAGACACCTTTTGTTAATGTTCCCGTTTTATCAAAAACAATATATTTCACATCATTTAAAGCTTCTAAATAGTTACTTCCTTTTATTAACACACCACTTTTAGATGCACCACCAATTCCTCCAAAGAATCCAAGAGGAATAGATACAACTAACGCACATGGACAAGAGATTACTAAGAACACTAAAGCTCTATAAATCCATTCTGAGAATGTAGCTCCTTCTAAAATAAGTGGTGGAATAAACGCCATAATCGCTGCTGTAATAACTACAACTGGAGTATAGTAACGCGCGAACTTCGTAATAAAGTTTTCTGTTGGCGCTTTTTTACTGCTTGCATTTTGAACTAAATCTAAAATTTTTGATACAGTTGATTCACCAAATTCTTTTGTAACTTCAATTGTTAATACACCATTTTGGTTCACAAAACCACTTAATACATCATTTCCAACTTCGACTTCACGTGGCACAGATTCACCAGTCAACGCTGAAGTATCTACCATTGATGTTCCTTCAACCACTTTTCCGTCTAATGGTACTTTCTCACCAGGCTTCACGATAATATAATCGCCGATTTGTACATCTTCTGGTGATACTTGTTTCGTTTCATTTCCAACCTTCACATTCGCATAATCAGGACGGATATCCATTAATGAAGTAATTGATTTTCGGGAGCGATTGACCGCAATACTTTGGAATAGTTCCCCCACTTGATAGAATAGCATTACCGCAACAGCTTCTGAATATTGTTGAATCGCAAAAGCTCCTAGTGTTGCAATTGCCATTAAGAAGTTCTCATCGAACACTTGGCCACGAGTTATGTTTCTTACCGCTCTCCAAACGATATCTCCACCTATTAATAAATACACAACGACGAATAACGGAATTGTGATCATTTGTGGTAAACCAGCTAATGCAGCAATTGCTGTCAAAATTCCGCCGACCACTAATCGTCCTACCATCTTTTTCACATTTGCTTCACCATGGTCGTGACTATGCCCGTGGTCATGGCCACCGTTTTCTTCACGAACCACTTTCACATCTGGTTCTAACTTTTGAACGACATTTGTTATATTTGCTACAGTCGCTTCTAATTCTCTTTTATTCGCTACTTCAACTCGTAATTTCTTTGATACGAAATCAACAGTTGCTGCTGAAACGGCCGGCATTTCTTTCACTTTATTTTCAATCTTCATCGCACAGTTTGCGCAATCTAAACCTTCTAATATGAACACTTCTTTTGCTACTTTTGTATTTTTTTCTTCTTCCACTTTAATGTGCGGTTCTAATTTTGTAACGAGTTGTTTCGCTTCTGTAACAACTTCGCTTTCTTTATTTTGTGCTGTTTCTAAAATCATTGTTTTTGTCGCAAAATTTACAGAGCAAGAATTTACTCCTTCTATATTCCCAACACCTTTTTCAATTTTCATTGCACAGTTCGCACAATCTAAACCTTCTAACATCAGTTTCTTTTTCACTAATGCTTCAGCCATCGTTCTCCCTCCTCGCGTTCTTTTTTATTCTTCCTCGTTTACGTGTTCAAACGCTTGCTCGAAGATATGAATTACGTGCTGGTCAGCTAACGAATAATAAACGACCTTGCCTTCTTTACGATTCTTTACAAGTTTCGCTTGCTTTAACACACGAAGCTGATGTGAAATAGATGATTGTGTCATTCCTAATAAATACGCTAAATCACAAACACACATTTCAGCTTCAAATAATGCATGTAATATTCTCGTACGTGTACGATCACCTAATACTTTAAATAGTTCTGCTACTTTACTTAAACTTTCATCAGTTGGAATTGTTTGTTTTACTTGATCAACAACTTCTTCATGAATTACTGTTTGAGAACATGTCTCTTGTGGTGTTTCTACTTTATTTCCAGCCATTATAGCTCACCTCTTCATTTGAACATATGAACAATCATTCATATATCTTATACTCTTATTATATGAGCGCCTATTCATATGTGTCAATGAAATCTCATACATTTTTTTTGAACGTTTCGTTCACATTTACAAAAGATCTACCCATCTTTTCCGCATCCATTACATTCTCATACAAAAAAGATGTACATTTTACACAAAAGAAAAAAGCCTTGCGCGTTCCCTAGACGCACAAGGCTTACTATACTTATATCCCTTTTAATTCAGCTTTTAATTAGCTTGTTCTAAATTATCTTGCGAACTTCCATCGTCTTTTAAATGACTATGTTTTTTCGAATAAACAAAGTATACAACTACTCCAATTGCTAACCAAACACCGAAGTAGATCCATGTTGTTAATGGTAAGTTAAACATTAAGAATAGACAACATGCGATTGAAATAATAGGTAGCGTTGGTACAAGTGGTACCACAAATCCACGTTGTAAATTCGGATGTGTTTTACGAAGAATAATAACCGTCACACCAACCATCGCAAACGTTAACAATGCTCCAATATTCGCTAAATTCGACAATTCTTTTAAATCGACAAATCCAGCAATTAAAGCACTACCAATACCTGTTAACCAAGTTGAGAATACTGGCGCTTCTGTTTTCTTATTAATTTTCGCAAATGATTTTGGTAATAAACCATCACGGCTCATCGCGAAGAATACACGTGTCGTTGCATAAATGTAAGCAAAAATTACAGCCATAATACCAATTACAGCTCCAACTGCGATTACACCCGCTACTTTATCTTGACCTACAACTTCTAACACATATGCCATAGCTTCTGGTACATCTAATTCTTTATAAGAAACCATACCTGTCATAACAAGACAAACTACAACATAAATGATTGTACAAATAATTAACGAAGCAATAATACCAATCGGTAAATCACGTTGCGGATTTTTCACTTCTTCAGCAGAAGTTGCTAATGCATCAAATCCTAAGAAAGCAAAGAATACTGCTGCCCCTCCGGCAAAGACTCCACTAACACCGTACGGCATAAATGGTGTCCAGTTTTCTGGTTGTACGTAAAACGCACCAACCGCAATGAATAAAACAACAATACCAATTTTAATTAATACCATTATGTTATTCACGCGCTTACTTTCTTTCGTACCTCTTGATAGTAACCAAGTTAAAACTAATGTAATGATAATTGCTGGTAAATTCACGATACCACCTTGTGATGGAATCTTTAACAGCTCTGTTGGAATGTGTAATCCAAATCCACTCACTAAGTTATTAAAATAACCTGTCCATCCACCAGCTACTGCGGCAGTTGTTACGACATATACGGATAGTAATGTCCATCCCATTAAGTGGGCAATAAACTCACCAATTGTCGCATATGAGTATGTGTAGACACTACCTGAAACCGGCAGTGTAGATGCAACTTCTGCATAACATAACGCTGCAAATCCACAAACAATCGCTGCAATCATGAATGAAAAAATAACTGCTGGACCAGCATCTCTTGCTGCTACTAATCCTGTTAATACTAGAACTCCTGTACCGATTATCGCACCAATCCCTAGCATTGTTAGGTCGAATGCCCCTAGCGTTTTCGTTAAAGTTTTACTTTTACTTTCCCCTAACAATTGCGTAACGGATTTCTTTTTAAATAGGTTGGCCACGATGTATGCCCCCTTTTGCCAAGAAGAGCTAAGAGATATTCACTCTTAGCTCTTATCATGTTGTTTTATATATTGTTCGATTTTGTTTTGTATAATGCTTCTATTAGCAAGATACTGTTTCTGCTTCTAATAATTCTTTAGCACCTTTGTATTCTACACCGTGAGCTTCTGCAACTGCTTCGAATGTTACATAACCATCTAATGTGTTAATACCTTTTAGTAATGCAGAGTTGCCTAGGCAAGCTTCTTTGTAGCCTTTGTTCGCAATTTGTACTGCATATGGTACTGTTACGTTTGTTAATGCAAGAGTTGATGTACGTGGAACCGCACCTGGCATGTTTGCAACTGCATAATGAACAACGCCGTGTTTTTCGTAAGTTGGGTTATCATGAGTTGTAATACGGTCAGTTGTTTCGAAAATACCACCTTGGTCAATCGCGATATCTACAACAACAGAACCTGGTTCCATTGATTTAATCATTTCTTCTGTTACAAGTTTTGGCGCTTTTGCACCTGGGATTAATACTGCACCGATTACAAGATCAGACTCTTTTACAGCTTCTGCAATATTGTAAGGATTAGACATTAAAGTTTTTACTTGGTTTCCGAAAATGTCATCTAATTGACGAAGACGTTCTGCACTTAAGTCGATGATTGTTACATCCGCACCTAGTCCAACTGCAATTTTAGCAGCATTTGTACCAGCTTGCCCACCACCGATAATTGTTACTTTACCACGTTTAACCCCTGGAACACCTGCAAGTAAGATACCTTTACCGCCTTTGTTTTTCTCAAGGAATTGTGCACCAATTTGTGCAGCCATACGACCAGCTACTTCACTCATAGGTGCAAGTAATGGTAGAGAACGATTTTCTAATTGTACTGTTTCGTATGCAATTGCAACAACTTTCTTCTCGATTAACGCTTTTGTTAATTCTGGCTCTGGAGCTAAGTGTAAGTATGTGAATAAGATTAAACCTTCGCTGAAGTGTTTGTATTCGCTTTCAACTGGTTCCTTAACTTTCATAACCATTTCCATGTTCCAAGCTTCTTCAGCTGTATCAACGATTTTCGCTCCCGCTTCAACATACTGAGCATCTGTGAAACCAGATCCTAAACCTGCACCCTTTTGAATGAATACTTCGTGATTGTTACGAATTAAATGTACAACACCTGCTGGTGTCATTGCCACACGGTTTTCGTTGTTTTTAATTTCTGCTGGTACCCCAATACGCATAATGAAATGCCCCCTTATAATTAACAGAAAAAAGAAAGTCTTTTTTCTTTTTGTAATAATTAATAACTTATGTCCTTATTCTAGCATAACTTAAAAATTATGAAAACGCTAACATATCATTTTTTTAAAGTTTATATATTTAGAATAGTGTAAATATATGGAACATTGATTCTATTAGGCTCTTCGTTACATCTCATTATCTATCACTCTATTTTTATTATACTCCTTAAAAATAAGTAGCAATCATTTATTATTCGACAATAATGTAACAATGTAAGAAACCCCATTGATGCCGTATACATATACAGTTATTAATTTGCACATTACTTTAGGGATATATTCTTTTCATAAAAAAACAGCTGCGGGCATTTAGCCAGCAGCTGGGTAACTTATAAATAACTTAGAAAATAAATCATCTGTTGTTTCACTAATTTTATCGAACAGATCACTTTCTTCCGCTTCTTGTTCTTTTAACATCTTAATTGTCTCACGTGCATCTTCAGGATAATCGGTAATGATACCATCTACGTTTAACTTATAGTATCCCTTTAAACTTTCCATATCATTTACTGTCCATACGTAAATTGGCTTGTTTAACTTCCTTGCTTCTTTTACTAACTTCTTATTTAACATATATTCTTCCGCTACATAAAAATCAGCTTTCACATTCTTTAAGTTGGCTCTACTTGCATACAGTATATATCCGACTTTTATATCTGGATTTGCACGCTTAAATTCTTTAATAAGCGGGTAATGTAACGTTTGAATGACACATTGCTTCTCAAATTCATTATCTTTAATCGCTTTTAATACTTTGTTTACGAAATCTTTTTCGCCACCATGAAGCTTCACTTCAATATTAAGCTTGATTTTCCCCTTTGCCAGCTTAATGATTTCATCAAGTGTACTGATTTGTCCTGAAAAACCATCTTGACTAAGGGTAAGCTGTCTTAACTCGTCCATCGTTAAATCTGACACATGAACATTAGCATTAGTAAGACGTTTCAGCTTCAAATCATGTATAACTGCTAGTTCACCGTCTTTTGTTTGCAGTACATCAATTTCAGCATAATCTGCTTTCGCATCAATAGCCCCCTGTACAGCTTCTTTCGTATTCTCTACACCTTTTGAAATATAACCACGATGAGCCATAATAATTGGTTCTTTATATGTGTTTGTAATAAAGGTCACAATGAAGGCAACTACCATCCCTGCAGTAATAATTCCTACAATATATACACCAATAAATTTCCAACGATGTTTTTGGAAGAAACATTTATCCGCTTTCGTTTTTGAATAATCTAATCCTTCTTCTAATAAAACATCTTCAACCGGAACCTTTTGTAAATACAATCTCGTTAACGCCATAATGTAAAACGGCGTCATAATAAAGCTAAATAGATACAATGTACTTGTTAAGAAGACTGAGATAGTTGACTCTGCTAGCAACGCAAATGTCCCTTCTGGGTTTGTAAATTCATATACTCCCCACAGACAAAGTAAATAAATTCCTACACAAAAAAGAAAGACGATTCCTACAGATATGAAAAAACCTACTAAAAAGAACAATACTTTAAAGAAGCTTTCTTTTACTAAGTTTGCGCTTTTGCGTGCTGCCGTGCGGAATGGCTTTTCCTCTAAAACAATAATAGGTAAAACAAAAATCCAACGAAGATTTAAATAGGCAACTACAGCGAAGAAAGTATAATACCCAACTTGCCCCATTGTTGTCTTAAATAGTTCACCTGTAATAAAATTAGGAATTTGAATTTCAGGAATCAATGCAGATTTATACCCCATACTTAATAGCGGTAATAGTACAACTGCATACAAAACAAATCCAGGTAAGCAATATGTAAACAGGGAAGGTAAATACGTTACTGTTTTATACAAAATTGGACGTAATCTCACCTTTTGCCTTTTATGAGCGAAGTACGAAATGATAATAAGTACTGCAAACTCTGTAAAGATAAGAAACAATGCCAATATAGATAAAATTACAATCGCCAAAATCCCGTATGGTGTTTTCAAAAATGCTAATAACTCATCATTTGTTGCATTTGCATACCCACCAAAGTACAACAACTTATTGAAAATAATACCGAAAAGTGGGATAAACACAATCGCTGCTAACAATTTATAAGCAAGTTGGAATGTTAACACATTCCAAAAAGCAAATCTAACAGTTTGAAAGGAATGTCTCATTACTCCTGGTATAGATAGTCTTTTACGGTGTTGCATATATTCCTCCACATTCTAAAACGATATTTGAGATGGATTCCATATTTCCATTTCTAATCCATCTTTTTAATAATAATATATTCCGCCTAACATGAACACTCTTATACATACAATGAAAAAAGTGATGGCTACTTCCCATCACTTTTTTCATTTACTCTATTTTTTCTCTAGCCCTTGCCCAAATGCTTTCAAGAAGCTAAAACCGAATGTAATGGCTCTATTGATATCTGGATCTTTTAACACTTTAAAGAAATCCATCACTTTTGTTTTTTTACCATTATTTAATTCATCTGTTGCAAATTGCAATCCAGTAACTAAACTCGATGTGATTTGCTTCGTTACTTCTGGGTCAACTGCGGATAGCGCTTCCCCCGCTCCCATCATATTGTTGAGTGCATTTTTAACTGGTTCACGATTTAATTGCTCCACAGCGATTTTTGAAACATCTTCCTTCGCAGCAAGTAAACTAATCGCCGCATCTAATATCCCAGCCTTCTGTAACTGTGCTAACAGCTGCATCGTTTCCTCTACTGCTTCACGATTATTAGATAGCTCATTTAAAAGTTCATCTGCTACTTGCTGTTTCTGTTCTTCCTCTGTTACAACTTTCTTTTTAATTAACGTAATTTCTTTCGCCACTATCTCCGCCCCCTAGTCCACAAGTGATACGTATTGTTTTCTTTGCCACTTTTGCTCGATTTCAACACCATTTTGCGGATTACGCTTTTTATCTCGCGGGTTTGAAGATGGTAACGGACGATTTCCTTTTTCACGTAATACACGCATTTTCACCATAGTTTGTTTATATGCTGGTGTACATGTATAAAGGTCTGTTGCCGTCCCAGTTAAAATATTAATTGCTTCTTCATTTATCGTTGCATGCATCGGTAAATATAGCTCTTTCCCCGTTACACGATCTGTAACAAGCGCCTGTACTTTAATTTTTCCAAATGGTGATGCTAATTCCACAAGACCACCATCTTTCACATTGCGCTCTATAGCGAGTTCAGGTGAGATTTCAACGAATACTTCAGATACTTTAGATAAAATACCAGCCGACTTATTCGTCATGTTCCCTTCATGGAAATGTTCTAGCATACGACCATTATTTAAAAGTAAATCATACTCATCTGGCGCTACAACCGGTGGCACCCATTCATCTAATGATAAACGAGCAAGTTTATCTGGGAAGTTAAATCCATCTACATATAATAGCGGTGTATCGCTACCATCATGACTACCCCAACATAAACTATTCCATCCTTCTAGACGGTCGTACGTCGCTTGAGAGTATAACGGTGCAAGTGATGCGATTTCATCCATAATTTCACTTGGACTTTCGTAATTCCAATCCCCGCCTAGTGCACGAGCAACTTTTTGCAAAATCCACCAGTCTGGTTTTGAATCACCAAGCGGTTTCAATACTTCATATAACCTTTGAATACGGCGCTCTGTATTCGTAAACGTTCCTTCTTTTTCTAAGCTTGGTGCCGCTGGTAAAATAACATCGGCGAAACGAGCTGTTTTTGATAAGAACATATCTTGAACAACGAGGAAGTCTAAATTCGATAAAATATGTTGCACATGGTTCGCATTTGAATCGACTAAAGCCATTTCTTCACCCATCACATACATACCGCGTAGTTTTCCTTCTTCCGCTGCAAGTAACATTGCAATATTATTTAATCCTGGTGCTTTCGGAATAGTTGTACCGTATGCTTTTTCAAATTTCGCACGAAGCGTATCATCTGATACTGCTTGATAACCAGGAAGCCAGTTTGGTAATGTTGCCATATCACAAGCACCTTGTACGTTATTATGTCCTCGTAATGGGTATGCACCTGCACCAGGACGACGATAGTTACCCGTAACAAGTAGTAAATTTGAAATTGCTGCTGATGTCGTACTTCCTCCTGTATTTTGCGTTACACCCATTCCCCAAAGTATACAAGTACCATCTGCTTCATATACCATACGAGCCATGTCTTTCAGATTTCCTTTCGAAATCCCCGTAATTTCTTCTGTATAATCAAGCGTATACTTTTCTAACATTTTGCTATATTCATCAAAGTTCTTCACATTTTCAGCTAAAAACTTTTTATCATGCCAATCTTGATCAATAATATATTTCGTAATACCAGCAAGCCATACGTAATCCGTACCTTGGCGCGGATGAATAAATAAATCCGCACGCTCTGCCATTTCATGCTTACGAAGGTCTGCTACAATTAGTTTTTGCTCGTGTAATTTATGAGCACGTTTTACTCTCGTCGCAAGTACAGGATGTCCTTCTGTTGGATTCGCACCAACGATAATAACAAGGCCTGCTTCCGCTATATCTTTCACTGTTCCAGCATCCCCGCCCATACCGACAGTTTTAAATAAACCGTCTGTCGCTGGAGATTGGCAATAACGGGAGCAGTTGTCCACATTATTCGTTCCATATATTTGACGAGCTAGTTTTTGCATAAGGTAATTCTCTTCATTTGTTACTTTCGAAGAAGAAATGAATCCAAATGCATCGCTGCCGTATTCAGATTTAATATGCTGCATGTTAGAAGCAACAACTTCTAACGCTTCTTCCCAAGTAGCTTCAACAAACATATCGCCTTGGCGAATTAATGGCTTCGTAATGCGATCTTCACTATTTACAAAGTCCCATCCAAATTTCCCTTTTACACATGTGGAAATACCATTAACCGGTGCATCTGAAACAGGTTGCACTTTTAATATATGGCGATCTTTCGTCCATACTTCGAAGGAACAACCAACACCACAAAATGTACAAACTGTTTTTGTTTTATTAACTTTCGTCTTACGCATCGCAGCCTCTACTTCTGAAACCGCTAAAATACTACTATATCCCGGCTCTACATCCTTTACAAAATCAATCATCGGATCTAACACATCTGGTTTTAATCCTGTCATGAACCCGGCTTCACCTAACATTGATTTTTCCATTAACGCATTACACGGACATACTGTTACACATTGCCCACAACTTACACAAGATGAGTCATTTATACTTACACCATGATCCCATATAACACGTGGACGATCTAAGTTCCAGTCTATCGATATAGTTTCATTAACCTGTAAGTTTTGACATACTTCTACACACTGTCCACAAGCAATACATTGATTTGGATCATACCGATAAAACGGATGTGACATATCCACTTCACAAGCACTTACTTTCGGCTCATACGGATATTTCTGTTCTTCAATTCCCATCATATGTACTGTGTTATGGACTTTACAGTTACCATTATTGTTATCACAAACGGTACAATACAATAAATGGTTCTCTAATATTCGATCCATTGCCTCAGTCTGTGCCTCTTTTGCACGCTGGGACTGTCTTTCGATATGCATACCGTTCTCGAGCTTCGTTGAACAAGCACGCAATAACTTCCCATTTACTTCTACAATACACGTATCACAAGTTTGAATTGGATCTACTTCTGGTACATGACAAATTTGAGGATGTTCCAAATTACTCTCGTTAAATAATTGTAGTATCGTCTTTTCACCCGATGTGGAAAATTCTTTACCATCCACGGTTACACGGACTGTCTGTTCTGCCATAGTTTCCCCTCTCCTTACAACCAACTGTACAACACAATTGTGAATCCGTTTTCAAAACTGCATTACTGTACATATTTTTGAAACGCTCTGCCCGAATACTTTTCTTATGAAGTCGATTCTAGATGTTATAAGGTATAACTACGAAAGCTTGAAAATATCACTATTCTACAGTTCTATTATATCGTACATATACAATAATAACCAAAATAATCTGTGATCTTCTTCCTAATAGGTATTTTTATTTTTTCCATTGTTTTATGATAAACATGGGAGAGAAATACATATAAAAGGGGAATTTAATATGGAGCCTACGCAAGAAACTTATACAATTGTACGCTATCAATCTGGTACATTTTCAAAACAACTTGATGAGATTGTTACAGAATCTCCTATTACTATTAAATTGAATGGTGAAGAATATGTAACAGTCGTATGCACACCAACCTATATTGAAGATATGGTAATTGGTTTTTTAATTTCTGAGGGAATTATTTCTTCTTATAAAGACGTTGAAGAATTATGGATGCAAAAAGATAACGGAATTGTCCATGTAAAATCATCAAAAGTAAATCCGCTCTATCAAACTTTATATAATAAGCGATACATCACTTCTTGCTGCGGAAAAGGTAGACAAGGTTTTATTTTCGTTAACGATGCAGCAAAAGCAAAAGATTTACATGATATACACGTGAAAGTTACTCCTGAAGAATGTTTTTACTTAATGAATACGTTACAACGATCTTCCACTACATTTCGCCAAACCGGTGGTGTTCATAATACCGCTCTATGTGATCGAAACAAGATCCTCCTATCAAGAATGGATATCGGAAGACATAATGCATTAGATAAAATATACGGTCATTGTTTGCGCAACGATATATCCGTTAAAGGAAAAATCATTGCATTTAGCGGGCGCATTTCATCCGAAATTTTACTCAAAGTTTCAAAAATCGGATGTGAAATTGTTCTATCTAAATCCGCTCCAACAAAACTAGCATTGCAACTCGCTCATGATTTAGGCATTACAATCGTAGGATTTATTAGAAATGACTCTTGCAATATTTACACACACCCACATCGAATTGATGGCTATCAATCGCATAACTAAAATAGCTCCTCAACCGAGGAGTTATTTTAGTTATGAAAATGTAACATATTAAAGACTTGAATAGTTAATAAAGTTAATATATAATTTCATTACATATTAAAAACAAAACATTGTAGCATATATCTTTTCATTCTTTTACAAATTAAAAGAGACTGCTACCAATACGCATACACAATCTTATAAAAGTAATGGATTTATTTTATTTGAAATCGATCAAGGAGGTTACAACTATGGAAATTCGCTTATTAACGACAGAGGACGCAGAAATATATTTAAAAGTTTGTATGGAAGGTTTAACGAAAAACCCGGAAGCTTTTAGCTCTTCTTATGAAGATGTTCTGAAACATGAGGATCCTGTAGCTGCTATGGCAAAACGATTAAGCAATCCGGATAAGTATACTCTAGGCGTCTTCAAAGATAACGATTTAATCGGCATTGCTACTTTAGAAACAAAGCCTTTCATTAAACAAGAACATAAAGCAAAAATCGGTTCCGTTTTTGTTTCCCCTAAAGCGCGTGGCCTTGGGGCAGGACGAGCTCTAATTAAAGCAATTATTGAAAACGCGGATAAATTACATGTAGAACAACTTATGCTCGATGTTGTAGTTGGTAACGCTGGTGCCAAAAAATTATATGAATCATTAGGTTTCCAAACTTACGGCGTACAAGAGCGTTCATTAAAGCATAACGGTCAATACTGGGACGAGGAACATATGGTTCTGTTCTTAAATGATTAATACTTCAATATAGTTTTTTCAAAGCATCTTCTTATTAAGGAAGGTGCTTTTTTCATTACAACAATGTAATCTTCATGTCACCTTTATCGATCGTACCAAACCTTTCCATTCATTATACTAAAAGTATAAAGTGAGGCATCAATCATAAAATGAACGTATAGCATTCAATTGATATATGAAGGAGAATGTGACATGAAACAAAACAAACGAGCTATGCTTTTAATATTTACTACAGCAATTGTAACTTCTGGGTTAGCAATTTTACCTTGGTTTATTATATGAACACTCCCCCTAACAACGAAAAAAGCTTATTGCTTCTTAAGAAGCAATAAGCTTTTTTATATTATAAAATCCCCAAAATTTTATTTACACAACTTATAATAATAACCATAGATACGGCAATGCACATGACAACCGTATTACGATCTTGCTTTTCTTTTTTTGAAATTTCTTCTTTTGGATTCATGTGTATGATCTCCTTTTAAAAAAAGTGTGAGATAGGAAATTTTTCTTATCCGATGCGAGGTGAATACGAAAACCCTCTCTATCTCACATACACAATAGAATGGAATTGTCATTTTATAAATAAAATGACATGACGTTATGTCGCAACATAGGGTATTTTGTGTCGCTACGTTTTCTATTATAAAAAATAGTTGTGCAAAACTAGTGCATTTTTTATGTCAATTACTCTGAGCGACAAATAACTCTTCCACTCAATCACATAAAAAGAGTTTTTTATTATTTTCATGTAAACTATACAAGTAGAATGAACAGTTTGGGGTGCACAAGATTATGGTAAAAATTTTATTAGTAGACGATGAAGAACGCATGTTACGATTATTAGATCTGTTCTTAAGTCCTCGTGGCTATTTTTGTATGAAAGCTACCTCTGGCCTTGAAGCACTAAAGTTAATAGAACAAAAAGACTTCGATATTATTTTGTTAGATGTTATGATGCCGAATATGGATGGATGGGATACTTGCTATCAAATCCGTCAAATTTCCAACGTTCCAATTATTATGCTAACAGCTCGTAATCAAAATTACGATATGGTGAAAGGCCTCACTATGGGCGCGGATGACTATATTACAAAACCATTTGATGAGCATGTATTGGTTGCACGAATTGAGGCTATATTACGCCGTACAAAGAAAGATGGATTCGTTAGCTTCAATGGTATCGAGTGGGATAAAACGAAACATACTGTCACAGTATATGATGAAAAAATCTCACTAACGCCTATCGAGTTTTCGTTACTTGGACTATTTTTACAAAATACAAACCGTGCTTATAGCCGAGATGATTTAATCGAAAAAATTTGGGGTTATGAAACAGACATTGAATATAGAACAATCGATTCACATATCCGCAATATCCGTGATAAATTACGCAAAAAAGGATTTCCAGTTGAAAATTACTTAGAAACTGTCTATAAAGTCGGATATAAATGGAAAAGTGAATAATTACTTCGGTCAGTGGACAATAGTATATCACTGACCCTTTATATGAAATAAGGTATGGTGAGAAAATGAGTAAACTTTCACTTAAAATTGGGACATACTTTTTAATATTAGCTTTATGTATTGAAACAATTGCTTTCGTATCTTTTTACAAAAGTATTTCAACAATGCGGATTGAGGAAGAAACACTTGCTCTTTTAGAAAAAGGCAATCGCTATAGTAGCAAAAATACAAATCGCACAAAGTGGAGTGCAATTGCTAAAGAAAAGAAACACGTCGAACGCGCTGAATACAATAAAAATCCTAAACGTCCTATGTATCCAGAGTTTGATATCGCGGATGAAGCTGAACACTTAGTAGAATCAGAATCAATCGCTAACTCTGATATAGCTATCATTATAACTGACAATAATGGCAAAATCATTTCCACTTCAGAACCCGTAACAAAGGCAATGCAAAAACAACTTACTTGTAAAACAGAACCTATTCCAAAAGGCGGATTGATCGTCGAAAAGAACTGGAAAAAATCAAAATTCATCACAACGGTAAGTCCACTTAACACAGAAGAATTTCAAGGAAAGTTATATATGTTGTTAAAAACATCTTTCTTAGAAAATATGTTACTTAAACTTATGAACCAATTTCTTATCATTAGTGTTGTGACAATTATTTTAACGACTATTTCTGTCTTTGTTTTTTCTCGTGTTATTACAGAACCGCTTATAAAAATGAAGAGGGCAACAGAAAAAATGTCAAAATTAAATAAGCCAATTCAATTAGGTATTAAACGGAATGATGAACTTGGAAGCTTAGCAAAGACGATTGAAGATTTATCCAGTGAACTGACTTATATGAAAAAAGAACGCAATGAATTTCTTGCTAGTGTCGCCCATGAACTATTAACGCCATTGACCTATATGAAAGGTTATGCGAAGGTAGCAAAAAGGGACTCTTTAACGAAAGAAGAGCGTGAAGAATACTTACAAATCATTGAGGATGAAACAGATAGTGTGACTGATCTCGTCCAAGATTTATTTATGCTGGTGCAATTAGAACAACACCAGTTTGTTATCAAAAAACAAAAAGTGATTCTTAGGCCATTTTTAGAACGAATGGTTGAAAAAACAAAAACAACATTAACAAATAAACAAATGCAACTCCATGTATATTGCAAAGATAATTTAGAAGTTTGCATAGACGAAAGACGTATGGAACAAGTTATGTTAAATTTATTACACAATGCTTATCAACATTCGCCAGAAAACACCTCTATTACAATACGTGTACTCACGGAAACAAATTCTTTTACAATAAGTGTAGACGATGAAGGAGAAGGTATTCCTGAAGAAGATATCCCGCATATTTTTGATCGTTTTTATCGTGTTGATAAATCCAGAACGAGGGCTACTGGCGGCAAAGGTATTGGGCTAGCTGTTGCAAAAGAAATTGTAGAATTGCATAACGGTTCCATTCTAGTAACAAGCCAATTAGGAGTAGGAACAAACTTTATAATTGAGCTACCTTTTGAATAAGATGCGTGTGAAAACACCAGTAGTAGTAAACACTACTGGTGTTATTTTGTTCATAAAATCAGCTCATATAAGCTAAGCTTTTGAAATTATTCTTATTTCAATATAAAATAAAGGTACATTTGCAAAGATTTGGAGGGTGATATAATTGGATATCCATGTATTAACAAAAGACGAAGCGGAAATTTACTTAGAACTTCGTGTAGAAGGATTAAAGCAAAACCCTGAAGCTTTCAGCTCTTCTTATGAAGATATTATTAATAAAGAGTGTGCGATTGAATATAAAGCACAAAAATTAGCACAAGATGAAAACTATACGCTAGGTGCATTTAAAGATGGACAATTAATCGGGGTTGCAACACTGGAAACGAAACCATATGTAAAACAAGAACATAAAGCTAAAATCGGTTCTGTATATGTGTCTCCAAAAGCACGCGGACTTGGAGCAGGAAAAGCACTTATTAAAGAATGTCTTGAACTTGCTAAATCTTTAGAAGTAGAACAAGTTATGCTTGATGTTGTTGTTGGCAACGATGGAGCAAAAAAACTTTATGAATCATTAGGATTTAAAACATTTGGTGTGCAAGAACGTTCGTTAAAATATAACGGACAATATTGGGACGAAGAGCATATGGTCTTATTCTTAGATGAAAATAAATAATAAAAAACATCCTCATTCTTGGAGGATGTTTTTTTACTTTGTTGTATACCATGCCTTATGTAATAATTGAATCGCTTTCGCAATTTCTTCTTCTAATAAAATCGCAAATCCAAGTAAAACTACATTTTCAGGTGCAGTACCTTCTTTATAATACGTAGAAACAGGATATAGTTTAATACTATATTTCGCAGCTTCTTTAATGAGTTCTTCTTCTCGCATTCCATTATGCACTTGTAATAAAATGTGTAATCCAGAATCTTCTCCTATTACTTCAACACGATTAGAGAAATACTTTTCTATTTCAAAAACAAGTCGATCTCTCTTTTTCCGGTAGACGACACGCATTTTATGAATATGTTTTTCCCAATAACCTTCATTTAAAAACTTTCTAATCACTTCTTGGTCCATTCTTGAAACACTTTGCGTATAAAACAAATATTCCTTTTGATACTTGTTAATTAAATTCTTCGGTAATACTATATAACTCATTCGTAATGAGGGCAATAAAGCTTTTGATAGCGTCCCCATATAAATAACTTTCCCATCTGTATCTAACCCTTGTAGTGCTGGAATTGGCTTCCCTGAATAGCGAAATTCACTATCGTAATCATCTTCAATAATATATCTATCTTCTTCTTTCTTTGCCCATTGTAAAAGCTGCGTCCTTCTCGTAATAGGCATAATCATTCCATATGGGAATTGATGAGAAGGCGTTACAAATACAACATTTGCATCGCTATTCTCTAAATCCGCCATACAAATTCCATCCCTATCTAAAGACAACATTTGAACCTTCTTTTCTCCCTGTTCAAAAACGACCATTTTCCTATGATAACCTGGGTTTTCAACTGCATAATTACTTCCCTTCAACAATTGAAAAAGTAGCTTCACTAATATTTGCGTTCCCGCTCCTAATACAATTTGACTAGCTGAACAACGTACACCTCTAGATTCATACAAATAGCTCGCAATTTCCTCCCTTAAGCTCAATTCTCCTTGAGGGTGTCCAAGAAAAAGCAACTCATTATTATGTGGCTGCCATACATCATTTATAAGCTTACGGTACATAGTGAACGGAAACGTATTCGTATCAACCCCTGTTTGGGTGAAATCAAATGTATAGTTCTCCTCCCGAAACGGCACTTCTTCTACTTTCACTTCGCTTCCTTCTACATAAATCATTTGTTCAATTTCACATACAAAATAACCTTTTCTCGATACCGATTCGATATAACCTTCTGCAAGTAATTGCTCGTAAGCCGCTTCTACTGTATTCTTACTCACTTGTAAATAGCTCGCCAGCTTTCTTTTCGCAGGTAATTTTGTTAAAGCCGGAATCGTTCCATCTTTAATCTCTTTTTTTATATACTCATACAATTGCACGTACAATGCTATTTTACTTTTCGTATTTAAATTAGGCGTTAATTCTAACACAATATCTGACCCCTTAATAAAACTAATATCTGATACTTTTTACAGTACCAGAAGTTATATATAATTCCTTTTATCATGTCACACATAAAAAATCAAATACCGGAGAGGAGAAACATGATAATGAACAATGGTAGACGTATCGGACTCATTATGATTATTACAGGGGCTACATTATGGGGATTATCTGGTCCAATGATTCAGTGGCTATTTCAGCATACTAATGTATCCTCAATTGATTTTTTAACAATTCGCTTGTTGCTTGCGGGAATATTTATTTTATCTTTCTTGCTTATAAAGAAACAAAAAATATTTCAAATTTGGAAACATCCTAGACATTCTATACAACTTATTATTTTCTCTATTCTCGGCATGCTCGGTGCCCAATATGCCTTTATCGAAACAGTTCATATTAGTAATGCTGTCACAGCGACATTATTTCAATTTCTAGGTCCTGTTCTTATTACCATTTATGTCGCATTTGAACAACGAAAATTCCCTGCTTCTCTGCAACTACTCGCAATTATAACAGCACTAACAGGGACGTACTTTATTATTACAAACGGTTCAATTGAAAATATTGTTTTATCAAAAGAAGCCATTATTTTTGGTCTATTAACAGCAATTGGCTTTGCATTTTATACCCTTCATCCAGCTTCTCTTATTAAAGAATGCGGAACAACTGTAGTAATTGGCTGGGGGATGTTAATCGGTGGCATTGCCCTGCTTATTTGTAATCGCTCGTTTGAATGGAATCAGCTTTCACAAACTTTTACACCAAAACCTTTTTCTATGCTTATTCTTATCATCATAAGTGGCACCCTTTCTTTCCTTCTCTATATCGGTAGTCTGAAATATTTAGCAGCAACAGAAACAAGCATTTTATCTAGCATTGAACCACTTGTAGCTGCCATTGTTTCAATCGCTTGGCTAAATGAATCCTTTGGAGCCTATCAATTACTAGGCGGCGTATGTATCGTTCTTTCTGTTATTTTCTTAACGATGCCGCAAAAAGAACGAGAACCAACCTTTACAACTGAGCAAATATAGAAAATGTCAAAAGAGGTCGTACAAAACTTACGACCTCTTTTGACGTTTTAAAGGAATTGTCCCGCTTTCTAGCAAATACAATTACACTAACAATAAAAATTAGGAGTGTGACACCATGAAAAAAATTGGAACTATGCTACTTCTCTCCTTTCTCATCGCTGGATGCACACAAGCGCAGCCTGATTCAGAAGCACCTAAAAAAGAAGCTATCGCAACGTCATCCACTCAAGTTAATGCACCTTCCTTCTTTCATCTTAGCGTTTTAAAAGATGTAAATTGGGAAGAAACACCCTCCTTCATACAAGAAAAAATACCTTTAAAAGGCATCGAAGAAAAAGTCGCAATGGCTGATAAACCTATTATCGCAAATGAACACAATGAAATGATGTGGTACTTTTTAGATCCTGAAATGCCAACTGGAAAACTATCTATTGTTGCACTAAAACAAGGATCAGTAACCCCAACACCCGTACTCTTTCAACAAGAAAATTCTAAACCAACTTGGACTACTTCAAATACAATTGATTCTACTACAACCGAACTCCCACTCACTATGTCACTACCTTCATCTGGATTATGGGTATTAAACATATATGTAAATGAAAAATATTATGAGCAATTTGTAATCACCGCTAAGTAAAGTGACAAAAATAAACCACTTTCTTACAACAATGTAATTTCTACGTCATGTACTTCGATAGTTGAAGTATCTCTCTTCTCTTATACTTAAAGTAAGAAATGAAATGAGGAGAGATGAGAGATGAAAAAAGTGATAGAAGTGATCGTAGCAGTAACTGAGGTTTTAGTAAATGGTAAACAAGTTGCAATGGAATTAAATAAATAGTGAAGAAACATAAATAATTCTACACTTCTTCATTATTTTGATTTCTTATCTCAAAAAAGCAGTGCCTTTTTAGGCACTGCTTTTTGCTATTAATAACTTGGTATTGTCGTAATTTGCGCCACGCCTGAATCAATAGCTGCCTTCGCTACCGCTTCCGCAACACTTGGAACAACTCTTTTATCTAACGGATTCGGGATTACATAATTCGTATTACGTTCTTCGTCCGTAATGATGTTAGCGATCCCATATGCTGCCGCTAATTTCATCTCTTCTGTAATATCCGTCGCGCGCACATCTAACGCACCACGGAATATCCCTGGGAACGCCAATACATTATTTACTTGATTCGCATAATCCGAGCGCCCGGTTCCTACTACAGCTGCCCCAGCCTCTAATGCATCCTCTGGGAAGATTTCTGGAATTGGATTCGCCATAGCAAACACAATTGCTTTCTCATTCATCGTTTGTACAAGTTCTTTCGTTAATACGTTAGGAGCAGATACGCCAATAAAAATATCAGCTTGATGAATCGCTTCTTTTAACGTTCCACGCACATATTCTCGATTTGTCTTTTTAGAAACTTCAATTTGTGCTTCGTTCATCCATGATTCACCTTCACAAACAATACCTTCTAAGCTAACTAACGTAATGCGCTTTGCACCAGCCTTTAATAATAATTTTCCAATTGCAATTCCTGCCGAACCCGCACCGTTAATAACAATTTTCACATTATCCATTTGTTTGCTAACAACTTTTAATGCATTAATAACAGCTGCCAAGACGACAATAGCGGTTCCATGTTGATCATCATGGAACACAGGAATATTTGTTTCTGCTTTTAATCGCTTTTCAATTTCAAAACAACGTGGTGCCGCAATATCTTCTAAGTTAATTCCTGCAAACGTAGGCTCTAAATTTTTCACAAGGGTAACGATTTCATCCACATCAGTCGTACCTAAACATAACGGGAAAGCATCTACATTCGCAAATTTCTTAAATAAAATACTCTTCCCTTCCATAACAGGCATAGCTGCTTTCGGTCCAATATTCCCTAAACCAAGTACCGCTGTTCCATCTGAAACAACTGCCACCATATTACCGCGTGCTGTATAGTCATACACTGTTTCTTCATCCGCCGCAATTGCTTTGCAAGACTCCGCTACACCTGGTGTATATGTCAGGCTTAAATCATCCGCTGAATTTACTTCTACTTTACTTGTAATTTCAATTTTCCCTACTAATTCTTTATGCAATAACAATGATCTTTCATTAATTTGATTCTCTAACATACTTATAATCTCCCCTTAATTTGACAAGCTAGCTATATGAATATAGCTAGCTTGTTTGATCATGAAAATATTTTTAATAAAATTGTCGCTGTTACAACCATTGCTGCCCCGCCTAAACGTGTTGAAATTTGCGCAAACGGCATTAATTCCATACGATTTGAAGCTGATAAAATAGCAACATCTCCAGTTCCACCTAAACCACTATGACATCCCGTTACAATTGCTGATTCAACTGGATACATTTTCATCACTTTCCCTACAAGAAAACCTGATGCTACCATTGTAAGGACAACTGATGCGCACACAACAACATATCCTACTGAAAGAACTGCTGCTACGTCTTTTAGCGGAATATATAGCAACCCTAATCCGACCATTAACGGCCAAGTTAAATTCTTCGAAATAAATTTATATAAATGGAATGCTCCTTGCTCCATTTTTGCTGGCATTAATTTAAAATATTTCACAAGTGCTGCTGAAAAAATCATAATGATTGCTCCAGGAATACCGATGAACTTAGAAGCAAATCCTCCAAAGATGAAGAACGTACACGCAATTAATAAACCTGCTCCCATTAATGAGAAGTCAATTGGCTTCTCTGTATTTTGTTCTTTTAATAACTCTGCTTGATTATCTGTTTTCACTAATACACCGTTACCACTAAGTTCCGGCTTCTTCTCACCTAAACGCTTCATATACCCTGCACTCACGATTGCGAACATATTTCCAATAATAGCCGCTGGAATAAGCTGCGATACAAACGTTGCTGATGATTCATTTAAAATATCACTATAAGCTAATGACAATGGTAAAATCCCTTCCCCGATACCACCACTCACAATTGGTACGATGATAAAGAAGAATGTTTGCTTCATTTCAAATCCAAATAGTGAACCGACCAATAATCCTACTGCTACAGAAGCTAACGTCCCTACTACTAAGGGAATAAACATACGAACGAAACCTTGTACTAACACTTTACGGTTCATTCCTAAAATACTTCCGACTACTAAACAAGAAATATATAAATATAAAAAGTTCGATTTTTTCATTAACATAGTTGCAGCTTCCATTGAAGCTGGATTCATCCAGTTAAAGAATACAAGTAATGATGGAATAAATAACGAAAGTATTGCTGGACCACCGATATTTTTCAAAATTGGAATTCTCATCCCAATGTCGCCTAAGAAAATACCCATAATCATAATAACTGCAAATCCACCAATCATATCTGCTGGCAATTTATTATATACAGATGCCCCATAAATAATAGCAGCCAATACTACATATAACGGTAAAGGTATAACACCGATTTTTACATTCATAATTTTAGAAGCGAACGATTCTCTTTGTGCTTCATTTCCTTCAGGAAATGATACCGCTTCCACATTCTTTTGAATTCCCATATGGCACCCCCTTGTTTTCTTAATAACAATATTAAAACGCTTTCAATAGTAAAAATAGTTTTTGTAAGTTTTGTAATTGATTTTGTAATTAAAAAAAGTATAAGCGACTTATAATAAGTCGCTTATACGTAAAACTCTATTTTATTTTAGTCAATACATCTTAATTTACTCACTGGTCTTCCCACATGTTGATACACCATTTCGTTTTCTAATACTCCAATTTCAGTCAAAAACATTACATACTTTCGAATAGAAACTCTTGAAACTCCTACTAATTGTGCCATTTCGTCTGTTGTAAATGCTCGTCCATTCAACGACTCGATCTTCTGCCAAATTAATCGCATCGTTTGCTTCGTTAATCCTTTTGGAAGCTCTTGAGTGACAGTAGGCTCTCTTTTTTCTTTTTGCAAAATTAACGAATCTAATTCCGATTGACTAATTTTTTGTTGTTCTTTCATGAAAGTAAGTTTTTCTCGATATATAGTTAATGCCTTTTTAAATCGTTCAAATGTAAATGGTTTAATTAAATAATCTACTACACCATATTGTAATGCTTTTTTAATACTTCCCATATCATGTACAGCTGAAATCATCATAATATCGATTTCTTTTTCTTGGTTCCGAATATACATTAAAAGCTCAAATCCAGTTTCTTCAGGCATAAAAATATCAAGTAATACTAAATCTACTCGTGATTCCTTTAATACTTCTATCGCTTCTTTAACGGAGTTAACTGCTTGAACAAGTTCAAACCCTCCTACTTGCTCTAAATAATGCGTATTTAACATTGCTACCATCGGGTCATCTTCTACAATTAAAACTTTAATCATATTTGCCTCTCATCCCTACCTTTAGGTATTTCAATTGTTATCGTTGTGCCCTTTCCTACTAATGAATGCATATGAATTTCCCCATTTATTCTCTGTATACTTTCTTTTACAAGATACAAGCCATAACCACGGTTATCTCCCTTTGTGGAATAACCTTTCGTAAATAATGCCCCTATTTCTTCTTCTGGTATACCTTTTCCTGTATCTTGTACTGTAATAGTTAATGTATCCCCATATTGTATCTCAAGTTCAACTTGCTTCTTTTCACAATTCGTCACTGCCTCTAATGCATTATCAATTAAATTTCCGACAATCGTAATTAGTTCATGAATAATACTTTCATCATCTATTTCCGGCATGTAAGAATCTTCACTTATGATTAATTTTATATTTTTCTCTCTAGCATAGCTAAGTTTCCCAAGTAAAAAACCAGCAAATACTGGACTTTTTATTCTTTCCATAACCCCACCAATTTCATATTGATGCTCTGATACCATACCGCTTATATACTTCTGTAATTCTTCATACTGCTTCATGTGTGTAAGCCCTAATACAACATGCATTTTATTCATAAATTCATGCGATTGTGCCCGTAATGCTTCCGCATATAGTCTAATACCAGTTAATTCTTCTGCTAATTTTCTAATCTCTGTTTTATCACGAAATGTTGCAATCGCACCAACTATTTCTCCTTTTACATATAAAGGAACACGATTCGTCACAATCGTAATTCCATAAATATTTTGTTCTTCGTTTAATTGTACCTCTCCCGTTTGTAATACTTCTTTTATACGTGAATTAGGCATATACAACTCAACATCTTTACCAATAAAATCTTCTTCAAGACCACTTTTCTTAAACAATCGTTTTGCCTCATTATTTATTAAAGTTACATTGGCCTCTTTATCTACAGCAATAATACCTTCCTTTACAGATTGTAGCATCGTATTTCTTTCTTCAAGAATTTTTGCTATCCTGTGAGGTTCAAGACCAAATAAACTTTTCTTTATATGTCTAGCTAGTAATATTGCTCCTATAATTCCGACTAGTACTCCAACTCCAATATAAATGATATGTCTACTTTCCTTAACTCTCTCTTTTACATTATCTGCTGAAATACCAACGGCCACCGCTCCAAGTTGTTCACCTGTTTCAGAAAATACAGGTACAAACACTCGCATTGAAATACCTAACGTTCCTTCTGCCAGCGATACATGTTCCTTTCCTTTCAATGCAGGCCCTTCATCTCCCCCAATAAAATGATGACCTATTTTTTGAGGATTTGGATGTGATTTTCTTATTCCATTCATGTCCATAACTACAATAAATTGAACACCTGTGTTTTTTAATATTCTATTTGTATACGTTTGGATTGCAGAAGTATCTGCTTTCCCAGTCAAACCATCGATTACAATCGAATCATTCGCCACAATGTGTGCAATTGTTCTTGCTTTCTCTGCTTGGCTATCCTCCGTCATCCGTTCTACATTATGACTAATTAATATATCTGTCACAAGTAAAGAAAAAATTACAACTGTACAAACTAGCAATGTAATCGTTTTCCATAAATTCCATAGTCTTTTTCTTTTTTTCATCCCGTTAATGACTCCCCTAATTGCTAAATAGAAAAATAAGTAAGGTGATATTATTTTCACCTTACTTATCTGCTGTTATTATACTTTAAATTTACTAGTCATCGCTTGTAGTTCTTCGGCCATCTCAGCTAAATTTTGCGAAGCTGAACTAATTTCTTCCATTGAATTCATTTGTTCCTCTGTTGAAGCAGCAACACTTTGCATACTAGCTGTATTTTCTTCTGCAGCCGCTGCAATTTCATCAATAGCATTTGTCGCTTCATTTGCATCTCCAGCAATTCTCTTCGTTGTTTCTACCATTTGATTTACTTGAGAAACAATATGTGTAGTAGAACTTAAAATTTCCGTAAAACTTACTTTCGTTTTTGTTACAACATCAAGGCCTTGTTGAACTTCTCCATTCACATTATCCATCGCCTTAACAGTATGTTCAATATCAGACTTAATTTCTGCAATTAAATTTGCAATCTCTCCAGATGATTCTCCTGATTGCTCCGCTAATTTTCTAACCTCATCTGCTACAATAGCAAACCCTCGGCCCTGTTCACCTGCTCTTGCTGCTTCAATAGCCGCATTTAAAGCTAATAAGTTCGTTTGGGTAGCAATGTTTTGAATTGCTTCAGAAATAGCTCCTACCTGTTTTGATTTCTCATCAAGAAGTTTAATAATAGCATCTGACTCGGATACCGATTTAGAAATAGACTGCATTTGTTTTGCTGTTTGTTCAACCAATTCTTCCCCTTCTTCAGCTCTTTCTCTCGCATGTAATGAGGAGATAGAAATTGATTCCGCGCTTCCATTTACATCTTGAATTGCTGTATTTACTTGTTGTAATGTAGCCGCACCTTCTTCAACACCTTGACTTTGTGATTCAGCCCCACCTGATACTTGTTCCATTGCAATTGTAATTTGATCTGTCGCATCATTCGCTTGCTGTACGCTCGCTGTTAACTCTTCAGCCGATGCAGCGACATGTTCTGCTGAAAAACTAATTTGAGTAATCACATCTTGTAAAGAGGCAGACATTTCATTGAAGGAATCCCCTAATTTCCCTATGTCATCCTTGGAATGGATTGTAATTTTCTCTGTCAAATCTCCCTTACTAATTTTATGTGCCGAGTCAGCTATTCTTCTTAATGGTCTTGTAATAGACTTTGTAATGAAATAAATTAATACACTACCAAATACAATAGCGATAGCTATGACAATAAAAGTCTTATAAAACATTGGACTGGCAGCTTGGGTAATTTCTTCATCGAACATAACTCCAACTACTTTCCAGCCCGTTTGCTCATTTGTTGCAAAGATTAAATTCTTTTTATCATCTTGTTCTGTATAAGAAACATTTCCTTGTTTTTCTTCATAAATTGGTTTAATCCAAGGATCAGTAACTTTTGCACCTGGTTTTCTAGATGGATGACTAACAATTTGCTTATTTTGATCTAAAATAACTGCATAACCTTTTTCACCAATATTAATCATTTTGGAAATTTTTAAGATGTTATCTAAATTTAAGTTAATTCCTATAACACCTTTACCATCTTTTACTTCTTTAGCAATTGTCACTACCATATTTTTGGTAGATGCTGATTGATATGGTGCAGTAACAATGACTTTCCCTTTATTTCCATGCGCTTCTTTATACCAAGATCTATCTGTTGGATTATACCCATCAGCCATTTGGATAAATGGTTCTCTTATAAACTTTCCCGTCTGCGTTCCAATATAAATGCCTTCTACCTCTGGATGAAGTTTTATATATTGTGCTAACTTCGTTCTTACTATTTCTTCTTGCCCGTTTGGATATGTATCCTCTGTTAAGATGTCTGCAAAGTATGCTGCATCAACAAATTTCTCTTCTATATTTTGAGAAATAACAGTATTTAAAATCGAAATGTTTTCCTTTGCTTTACCTGTGATTTGTTGTTCAAAATTTGTTTTGGCAGTTTGATATGAAACACCACCGATAATAAGTCCTGGTATAGTTAAAATAAGAAAGAATGAAATGATTAATTTTTTCTTGATACTCATACATTTAACCCAGTTAAATATTTTTTGCATAATAAGCCTCCTTTATGTAATGCGAATACTTGTGTAATTTTATACAATAAACATGTATAAAACAATATATAATGATAACATGTAATTTTTTCGTCAATTATGCATTTTTACATATTCACTACTTCTAAAGATTTAATCATAAAAAATAAGAGAACTTCAGCTTATATAATAAGCTGAAGTTCTCTTATTTCTTAACAAAATACACCCACAAAAACTCCTCTTATAATTCCTTACATCCCTTTCCTTACTAATTGCTTTTCACATAACTAATCGCCTGACTCCCCATTTGCATCCATGCCTCTTCAAAACGATCTCTCGGTACTTTTACATCCAAACTTTCACTGAGAGGATCTCGAATATATACAAATTCCTTATCATATCCAACAAGCACAACACAATGCTCATTATACGTAATAGAAACATCTCCGCTATTTGTTTCCCATGTAGTAAATTCATCCTCATCTAATGGTGCAAATGTTGCATTCGTAATCATAACTACCGGTTGTCCTGATTTTACACTCTTATACATTTCTTCTATACTCTTCCCTGTTAAGTCTACAGCTTTATTAGGTAAATACTTTTTTGCTAATTGAAAAAGTGGTTCATGATATACACCATATCCAGATTCAGAAAAAGTATAAATATTTCCTACAAATCCTTCATTCGGATTCCCTCTTACACCGTCATCTAAAAAATTAACCTTTTTGATTTCACTTGCCAATTGCATCTTATCTACTGAAACACCTGCGTATTGTAATAGCATCGCTAAACTTGTTACTTCACAGCCTCTATCTAGCTCTGGTAATTGCTGAATTAAAGGTACATTTGATAAGATGACCTTTTCACCATTATTACTAAACTCTGCTTCTTTTCCGCTTCGTATATGGAAGAATGTTAACTTCTCCACATACTTTGTAATTCCATTTGTATATACGTTCCATACTGCTATACCGAGTAAGGCCATACATAAATACCACTTCCATCTCCGTATCACTCTCACGCCCTTTTTAGTTCGTTAAATAAGAATAAAACGCGTCAGCATCCGTGCGAATCACCGGTACAAAATTTAGTTCTTTTCCTTTTTCAGGCTGATCTTTTTTTATTTTTTCGGCTAATTCTTGAACGTTCATATTCGTTTTATCCATATTAAGCTCATCTGCCATTTGTAATACTTTTTGCTCATTAATTTCTTTTAATACTTGATATATATCTTTACCATACAAATCAATATGATATTTTTTTGCTTCTTCCTGTACTTTTTGTTCATACACTTCTTGTGCTAACGTTTCTATCTCTTTTCCTTTTTGGGAAATACCTAACTTCCCTGCTTCCTCTCTTACTTTCGTTCCATAGATTTCTTCCTCAATGTCCTCTATTTCTTTTCCATTTGCCGAAATGCCTAATTTATCCGCTTCATTGTTAATTTTAATCGTATTAATTTGATTAATTAAATTTACAATCGTTTTATTCTCTATAGATATGCCTAGCTTTAACGCTTCTTGCTTTATTTTTGTTTCATAGATTTCTTCAGAAAGAGTTCCAACGTCTTTTCCTTCAATCGAAATTCCTAACTGTTCTGCTTCCCTTCCTACTTCCGTCTCATGGATTTCTTTTTCTAGCGTGATTTGTTCTTTCCCTTCCGTTTCAATCCCTAAATTCTCTGCCTTTTCTTCTGTATGTACCGCATGTATCTTTCCATTATTTAATTGTTCTTTGCTGCGCTGCTTGTAGTCTGTCTTTCCTTTTGATGTTTCAGAAGGAGAGGCACCGCCTAATATACTTAAACTCATTACTCCAATAGTGAATACCGTCATCATTTTCTTTTTCAAAATTAATTCCTCCCTCTTACACTTTCTTTTACATCATTCCCTATACATAATCGAAATAACGTTATGATTGATATAATCTGCTCAAATACCTTTTTATAATTGCTTATTCATACGGCGAACTTTCTGTATATCATACATGTTATAAATAGTTTCTTAACTTTCCCTTAAAAAAAGACGACCTTGTAAAAACAAGATCGTCTTCTCACTTATATTCTTTGATTTTTAGGAAGAATCACTTCAAAACAAGTACCCTCTTCCCATTTGCTCTCTACTAATATTTTCCCATAATGCTTGTCTACAATCCAATTCGCGATTGAAAGGCCTAATCCAGCTCCTTCTGACGCACTTCTCGCTTTATCCCCTTGATAAAAACGATTAAAGAGTTTGGGGATATCCTCATCTTTCACTCCTATCCCATCATCTTTCACTCGTATACGAATCGAACTGTTCGTTTGCGTACAATCGATTTGAATATGACCACCTTCATTCGTATACTTCATCGCATTGTCTAACAATATGACCATCATTTGATGAATTCTCTCTCTATCACCCATAAATGATATACCATGCTCTACTTTTAATATCATCTCTTTTTCTTGATAAGAAGCAATCTCCTTATATGGATCTACTATTTCTTCTAACAATGTATCCATTTCAAATGTTTTCTTATCCATCTCAATTTGATTAGAATCCGAACGTGCTAACAATAATAAATTAGCTACAAGCTTAGATAACCGTCTACACTCCTTTGAAATCGTAGAAATATCCATCGCTTTTTCTTCTATTGTCGCAGATGGTGACTGAAATAATATATCTGTTTTGGATTGAATAACCGCAAGCGGTGTCCTTAATTCATGCGATGCGTCCGAAACGAATTGCTGCTGTTTTTCCCACGAATTTTGAATAGGTACGAGTGCCCTACCAGCTAAGAAAAAGCCGATTCCTATTGCAAATAAGCTTCCTACACTACAACCTATAACAAGAATTAAAAATAAAGTATTTAGCATCTCTTCTTCCGCTGTTGTATCACGTACAATTTGAACTATTTTCCCATCTTCTTTAAACGCAAAGGTTCTAAAATATCGTCCTTGCACTTCAATATCTTGCAAATCCCCTAACTTCTTTGGAAAAAACTGATCTAAATTCCCTTCAAAGCTAGAACGAAATTTATGGTTATCTCCCTCTATCTCTACTACTTTCCCATTCCAAGTTATTTTAGTTACCCGTGGATCTCCAATTTTAATGTTCTCCATACGTTTTCTTGGTAATATTTTAGCATCTAATTTTTTTCCAAACTGAGCCATCATTTTTATAGATTGATCCATTTCATTATAAATACGCTTATATGTGTACGAATAAATAATACTACCTAATACACCTATCAAAATGATAAATACTAATGAATTCAATATAGTCAATCGAATGCGCGTCTTCTGAAACATACTTCCCTTTTTCATTGTTCTTTTAATATATACCCAATACCTCGAACGGTTTGAATATCTTTCTGATAACCGAATGGCTCTAATTTTTTACGTAAATGATGGACATATACTTCTACAATTGCTACTGTCGTATCTGAATCAAATCCCCAAACACGATCAAAAATTTGTTCACGCATTAAAATTTTACCGCTATTTTGAACAAGGTACTCGAGAAGCTCATATTGTTTTAATGTTAGCTTAATACCTTGCCCATCTACTTGAACATCTTTATCTTTTCCGAACAGTTCAATCCCTTTATATCGAATGGTCTGCTTTGTTGTTAGACTACCGCTTCGTCGTAACAAAGCGCGAATTCTCGCCTTTAATTCTGGGGCCTGAAACGGCTTAACGATATAGTCATCCCCACCAAAATCTAACCCTTTCACTCGATCCTCTAAAGAATCTCTCGCTGTCAAAAATAAGACAGGTGTTTCAATCTTTTCATCACGTATTTTTTGAATTACTTCAAAACCATCCATTTCTGGCATCATCACATCAAGCAAAATGGCATCATATATATTTTGTAACGCTAGAAATAATCCCTCTTCTCCATTCAATGCTGTATCTACTTCAAATTCATCGCGTAATATTTGGACAATAGACTCTAATAACGAAGCATTATCTTCTACTACGAGTAAGCGCATATTCTCACCTTCCACCATAGGGTTCAATTCTATTTACTTCATAACAAAAGAATGTAGTCACATTATGTAATTTCATTTTTAACTATTTCCTTCTGAAGTTTTGCTTTATATAAAGTTTTATTATAAAAGCTTTGTCTTAAATTTAGCTTAATAAAAAATTGAAAGAAATAAGATTCCTCTTATCTCTTTCAATTTTTTATTACATATACCTTTTTACTCGGCAACTCCAAACAATTTAGCTGACCACCATACACAGCTCCACCATCAATTCCAATAATACGATTACTACCAAAATATACTCCGCAATCCTCACTACCATGAAGCGTTTTTGTTTCCGTATGACCAAATACAACAACCTTTTCCCCGCTATATCCATTATGAAATTCATTACGGATCCACATTAACGTGTATGGTTCAGATTCAGAAACTCGTTTCATTGGCTCAACACCAGCATGTACAAATATATATTCTTCTGTTTCAATGTAATGATCTAATTCTTGAATAAACTTTACATGTTCATCTAATACACGAGATTGTAAAATCGGTTTTTGAAAATCTCCCTCATTAACCATAATATCTTCTTCTACAAAGCCATAGCTATATAAAGTCTTATCTCCACCATTCCTTTTTACCCAATGATTCCATGAACGTTCCTCATCAGTCGTTAACGCCTTAATCATCATATCTTCATGATTTCCTTTTAAAACAAAGGCACCTTCTTCTTTTAAATCTTTTACCTTTTCAATTACAGCACGCGCATTTTGACCACGATCTACATAATCACCTAATAAAATTAATTGATCCTGTCTTGCATCGTATTGAGCTTCTTCTAATAACTGTTCAAACTTTTCTATTTCTCCATGAATATCACTAATAACAAGAATTCTTTTCATATTATCCCCTTCTTTCTAAGGCACTCTCTTTCTAATTATAGTTCAAAACAACAAAGATTTCTGAACTCAACTTCATTACAAATAAAACGCTTATCCTTACAACAATGTAAGTCTCTTGTCATCCAATTCGATAGTTGCAAGTGTAATATTTCCTTATACTAAAAGTAAGAAATGAAACAAAGAACAAGGAGAGATGAGAAATGAAAAAAGTGATAGAAGTTGTAGTAGCAGTGGCAGAGGTTTTCGTAAATGGCAAACAAGTTGCAATGGAGTTAAACAAATAATGAAAAGGACAAAATTCACTCTAGACCCTTTACTCATATAAAAGAGATAAGACTTCTTCATTTTTTTGATCCCTTATCTCCTTGAAAAAAGCCGTATCCTTTTTCGGATACGGCTTTTTCTTATTTTTGACTCGTACGAGTTGAAATACTAATTGCTCTATCTGTTGCTTTTGCAGCTTCATCTAACGCTTCTTTACTATTCTTTCCGTCATACATTGCTTCTAGTGCTTTTACAACTGCATCTCGTGATTCTGGGAATACACTAATTAATGCTCCTTGAGTTGCTGGAGATTGCTTAGTCGCTTGTAATTGTTCCACCGTTACTTTTAACTGTGGATATTTTTCATATTGCTCTTTTACTAACGGTTCATTGTATGCATCTGGATTAATAGAGAAATAGCCTGTTGCAGTATGCCATTTTGCTTGTACATCTGGCTTCGTTAAATATTTCATGAAGTCCCAAGCACCTTGTTGTGTTTCTTCTGAAACCATATTCGTCATCCATAATGATGCTCCACCAATAACAACACCATTTTGTTTCGAATCCTCTGGATACGGAATATACGACACGCCTACATTAAACTTAGATGCATCAATTAAGTCGCGAACACCAGCTGAAGAATCTAAATACATAGCAACTTGTCCGGACTGGAACGCGGCACGAATATCATCCCAACTTGCTCCATACTTTCCAAGTGCACCAGCTTTATTCAATTCATCTAACATTCCAAATACTTTTTGTCCTTCTTTACCGTTAAATACCGCTTTCTTTGCAGCATCTTTACGACCATTTTCATTATCTACATATAAAGCGCCTTGTGTCGCTAACAATTCTTCAAAAAACCAACCATAATTCAGCATTGAGAATCCATATTGTTTTACATTTCCGCCCTCTTTAATCGTTAACTTTTTCGCTGCTTCTTGTAATTCCGCATACGTTTTCGGAGCCTTCTCTGGATCTAAGCCCGCCTTTGCAAAAGCATCTTTATTATAAATTAATACTGGTGTAGATGAATTAAATGGCATAGAATACATTTTTCCATCAACTGAATAATAATTTGTAATTGCTTTTTCCAATTTTGAAGTATCATACTTATCTTTTTTTATCCAACTATCAATTGGTGTAACCTTTTTGCTATCAATCATATATTTTGTTGTAATTTCACTCGACTGAACAAGAGCTGGCGCTTCTTTAGTAGCAGACATCGTTCTAAATTTCGTTAAAGACTCTTCATATGTCCCTTGGAACTCTGGCTTTATCTCGTATTTATTTTGTGACTTATTATAGTCTGCAACAAGCCCCTCTAATACACCTTGTGTTTTTCCACCCATCGCGTGCCAGAAACGAATTACAGTTTTATCACCATTTTTTTCAACTGGTGCTACCTTTGCCTGTGCTTCAGCTTTCCCCTCCGTTTTACTATTTGAACAAGCGGCACTAGATAATGCCATTGTTGCTGCCATTAATAGAACAGCACCTTTTTTAACTAAATTCATTTTACATTCACCTTCTCTTCGTTATTTAATTGCACCTTTTGTTAACCCTTGTTGTAATTGCTTTTGCCCTACAAATAGTAAAATCAATGTTGGAATTACAATAACCGTAACACCGGCCATTACACTTCCCCAATCAGTTGCAACTTCTTGAGACTGAAGCTGCTTTATACCAATTTGGACTGTTCTCACTTTTTCATCGGTGGTCACTAAGAGTGGCCATAAGTACATATTCCATGTGGTTAAAAAGCTATATACTCCAAGCGTAATAAAACTCGTTTTACAATATGGAATTACGACGCTAAATAAAAACTTTACATTTCCAATTCCTTCAATAAAAGCAGCTTCTTTCAGTTCATTCGGAAGCGTCATAAAATGTTGACGTAGTAAGAAAATACCGAAAGCTGTTGCAAAAAACGGCACTGTCATCCCCGCAAAACTATTGATCCAACCAAAGTTTTGAATCGTTAAAAAGTTAGGTACCATCGTCGCTTCCCACGGAATAAGCATCGTTGAAATAAACAGGAAGAAAATAAGATTTCTTCCTTTAAACTGAAGAAAGACGAAAGCATAAGCCGCTAAACTTGATACAATAAGTTGTCCAATCATAACGACTGTTGATACGATTAAACTGTTATATAGGTATGTAAAAAGCGGTACTTTTTGAAAAATATTAATAAAATTATCAAAAGTAAATTGAGTCGGAAATAACCTTCTCATTTGAATATCATCTGGTGTCATAAAGCTTATTAAAAATGCATAGAGTACAGGAAAAAACACCATTACTGCACTAATAATGAGCAGCATGTATAATAGAAAATTTTGTTTCCACTGTTTAGCGATCATTTATAATGCACCTTTCTCTCAGCAAACTTGAATTGAAGTAATGTAGCAATGAAAATGAAAATAAATAATACCATCGCTTGTGCACTTGCTGTTCCAAATTGATGATTCACAAATGCCTCTTTATAAATCGAATATACAATTAAATTCGTTGCATCATTTGGCCCGCCGTGCGTTAAAATATCAATTTGTCCAAAGCTTTGGAACGCACTAATTAGCGTTACTGTTACGATAAAGAATAAAGTAGGTGATAACATCGGTAATGTAACACGGCGAAGCTTATGTAAATAGCTAGCACCATCTATAGATGCACTCTCATATAAAGACGTATCAATATTTTGTAAACCACCTAATATAACTAAAAATGCAAATCCTGTATTCACCCAAACCGTTGTAACCGATACAGAGAACAATGCCCAATCTGGACTCGTTAACCATGCGATTGCAGGTAGATTCATAGAGGCTAATATATTATTAAATAACCCGACACTTGGATGAAACAAAAATAGCCAAATCACTGCACTAGCAGCTACTGATATTCCCATAGTGGAAGAAAATAATACACGGAATAACCCAATACCTCTTACTTTTCCATTTGCAATCAATGCAAGAAGTAAAGCGAGTATAATACTCGTAGGCACTGTATATACAACAAATAATAAAGTTGACTTTATGCTTTTGTAGAAAGCAGGATCAGAAAATAAGTATTGATAATTTTCTAAGCCAACAAAAAGATTAGCTTCTCCATGTATATCCGTTAAATAAAAGCTATAGTAAATCGTCCTAAATAATGGATAAAACAGAAAAATCGAAAACAGTAAAATAGATGGTGCCAAAAACAATAATCCTATTCTTAAATCTTTCGTTCTACTCCATAAATTCTTCTTTTTTGCCACTTTTACTTGGGCTGGTAACTTGCCTACTTCAATCATTATTTCGCCACCACTTTCAACTCTTCTTCAGCTACCACTTTTAACCGTTCATTCGTATTTTGATGAAAGAAGCATAACTTTTCTTGCGAGAATAATAATTTTACTTTGTCACCTTTGTTCAGGAGTAGCTGTCCAATGACTTTCGCACTCCAAGTTGTTCCATTTACCACGAAATTTAATATAGATTCATTCCCTAATACTTCTACAGATTGTAGCGTAACTTCTTGCCCTCCCTCAGACAGTTCAATATGTTCAGGTCGCATACCTATTCGAATTGTTCCTTCTGGTAGTTGCTTTAATCGTCCATTAGATAATGGAATTTGCAAATGTCCTATATGTAATACGCCTTTTTCTTTGTCCACTTCTCCATCATTTATATTCATCGAAGGAGACCCTATAAAGCTTGCAACAAATTCATTCGCTGGTTCATTATATATATCAAGCGGTGTTCCAACTTGCTGTATGCTTCCTTTATTTAAGACCATGATACGATCTCCCATAGTCATCGCTTCTATTTGATCGTGAGTAACATAAATCATTGTAATTCCTAGACGTTGCTGAATTTCTCTAATTTCAATCCTCATTTGCGCACGTAATTTCGCATCTAAATTTGAAAGTGGTTCATCCATTAAACAGATCGGCGCTTGACTAACGATCGCCCTAGCAAGTGCAACACGCTGTCTTTGTCCCCCTGATAACTGTCCTGGCTTCATTTTCACATACTCTTTCAGTCCTACCATTTCAATTGCTTCCATTAATCGCTTTTGTCGCTCTTCTTTTTGTACTTTTCTTACCTTAAGTCCGAATACAATGTTTTCTTCTACAGATAAGTGTGGATATAGTGCATAATTTTGAAATACCATTGATAGATTACGGTCTTTCGGCTCTAAATCATTTGCAACATGTTCATTAATAATTAAATCTCCCGAAGAAATCTCTTCTAAACCAGCAATCATTCGTAATAGTGTACTTTTCCCACATCCTGAAGGTCCAACTAAAACAAAAAACTCGCCCTTTTTAATGTGAACCGATACACCTTTAACCGCTGTCTCTTCCGCATTTTTATACACCTTTGAAACATTGTTCAATTCAATCACAAGGTTGCACTCCTTTTTTCTTCTTGTATCCATACTTCATAATGACTCGTTGAAATCGCACTTGCTCCTGCACGAATAGCAATTTCCGCATCTTCTCGTGTTTGAATCAGTCCGCCTGCAATAATAGGAAATTCTATTTCCTCTGCTAACTGCTTAATAATGGAAGGCATAATACCAGGCATAATCTCTACCGCATTCGGTTTAGTCGTTTTACAATTCTCAATTGATTTTGTAAGAGATAAAGTATCAACAATAAAGATGCGTTGAATCGTTTTTAATCCAACTTTATTAGCATTCCGAATTGTCGAACCTTTTGTCGAAATAATACCTTGCGCCCCGATAACATCTTGAATATACAAAAGAGCTTCCTCTGTATTTGTATTTAAACCTTGTATAAAATCACAATGAAGAAATACATCATGTCCATGCTTCTGTAATTCATATACACGCTCTGGTAACTCCAGCATTGAACCAGTCATAAGAAAAACTGTTTTCGGTAATTTTTTGTATGTTTTGTACCCTTTCCAATCTTTTATCATTGCAATATAAGGCTCTTTAAACATTCGTTCCACCTAGCTTTTCTATTTTTATCCAAACTAAAAACACCTACTTACATAGAACACCTTTCTCCTTATTTGAACTCTAGGAAATAGAGCACACCTAAGAAAGTGGCACGTTATATGTAAGCGGGTGTTCTCAAATGTTCTCTACCCTAGTTATTCTGTTACCTTTACTATATTACGCATTTATTAAGTCAGTTTTGATAGATTGTTAATTAGGTGTTAATCGAATGTTAATATTCACCATATTTTTTTAACAATAATCTAAATATACGAATGAATCCCAGCAGCAAACAACTATTTTTAAAATTTAAGTGATATGCAAATTCATTCCATAGTTAATCAGTTTTAGTTTTCTCGCAACTGCTTGTGAAGCATAATTATCCCAAGAAGTACTATAAAGTGGAATGCGTTTTTCTTCTTGTATTGATATCGCCCAGGCTGTAACAACATCAGCACCATATCCATTCCCTTGAAACTCCGCTAAAGTTTCCACACTCGCCTCAGCAGCTACAGGCGTACTCCTAGCACTGCAACATATAGAAACTACCGTTTCATTTTTTACAATTGCAAAGTAAGGTTGCCTCCACTCCATCTGTTCTATTAGATTAGGAAAATTTTCTCGCAAAAGCTCTTTATTCTTCTCTGTTATCTGTATTGTTCTAGTTGGCTTATGTAAATTATTAGAGAACATGAAAGCAGGGCCCATCCAAATATTTTTTACTGTTCTTTCTTCATTTAATACATCAATGATCTTAGCTAATTCTATATGATTTGAAGGTTCTCGAATTAATTTCTCAATCTGCCCTACCGTTTCATCATCCAGATCACAATGATATCTCGTTATACTACCTTCACGAGTTCCGCCAAGAAAAAAGCGTGGTGCTTTTGGATTTCCTTGTTCATTTACATATTTCATTTTTCCTACTTGATTATGAACAAATAAAACCTCTACCTGAGTTGCTATTAAATCAAGTTCTGAGAGCCTCATTTATATCCTCCTTAGTTACTCCATATACCATTCATAATCTATTTTTCATGCCCAAAATAAAAATCCCATTCAAATACACATTACTGAATCCATCATACGAAATGACTTCTTCATCCTGTCTATCTAAATGGGATTATTTCATACTTATTATTCCACCGGTTGTGGTTGTGGCTGTACGACTTCATTCGCTCCAGCTACCCTCAACATATTTGCAATATCTTTAAAACCTCTTTTTTCAGCATATTGCAGTGGCGTAATATTTTCCTTATTGGCCATATTTACATCTGCCCCGTGGTCAATAAGCATTTGAATTACTTTCTTATGGCTTTCACTACCATTTCCTAATACGATTGCTTCTACTAAAGCTGTTCCACCACGATCATTTCTATAATTCACATCAATATCCGTATGCTCTAATAACTCTTTTACGACCTCTACGTGGCCACGTTCAGATGCAGAAATGAGTGCTGTTCCACCCGATTTAGTAATTTCTTTCGTATTAACCCCTGCATTAATTAATAGCTTTACAATGTCTGTATAACCTTCTCTACTGGCATAAAGAAATGGATTACTTTGTTTCTCATCTTTACTTTCAATATTAGCCCCCGCACCAATTAATGCTTTAACTGTCTCTACATGATTTTGATACGTTGCTGCAAGGATAGGCGTTTCTCCGTTGTCACCTTCTACGTTTATATTGGCTCCATCTTGAATCAGCTTCATAGCTGTTTCTGTGTCTCCAAGCGTCGCAGAAAGTAGCAACTGTTTGTCCATTAAATTTATACTTTTTTCTTCTTTAGGTTCTTCCTGTTCTTTATGCTTTTCTTTTTTCTTTTCGTTTTTCACATGAACCGGTTTCGATTCTGGCTCCTCTTGCTTATCGCAAGCCACTACCGTCATTAAAAGTCCTAATAACATACATAATAAAATTTTTTGTTTTCTCACAACTACAGCTCCTATGAAAGATAATGTTTTCTTAACCATTCCTCCATCACATACAATAACTCTTCTTGAGTACATTTATCCATAAGCCCTTTATATTCCTTCTTTAATCGGATTATCCAAACTTATACCTAAGTTTCTCAACCTATATTAGCGCAGCAATTAGTTTAGCACGATTTTACCGCATTTGTATACATTTCTACAAAGTACATACATGATTGCTTTAGGTTACTATATTCCATTGTAACCGTTCTTCTAAAAATTTTACACCTTTTCTATATTTGCACTTGAGTAATACTAAAAAAAGACAACTATATAGTTGTCTTTTTTTAGTATTAATGATGCCCACCGTGATTTCCCGTTTTCGGTTTCCCCATCATCTCTTTATTCATTTCCCATTTATGCTCTGCTAGCTCTTTATATGAAAGAACTTTCCCTTTATAGTTAGACACAAAATTCTCTGCATCCTTTTTATTTTCAAATGAAATGACATTATAAGCCATCGGTGTCGTTATTGTTTTATCATATACGTAAGTCGCATCTTCTAATGGAATCCATTCTTTCAAATCATAATCGCGAACAAATTTTTCTTTCGTCTTTTCACCTGGATTAATCTCCATCCATTTATACATACAACCGATATCATCAAACTTTAACGCTTTTCCATTTTCTAAAATAACTTCTGTTGCAAATTGATTATCCATTACCCCAATTTGGCAAATATCACATTTATCATGTTTCTCATCAATTGCCACAGCCTCTACTTGTTTCTTACCACATCCTACTATTGTAAAGACAAAAAATAAGCATATAACAAACATCACATACTTTGTTCTCATTTCATTTCCTCCCTAACCGTATCTTCCACTAGGAGAATATCAAAAACTTGTGTGAGATTTGTGAAAAAACAATGTTCTTTTTGTAATATATGGAACAAAAAAGATGTGTAGTCATATCTACACATCTCTCATCATTCACAACCTGTAATTAATAAATCATCTTCTAACTTAACTAATAATGTATCTGTATTAATTTGCTGTCCAACAACTACATTTACTAACCTTATATTTCCACTGATACCGATCGCAACTTTTTCAAGTTCACCGTTATTTTTTCGGATCATCATTAATTTTTCCCACTCATATACGTAAGAAGATTCTTTAACAAAAATCTCTTCTACTTTTCCTTCATAAGAACTATAAATCTCTTCCATTCTCGTTTTCATATAAAATCTACTCCCTATTTCACACTTCAATATTTTCATCTTATTCTACCATTCTTACGGAGAGCAGCTTACTTTTTAAAAATTCAAATTAACTCCCGTGAACAAAATGACCAAAATAAAAATTATGCTTCTAATGATGTTATTTTTCAAATTATTTACCATTTGAATGATTGATTTTATGATAAACAAAAAACGTTTTTTCTGAATTTTCATTACATTTTGAAAGCGCAATCATTTTGGAGGGGGAGATTACATGTTAGCACTACTTGGATTTGCGATGGTATTTGTCTTTATGTTTTTAATTATGACGAAACGTATGTCGGCACTAGTAGCATTAATATTAATTCCAATTACTTTCGCATTAATTGGCGGTTTTTATGCAAATATGGGACCTATGATGTTAGAAGGGATTCAAAAACTAGCGCCTACTGGTATTATGCTTATGTTTGCTATTTTGTATTTTGGAATTATGATTGATAGTGGTTTATTCGATCCTGTCATTAGTAGGATTTTAAAATTTGTAAAAGGAGATCCTTTAAAAATTGTTGTTGGTACAGCAATTCTTACTATTATCGTTTCATTAGATGGGGATGGAACAACAACGTATATGATTACTGTTTCTGCAATGTACCCACTATATAAACGCCTTGGAATGAATCCACTTATATTAGCTGGGGTTGTTATGTTAGGGGCAGGAGTAACAAATCTTACACCGTGGGGCGGACCGACAGCTCGGGTTATGAGTGCTCTTGGACTAGACGCATCAGAACTCTTTACACCACTTATACCAGGAATGATCGCTGGTGCAATTTGGGTCGTTTTCGTTGCTTACTATCTTGGCAAAAAAGAAAGAAAACGTTTAGGCATTATGGATGTACAATATTTAAAACAAATGCAAACGATGGATGAGCAAGCTGCCACAGTAGAAGCTGCCGTTCATAAACGCCCTAAGCTTCTATGGATTAACTTTTTATTAACTGTTACCTTACTTGTTTTCCTTATACTAGAAGTTATGCCGTTACCTGTTTTATTTACAATTGCTTTCGCGATTGCTGTTATGCTTAACTATCCGAACTTAGAACAACAGAAAGAACGTATTGCTTCTCACGCAGGAAACGTATTAGCGGTTGTTTCTCTCGTATTTGCCGCTGGAATTTTCACTGGTATTTTATCAGGAACAAAAATGGTAGATGCAATGGCTCAAAGTGTAGTCACTCTTATACCAGACGCTCTTGGACCACAACTACCAATTATTACAGCTCTTCTTAGTATGCCGTTCACATTTTTCATGTCTAATGATGCATTTTACTTCGGCGTATTACCTATTTTAACGAAAGCTGCCGCTGCTTACGGAATTAGTGCAGCCGAAATGGGACGTGCTTCTTTACTTGGTCAACCTGTTCACTTATTAAGCCCTCTTGTCGCATCCACTTATTTATTAGTCGGAATGGCCAAAGTTGATTTTGGTGAACATCAACGCTTCACTTTATTATGGGCAGTTGGAACAACAATGGTGATGTTGATTACTGGAATTGTAATTGGGATTATTCCAATATAAGATAAAAAAGAGTAGAGGACATATATCCTCTACTCTTTTTCTATTATGAAGAAACAAGAAAATACCGTCTCTCCGGTCTCCCTACACTCCCATATGTAAGCTCCGCATAAACTCTCTTTCCAGATATTAAATACTCTAAATAACGCCTCGCTGTTGACCTGCTTACTCCTACCATTGTACTTAACACTTCTGCTGTAATTCCTTCTTCATTCACTATTAACATATGCTTTTTTATTTTTGCTAAAGTTAAAGGATCGATCCCTTTCGGCGCATATTCTATTTCAGTTCCTTTTACGCCTCTTTGAGACCATAAATGTTCTATTTGTTCTGTAGATAATTGATTATTTTTCTTCAACTGCACAATCTTTTTTTGATAACTTTCCAAACTCGCCTTAAATCGATCAAACATAAGTGGCTTTACGATATAATCTGTTACTCCGCCTCGTAAAGCGTGCCTCACTACATCTGTTTCCGATGCAGCTGTAATCATAATAATATCTGTATCATGTAAATTATGCCTAATATATGTGACAAGTTCCGTTCCTTGCATATCAGGTAAATACACATCTAATAAAACGAGCTGCGGCTTCACAAGATCTAGCCATTCTTTCGCTTGTTCTCCAGTCGTTGCTGTTCCAATTACTTTAAAGCCCCCAACCTTTTCAGTAAAACGACGATGAATGTCCGCAATTCGAATATCATCTTCTACAATCAATACTTCAATCTCCTCACCCATTACAATTCGCCTCTCTCTTTTGGTAATGCGATAATAAATAATGCACCACCTAAATCCCCTTTTTCGATTGCAATACTTCCATTTAAATCTTCTACTAGCTCTTTCACTTTTGCTAATCCATAACCTCGCTTCCCGCCTTCTTTCGTCGAGAAGCCTTTATAGAATATACTAGTAATGACTTCATCATGAATCCCTTGTCCTGAATCTTCCACTTCAATTACTATTTCTTCTCCAATATCAGTTACAAACATTCTTACCTTCTTATCATTCTCTTCATTTCTTTCAATTGCTTCAAATGCATTCGTAATTAAATTTCCTAAAATAGAAACGACATAATTACTCTCAATGTGCGGACTTAATTTATCTAAGCTACTTTCTCGATCTAGCATGAAATCAATCTTTAACTCTCGCGCTCTATTATAGAATCCAATTAAAATCCCACCTAACCACGGATTTTGAATTCGCTTCATAATAAATTGAACAAAATCTTGATATACCGCTGTTTCCTTATGAATAAGCTCTAAAGCATCCTCATATGATTCCAACTGAATAAGACCTGAAAGCGTATACAATAAATTGTTATATTCATGTGTTTGCGCTCGTAATGCCTCTGTATATTGCTTCGTCTGAGATAATTCTGCTGTTAATTGATCCATTTCAGATTTCAAACGTAAGCTCGATACAACGCCAGTTACTTTATTCTTTACTTTAATAGGTAGACGGTTCGCAATCACAGCCTGCCCTTTTATATTTAATTGACGATCAAACTGTTCTTCACCAGTTTGAAATACATCTAGTATTGTTGAATTAGGAATTACATTTAAAATAAATTCTCCAATAATATTTCGTTGTTTATCTAGCGAAAGAATATCATAAGCCGCTTGATTGACTAAACTAATCATGCCATTTTGATCAATAACAATAATCCCTTCACGTACAGATTGAATCACTGTACTATGCTCTTCGTATAAAGATGAAATTTCTTCTGGCTCCATCCCAAACATCATTCTTTTTATACTTCCCGCTAAATATATAGAGCCAATTATTCCAATTAAAAGACCAATTATTGTAATCCAAAATACGCGCTTTCCATACACTTCTACGGCTCCATGAATATCATCCATTGAAAATCCAACAGACACCACGCCAATAATTTCATTTTCCTGATTACGGATTGGAACTTTTCCACGTAATGAAGGGCCTAATGATCCAGTTGCTCTCGAAACATACGATTTCCCTTCTAATAGAACCCCTTCGTTATCTCCACCAACCATTTCTTCTCCTATTTTATCTCGCTTAGGATGTGCATATCGAATCCCCTCTTTGTTTCCAACTACAATAAAATCAGCATCTGTATCAATTCGAATTTTTTCTGCAATTGGCTGAATAATAGAAGCTGGATTTTCTTTTTGAAAGGCTTCCGTTATTTCAGGTATAGCAGCAACTGTTTTCGCAACATGCAAAGCCCGTTTACCAATTTGCTCTTCCACCGTTTCAGACAATATGTAATAAAATAAATAACTTGTTAGTAGAAGTACGACTAGAATAAGTGTACTAATTGTTAATGTAATTCTCGGTTGTAGTTTTAACTTTTTAAATTTCAAAACCATTCCCCTAACATAATTAAAGATGGAATTTAAAGAATTTACAGTCTTTTATAATTACACCTAATCATAACACGATTACTCTATATTTCTTTATTTTTATCTTCATAAAAAAAGAAACGAAGTACAATTAATACCTCGTTTCTTAACATTTTTTATTACACTTTAAATTTTCCAATCATCTCTTGTAATTCTTCTGCCATTTGCGATAAATGAACTGCTGCTGCATTGATTTCATCTACTGAAGCTAATTGTTCTTCTGAAGAACCAGCAATATTTTGAACGCTTGCTGCATTTTCTTCAATCGTAGCTGCAATTTCATTAATAGATGCACTAACTTGTTTTGCATCTACTGTCATTTGTTTCGCTACTTCTACCATACTATCAATTTGTACAACTGTATCATCTGTAGACTTCAATATTTCAGCAAAGCTTTGCTTCGTTTCATTTGCAACTACAAGTCCTGATTGTACTTCTGTTCCAACTTGCTTCATAGAGCTTACTGTCTCTTTTATGTCAAATTGTATCTCTTTTACTAGTTTTCCAATTTCCGTAGAAGACTGTCCTGATTGTTCTGCTAACTTTCGCACTTCATCTGCTACAATTGCAAATCCTCTTCCTTGCTCTCCAGCTCTCGCAGCCTCAATTGCAGCATTTAATGCTAGTAAATTTGTCTGCTCTGCAATATGTTGAATCACCTCAAGAATCGCTCCAATTTGTTTCGATTTATCATCTAACAACACAATAACTTTATCTGATTGTGAAACAGACTCATGGATTAATTGCATTTGATTCACAGTTTGTGCAACTAACTTCCCACCATCTTCAGCCTTTTTCTTCGTATACATAGATGCTGTGGATACTAATGAAGAACTATCTGCAACACGCTGAATTCCTTCTGTAACTTCTTCTAATAACGTTGCGCCTTCTTCAACTTCTTTCGTTTGTATTTCCGCTCCACTCGACACTTGCTCTATCGCTTGTGTAATTTGTTCCGTCGCTTCACTCGTCTGCTTCATACTAGCTGTTAATTCTTCTGAAGATGCCGCTACATGACTTGCTGAAGTATTTATGTTGGAAATAACCTTCTGTAATGATGCTGCCATCTCGTTAAAACTTTCTCCTAGCTGTCCAATTTCATCCCTAGAATGAACTGTAATGGATTCTGTTAAATCGCCTTCACTAATTTTTTTCGATGATATAACAAGTTGTTTTAACGGATTAATAATAGAAGCAATGATGAAGTAAATTAAAATCCCACCAATTATTAATGAAATGCCAATAACAGTTATCGTTTTATAGAAAATAGGTTCAGCTGCTTCAATAATTTCTTTTGAAGGCATAATTCCTGCTATTTTCCATCCAGTTATTTTATTTGTTTTAAAAGTGATATGGCGCTCTTCACCATCTAATGTGAAATTAAAATCACCTATTTCTTGTTTATACAACTTTTTTTCAAGCTTCTCTTCTACCTTATCCCCTGGCTTCATCGTTGGATGCGCTACTACATTTTTATCTTGATCAAAAATTGCTACATATCCACTTTTACCGATATTAACCATCTTCGAAGTGTTTACGATATCATTAATAATTAAATCAATACCGAGAACACCGCTCTTATCATCATTTTGTTTTGCTATTGTAATAACAATATTTCCTGTCGTTTTTGATTTATATGGAGCTGTAATAATTACTTCTCCACTTTTTTTCGCTGCCTCTTTATACCAATCTCTTTCTGTAGGATTATATCCTTCTGGCATTTGAATAGACGGTGATTGAATAAACTGCCCATTGCTGGTTCCAGTATAGATGGCTTCCAGTTCTGGATGTAACTTATTATATTCTTCTAGTTTATTTTGGATATTTTGTATTTGATCCGCTTGGTAACTCGATTGTGTAAATAACTTCGTAAAATAAACTGCATCTACTTTTTTACTATCCAATTCTTTATTAATTACATTATCCAAAATTTTTATATTGTCTTTCGCCGATTGTGAAATCGTTTCATTAAAATTTGTCTTCGCTTGTTGATAAGACGTCCAACCAATTACAATACTTGGAAGAATTAAAATGATAACAAATGATACAAGTAACTTTGCTTTTAAGCTACTACTCCTTAATTTTCCTTGAAACATGTTTCTACCCCTCCATATCGTTTTAAATGTAATTGCCTTACATTTAATTTCTTTATATAAATCTTACAATTAAAATGTATCAATGTGACTCTCTATATCTTTCTCTATTGAAGAGTTGATACATACCTTTTTCATTCTATATAATTTATATAATTAAAACAATATATAAAAATGTATATTGTTTTAAATATTATAATTCACAGAAGAACCTCTAGTATCTCACTTACTAGAGGTTCCTCACTTTGCTATTCTTTATCTTTTGCTACTTCTTTTTTCTCATCTTCTACTACAGATACAACAGGTTTATCGTTTGATAATTGTTGTACTGCTCCTTTTCCAGCAAATCCTTCTAATAACTCTTTTAAGTCAATGCCAGAAGAAGCTTTTAATGTTTCTTGCATCGTTGCCATTAAATCAGTCGCATAACCTGCAACTTTTCCGGCGCCGCTATTTTTACCACCGCCGCCTGTATCGACAACTGTAATTTTATCAATGTTGCTAAGTGGGCTTGCAACTTCCTTCGCATAACTTGGAAGCATGTTAAGAACCATATCCATAATTGCCGCTTGGCCATATAACTCAAATGCCTCTGCAATTTTTTGTTTCGCTTCTGCTTCTGCTAAACCTTTTAACCTAATAACATCTGCTTCCGCTGTACCTTGTGCTTTTTGTACTTCTGCTTTTGCTTGACCTTGCGCTTTTTCGATTTCCGCTTTCGCTAAACCTTCTACACGTACTTCTTCTGCACGAGCTCTCGCTTCAGCTTCAATCTTATATTGATCCGCATCTGCTTTTTTCATTTGTTTTACTTTTTCCGCTTCTGCTGATTGTTCAACAGCATAGCGATCCGCATCTGCCTTTTTCTTTACTTCTGCATCATATTGCTTTTCACGACGCGCAATCTCTTTTTCTTCTAATTCAATTTGCTTTTCACGCTCAATAATTTTAACTCGCATTTGCTCTTCTGTAACACCTTGTTGCGCTTTTGCTTGTTGTAATTCATAGGAAAGATCTGCATCTGCGCGAGCTTGTTCTTGGTCTCTCTTATAAGATTGTACTTTTAACTCTTTATGTTTTTCAGCTTCAGCGATTTGTGCATCACGTTGATACTCAGCTTCTTTCGCTTCTTTCTCAGCACGAGCTTTTTCAATTCGCGCCTCTTTTTCACGCTCTGCATTTGCAACTGTTGCATCACGCTTAACCATTGCAATTTGTGGCTGACCAAGTGCATCTAAGTAACCGTTCTTATCCATGATTTCTTTAATTGTAAAGGAAACGATGCGAAGTCCCATCTTCTTTAAATCTGTAGAAGCTACTTCATGTACCTTTTGAGCAAATTGCTCTCTATTACTATACGCATCTTCTACTGTCATAGAAGATAAGATAGCACGTAGATGCCCTTCTAAAACCTCTTTTGCTTCTATTTTTAACTCTTCTGTTTCTTTTCCTAAATATTGTTCAGCAGCTGTAGAAACCTCTTCAATGGTAGATCCTACTTTAATAATAGAAACACCGTTTACTGTAATCGGTACACCTTGTTTCGTATACGTATCACGTGTTCCCACTTCTAATTTGTAGTTTAATAGACTTAAAGGCTCTGCTCTTTGCATAATCGGAACTACGAAAGTACCGCCTCCACGAATAATCTTAATCTTCTTTCCATCATCAGTGGTAACTACATTTTTCCCGCCACCAAGCCAGTTTCCAGTAACAATTAATGCTTCATCTGGTCCAACTGTTCGATATTTTGTAATGAATACTAAAATGAGTAGAATTAAAATTGCGAGTAATACTCCACCGATAATTAATGGAATCGTCATGTAAATTCCCCCTTATAATTTTGGTTTCTTTAAAGAATAAGCGATGTTCTGTACAAGCAAAACACCATCTTGGACTCCCTCGATAATAACTTCAGTTCCTTGTGAAATATCTTTCTTCCCAACTGTTTTAGCTAGGATTGCATTGTTTCCAAATTGGGAGGAAATTAATACTTCACCAAACCCTTCTGTAGGAATAGTCGTAATGACCTCTCCCTTACAGCCAATGAATTCATCCATACGCTGCACAGTGTTTTGTTCTGCTTCTGCAATCGGCTTTAAAATTAATATTTTCATTATGAAAACACCAATAAAGGATATAGCAAATGCAGCCCCGAAAATAAGAATACTATTAAAGGAAAATAAATATTCTCCTATATAACTAAGTCCACATAACATGGCGAAAAAACTAAGTAATAAAGTAACAACGGATACAGATCCGCCTCCAAAACTAAATATGGATTCAAATATATCTCCAAAAAAGATATAAATAACAGTGAGTATAGTAGCAATAATAAATCCGTATAAATAAATTGTTTCAAGTGGATAACCAAACAAATCCATTTCTTATCCCCCTCTCTTAAACAATCCTTTTTTGTTATGTGTATGCCCCACCTCTTTCAAAGATTATTGTTCTTAATTTTCAGTTATTTACTTTTTAAAGAATAGCCTGTAAGACAGGCCTCTAAAAAAGAACAGGAGAAACCTATTGTGACAGGCTCCTCCTAGAAAATAACCGATATATTATATATCTATATAATATACTATTTTCCACAAAAAGTAAAGTTAAACATACATTGGAAAAGTACTTATTTTACTGATAATTCGTACGTTCCATCGCCATTATCATATTTATATACATACAAATAATACTTACCTGGTTTTGCACCAAATTTTGCTTCTATATGATTTCCGTTCGCTTGACCGTAAGCTGCATAATTTTGCATATCTGATTCATGGTGAAGTACCCATGTCATCCCAATTCCATACTTATTTAAAACGGAAATATCGATATCTTTCGCTGATGCTACATTAAATGTATAAACATCAGTGTGATCTCCGCCGATAAGGCTACCTTTTATAGTAGTGTTTAGCCCAATACGATTTGCTTCCTCTGGACGATTATTTGGTTCTGATTCTGTTAAACTTCCATCTTTAATCGTAACAGTTGTTTCGCTTCTGCTCTCTTTACCTTTATCATCTTTTACTCTTAACGCTACCTTATAAGTTCCTTCTCTTTCATACGCATGTACTGGATTAACTTCTGCACTTGTGCTTCCATCTCCAAATTCCCATAAATAAGAAACGATTTTTCCATCTTCATCATTTGAGCCATCACTTTTAAATTGAATACCTTCTTTTACAAGCCCATTATAAGGTCCATTTATATTAACTGTTGGAGCTTTATTTTCTCTATCATCTTTTGCGATACCGTGGAAGACTACATCATATTCAAATTGCTTTGAGCTATTCACACGGTAATTGACAAAGTATGCTGTAACCGTTTTGTAGCCACTCCATTCTTTTTGTGCCAGTTGTTCTAGCGTTTCATTTACTTTCTTACTCATTGCATTCCAATCTTCTGACTCACCTTTTGTTACACTACCTGTATACGTACCTTCTAAAGTAAATGTATTAAAGAATTGTGAGCTATGTTTTGTCATTTTTTCATCTTTCATAGGCAGCGTATCACTAATTTCTTTCTCTACTGCTGTTAGTGATTTCGGTGCATGTTCAGCTAAATAATCATTTGCTACTTCCGGCACACTATATTTATCTTGATTATCAATTAGCTGCTGCATATACTCTTGATACTCTTTATTTAGTTTAGAATCTTTACTTAAATTCTCACGATAGGCATCATAATTTTTCACGTCATTTGCACGAATTAAATCTTGAATTTTATCAAACGTTTCAAATTGATGTGTATATAAATAAGATTGCAATGCAAACGAGTAATTATAGAAATCCCAAGAACCATATTTAGCAAATAATGTGCGCTCTGCTGTATAACGGCTTGCAGGATCAGATGATAATCCACTAATGATACTCTTTCTCGGTACTACATTATTTGTACGAGTAGATCCTGCGAAAAATTCTGCATTTCCTTCTTGGAACCAAGTTAATCTCTCATTTTGATACATATCTCCTCTTCCAAATAAACCTGGCACTTCAAATCTCCCTTGAAGATAATGAGTAAACTCATGACGGAACAGCTCTTCTAAACTATAAATACTTTGTTCTGGCGTACGCTCATATGTAAAGAATGTTCCTGTTTCTTCAATATAAATTCCACCGTTGTTTGTTTCATACCCATACAATTGTCTGTTTAACTGATATTCGTCTGGAGTATTATAGATTACTATCGTCAATACGTCGTCCGCATTACCTGGCTCTAATGCTTTGTCATTCCCAATTACACGATGATACTGCGCTTTTACTTCCTTCGCAGCCCAGTATAGTCTCTTAATTTTTTCTTCTGATACTTTATCCCCTGTTTTAAACACAATAGATCCATCGTCGAATGTGTACGTTTTTGGTAAGTACTGTTCTTTTCCTTCTTTACGTATTTTCTCTAAATCTACTGTATTCCCGCTATAATCTTTCCCGTTATAATTTGTTGTAATTTGTTCTACTGCAACAAAATACGGCTCACTTAAACGCGGGTACATATGCATTGCTTGTGTAACAACCTCTAATCCTTTATTTGGATTACTATGAAACTTCCCTAAACGACTAGCGAAATAAATTCCATTATTAACGAGCCACTTATTTTCCGGTGTTACTTCATTTAAAAGAGCGATACGATTTATTTCATTAATAAACCGATCTACTTTCCCATACCACATTGTATCTTTTGCCTCTTTACGAGTTTCAAATAAATAAGATTGCATATCATAATCAATACCTTGCATAAGATCGTATACAGCTTGTCCTTTCATACGATCGTCTACATACGTACGAAGATTATCATTGTATTGTTTTAAAATATTAGCTGCGTATTGAACCGTTTCTACATCACTTGAAGCATTACTGATTAATTTACCGTATGCCGATACGACTGAATCTTGCTCATATGTACCGAGCTTAAAGTTTGGATTTGCTGCGATTGCTTTTAAAGCTGGTAAACATTTATCCTGGAAGCTTCTCTCATTTAAATCACTTAATTCATTATTGTAAAATGCAAGATAAAAAGCTGAACGTAACACTTCCGTAAACGTTTGAATTCCTTTTGAATCATCTTTCGTAAATGTACTACCTCGATGAGCTAATTCATCTATAACTACTTGCATTTTTCCTTTATCTTTATAAAAAGCCTTTGCATCTTCATTGAACTGGAATAAGTCTGTAATTTGATTCCACTTAATACTTCCTAGTGTTTCAACTAATTCTTGATCATTCATTTTATTTAAATCAGCCATTGAATAGCTTTCTTTCATTTGCTTTACTTCTGAGCTCTTCATAATAGATGCTGGTCGCTGCGAGAAGTCTCCTACTTGTAACCGTTCTTTAAACGATAATGTCTCCTCTGCTTTAGAAACGTGCCCAATCTCATCTACTGGCTTTTCAATTCCAACCGGTTTCGAATGCAATACATTATATGGCACCTTTTCTTCTGCTGATACATGAGTTTGAATTGCCCCCAGTGATAGAGCCATTGTACTAATGCTAAGCATTATTTTATTAATTTTTGATTTCTTGTTCATATCCTTGCCCCCTATTTAAATATTCCATCCAAGAATTTAACATAAAATCTAGATATAAAAATATTAAATGCAATATTTCATATTATTTCTTCTTACATTTTGTACATATCGTGAACAACCTCTCCTTTATCTAACCTCCAATAGGTATGAATCTATAGCGATTAAACAGTCCTTTTTCATGCATTAAAAAGGGAATATTTTGACAATTAAACTTTTAATTGTTATGATTAATATAATTGTTAACTTTATTAAACAAGGGTGGGATTCTATGATAAAAAAAGAGAACAGTGTATTTTATATCTCCATCTTGCTAACAACATTATTCATCATATGGGGAATTACCCCGGCAAGTTGGATACAAGGCTATGATTTACAAAGTGTTACATCTTCCTTAAATTCATTTATCCTCAATAAATTTGGATGGTTTTACTCTCTACTTATGACCGCAATGATTATTTTAGCCACTTATTTAGCATTTTCTAAGTACGGTTCTATTCGTCTTGGTAAAGATGAAGAAAAACCAAAGTATAGTTATCCATCTTGGCTATCTATGTTGTTTGGAGCAGGAATGGGAATTGGACTCCTCTTTTATGGAATCGCTGAACCAATTTCACATTTTACAGATCCATTAACAGGAAAAGCAGGTACAGAGGAAAGCGCCAAGCTCGCTATGCAATATTCATTTTTCCACTGGGGTCTCTTTCCATGGTCACTATACGCAATGGTTGCTTTAACAATTGCATATTTCACATTCCGCAAACAAAAAGGTAGCACAATTGGGGCTACAGTTACTCCATTATTTAATCGATCGAAAAATTCTCCTATCGGAAAAACAGTCGATATTTTAGCTGTTTTAGCCACAGTATTCGGTATTGTGCCATCTGTTGGGATTGGTGCTCAACAAATCGCCGGAGGATTAAGCTATTTATTCCCTTCTATTCATAACACTTTACTTACACAGCTCGTACTTATCGCCATCTTCGCTGTTTTATATTTAACAAGCGCACAAACGGGCTTAGATCGTGGGATTAAATATTTGAGTAACTTGAATTTCTCTCTTGCAGGTATATTACTCATCTCCTTTTTACTTTTAGGACCAACTGTATTTATTATGAAATATTTCACATCTACACTCGGTTCTTATATCGGATCTTTACCTAGTATGGGATTAAATTTAGGAGCATTTAATGAAAAATCTTCTTCTTGGATTGAAAACTGGACTATTTTCTATTGGGGATGGTGGATCTCTTGGTCTCCATTCGTCGGTACATTCATCGCTCGTATTTCTAAAGGGCGCACAATAAAAGAATTTATTATTGGAGTTGTATTAGTCCCAACTCTTATCTGTACATTTTGGTTTGCAGTATTTGGCGGTACCGCTATCCATATGGAAATGTTCCAATCGCTTGGAATAGCTGATGAAATCGCAAAAAACGGTACAGAGATTGGATTATTTGCTGTTATTTCACACCTACCATTCTCTACATTTTTAACGGTTATCGGGTTAATTTTAGTAGCCACATTTTTCGTTACTTCTGCCGACTCGGCAACGTTTGTTGTTTCAATGCAAACGAGTAACGGAAGCTTATCACCGAAAAATAGTTTAAAACTTATATGGGGATTAACAATCGCGATCATTGCAGCTCTTTTATTACAAGCTGGAGGATTAAATGCACTACAAATTGCAGCTATAATCGCAGCACTACCATTTTCTATCGTAGTCGTTCTTATGGTTACTTCGCTCTTTAAAGAGCTGCGAAAAGAAGATGTTAATTCGCAAACGAAAGAAGTTCCGAAAAAAATAAAAAAAGTTATGTAAAGATTAGCACCCGAATCCATTATTACTGAGGGCGGCAAAGTAAATTAAATAAAACCCATTCGTATGAATTATAATCTTCATACGAATGGGTTTTTACTCTATTATATAGTGTTGTAAACATGCTTTCTCCTCAAAACCTACTTTCTTGTACAATTTCATCGCACGATCATTATTCGTATTCAAACATAGTTCTATCTCTCTCATCCCTTGGAAGGAGAAAATATACTGAATTGCCGATTGTAATAAGCGCTCTCCGACACCTTTTCTTCTACTATTTTCAGCAGTTGCAATAAATTCGATATTCGCTTCTTGAAACTCCGCATTTACTTCAACATATACGTAACCTTCTAACTTATCATTCTTCATACTTACAAATAATTTATTCGTATCACTTAAACGTTCGATAATTTCATTTCCTTCATAATACGTATTAGGAAAAACATTATTGTGTAAAGAGATAAACTTCTCAAATACTTTTGGTAAAGCTTCTTCTACATTACATATACTACGTTCTTCCACAGTATTATGGCTTAAACTAAAAATACTATGTCGATCTTGTTCTTTTGCATGTAAATCCTTCATTAAGCGGGCACAATTATTATTTTCCACATGATAAAAACCATAAAACTTTTCAATATAAAAAGGCATCTTTTCTATAAGCTCTTCCCACATATGTAAAGCAACTTCTTCCCAATTTGCTGAAAGAATAAACGGTCCCCAAATTTCTGCACACTTTTTTACTTCATCCACATCAAATCCTAATACACCTATTAAATTATTATTCTCATAAGTAGCAACAAAAGATTGTTCCCATCCTATATCCGAAAAATCATGGATAATTGTCTGTAACAACTCCTCTTTCTCGTCTCCACAATAACCAACATGATGAGTAGCGTCTTTATTTACAGTTGCAATAAATGACGCAATCTCTTCAACCTTTAAAATAGTACTAACATACATAACCTCTCCTCCTTCTCTAATACATTTACACTTTTTCCATTTATATCCTTCAAAAAAAAAGACATTATCATAAGCATATTTCAAAATGAAATCGCCATAATAATGTCTTCTCAAAAAATTATATAACTATTTTTCGTTATAATAAGATAAAACGTTTTTATTTCTTAAATAGTCTCTTTCTAAATACAAACATACTCAGTGCTGAAAGAACTAATGCTACACCTGAAAGTAATGTTGGTGTATTCTCTTGTCCACCTGTTGCTCCTAGTGATTTCTTACTTTCTTCTTGTTTATTAATAGCCGATTTATTTCCTGCGTCTTTTGAACCTTCAATTTCTTTTCCTGGCTCTTTCACCTCTTCTTTCGGACCTTCAACTTCTTTTGTTGGCTCTTTCACTTCTTCTTTCGGACCTTCAACTTCTTTTGCTGGTTCTTTTATTTCTTCTTTTGATCCTTCAACTTCTTTTACTGGTTCTTTTACTTCTTCTTTCGATTCTTCAACTTCTTTTGTCGGTTCTTTTACTTCCTCTTTCGATTCTTCAACTTCTTTTGTTGGTTCTTTTACTTCTTCTTTCGATTCTTCAACTTCTTTTGTCGGTTCTTTTACTTCCTCTTTCGATTCTTCAACTTCTTTTGTCGGTTCTTTTACTTCCTCTTTCGATTCTTCAACTTCTTTTGTTGGTTCTTTTACTTCCTCTTTCGATTCTTCAACTTCTTTTGTTGGTTCTTTTACTTCCTCTTTCGATTCTTCAACTTC